>JBLNBR010000038.1:0-46487 GCA_050260105.1 Ignavibacteriales bacterium | reverse complement strand
CCTTAAGCAGGGTGAAGGTAAGTTGTGGGGCTGTAGCTCAGCTGGGAGAGCGCTTGAATGGCATTCAAGAGGTCGTGGGTTCGATCCCCATCAGCTCCACCATGAGTCTTCCGACTTACCGCAGAAGATCTTACCGCGAGAGAAGCCTCTCGCCCCAAGGGGCGGGGGGCTTTATGCATCTTCAGGCGATTCACGGCCAAGGTTCCATAAGGGGGGTCCATCTTGGAGAAATACACGGCCGCAACCATTGAGGCCAAGTGGCAGAAAATATGGGAAGACCGGAGACTGTATGAGACCGGCCCCGACCCGGACAAACGCAAATTCTACTGCCTGGAGATGTTCCCTTACCCGTCGGGTAACCTCCACATGGGCCACGTGCGCAACTACTCGATCGGTGACGTGGTCGCCAGGTTCTACCGTATGAACGGCTACAACGTACTCCACCCCATGGGTTTCGATGCGTTCGGCCTGCCTGCCGAGAACGCCGCGATCAAGAGGGGCATTCACCCTGCGAAGTGGACCCTCAACAACATCCGGCTCATGGAGGAAGACCTCAGGATGATGGGGGTCAGCTATGACTGGAGCAGGGAGGTCATCACCTGTCTCCCTGATTACTACAGGTGGACCGAATGGCTGTTCCTTCTCATGTATAAGAGGGGTCTCGCATACAAGAAGAAAGCCACCGTCAACTGGTGCCCGTCGTGTGAAACCGTGCTCGCCAACGAGCAGGCGGAGACGGGAAAGTGCTGGCGCTGCGGCACCGCTGTTACGAAGAAGGAATTGGACCAGTGGTTTTTCCGCATCACTGACTATGCCGATCGCCTGCTGGACGACCTGAGACTCCTCGAGGGCTGGCCGGAACGGGTCAAGGTTATGCAGGCCAACTGGATAGGCAGGAGCGAGGGTGTGCTCGTCAATTTCGGGATCGAGGGATCGGACGAGGTAATCCCCATATTCACGACCCGCCCCGACACCATCTTCGGGGTCACGTTCATGGTGCTCGCGCCGGAACACCCGCTGCTCAAGGGGCTGGTTGCGGGGACGGAATACGAACGACCCGTGAACGACTTCATCTCCAGAGTCACTATGGAATCCGAAATAGAGAGGACTTCGACAGAAACCGAGAAGGAGGGCCTGTTCACCGGCAGGTATGTCATCAACCCGTTGAACGGTGAGAGGGTGCCGCTCTGGATCGCCAACTACGTGCTCATGGAGTACGGAACGGGGGCGGTCATGGGCGTTCCAGCGCATGACCAACGCGACCTCGAGTTCGCCAGGAAGTACCGGCTGCCCGTGAGGGTGGTCATTCAGAACGGGGACGGTACCGTTGACGGGGACAGGCTGGGCGAGGCCTACGTCGGACCCGGCCGGATGGTCAATTCGGGGCCGTTCAACGGGCTCTCGAGCGAGGAAGGAAAGGAAAGGGTTTCTGCATTCATCGCGGAGGCCAAGCTCGGGGAGCGGCAGATCAATTACAGGCTCCGCGACTGGCTCATTTCACGGCAGAGGTACTGGGGCGCCCCGATCCCGCTCATCTACTGCGACAAGTGCGGGATTGTGCCGGTCCCCGACGACCAGCTGCCGGTGATGCTGCCCGAAAACGTCGATTCCGCCGCCGGCCAGATCTCGCCGCTGTCGGCCCTGGAAGGATTCGTTAACACCACGTGCCCCAAGTGCGGCGGCCGGGCCAGGCGTGAGACCGACACGATGGACACGTTCATGTGCAGCTCCTGGTACTACTACAGGTACACCTCGCCCAGAGAGACGAGACTGCCTTTCGACCCTGAAGCCGTCCGGTACTGGCTCCCTGTTGACCAGTACATCGGCGGGATCGAACATGCCGTCATGCACCTCCTGTATTCGAGGTTCTTTACGAAGGTACTGTACGATGAGGGCCTCGTCGACACGGTGGAACCGTTCACCAACCTTCTCACCC
Source organism: Ignavibacteriales bacterium (assembly GCA_050260105.1). Classification (GTDB taxonomy): domain Bacteria; phylum Bacillota; class Sulfobacillia; order JABLXB01; family JABLXB01; genus SM1-B181. The sequence continues at coordinate 44,551 of JBLNBR010000038.1, read as the reverse complement.
AGGGCATGGTGCTCAAGGACGGCGCCGCGATGTCGAAGTCGAGGGGGAACATCGTCGAGCCACGCGATCTCATCCAGAAGTACGGCGCAGACACCGCAAGGCTGTTCATCCTGTTCGCGGCGCCCCCCGAGAAGGAGCTCGACTGGAGCGATAGGGGCGTGGAGGGATCGTACCGGTTCCTGAACAGGATCTGGAGGCTCGTGTCGTGGGTGGCGGGGGAGGCTGACGAGGCGCCCGCCGGCGCGGCGGCCGGCGACGAGGACGCTGAAGGCGAAGGCCCGGCGGAAGACAGCGACGGCAGGGACCTGCGGAGGCTGACACACATCACCATCAAGAGGGTGACGAACGACATTCGCGGGCGGTTCAACTTCAACACTGCAATAAGCGCCTTGATGGAGATGGTCAACGGGATGTACCGGTACAGGGATGAGGTTCCGGCCGGCATGCAGGACCAGGAGGCGCTGAGGGACGCGGCGGACAACCTCGTGTTGATGCTCGCGCCGTTCGCCCCGCACATGGCCGAAGAACTCTGGCAGAAGCTCGGTCACCCGGAGAGCGTTCACCTGCAGCCATGGCCGCACTACGACGAATCGGCCATCAAGGCCGACCGCGTCACCATCGTAGTGCAGGTCAATGGCAGGGTCCGCGACAGGATCGAGGTAGACGCGGATGCCTCACAGGGCGAATTGGAGAAAGCTGCGCTCTGCAGCGAGCGCGTGAAGAGGTTCATAGAGGGCAAGAGTGTCGACAAGGTCGTCGTGGTCAAGGGGAAACTGGTGAGCATTGTCGCGAAGTAGCATGACACCACGCTTAGCGCTGAGTAGCAGGCGTACAGCGCCCGGCCGTTCGAGCCGGGCCTGTTCTTTTCGACAGCCCCCACAGAAGTGGGAGGATTACCGCAATTGGAATAGAATGGGAATTGCGTGGGCATCTCGAGGGAAGAAGCACTGTGCGTGTATGTCCTTGCCGGCCTGCTCATCGTGGGCAGTGTCATGTTGATGTGGAGCCACCGGGCTGACCGCAAGCCCGTCGCCGCCGGCTCGTCCACCCCTGAGTCGCCCGGTGCCGCCGTGCCTGGCGCCCCCGGGTCCTCCGGATCACAGCAAGGTGTCGATAGTCAGGCCGGCGTTCCGGCGCCTTCGACCGCCGGGGAAGCGCTGGTAGTCCACGTATCGGGGGCGGTGAAGTCCCCCGGCGTATACCGGCTGAGGAAGGGAGACAGGGTCGCCGACGCGGTCCAGGCCGCGGGAGGGCCGGGCCCAGGCGCGGTCGTCGACGCGATCAACCTGGCCTCGAAGCTCGAAGACGGCCAGAAGGTGTATGTGCCGTCCAAGAGCGATCTGCAGCAGGGCGGCTCGGGCGGGGCCGGCGGCGTGGCCGGCCGGACCGGCGGCGCGCAGTGGGGGACGCCTCCAAAGGTGAACCTGAATACGGCCACCGGCGAGCAGCTCGACACACTCCCTGGCATCGGCCCCGGCCTGGCTGCGGCGATAATCGAATACCGGCAGAGGACGGGCGGATTCCGGAAGACGGAAGACCTCATGAAGGTGGGAGGGATCGGTCAGAAGACATACGACCGTCTCAAGAACCTGGTGACTGTCGACTAGGGGCGACCGGCAGGAACTTCTCGCCGCGTGTGGAACAGCCCTTAGACGGGTTCCGGCCCGCAGGCCGGCCCGCAGGGATAGTCAACTTACGGACGAGGATTGATCGCAGGCCGTGGCGGGATACATTGCGGTAATGAGCGCGGTGGTCATGTGGGCTGTCGGCGGGCTCCTGGTACGCCACCTCAGCATGTTCGGTTTCCAGGCGATGACAATCACCCTGCTGCGGCTTTTCTCCGCGTGGGTCTTCACCACGGTTTTCATGGTTGCCGCGAGACGGCGGCTATTCCGCGTGCGCCCGCGCGATCTGCTGTTGTTCGCGGCCACCGGACTGATAGGCCCGGCGGGGTCTCAGCCACTGTACATCTGGTGCGTAACGCTGACGACCGTCGCTGTGGCGGCGGTGCTGAATTACACCAGCCCGGTATTCGTCATGATACTCAGCAGGCTCTTTCTGGGGGAACGCATTACGCCCGTCAAGATCGGGGCCCTGGCGATCACCATATCCGGGCTCCTGCTGGTGACCGGGGTCTACAGGACGGGTTCCCCGGTGTCCGGGGCCGCACTGGCGACCGGAGTCGGCTCGGGTTTCTGCTACGGGACCTACATGATGCTGCTCAGGAAGAGCGCCGTGGGCCACGACCCACTGGTAATCCAGTGGTGGTCGATGCTGTTTGGCCTGCCATTCGTTGCGATGTACGCCTGGCCGGAACTGGCGATCGTCCCGCGCGACCTGCCGGCGGCGGCGTACCTGACGGCGCTGGCCATAGGGGCGGGGCCGGGCTTCCTCGCGTTCATCCTTTTCACCTGGGGTCTCGGGAGGGTACAGGCCAGCCGGGCCTCGATCGTTGCCACCATCGAGCCGGCTGCAGCCACTATCCTTGGGTACCTCGTCCTCGGGGAGGGGATGGGCACGGCCCAGATGATCGGGATCGTGGCGGTGCTCACCGGCATAACGCTGATCACCGCAAGCGGGTATCGCGAGGAACCGGCGCAGAATCATGCAGGGGGTTGAGAGCATGAGCGATGCGATGATATCGAGAGAAGACGCCGAGCGAGACGTCATCCTCATGGCAAGGAGGATGGCCCTGCTCTATTACCATTTTGCCAGGGTGCTCGGGGACGAACTGGGCGAAGACGAGGCTCTGCGCATACTCAAGCGCGTCATCGAAGAATACGGAAGGGACTGCGGCCGGAGGGTCCGTGAGTTCATCATCGGGAAGGGCCTGCCCCTGTCGCTCGAGAACTACGGCAAGGCCCCCGACCTCCCCGGATTAGGCTGGAAGCGCGGGACGACGGTGGCCCCGTCGGGCGAAAGACGGCCCGTCGTTCACTACTGCCCCATGGCCGAGATGTGGAAGGAACTCGGCGCTGCGGAGATCGGCAGGACCTATTGCCGTGTTGACCAGGCCAAATACCGTGCGTACAATCCGGGCATAGTGTGCGTTCACACGAAGAACGTGTTGGACGGCGATGAATGTTGCGAGTTTGGTTTCGAGTCACCCCCCGCGGGGGTCTAGCCCCGCGCCCTTGAGAGCGTTGGCCGGCGACAGTCGCTGGTAGAGATCGTAACGGCGCCAGAGACCATTTTGGGATCTGGCGCTGTCTTCTTGCAGGAAGGAATTATCGAAAACTGCACGAACTAGAAGAACGCATAGGTGTACTTCAAATATGAAGTGGAACTTCAATCCAGATCGCTGCTGTTGCCACTGCTCCGTTCCACCGGACCAAGCGAAGGAGGTGGGCTGAGTGATCGGGGATATGATCCGGAAGACCAGGCAGGAGAAGAAGATGACCATTGCGGACCTGGCCGAACGGGCGGGCGTGTCCACCAGTTTCATATCGCAGGTCGAGCGGGGGGCGAGCGAGCCCTCCCTGGGCACCTTGAGGCGTATCGCCGACGCTCTTTCGGTCTCGTTGTTCAGCCTTGTTCCTGTCAGGGACGAAAAGGACCCCGTGGTGCGCCGGGAGGTCAGGAAGAAGGTAGTGTTACCGCGATCGAACGTCATGTACGAACTGCTGTCCCCCACGGTTGACCGGAAGTTGGAGATGATGATGGGCAGGTTGCCGCCGCGTGGAGTGAGTTCGGAAGAACCATGCACGCACCAGTGCGAGGAGTGCACGATCGTACTGCAGGGTGAACTGGAGTACGTGGTCGGAGATCAATCCTACTTACTGCGCGAAGGGGATTCCATCTACATCGACGGCGCCATCCCGCACCTTCTGAGGAATGTGGGCGACGTGGAGGTCGTGTACATTTCGGCAAGCACACCGCCAGTGTTCTAAATAACGCAAGCGGACGGACTCTGTTCTACAAGGGGAGTGAAGGTATTGGACAAGGAAACGCAGGTCAGAGCGCTGGAGAAGATGCTGACCATCCGTCGCTTTGAAGAGAAGGCCATCGAGGCCTTCAGCGAGGGATTCATCCCGGGTATCCTTCACACGTACGTGGGTGAGGAGGCCGTTGCAGCCGGTGTGGCTGTCAACCTGCGAGATGACGACTACGTCGCGGGCACTCACCGCGGTCACGGGCATTGCCTCGCCAAGGGCATGGACCCGCAGAAGATGATGGCTGAACTCATGGGAAAGAAGACCGGGTCCAACGGGGGCAAGGGCGGCTCGATGCACACCGTCGATTTCGCCAAGGGCATACTCGGCTCCAACGGTATCGTGGCATCCGGCATGCCGATCATAGTCGGGGCCGGCCTGTCCATAAGGATGCGCAAGACCGACCAGGTAGCCGTGGCTTTCTTCGGGGACGGCGCTTCCAACAGGGGAGCGTTTCACGAGTCGCTGAACATGGCCTCGGCCTGGAACCTCCCCGTTGTGTTCGTCTGCGAAGACAATGGCTGGGCGATATCAGTCGCGAAGTCGCGGTCGACCAGGGTGAAGAACCTGGCGGACCGCGCAGCGGGCTATGGAATACCGGGAATCACTGTTGACGGGACCGATGTCGTCGCCGTCGCCACCGCGGCCGGAGAGGCCGTCGAAAGGGCGAGGAAAGGCGGCGGCCCGACCCTGCTCGTATGCAATACATGCCGCATGCGAGGCCACGAGGAAGGCGACAACCAGGAGTACCGCCCGAAAGAGGACATCGCCAGGGCAAGAGCGTCGGACCCGATTGAGAAACTGGTCAAGCGACTGACAAAAGACGGAATCCTCACGGAGGCCGAGTTCAAGGCGATTGACTCCCGCATTACGGAGCAGATGGAAGACGCAGTACAGTTCGGCAAGGACAGTCCGGAACCGGCGCCTGAAGACGCGGTGAAGGACGTTTTTGCGGAGGTGATATAGATGCGGGAAATCACGTACGCTCAGGCCCTCAATGAGGCGTTGAGGGAGGAGATGAAGAGGGACCCGGCGGTGTTCTGCCTCGGCGAAGACATCGGCGTTATCGGCGGGAACTTCGGCATCACAAAGGGCCTTATGCAGGAGTTTGGGTCCGACCGCGTGATCGATACACCCATTTCTGAAGAAGCGATAATGGGTGCGTCTCTCGGCGCCGCCCTGACAGGGATGCGGCCCGTCCCGGAGATAATGTTCTCATCGTTTCTCGGCTGCTGTTGGGAGCCGATCTGGAACCAGGTCACCAAGATCCGCTACATGTCCGGCGGCCAGGTGAAGGTGCCCCTCACCATCCGCACCGTCAACGCGCTGGGCCGGTCCACCGCCGCTCAGCACCTCGAGCGTCCGGAGTCGATGTTCATGCATATGCCGGGGATCAAGGTGGTCGTCCCCGCGACCCCGTACGACGCAAAGGGGCTGCTCAAGACGGCCATCAGGGACGATAACCCGGTCATATTCTTCGAGCAGTGCTTCCTCTACTTCAAGGTGAAGGGGCCGGTGCCGGAAGAGGATTACACGATACCGTTCGGCAAGGCGGACATCAAACGCGCCGGGTCCGACGTCACGGTCGTCACCTATTCCATGATGGTGCACAGGTCACTCGCCGCCGCCGAGAGGCTCGCAGGGGACGGGATCGATTGCGAAGTCATCGACCTGAGAACCCTCGCCCCGCTCGACATGCAGGCCATTCTCGAATCCATTGCGAAGACCGGCAGGCTCGTGATCGCCGAGGATGACAACAAGACGGCCGGGGCCGGGGCGGAGATCGCCGCGAGAGTCGTGGAGGAGGCGTTCGACAGCCTGGATGCTCCCGTTGTCAGGGTGGCGACGATGGATGTGCCCCCGCCCTTCAGCCCTGTCATGGAACAGTACATCATGCCCAACGAAGACAAGATCGTCGCTGCGGTCAAGAACCTCATGAACAGGTAGATGTTAGGAGCGGGCTACCCCAGACAGGACGTTCCGGCGTGGAGGTAGGGGCTGTGAAACACGACGTAGTGTGCAGGTGCGAAGAAGTCGCGCGGGACGAGATCAGGACCGCCATTGAGAACGGGTTCGATTCCGTCAGCTGGGTCAAGAGGGTAACCCGGGCTGGTATGGGTACGTGCCAGGGCAAGACGTGTGGACGGCTTCTCGCCCGGATGCTCCAGCAGGATCTCGGGCGCAACGCCGCCTCAATGGTGCCGGATTCCGTCAGACCGCCGGTCAGGCCCATTCCCCTGCGCGTCCTGGCCGAGAGCTACAGTGGATTCCGCGAGGTGGACTACCCGGTCTATGAGGTGGACAGGCACGCCTACCCGCTCGCCGGTCCCGCGCCCGGAGAGAAGGCGCCTTTTGGTACGAAGGCCGCTGATGTGGTGGTGGTAGGGGCCGGCAGCACGGGGTGCGCCGTCGCATACTTCCTGGCGAAGCGCGGCGTCAGGGTGGCGGTTGTCGACAGGGCTCAGGTTGCGTTCGAGGGCGGAGGCCGCAACATGGGCGGGATACGCCAGCTCGGGCGCCACCCCGCGGAGATACCCATGGCGATCGAGAGCGTCAAGCGCTTCAGAAACCTTTCGGCCGAGCTCGGCGCCGACATCGAGTTCAGAGAGATGGGGTACCTGTGGCTGGCCTGTAACGAGAACGAATGGTCCCTGATCCGCAAGGTTGCGCGGTCGGAGCAGGAAATGGGCGTGGACGTTCACATCCTCGAGAACGACGCGCTTCACTCCAGGTTCCCCTCCGTCTCCGCGAAGGCGGTTGGGGGTGCTTTCTGCCCCTCGGACTCGTTCGCCAGCCCCGTGAAGACGTGCAGGGCGTACGCCGCGGCGGCGGAAAAGAGCGGCGCGGCTATGTACATGAACACGACCGTCACGGGAGTGAGCACCTCGGCCGGCAGGGTCTCCGGGGTAATAACGGACCGGGGTGAGATCAAGGCCGGCGTCGTCGTCAATGCCGCCGGGCCCTGGGGGAAAGCGTTGGCGGACATGGTCGGGGTGGAACTGCCGATCAGGCCGTGTCCCAACCAGATAATGGTCACCGAACCCGTTCCGCCCACCCTCTCGCCCCTGATGCTCAGCACAGGCTGCGTCTCGCTCCAGGGGCCCTTCGGCAACATGTACGTGGGCAACACCAATCCGCCCGCCGGGTTCTGGGGGTTCGACAAGAGGACGAACCGCGGCGAGATGGCGCGCACTGCGAGGAACTTCCTCGAGATAGTCCCATCGCTGGCGGATGCCAAGGTGATCAGGAGCTGGGTGGGGATCCTGGACCATACTCCCGACGATATCCCGATAATCGGCGAAGAACCGCAGGTGCCTGGATTCATAGAGGCGTGCGGCTTCTCGGGGCATGGCTTCGCCCTCACCCCTGTCCTCGGGCAGGTCATCAGCGAGTACATCTGCGGCGATGAGCCGGCGTATCCCCTACGCGACTTCAGGCCGGAGAGATTCACGGAAGGCATCGACACCACGGTCGAGCATTTCGCTCACCAGGACGTGCTCTGAGCTGGGGAGGAATCGGCGATGATCAAGAAGGTTGTTCTACCCAAGTTGGGCCTCACAATGACCGAAGGCAGAGTGGCGCAATGGCTGGTCCCGGTCGGCTCGGCGATCAAGAAGGGTGACCTGCTTTTCACCGTTGAGACCGAGAAGACCAGCATCGAAATAGAGGCGCCTGCCGACGGGGTGTTCGGGAGAATCGTTGTGCCGGAGGGGGAGACTGTCCCGGTCGGTACGACCATCGGGTACATTGCCACCGAGGGAGAGACAGAGTTTCCCCCCGGGACCCCTGAGAGTGTAACCCCTGCAAGTGCGAAGGAGTCCCGGCCGGATCAGCCCAGGTCCACGGCTGGCGAGGTCAAGGCCTCGCCGCTCGCCAGGAAGATCGCGGAGGAGCACGGCCTGAGTCTTTCCGGGATAACGGGTACGGGTCCCGGAGGCAGGATTACTAAGGAAGACGTGCTCAAAGCCGTGGCCACTCGCCCGGAGGCCGGCCGGCCCACGGGTGCGGAGGCGGGGGCGGCTCAGGCCGTCCAGGAGAGCCGCCTTGTCGAGATTACTCAGATCAAGCGTATCACGGGGGAACGCCTTTCCGAGAGCGCCCGGAATGCCCCGCACTTCTTCGCGTCCGTCGAGGTGGATTGCCGGTCCCTGAAAGAAGTGAAGCAGAAGATTGCAGCCGTTTCCGGGGATATCAAGGTGAGCATTACCGCCCTGGCGGTGCGGGGCGTCGCGCTTGCGTTGAGAAGACTCCCGGGGTTCAATGCCTCCTTCGAGAACGGTGGCATACGGATGTTCGACCACGTCAATATCGCGGTAGCCACGGATACGAGCCAGGGACTCACTGTGCCTGTGATCAGGGATGCGGACCGCAAGTCTGTGGTGGAGATCGCGAGGGAGATGGCGGTTCTGGCGGAAAGGGCGCGCGCTCAGAAACTGACCCTGCAGGACCTCGAGGGTGCGACCTTCACCGTCTCCAATCTGGGCATGTTCGGGGTTACGAGATTCACCGCGATCATCAACCCTCCTCAAGCCGCGATATTGTCTGTCGGCGCGATGGTGAAGCGGCCCGTGGTGGAGGATGACAGGGTGGTGATCGCTCCTGTCGCGGAGATGACGCTCTCGTCCGATCACCGCGTCATCGATGGAGCGCAGGCCGGGAGGTTCCTGTCACACCTGAAGGGCCTGCTCGAGAACGCATACTCACTGCTGATATGAACCGCTCACGAGCCGCGTGGCGGCAGGGGCGGAGATGGTCTGGGTAAGGGGGTGCCCGTTCGATGCGCGTAGTCGATCATCCCATCCTGGGGACAGCCGTGCCCGGGAAGGTAGTGAGGATCGTGGTTGACGGGAAAACCATCGAGGCAATTGAGGGAGAACCGATCGCGGCGGCCCTGCTTGCCAACGGGATCAGGGTTTGCCGCACGACGACAAAGCTTGGTGAAAGCAGGGGACTATTCTGCGGCATCGGGCGGTGCACCGACTGCGTGATGGTTGTGGACGGCCAACCGAATGTCCGGACATGCGTCACGGCCGTCAGGGATGGCATGGTGGTCCAAAGCCAGGCGGGGACTGGCGAATCCGGATCCGCAGCCTCGGTGAAAGGAGGCTGAATAATGGTCAAGACGCAGATCGCCATCATTGGGGCGGGGCCCGCGGGCTTGAGCGCCGCGGTGGAGGCGGGCAGGGCCGGCGCCGGCGTGGTCGTTGTCGACGAGAACACGCTGGCAGGCGGCCAGCTGTTCAAGCAGATCCACAAGTTCTTTGGGTCGAGGGCGCATCTCGCCGGCGTCCGCGGCTGCGATATCGGCGTACAACTCCTGCAAGATGTCAAGGCGATGAACAACGTTGACGTCTGGCTCGACAGCGTGGTCTACGGGATATTCGACGGCAACATCCTCTCGGTCATGAGATCCGGTCATGCCGAGGAGATCCAGGCAGACAGGCTCATCATAGCCACCGGCGCCTCGGAGAACCCCGTCCAGTTCCCCGGCTGGACGCTGCCGGGGGTCATGGGAGCGGGCGCTGCGCAGACGATGGCCAACGTCCACCGCGTACTCCCGGGGAAGCGCATCATCATGGTTGGCTCGGGCAACGTCGGCATAATCGTCTCCTACCAGCTGCTACAGGCGGGGGCGGACGTGCTGGCGATAGTCGAGGCCCTCCCGCGAATCGGAGGCTACGCCGTACATGCTGCCAAGGTACGCAGGGCGGGAGTGCCAATTTTCCTGTCTCACACGGTATTGAGGGCACACGGGGCCACGCACGTTGAGGGTGTGACCATCGGCGCCGTCGACGAGGGGTTCCGGCCCATCCCCGGGTCCGAGAAATACTTCGAAGCCGACACTGTGTGCGTAGCGGCGGGCCTGACGCCCCTCGCGGAACTCGCTTGGCTGATGCAATGCAGGATGGAGTTCTGCCCCACGCTGGGGGGATTCCTGCCCATCCACGATGACAACATGCGGACGAGTTGTCCGGGGGTCTACGTTGCGGGAGATGTCACCGGGGTCGAAGAGGCCAGCACGGCCATGGAGGAAGGCAGGCTGGCCGGAATCGCGGCGGCCGAATCACTGGGCTGCATCGGGCAGGACACGGCTTCTCGGATGAAGGCCGAGGTGTGGTCCAGGCTCAACAGCCTCCGGCAGGGCCCGTTCGGAACCGGCAGGAGGACGGCTAAACAGGCAATATTGCAGCAGTCCAGGGAGAGGGTCAGTTAGACAGGGGGCGGGATTCATGGAGAAGACAGGGGTCCTCTATCAAGGGTACCCTTCTGAAGAAGAACTCGGGGCCGTTCCGGGGTTCCCTCCCGCCGGGCGCTTCAGAAAGGGGCCTGTCGCCGTCCTGGAGTGCGTTCAGCAGATCCCGTGCAATCCGTGCGAGGCGGCGTGCCCCAGGAAGGCAATTACCGTGGGAGAGGATATCACCGCCCTCCCCGTGTTGGACCCGGACAAATGCACGGGATGCGGCTCATGTATCGCCGCATGCCCCGGGCAGGCCGTCTTCGTCGTGGATATGGGCTATTCGGACAACGAAGCCCTCGTGTCCTTCCCGTACGAGTTCCTGCCCTTGCCGGCGGAAGGGGACCACGTGGATGTCGTCAGCCGCGCGGGCGAGGTGGTCGGGCGTGGACGGGTTACGAAAGTGAGGCGCCCGAAGTCGTACGACCGGACGGCCGTGATTACGGTGGCCGTGCCAAAGGGGATCGCCCATGATGTGAGGAGCATGGCAAGACTAAGGGGGCAGACCTGATGTTAGACTACTTCCTCCAGCAATTGGCCAACGGACTCGCAGCCGGAAGCGTCTATGCCCTCGTTGCCGTGGGCTACAGCCTGATATACAGCATTCTGGAGCTGGTCAACTTCGCCCACGGCGACATCTACATGTTCGGAAGCTTCGTTGTGCTCACCGTGTACCTCGTGACGAAGAACTTCGCACTGGCCGTCGTCGTTGGGGCAGCTGTCAGCTGTACTGTCGGGATGACCGTCGAGAGGATCGCGTACCGGCCGGTGAGGGGCGCCAACAGGGTGGCGCCAATGATCAGCGCTGTCGGGGCCGCCCTGATAATCCGGAACCTCGCCCAGGTCCTGTGGGGGACCAGGACGTACCCGTTTCCCGCGGTCCTCCCCCAGAGGATGATCCAGATCGGCAACGTAACGATGTCCACCCTTCAGATATCCATCTTCGGGCTGGCCATGGCGCTGATGATCGTTTTCAGCCTGCTCGTCAATAAGACGAAACTCGGTTGTGCAGTCAGGTGTGTCGCGCAGGACATACCGACTTCCCGGCTGATGGGCATACCGGTCAACAGGATCATCTCGCTCGTGTATGGCGCTGGCGCCGTGCTGGGCGTATTCGGCGGGGTGCTGTTCGCAGTCTATTACAACAGCGTATTCATAGGGATGGGCTTTCTCGGCACCATGAAGGCCTGGACTGCGGCGATAATCGGAGGCATCGGGAACATCTACGGCGCGTGCCTGGGCGGCCTACTGCTGGGCATCGTCGAATGCCTGGCCTCGGGCTACATTTCGTCGGCGTACAGAGACGCAATAAGCTTCGGACTACTCATTATCGTTCTCCTGATAAGACCCAGCGGCATCATGGGCCGTCGTGTGGCCGAGAAAGTGTAGGTGAGCAGCGTGCCAAGAAAGAGGCTGTGGGTCTTCGCCCTGACGGCAATGGCATTGGCCGTTCCCCGGCTGTTGCCGACGGAATACTCGCTTAGAATCGCCACGATGATTTGCCTGTACGCCATACTGGCGCTGGGGCTGAACCTGGTAACGGGGATCACCGGTCAGCTCTCGCTCGGGCATGCGGCCTTCTACGGGGTCGGGGCGTATGTGTCCGCTCTACTCGCAATCCATCAGGGATGGTCTTTCCTGCCTGTCATGATTGTGAGCGGTCTAGTCGCGTGTTTCTTCGGAGTCCTCCTCGGGGCCCCTACCTTGCGGCTGTCCGGCGACTATCTGTGCATAGTCACCATCGGTTTCGCGGAGATCGTCAGGCTGGTTTTTCAGAACTGGGTCCAGGTGACGCGGGGGCCGATGGGAATTCCGGGGATACCTCCAATATCGCTGTTAGGGTTCACCTTCCGGTCGAGCTCTCACTACTACTATTTCTTCCTTGCCGTCGCCGTGCTGGCCTACATTTGCATATCGCGGATACTCGACTCGAAAGTCGGCCGTGCCCTCGTTTCAATACGGGAGGACGAGGTGGCGGCGTCGTCGATGGGCATCAACACCACCTACTACAAGGTGGTCGCGTTCGCCGTCGGCGCGCTCTTCGCGGGCATTGCGGGGAGCTTGATGGCCCATTACCTGTCGTTCATAAGCCCAATGAACTTCACCGTCGATGAATCGCTCTTGATACTTCAAATGACCATCCTGGGCGGATTGGGCAGCAACTTCGGCGCCGTGGTGGGCGCAGCCATACTCGTCGTCGCGCCCGAGGTCCTGCGAGTGGTCTCCGACTACCGCATGTTCTTCAACGGCACGCTGATGGTGCTGCTGATGATTCTGAGGCCGCAAGGACTGTTCGGCACCGCGGGGGGCGCAGAGGTCGTCCGGATCCGTCTCCGTGCCAGGCGGCCGGCCGGCCCGGATGCGGCGCCCGCCGGATCCGGGGCAGGGAAGGGGGGTGGGGACCTGTGATCGTGGTTGGAGTGAAGGGGATATCAAAGGACTTCGGCGGTCTCCATGCCCTTACAGACGTCAACGTGGACGTGGCGGAGAACGAAATCCTGGGGATTATCGGGCCGAACGGTTCGGGGAAGACCACACTGTTCAACGTACTCACGGGGATATATCAGCCGACCGCCGGGACTGTCGAGTACCGGGGGGAGGTCATCAGCGGCCTGCCGCCATACACCATCGCGGCCATGGGTGTGCGCAGGACCTTCCAGAACATACGGCTGTTCGCCAGGATGAGCGTGCTCGACAACGTGCTCGTCGGGATGCACACGCACCTGAAGGCCACCCTTGCGGACGCCGTCCTTCGGTCGCGCACCCATAGCAGGACGGAGGCGGATGCCAGGGACAAGGCCGCGGCCTGCCTACACTTCGCCGGGTTGGATGGCAAAATGCATGAACTGGCTGCCAACCTTGCCTACGGTGAGCAGCGTCGCCTGGAGATAGCGCGCGCCCTCGCCAGCGACCCCGGGGTTCTCCTGCTGGATGAACCCGCAGCGGGCATGAACCCGTTCGACTCCGGCAAGTTGATGGACTTGATAAGGTCGATTCGCCAGGGGGGCATCACGGTAGTGCTCATCGAGCACAACATGAAGGTACTCATGGGGATATCTGACAGGGTGGTGGCGCTGGACGCGGGCAGGAAGATCGCCGAAGGGCCGCCCGAGGCGATACAGAGGGACCCGGAGGTCTTGAAGGCCTACCTCGGCGGCCGGGACGAGGGCACACGAGCGGAGGGTGGGGCATGCAGACAGTGAAAGAGCCGATGCTGAAAGTGGACAACCTCCGGGTTTGCTACGGAAACATCGAAGCCCTCAAAGGGGTGTCGCTCGAGATATTCCCGGGCGAGATCGTCACCCTGATCGGCCCGAACGGGGCCGGTAAGACCACGCTCCTGAAGACGATTTCGGGACTGTTGAAGCCAACCGGCGGGAGCATCGCCTACGAGGGCAAGCGTATCGACGGCATGCCCGCCGAGAACATCGTCAGACTTGGCATCTCTCATGCCCCCGAAGGGCGCCGCGTGTTCGCGCGGTCGACAGTGCTCGAGAACCTCATGATGGGTGCGTATGTAAGAAAGGACAGAACCGGTGTCAAGCAGGACATCGAGAAGTTCATGAAGCGGTTCCCGATTCTAGAGCAGCGAAAAGACCAGCTCGCCGGGACGCTCAGCGGTGGCGAACAGCAGATGCTTGCGACATCGAGGGCGCTCATGTCCAGGCCCAGGCTGCTGTTGCTCGATGAACCGTCGATGGGCCTGGCGCCAGCGCTCGTGTCGGAGGTGTTCAGGATCATAACCTCCATTCACGAGGAGGGGGCCACGATCCTCCTGGTGGAGCAGAACGCGGCCATGGCTCTTGGGGTCGCCGACAGGGCCTATGTCATCGAGAGCGGGCAGATTGCGCTTTCAGGGAAGGCGTCGGACCTGGTGAGCAATGACGCCGTCCGCAAGTCATACCTCGGAGAAGAGTAGGCGCGTTTAACCCCGGGTCGGGGGGAGGGGGTGAGAAGGCGGGGTTGGCTCGGATGAAGCCGAGGAGAGGGTCCAGGGTTGGCAAGTAATCTGCGCCAGAGAAAACGGGAGGTGCACACAGCTAATGACTAGGATGAGGAACCGGTACCTGCTGACGGTAGTGCTGCTTTGTCTTGCGGTCGTGCTCACGTCTTGTAGCCAGAAACCGGCCGAACAGCCTGCGAAACCCGCGGACAAGCCCGCGGAACAGCCCGCTGAGAAGAAGATCCTGCTGGGCGTCGCCGGGCCACTTACCGGAGACTCGGCAGTGTACGGGACAGGATTGAAGCGCGCGGTCGCGTTTGCCATTGAAGAGATCAACGCCGCCGGCGGGGTGAACGGCGCCAAGTTCGATGCCATCTACGAGGATGACAAGGGGGATCCCAAGGAAGCGGCGAATGTTGCGCAGAAACTGGCCTCCAACCCCGACGTGTTCGCGGTGATCGGTCACGTCAACAGCTCCTGCACACTGGCTGCGATGCCAATCTACCAGCGTGCCGGATTGACCTGCCTGTCTTCCAGCTCCAGCAACCCGGCGCTCACCAAAATGGGATACACGAATTTCCTCCGGACCATTACGAACGACTACCTGCAAGGCGAGCCGATGGCGAAGCTGGCGGTGGAGACACTGAAGGCGAAGAAGGTCGCGATCATATACGCCAACAGCGACTACGGCCGCGGCCTCCTCGACGCCACGCTGCCCGTCCTCAAGAAGTACGGCGGCGAAGTGGTGGCCCAGGAGACGTTCGTTCCGGGAGTGGATAAGGACTTCAGCGCGCAGTTGACAAAGATCAAGAAGGCCGGAGGCGACGCGCTGCTAATCATCAGCGACTACACTGAGGCCGGACTGATTGTCCGCCAGATGGCGGCGGCCGGGCTCGGGAAGATGATAAAGATCGGGAGCGCCGCGATACAGTCCCAGCAATTCATCGATCTGGCCGGCAAGGAAGCGGCGGAGGGCACGTACATCCTCAGCTACTGGAACCCCGACAGCAAGAAGCCCGGCGTGCAGGAGTACGTGAAGAGGTTCCAGGCCAAGTACGGCGCGGCCCCGGACGAGCGTGAGGCGTACGGGTACGAAGCGCCGTTCATCCTCAAACTCGCGATCGAGAAGGGCGCCACCAAGGCCAACCTCGCCCAGGTCCTGCACACCGTCGAGTACCAGGGTCACACTGGATACACCAAGTTCGACGCTAGCGGAGACGTGCAGGAGAAGGACCAGTTCGTGCTCGTTGTGAAGGACGGCAAGATCGTGAGCTGGGAAGGCGAGAAGTAAGCAAGACGAAGCGGGTATTCCGGGAATGGGCCTGGCCCATTCCCGGAGTCTTCCCTCGGAGGGCAGATTCCTGAAGGGAGTGGAGCGCATTGACCCGTTCCGCCGTCGTTACGGGGGGTGCAAGTGGAATTGGGAAGGCCATAGTCGTCAGGCTGGCATCCCAGGGCTATGGAGTGGTGATCGCTGATATCGATCACGATGGGTCGCTGAGGGTGGCGGGCGAGATTGGGAACGCGCAAGTGCTTGCTGTCAGGGCGGATGTCAGAAGCCCCGCCCAGGTGGAGGCAGCGGTGCGAGCGGCTGTCGATGCTTTCGGAGCGCTGGACGTGCTGGTCAACGACGCCGGCATATACCCTGCCAGGCCGTTTATGGATATCGACGACGCGCACTGGGACGAGGTTTTCGACACGAACGTGCGGGGAGTGGTGTACTGCTCTCAGGCGGCCCTGAGGGTAATGATGCCGAGACGCAGTGGAAGAATCGTCAACATCGCGTCGGTGGACGGGAAGACGGCCGGGACCGCGAACGCATGCTATTCGGCGTCGAAGGCCGCGGTCATCAGCCTCACGCACTCTCTGGCGCGAGAGATGGCGCCGTACGGCATTCTGGTCAATGCCATCGCCCCCGGGTGGGTGGGCACGAAGAGAGTGCTTGAGGCGGGTCGTTGGAAGGACGGCGTCAAGGACATACCCCTGGGAAGGCTGGCAAGTCCCGAGGAGATCGCGGATGTGGTGGGTTTCCTGTGTTCGGATGCCAGCAGGTACATGACCGGTGAAGTTGTGAACGTGAATGGTGGGGTATTCATGGACTAGCATTTTGCTGGCTGCCGGGGGGTGTTCAAGTGAAAGATGCAAGGGACATGGCAGGGAAGGTTGCCGTAATCACAGGCGCCGGGAGTGGGATGGGGCGCGCGGCCGCGTTCATCCTCTCGAAGAGGGGCGCATCCGTCGTGGTGAACGACATCAACCCCGAGTCGGCGCCGGAGGTGTGCAAGAATCTGGTCTCGCTCGGCGGGGACTCAATGCACTTCGTGGCGGATGTCGCGGATACCGCCGGTGTACGGGCCATGTTCGACGCGGTGGCGCAGCGCTACGGACGTGTGGATTACCTCGTGTGCAATGCGGGATACGCGGACGGGTCGCTGATTGAGGAAATGACCGACCAGGCATGGGACCGGATGATCGGTGTTCACCTGGGGGGAGTCTTCAAATGCATCAGGGCGGGAGTCCCGCTCATGAAGAAGGCCGGCGGCGGCGCCATCGTGTGCACCAGTTCTACCTACGGAATGGTTGGATGGGAAGGGTGGACTCACTACTCGGCGGCGAAGGCAGGCATCATGGGCCTCGTGAAATCACTCGCACGGGAGCTGTCGCCGTTCGGCATAAGGGTGAACGCAGTGGCGCCCGGGAGTGTGATGACTCCCATCCAGGGTGATACGCCCATGTCTGTGCTGAGAGAGCGCGCCACGACAATCCCGTTGCGCCGAATCGCGGAACCCGAAGAGGTCGCGCGCGTGATGGCCTTCCTGCTAT
Source organism: Ignavibacteriales bacterium (assembly GCA_050260105.1). Taxonomy (GTDB): domain Bacteria; phylum Bacillota; class Sulfobacillia; order JABLXB01; family JABLXB01; genus SM1-B181. Next base: position 27,618 of record JBLNBR010000038.1, on the reverse strand, counting down.
CCGATGAGGCCTCATTCATTACCGGCCAGGTGGTCAGCCCGAACGGCGGGGCGATCATCGTGGGGATATAGAACGGTCGGCCATACGGAGGTGACGGTGGGTTGACGAGGATACTGTGGCAAAACAACACCAACGAGGCACCCAACGGTGTGACAGAGTTCACTAAGGTATGGGATGTCCTGAAGAGACAGTTCAAGCAAGTGGCGCGGCCGGACACCCAGGTGGAACTCGTCCACCTCACCAGATCGACGAACAACGTTAGATCGCGGTATGGGGACTTCGTGAATGCGGCCGAGGTCGTCGAAAGGCTCGTGGATTCGGAGAAACAGGGCTACGATGCGGCTGTGATCGGCTGCATGACGGATTCGGGGTTGTATGAAGCGCGGGAGGTCGTATCGATCCCCGTCATCAGCGTGGCTGAGGCGGCGATGTATGTTGCCATGCTGCTGGGACAGCGGTTCGCCATAGTAACCGTGGACAGCGCGATAGTCCCGAACATGGAGAAACTCGTGAAGCTGTACGGACTCGAGGCCAGGAGCATCTACCGGCCGGTCAGGGCTGTGGAACCGCCTCTCTACCGCGCCGATTACATGGAAGCGGTAACCGACCCGTACAAGACGGCGATACCCCGGATCGAAGAGGTCGCGCGGGAGTGTATCAAGGACGGGGCGGAGGTCATCATCGTGGGTTGCGGCTACCTGGGCCCGATCCTGTCGTCCCACGGATACCGGTTCATCAGCGGCAGCGGCGCGGTAGTCGTGGATTCCGCCGCCGCCGCGCTGAAGATGGCTGAGATGATGGCGGACTTGAGAAGAACCGCGGGTTTCGAGAAAAGCCGCGCCGGCTACTTCCGCCCGCTCTCTGACGAAGTGGTTCGTGCCATTCGCGCTGCCAGGTGAATTGGGGGTGTCTGCCAATGATAACCAACAAGGATTACACGAACCTTGACCCCAGGTTGATGGACTTCTCGGGAAAAGTGGCGGTCGTGACAGGCTCTGGAAGCGGCATAGGGAAAGCCACAGTCTCGATATTGGCCAAGTTGGGAGCGGCTGTGGTTGTGTGCGATCTGAACAGGAGCGGTGCTGAGGCGGTCGCGGGTGAGATCCGCGGGACCGGCGGAGAGGCGATTGCCATCGGAGTGGACGTCAGCAGCACCGAATCCGTCAACGCCATGTTTGAGCAGGTGGTCTGCCGCTATGGTTGGGTCGACGTACTCATAAACAACGCCGGGATCGCAGAGGTAGTCGATATCGAGAACATCACAGACCAGCAATGGGACAGGATGATAGGTATTCACCTGGGCGGGACCTTCAAGTGCTGCCGGGCGGCCACGCCCATCATGAAGAAGAGGAAACAGGGGGCGATTGTGAACATCTCCTCCACGTACGGCATGGTCGGCTGGGAGAAGTGGTGCCACTACTCCGCCGCCAAAGCCGGTGTGCTCGGATTCACGAAAGCGCTTGCCAAGGAGCTTGCGCCGTTCGACATACGGGTCAACGCCATCGCCCCGGGGAGCGTCATAACACCCATACAGGGGAATGTCACCAGGGCTGAAATGCAGGACTGGGCCAGGACCGCCATACCGCTGGGCAGGGCGGCTGAACCCGAGGACATCGCCCGGGCGATTGTGTTCCTGGCTTCCGACGAGGCCTCGTTCATCACGGGACAGCTACTCAGTGTAAACGGCGGGGCCGTAATCGTCGGCATATAGAACCCCTCCGGTCGCCGGCGGGCTGGACACAAGACAGGTGTGCCGCGGCCCTCGCGACATATTTGTGCTGGATGTGGAAAGGGAGGCGCTACTCAATGTTCGACGTAGTATTCCTTGGCGGGGGGCCCGGTGGATATGTCGGGGCGATACACGGGGCGCAGTCCGGCCTGAGGGTTGCCCTGGTCGAGTCCACGGATCTGGGCGGAACCTGCCTCAACCGGGGATGCATACCCACGAAGGCGCTGCTGGCTTGTGTTGAGGTCGCCAGGAAAGCCAGGGGTGGCGCCGAATTCGGCGTCGATGTTCCCGGCGGCGTGAAGATAGAGTGGGGCCGGATGATGGCCAGGAAAGACAGGACGGTCGCCCGTCTCAGGGGCGGTGTCGAGGGCCTGCTCAAGGCCAACGGGGTTGTGGTGTACAAGGGGCGGGGGACCCTCGAAGCCCCCGTACGGGTGGCCGTCGCGCTCGCGGATGGATCGAGACAGGTCGTGGAAACCCGCAATGCCGTCATCGCCACAGGGTCGCGCCCGGCGAGACCGCCCGTACCGGGGATGGATCTGCAACGGGTCATGACGAGCGACGAGATATTGAGCCTGCAGACACTGCCGGGGTCGATAGTGATCGTCGGGGGCGGCGTCATTGGGATAGAGTTCGCTTCCATCTTCTCGGGACTGGGGTCAAAGGTCACAGTCATAGAGATGTTGCCGTCGATAATCCCCCCCGCGGACGCGGAGATATCCGCGAGGCTCGAGGCGTTGCTCAAGCGGGATGGGGTGACCATCCATACGGGGGCCCGCGTGGACTCGCTGGAGTCCACCGCGGACGGGGTCAGAGTGAGGGTTACGACCGGTTCAGGAGGCCTTGAGGTCGCTGCTGAGAGCGTGCTTGTTGCGACGGGCAGGGTCCCCAACCTCGACGGCGTGGATGCGGGGATGCTCGGCCTCAGGATGGCGGGCCGGGCCATCGCGGTTGACGGATTCCAGAGAACCAATCTGCAGGGGGTCTATGCCGCCGGTGACGTGACCGGGGGCCAGCAGCTGGCACACGTCGCCTCCGCCCAGGCGATCCTGGCTGTGGACACAATAGCGGGACGGAAGGCGGCCCCGTTCAATCCCCTGGCTGTGCCGGGGTGCGTGTTCTGTGAGCCGGAGGTGGCCTGGGTGGGCCTGACCGAGGCCGAGGCGAGGAAGCAGGGTAGGGGAGTGAAGATAGGCAGGTTCCCGTTCGCGGCCCTGGGTAAGGCGGTGGCCATGGGTGAGACGGACGGGTTTGTGAAGGTCATCGCCGACGAATCCACCGGTGAAATCCTCGGGGCCCACGTACTGGGCCCGCATGCGAGCGATCTCATCCACGAGATCGCGGGATTCATGGTGGCAGAGGGTACTGTGGAAGAGATCGGCCGTACGGTACACGCGCACCCGACCCTCGCCGAGGGGATCGCCGAAGCGTCGAGGGGTGTGTTCGGGAAGCCCATTCACTCGGTGTCGCACTGAGGCTGCAGTCGCTCTCATCTCACACCAATTGTTGACACACCCGGATCGCATGGATATAATGTGAAACTGGTAGCACTCAAACGAGGTGAGTGCTAACACCCCAGCATACATAAGTGAAAGGAGGACCGACTTAATGATTAAGCCTCTTGCCGATAGGGTGGTTGTAAAGGCAATCACTCAGGAGGAGAAGACGAAGGGTGGTATCGTTCTCCCGGATACCGCGAAGGAGAAGCCTATCGAGGGCGAGGTAATCGCGGTGGGGCCGGGCCGCGTGCTCGATAACGGCACGAAGCTGGCGCCCGAGGTCAAGGCCGGGGACCGCGTGATCTTCTCCAAGTACAGCGGTACCGAGGTCAAGATCGACGGCGAGGAGTACCTGATCCTTCGCGAGAGCGACATCCTCGCTGTGAAGTAACAGGGAAGACTCTCTCATCACTAATCAGGGAGGTAGATGCCTGTGCCTGCAAAGATGCTGGCGTTCGACATTGAAGCCAGGAAGGCGCTCGAGCGGGGCGTCAACGCAGTTTCGTCCGCTGTCAAGGTCACGCTCGGTCCCAGGGGCCGCAACGTGGTGCTGGATAGGAAATTCGGCTCGCCGGTCATCACCAAGGACGGCGTGACCGTGGCGAAGGAAATCGAATTGAAGGACCCCTATGAGAACATGGGCGCCCAGCTCTGCCGCGAGGTCGCGTCCAAGACCAACGACGTCGCCGGCGACGGCACCACCACTGCTACGGTGCTGGCGCAGTCGATTGTGGCGGAAGGGCTGAAGAACGTGGCCGCCGGCGCGAACCCCGTGTTCATCAAGAGGGGTATCGACAAGGCTGTGGCCGCGGTAGTCGAGGAAATCAAGAAGCAGTCCACCCCCATCGAGGGCCGGGACGATATTTCCCACGTGGCCGCAATCTCCGCCAACGACGTGGAGATCGGCAAACTCGTCTCGGAGGCCATGGACAAGGTCGGCAAGGATGGCGTCATCACGGTTGAAGAGTCGAAAGGGACCCAGACGACCGTGGAAGTGGTCGAGGGAATGGAGTTCGACCGCGGCTACACGTCCGCGTACTTCGTGACCAACGCTGAAGCGATGGAGACCGTCCTCGAGAACCCGTACATTCTCCTCTATGAGAAGAAGATCACCGCAGTGGCCGACTTGCTTCCCATACTCGAGAAGACGGCAAGGGCCGGCAAGCCCCTCCTGGTCATCGCGGAGGATGTCGAGGGAGAGGCGCTCGCCACCCTCGTGGTGAACAAGCTGCGCGGCACGCTGCAGTGCGCCGCCGTCAAGGCGCCGGGCTTCGGCGACAGGCGCAAGGCCATGATGGAGGACATAGCCATCCTCACGGCCGGGCAGTTCATATCCGAGGACATCGGCATCAAGCTCGAGAACATCGAGCTGAGCATGCTCGGCGAGGCCAACAAGGTCCGCATCAATAAGGAGAAGACCACCATCGTCGAGGGCAAGGGGTCGAAGAAGGCGATCGAGGCCCGCATAGCCCAGATCAGGAAGCAGATCGAGGACACCGACTCCGAGTACGACAAGGAGAAGCTCCAGGAGAGGCTCGCGAAGCTCGCCGGAGGTGTGGCCGTAATCAAGGTCGGCGCCGCCACCGAGACAGAGCTCAAGGAGAAGAAGCACCGCGTCGAGGACGCCCTGTCTGCGACCAGGGCCGCCGTTGAGGAGGGCATCGTCCCGGGCGGCGGGGTCACGTATATCAGCGCGATGAAGGCGCTCGACAGCGTGCAGGCCGAAGGCGACGAGAAGGTCGGCGTGAACATCATCCGCAGGGCGCTCGAGGAACCCCTCCGCCAGATCGCGGCCAACGCCGGTCTCGAGGGTTCCGTCGTCGTGGAGAAGGTCAAGGCCGAGAACAAGAAGGGCTTCGGCCTGAACGCGATGACGATGGAGTACGTCGACCTGCCGAAGGCGGGCGTCGTTGATCCCGCCAAGGTTGCCAGGTCCGCCCTGGAGAACGCCGCCAGCGTGGCCTCGATGGTGCTCACCACCGAGGCGCTCATCGCCGAGATCCCCGAGAAGGAGAAGAAGCCTCCGTATCCGCCGGGTGGCCCCGAGATGGACTACTAGGCCGGACGCTCACCCGAACGGACAACATGTCAGGGCTGCGGGAAACCGCAGCCCTGTCGTTCTTCATGAAGGCTTCCGTCCCACGATGATGAACCCATCTCCCACACCCACCACCTCTGCGCTCACGAAGCCCGCCTGGAGCATCTGCCGTCTCAGAGTCTCCGGCGGGTCCAGGACGTGGCCCTCCAGCGCGAGGCCGGCGTCCGCGTGCCTGGCGTTAACCGTACTGCACCCCTCCGGGTGGGCTATGGCGAGCCGCCCACCTGGACGGAGCGCCCGCCGTGCTTCGAGAAGGGCTTTCCCCTTATCCCCGAAGTGAAGGTAAGACCTCATGAACAGGACTCCGTCCGCCTTCCCTGCGGCGACCGGCAGGCTCTCGGCGAACGCCAGGTGGAAGCACAGGTGTGTGGTGGAGGGGCGGGCCGCCATCTTGAGGCTGGCATGCCTCAGCATCGCCGGGCTGGGGTCGACGGCGTGCACGGCGCCGTCCGGTCCCACGGCCCGGGCCAGTGCCGGGACCAGAATACCCGTGCCGGCCCCCACGTCGACGACCGAGTCTCCCCTGGACACGCCCATCAGATGCAGCAGCGACTTCACGAAAAGCGGGCTCACCGGGGCACAGGAGTCCCAGGTTGAGGCCAGCGAGTCGAAGTACGCTCGCTGACAGGATGCCGGATCAACGCGATCACCCATCAGTATCGGTCTCAACCCCTTCCACCAGGTCCAGGCGGATATCCCCGTGGCGGGGGCAGGCCTCGTCTTCTCCAGCGAGGACCCGAATGACCAGCGTTGCTCCCTCGGCGCTCGTTCCCTGGCTCATGAACTGGAACCAGTACTCGATGTTCTCGGGCGACAATCCATCGTGCGCATTGACGGTCACTTCCGCCCGCTTGACCCTGGAAAGGCTGCTACGGGAGCACTCCTCCAGGATGCCCTGGAGGACTCCCTGAGCAGCTGATATCTCATGCATCGAGGATTCCCCCCTCGTGTGCCGTGGAGTGATTCTGGTGCGCGTCATCGCCCGGCGCCGGGCGTATGACGTGGGTCGCACACGACATGCACGGATCGAAGGCCCGGACGATCCGGCCGATTTCGTCAGGGCGACCGGGGTCGGCCAATCGAGTGCCTATGAGCGCCTCTTCCACGGGACCGGGATTGCCCAGATCGTCGTGGGGCGAGAAGTTCCAGGCTGTAGGCGTGATGATGTTGTACCTGAGCACCTGCTCCCCTTCCAACAACATCGTGTGATTCAGGGCGCCGCGTGGGACCTCCACCATGGCAGAGACGCACGACTCGACGGGGGAGGGGTTGTGACTCACGGTGGGCCCGCCCGGCTCGAGGGCCTTGAGGAAATCCCACAACATCGAGGCGATCTCCCTGGCCTCGACGGTTCGCGCTACGATCCTATCCATGGTGGCCGCCCCACGAGGGAAAGCTGATCCGCCGGTGCAGGCCACATTCGCCGGGCGGGGGCCGGCAGCGATGCCGGCCTGCGCCCTTTCGTACGCGGCCTTCACCGATTGTCGCGCGAGCGGACCCACCTCGAATGCCAGGCCGTGGTATCGCGGGGCCGTACACCACGTGTATGCGCCTGGTTTGTACGGGTCGGGCTCCGGTGTGGCGTACGGGCCGCGGCTGGTCAACCACGAGGAGCGCAGCTCCTCGCGGATGAAAGAGGTGTCTACCGGTGCCAGCCTGCCGTCGCACAGCACCCCGGGCGGCGTCAGCGGTGTATCCATGCGAGGGCCTGCGCGGAACAGGCCCGAGGAGAAGAACCTCGCGGGCCTCCCGCCGATGTGGAAGTAGTCCTGGTAGGCGGCCGCGATAGTCTCGGTGTCGGGGAGATAGCAGTCATCGAAGAACGCGATTATGTCTTCGAGCAGGGATAGGCACTTGAGGACGCGGTCCGCCGTCACCGGCACGGACACGCCGCCGGGGACCATCCCGTGCTGGTGCGGAGCCTTGCCCCCGAAGACACAAAGCATCTCGTGGCATTTCCTCGAAGCCTCCACCGCCCGGACGTAGTTGTCCAGCATACGTGCGGTGGCCGAGGCCCCGAGCCGGAAGTCGGCGCCGTCGGGCCTCTGGAACGGGGGCACAGGGGGGAATTCCACGTAGTCGGGCAGTCCCAGCAGGTAGAAGTGGCGTATCTGGTTCTGGAGGATCTCCGAGCCGAGGATGAAGTTCCTCAGGATCCACGCGTTGGGCGGGAGCTCATTGCCGTAGGCGCGATCGGCCGCCAGGGCGCCTGCGTAGGCGTGGGCTGCCGAGCAGATCCCGCACACTCTTTGCGTGAAGTACGGTGCGTCCGTCGCCCGCCTGCCGGTCATCATCATCTCGAAACCCCGGAATTGCCCGCCGCTCGCTTTCGCGTCAACCACTACGTTCCCATCCACGAGAACCTCGACGCTGAGAAGGCCGCTCACCCTCGTGGCCGGGGTCACGGTAATCGTGCGCATCATTGCGTCGCCTCCTGTGCACCGCCGTCATCGCGTTGCGGTTGCGGCCGCTTCACAGAGAGGGGGGCGAAGAATGGCGTTGAGCCGTCGGGGAATTCCGGTGTGGTGCAGCCGATGCAGGGAGTGCCGGCCTTCACGGGCCAGTTGACGTAGGTGTTCCACAGCCTGTACGGGCAGTCGGAATGGGTGACCGGCCCCATGCAACCCAGACTGAACATGCACTCGGGGTCTCCCAGGGCCGCAGCGAACTCTCTGCGATCGAAATAGGAGCGGCGCTGGCAGTGGCGGTGTACCGTGTTCCCGTAAAGGAAGAGCGGCCTCCCCGTGGCATCGACCTCAGGAGGGCCGTACATCAGGATGTGGGCGAGGGTACCCATCGTCCAATCGGGATGGGCCGGGCACCCCGTCACATTGATGACCTTGTTGGGAGGCGCCAGATCGTTCAGGACGGCGTAGGTCCCGAGGCTCCCGCTCGGGTTGGGGCGGGCGGCCGACGGACCCCCATGGGTGGCGCATGTTCCCACCGCCATGATTGTCCCCGCCAGGGGACCCAACCACCTGACCAGTTCCAGGGCGGTGACCGGCCGGCCGCCTGTGGAGATAGGCCCCTTTTCCCAGGAAATGATGCCGTAACGGCCCTCCGCGCGCGTCGGGATGGCGCCCTCCACGATCAACAGGAATGACCCCGCATGGTCGCTCGCGGTACGCCGGAGGGAAGCCAGCGCTTTCTGACCCTGCGCAGCCATGAGTGCGTTGTCGTAGCGGAGGTCGATTATGGAGAATAGGATCTGAACAAGGTCGGGACCGACCGCGTTCATAAGGGAGATGGAATCGCCCGAACAAGCGTTGGCCTCCAGCCATATGACGGGCGGCTTTGGTCGGAGGGCCTGGCGGAGGTAGCGGTCGAGGCCTGTGACCAGCAGCCCGGCGCAGTCGGGTGGTCTCGATCCCATGAGATGCAGGAATTCCGCCCGGTCCAAGCATCAAACCCCCCAACGAACGGCTGCATACATAATATGCGATAGATGCGGTATGCGCGCCCGGCCGTGGTCGCTACGTGAGGCCGAGTGTGGGGGCGGGGGACCGGGACGTGAGGAGGAGTCTCTGTGGGCTGGCGCCGGCAATGGTCTGGGTCGCGGGTATAGGCCACCCATTGATGGGGGATGACGCGATCGGCCCGCTCGTTGTGGAGGAACTGTCTGCGCGGTCCTGGCCGGACGGTGTGGAGTTCTTGGTGGCCGCGACCTGCACCCCCGACATATTCCCTCGCACGCTCGCGGGGGCCACCGGGCGGCGCGGAGAACCCGTTGACCTCATCATCGTGGATGCCCTCGAGGCAGGTCACCCACCTGGGACCGTGTCGGTCCTGGCGCCCGGCGAAATCCCGATCGACCCCAGCCAGATGGACCACCCGGTTTCAATCCACGCCTGCTCCGTCGGACACCTGCTCGCGGCGTTGAGGCTGGCTGGAATGGACCCCGGGTCCGTGACCATCATAGGGATCGAGCCGGCCTGCATCCAGCCTGCCGAGGGCCTTTCCCCGGAACTCAGAATGGCATGGGACAGGGTGATCGAAGTCTGTGCGAAGGCGGTAATGGATTGCCTCGCAGAGCGACACAGCACGGTGCTGTGATGGTATAATATGGAATGGGCGCCGGGGCGGAGGAGCGTTTGTGCACAGAAACCTCTGTATCCTGGCGTGTTTCTTTCTGTCCGGCGCATGGTACGCGGGATCGCGCGCGACGCTGCGGGCCATTCCGCCGCCGGCCCTTTGGGCATGCGGGGCCGCAGCCGCGTTGCTCGTGGCCTGGCTTTCGGCGCGGACCCCGGGGCGAGCAGCGCAAGCAGACCGGGGGGATCCGGAGTGGTCCGCCCGCCGCCGTCTCGCTTTCGCCGTCGCCCTGGCGGCAAGCCTTGCGGCGGGCTACCTGAGATACACAGCATGGGACCGGGCGTGCGGGGGATGCGCCTCGAGACTCCGCGGCGAATGGGTGCGAGCCCGTGGCACAGTGGTAGACGCTCCGGTTTTGGCCGGGCAGTCTGTCCGGTTCAAGCTCTCGCTGCGTGAGGCGGCGATCGACAACTTGCAGCCGGTCGAGGCCCGCGGCCTCGTCTCGGTCACCGTCATCTGCAGGGACGGGGATGACTGTCCACGCATTCGATACGGGGACTCCGTGAAGATCCATGGCGTCGGCCGCAAACCGAAGCCGGCGACGAACCCCGGCGGGTTCGACCGCGCCGCCTGGCTTGCAACGCAGGGAGTCAGGATGGAAGTGATGGCGGACGCCGGGGCCATCGAGATCACCGCCCGTGGCGCCGGCAACCTGTTCGTGCGGGCGGCGATCTGGCTCCGGGAGCGCTTGGAACGGGCGGCCGATGACAGCCTTCCACCCGAACAGTCGGCTCTTCTGAAAGGTATCGTGCTCGGTTCGAAGTCATGCCTGCCGGAACAGGTTGAAGAGGACTTCAGGCACGCAGGGGTCTACCATATTCTCAGCGTCTCGGGGTTGCACGTTGGATTCGTCTTTGGCGCGGTCATGGCGCTGACGAGGCGGCTCAACGTCCACAAGAGGAACGCCGCGATTGCGGGTCTCCTGATACTGCCGGCCTACGCCCTGCTAACCGGCCTGAAACCGCCGGTTCTCCGCGCCGCGATCATGGCCGTCCCGGTCCATCTCGGGCCGTACGTTCAGAGGAAAGCCGACTCCCCGACCTCGCTCGCTCTTGCGTCGGTCCTGGTGGTGGCGATGTGGCCGGGTTCCCTCTTCGATCCCGGATTCCATCTGAGTTTCGGGGCGACCTGCGGCCTGATCGCCCTATCTCCGCAGGTTGAGGCAGCGCTCGCATTCCTGCCGCCGTCTGTGCGGGGCCCTCTGTCGATGACCGTGGCTGCGCAGGCGGCGATTGCCCCTGTAGTGACGCGGCAGTTCCAGGAGGTTTCGGTCGCGTCGTTCGTGGCGAATCCTGTGATCGTGCCCGTGGTGGGCTACTGCACTACCCTTGGGTCGGCTGCGATGCTGCTGGGTTCGGTGTTTCCTCTCGCGGGGCTGATCGCGAACCTGCCGAACAGGCTCATGCTCAGGTTCGTGCTGTGGGCCACGTCCCTGATGGTGAAGGCGCCAGGATCGTACTTCTACGTCAGGCCGCCGTCCGCCCTGGAGTCGGCGGCGTACTATGCGGCGTTGTGGTCGATCTGCAGGGCGTACCCGCCGGAACGCCTGGTGGATCGGCGTCTCAGGACGAGGCTCACGGTGATTCTGCTGTCGGCGATGTTGTCAGTGACGCTCATACATGCGGCAGGGGGGCACTCCTCCCGCCTGAGGATCGTGTTCCTCGACGTCGGGCAGGGGGATGCGGCGCTCGTGATGTGCCCTGGCGGTGAGACCCTGCTCGTTGACGCGGGCCCTCCGGGCCGGAACGGCGGAGCGTCAGCCGGCAAATCGGTCATAGTCCCCTGCCTCAGATGGTTCGGTGTAGGCTCACTCGACAGGATCCTGCTGACTCATCTCCACGACGATCACTATGGCGGATTGCCCGACGTCCTAGAGGCCGTCCAGTACGGCATCGTGCTGGCGCCTTCCGGTACGTCAGAGGCTGCCAGAAATGCTCGCGCTAGTAGCGCCGGCACGACCGCTGCCGCCATCACGGACCCCGCGGCTTCCGCGCTTGCCGCCGGAACGTGGAGGGTAGAGGAGGTGAGCAGGGGCTACTCATGGGAGAGCGGCGGCGTGAGATTCGACGTACTGCACCCGGACCCCGCGCCGGATGATGCGCATGAGGATCTACGGGAGAGTGCGGACGGTGGAGAGAACGACCGGTCTGTCGTGCTGATGATAACCTATGGCACGGTCAGAGTCCTGTTCACTGGAGACGCCGGCTTTGCGGTCGAAGAATCGCTCGTGCGGCGCTCAGGCGAGGGAGCGGCGGGATGGACGGTAGGACGCGGGGGACCGGCCGGGCTGCGCGCCAACATCCTCAAGGTGGCGCACCACGGGAGCAACCTCTCGTCGTCGCCGGAATTCCTTGCCGCCGTGGGGGCGGAAGTGTGCGTCGTGTCTACCGGGCCCAACAGCCACGGTCTGCCGGACAGGCGTGCCATGGCGCGCCTGCGGACCGCCTGTCCCTCGGTATTGCGGACAGACGAGCACGGGGCCGTGATCGTGACGACTGATGGCAGGGCCATTAGTGTGCGTCGCACGATCAGCGAGGCGTCGCTCCAATAGTGTGGGACCCACGCAGGGTGGCACGTGATTCAGGACTTTGGTCCTATTGCCCTCTAGAGGGCGACAGTGGTAGATTCTGGTCAGGTACGTTCCGTGGAGAAGCAGCGCAGACCCACCAAACAGACGGCGTTTCTCGGCCCCAGTGGCACCCGCAGGGTCACAGCCGCTACTCGTCACCCATCATCCCTGGAGACTTCACCGATGGCCTGGATATCGCTCTAGGGAGGGATTATCCGTGATGTTCAATCGTTGGGAGAGAGGCATCGCGACCGTTCTGGTGGCGGTCATGGCATCAGCCCCGGCCCATTTGAGACTCTTCTGGGTGAACCTGCTTCCCAGAGAGAAGGAGTGGTGAGTACTGTGAGGCTCCGGACGACTCTAACGCCATTTCAGGTGACGCTGATCGCGGCGCTGGTGGTCCCAACCGTTGTGGCGCTGGCCCTGGCCACTTCTTCCTCGTGGCTTTATATGGGGGAAGGCAAGCAGTATCAGGAGTTGGTAAGATATGAGGGACAACGTGACATCACTAGCATCAACTACCCAATGCTTAGGACAAGGTCTCCCGAAATCAAGATGATTGCGCTAGCCTATATAGAGGATTTCCTGGACGACTCCTCCATTCCGGCGCTGGTGAAGATGCTTTCCTATGACTTGGCGTGGTACTACTTTCTCGACGAGAATCTCTACCCCAAGCCTATTAGTATTAGGTTCTCAGCCTTCCAGGTTCTAGTCTCGTACGGTCCCGAGCGAGCTGGTTGGGCGGTCATGCCATTGTTGTCGAGTGAGAACGTTTACGATCGCCTGTACGGCGCGGCCATTGTTCTACGGTAGGGCGATGCTCGTGGGGAGAGGGTACTGGATGAGATAATTAAGACCAGCAACCAGCGCATCAGGGAAGAAGCAGGCCGGTTCCGATGAAGGGCGAAGAGCGATAGGGCCAATCAACGGCCACTGACCATGGGCCTCATCCGGTCTCTAGTTACTGAACCCCTGGCTGCTGATGATGGAATACGCGCTCCACAAGAACTTCACTGAGTAGAAGAGCAGTACGGCTGCACACACGACGTTGATGACGCGAAGCGCGGCGAGGGATAGGCGCCCTCGAGCGAGGGAGAACAGATTGCTCACGAACGTGAACCAAGTGAGCACGCCGGCCAGCACCCCGGCATATGTCAGGCCGAGGCCCGCGCCGGATACTGAGGTGGCCATCGCCGAACCCACGGACATCCAGAACAGTATCGTCACGGGATTGACCACGGTCGCCGCGATGCCGGTCGCGTAGCCCCCGAAGGCCCCTTTTCTCGTGGATGGGCCGGCGGAAGTCCCGCCGGATGGCCCGTCGAGGCGCTCCGGTGAGGGTGAGGCGCGGTATGTGTTAACCGCGAGGCGAAGCAGGAAGAGGCCGCCCACGAGGCTGATGACTGCGTTCATCCACGGCCGCAGATGAAGCGCCGCCGAGCCGAACAGGGATATGCCGAGGTACGTGGCGTCGACCGTGGCCGCGCCGGCGCCTGTCGCCATCGCTGTGATGGCGCCGTGAGCTAGGGCCGTCCTCATGACCACGATGTTGACGGGGCCTATCGGCGCCGCCACCGACAACCCCAGGATCATGCCTCTCAGGAAAGCCATCGCCAAGCCCTGTCACCTTCCTCGTTGTCCTTCCAGCCGTGGATCATGACGCCATTATAACACGGCTTTCCCGCGAGAGGAGCGGGCGGGCGCGGGAGAGAACTCCGAATGAGGGGAGTGGTTCTGTTGGATTATCAGGCAGCCCTGTCCGCGATCGCCCGCGGCAAGACCTCGCCGGTCTACCTGCTACATGGAAGCAGGGCCTTTGCCATGCAGATCGTGGACGCCCTGCGGAGGGCCCACGTGTCCCCCGAATGGGAGGGCCTCAACTTCGCACTGATGGACGGGGGGGAGAGCAAGGCGGGTGACGTGGTATCCGTCGCCAGGGCGGCCCCAGTCGGGTCGGGGAAGCGCCTCGTGTTCGTCACTGACCCTGCCTGGCTCCGGACACAGCGGGTTGACCCCGCGATTGTCTCCTACCTGAAGGCGCCGCCGGATTCGTCAATCCTGGTGTTCTACCAGGAAGAGAAGCCAGCCCAGCAGGTCGTCAAGTTGATCGAGGAGACCGGTGAAGTTGTCGACTGCTCCAGCAGGAGGGGGTCTGTCTCGGAACTGGTCAAGGCGCGCGCCCGGGAGGCCGGGAAGGACGTAACCCCCGGCGCGATATGGGCAATATGCAGCATGATGTCGGACAACGCGGACTTTGCGGAATCTGAAATCGAGAAGGTCATCAGATATGCCGGCGATGACCGGGTGATAGACGCCGGTCACGTCGACGCTGTCGGGTTCGGTCATTCTGAGACTACCGTGTTTGACCTGGTAAATGCGGTTGTTGCCGGGGACGCTGACAAATCAATGGCCCTCGCCAGATCGCTCAGCCTCCGGAACGAGGATCCTCACCGTATCATGCAGACGCTTTCCTGGCAGTTCCGCACCATGTACAGGTTGAAATTCCTGCTTCGCAGGGGTATGAGCGAGGAGGAGGCTGCGCGCAAGGCGGGGCTGAGGCCGTTCCAGTTGAAGAGACTCGTCCCCCAGGTCAGGAGGCTGCCCCCTAAAGCGATCGCCTCCTGCATGGAGGCGATCCTCGAAACGGGAGTGGCCGTGAACTCCGGCCTGTTGGACGAATCCCTCGCTATCGAGACACTGATTGTCCGCCTGAGACGTTGCCTGGCGGCCTCAGAAGGCCGGCCTACTTCGGGAACACGTCGATGACCACACGCACCGGGTTTGACAACGAGAACAGCCTGTAGGTATACGACCTGCCGGGGTCGAGGGCGAGGTCCAGGGTCACGCACTGATCGGCGCCCCTTGCCTCGTCGGCGACGCGGGTGACTGTCTGCGCCACTCCGGCGCCTATCTTGAGCGGCTTGCCGGCTGCAAGCCTCGCGTCCTGGACGGCGCGGATGCCATTCACGTCAATCGAGATTACCCTCGCGCTCGCCGAAAGAGATGTCTTCACGCTGGGGCAGTACGCCGCCGCTGTACCGTCCGCGTTCTCCACGTCTATGACGAACCTGAACCGGGACGAATCAGAAGACCACCGCACCGATTTTATGGCCATACCGTCGGCGGGTTTTCCGGTCGTCTGCTCGGCCGGCCCTCCGGCCTGGGGATCGACCTTGGCGCCCTCCTTGATGACGAGGTACTCCGGAAGCCCCATGTGGCCCCAGAAATCCTCCACGAGCCTGCCGTCAACCTGGCCTTTTGACTTGCCTTCGATCAGCACCTTGACCTTCTCAATCTCCGGCGAGTTGGCAACGGTCTTGCGGATGGACTCGAGGGCGAACGACTCACCCGTGCCGCTGACTGATGCTTCGTCGGACGCCTTCGTGATTATCTCCTTGCTGAAGTCGACGGTGGCGATCGTCCCTTCCACCTTGACAGAGCGAACCTTTGTGCTCTTCGGCAGGGTTGCCGAGAGGCCTCCAGCCTTGTCTGCAGCGGACGGCCCCGCGATGAGCGCCTCCAGCGCCGCCTTGATTAGCCCTGCTTCGCCTGTCCCGTCGCCGGGGGAAACAGTCCTCTTGACCGCTTCGAGAACCGGGGCGTTTCCCCAGCGAGCGAGATAGATTGAGACATCCACCCCTGCGGGGCTCTTGGGCTGCCCCTGCTGGGGAGATTCCGCGGGCGGGTTCTCGGGCTGCCCGGCAGGTGGCGCCGCCTTCCGGCCAAGGCATCCGCAGGCCGCGACGGCCACCAGGGTGACCAGTGTAAACGCGATCAATACCACGCTAAAGGACTTCTTCACTGTGATCCACTCCTCGGTTCTCCGACTGCTCTGCCCCTGATCTGACGAGACCGCGACCTGCGGGGTTCCAGGATCGCCGTGATCCGGCGCTGGAATATCGATGTGGCGGAGATTATTATAGTGCTTGAGGGCGATGAGGCGAAACATCTGCGATAGGGACAGCGTCAGCGATTCAGGAGGTGTTCGCTTTGGAGGAGATCACGGCGTACCTGAACGGGCGGTTTGTTCCGTACGGCGAGGCGAAGATCGGGGTCGAGGATCGCGGATACCAGTTCGGGGATGGGGTCTACGAAGTAATAAGGGTTTATGACGGCAAGCCGTTCAGGATGAAGGAACATCTGGACCGGCTCGTGCGGAGCGCCGGCGGGATAGGTCTTTCCCTGCCGGACAGGGCGACTCTAACCGGCGCCTGCATGGAGATAATCCGCCGTAATAGCCTGAAGGGGTGCAGCCTGTATATCCAGGTCTCCCGGGGTGTGTGCCCCCGCAAGCACTCCATACCGTGTGACATTGAACCGACGGTCGTAATAATCGGCCGCGAAATCTCCGGACCGCCGGCTGAATACAGGGCCAACGGCGTGAAGGCCATTACGGTTGCGGACGACAGGTGGGCCAGGTGCTACCTGAAGACGACCAACCTTCTGCCCAACATCCTCGCAAAACAGAAGGCGGAGAGGGCCGGGGCCTACGAAGCCATTTTCGTGAGGGACGGATTCGTCACCGAGGGTTCCAGTACCAACACCTTCATCGTGGAGTCCGGCGTCCTTGTGACACCGGCGCTCACGAACTATATCCTCGGCGGTGTAACCAGGGCCGCAGTTATCGAGGCCGCAAGGTCGCTCGGTATAGAGGTCAAAGAGGATCCCATCCCGGTGGAGCGTCTGTTGAGCGCGGACGAGGTTTGGGCCACGGCGACGGTTGCCGAGATGATGCCGATCGTGAACATCAACGGCGCCGGCGTGGGCGAGGGCAAGCCCGGCCCCATGTTCTCCGGGGTCTACGCGGCATACGTTAAGATGTACTCGGGGGGACAGACTATGTAGAGAACCGGGAAAGGGGGGCTTTCATGCGGCAGAACATGGACCTGTTCGACAGGTTCGCCAGGATAACGATCGGGTTGGCGCTTCTCGCGACCGGCGCCGCCGGCCTTGCGCGGCGTGACACCTTCTGGGACCAGATCCTGGTTGTCACGGGCGCGGCGGCGGTTGCGGGGGGCGTCACCGCGTTCAGTCCGGGAATGCATCTAATCGGGCTTTCGGCCTGCGACGATGATGGGGAAGGCTGCGAGGCCGGAGACACAGACCCCGCAGACGAGGAACCGGTGAGGGCTCACCCTCATACCAGGAGCTGGCGCAAGCATTCGAGATTCAGGAGACTGTGCTGCCCGGACTAGGTTGAAGCCGGGTGACCTTCCAGCCCCGATCAGGTGAGGCCCTCCATCGAATGGGCGATCCTGGCGAAATGCATGTTCAACATGAGGAATAGAAGCGGCTGCCGCCGCCACGCGGGGAGCAGCCGGCGCGCTATGGACGCCGGTGAGTAGAACCGGCGGTACGCCTTGAGGAAGCCCTCGCGCAGTGCCGCCGGAGACAGGTTCTCCGGCCTGAAGACCACGTTTGAAATTGTGTAGTTGCCCCAATCGCGGTCTATTATCCGGTTTCTGCTCTCCATGTCGGTGAACAACGGCGTCCCGGGGAACGGGGTGAGGATGCCGAACTGCGCCAGGGCCAGCCTCGCCTTCGTGGCGAATTCCACCGTCCTCGTGAACACCGTGCTGTCGTCCCCGTCCAGCCCGAATATGAACGCGCCCTCGATGGAGATGCCGCGGGAGTGGATCCGCCTGATGGACTCGAGGAACCTGTCGACCCTGTTCACCATCGCCTTGCCGATCCTCTCGAGGTTCTCCGAAACCAGCGATTCGAAGCCGATGAAAAGCCCCGTGCAGCCGCTCTCCCTGGCGGCGTCGAGGAGCGACTGATCCTCCGCGATCGTCAGCGAACTCTGGCCGAGCCACGAGATCTTCATGGGTTTGAGCTCGCGGAAGAGTTCGCGCGCATGAGCGCGGTTGCCGGCGATGTTGTCGTCGACGAACAGCACTAGCCTGCGCCCGAGCCTGGAGACTTCCTCAACGACCTCCCTGACCGGCCGGGTCCGGTATGTCTTGCCGAAGAATCGCGTGACGGAGCAGAACGAGCAGTTGTTGGGGCACCCCCTGGACGTCTGGACCAGGTTGAGGGTGAGGTACTTCTTCGGGTTGAACACGTCCCACCTTGGGGACGGCAAGCCACACAGGGAGGGAAGCCGCTCACTGCGGTAGATTGACCTCATTCTGCCCGCGGACGCGTCTTCCAACACATTCTCCCAGACCCCTTCGGCTTCACCCACGACCACCGAGTCCGCGTGCGCCGCGGCCTCATCGGGCAGGGCGGACGGATGCATCCCGCCCATCACGACCCTCACGCCCTGACACCGGTACTCGTCCGCGAGTTCGTAAGCGCGCGGGGCGACCGACGTAATGGCCGTGATACCGACGAGGTCGGGGAGGGGTTCCATGACGTGGTCCTGGACGCTCTCGTCCACTACTTCGACCTCGTGCCTGTCGGGGGTCAACGCGGCAAGGATCGCCAGGCTCATCGGGGGGAAGAGGCCCTGCTTGGGAGCATTCGCCCTGCGGTTGGCGGGGGCGATCAACCGGATTCTCATCGTGGATCACCTCGGGTTAATTCTCCCCGGCATCAGGGTGTTCAATTCAGAGCGGCGGATATTGAGCGGATCTTGTCCATGAGGGATCGCGCTTCCTCTCCCTCCAGAGGGCGGGGCCTGCCCTCTTCTATCAGGGCGGGAGTGACCTCCATGAACTCCACTCCGTGCTTCGAGAGCTCGAACCGGATTATCATGCTTTCACACGTCACGGGCCGCTTCTGATCCATGACGAAGTTCCCCAGGCTGTAGGCGATGGGCTTCCCCCTGTACACCTCAATCCCCTGAATGGCGTGCGGGTGGAATCCGAGGACCATGTCGGCGCCCAGGTCTATGGTATCCCGGGCGATCTGTCTCAGGTCCAGGCCGAAATAGGGCAGTGGGTGATTCGTGTACTCCTGCCCCCAGTGATACGAAACGGCGACGACGTCGGCGACCTTTCGCGCCGCCGCGATGTCCTCGCGGATCATCTCCATGTCGATCGGCGGGGTGCCGGGCTGTCCCGGTCCGGCCATGAGGGTGCGAGGGTACTTCGTGCTCCAGAACAGCGATGGGTTTGCGAATTCGTTGTATCCCAGGAACGCGACCCTGAGACCCTTTCTTTCCATCACGGCGGGTTTGCGGGCCTCCGATAGGTCCCGTCCCGCGCCCGCGTGGGCGATGTTCTTCGTCCCGAGGATGTCGATGGTTTCGAGCAGGCTTTCCGAATCGAAGTCCAGGGTATGGTTGTTAGCGAGTGTGACCACGTCTATTCCGGCCTTTGCCAGGCATTCTACGGTCTCTGGTTCAGCCCTGAACCATATGAGCTTGCCGGGCAGCGGCCGGCCCGTGACTCCGATGGGTGATTCGAGGTTGGCGAACGTGATGTCGGATGACGAGGTTATGTCCGCAACGAGGGACATGGGGTAATCCATGCCGAACCGCTTGATGTAGCCGCCGACCCCGCGGGCGAGCATGATGTCCCCCACGACTGTGAGGGAGACCGTCCTTTCAAGGCCCGCCAGGAGGGCGGGCGTCTCCTCGCGCCTGAGCGCGCTCGCCACCAGCGGGCTGCGATCCTGGCGGCCGGCGATCCCCGGCAGCAGTCGCTCCAGGGTAGTCTGCCTCCTGGTTACCAGGTAGATGGGGTCCTGGGAGGGGTACCGCCCCGACACGACTTCCTCGTAGGTTGGCCTGATTCCACCGGCTGGCAGTAACCTTACGGCGGGCTTCAGACCCCGCGCCTGCTCCAGACTGATTGACTCGCCGCCGCCAAGCGTGGGAGCAGCCGACACGCGAGGCATGAACGCAACCTTCTCGGATGACGTCGACTTCGTGTCCAGGGGCTGGAAGTATACACCTGCCTCCACAGACCCCTCAGAGATGAGGCCGGCGGCGGAGCCCGGTTGTGCGGGGACCACCTGGAAGCCATCCCCGAGCGCGGTTTGGAGGCGCCCCGCAATCGCCGCGTCTACTGCGACTCTCACCGGCGAGTTGGCGGCGGGTCTGGACGAACAACCCGGCATGGCGGCAAGCAGCGACGCCAGCGCCACCACAGCCGCCGTATGGGCGGGCGCGCGGTTATGTACACGGCTGTGCACGCGGTTGTGGGCGCAGATGTACCCGGACCCGTGCTTGTCCAGATTCGTCGCGGTCGCCCCCTCGGTGTTGGAGAGACATAGGAAAAAAGACTGCCTGGTGAAGCAGTCTTTGCGCCATCTAATAGAGTCGTTCTTGTCGTTCCTACTGGGAGGATTTCGCGTTGAGCTTGCGGGCCAAGCGGGACTTCTTCCTGTCCGCGGCGTTCCTGTGAATGACACCCTTGGTAACCGCCTTGTCCAGCGCGCTGGACGCCTTGCGCAGCGATTCCACGGCTGTCGCCGGGTCTCCCGCCGCTGCCGCTTCGAACTTCTTTACCGCCGTACGGACGCCTGACTTGATGGACTTGTTGCGCGCCGTCTTCTCGGCGGCGAGTTTCGCCCGCTTGATAGCCGACTTGATGTTGGCCACTCGTCATGTCACCTCCCACGCCAGAACATTGTACCACGCTCCTTCCAGCACGCGCAAGGACGACCACGGGAGCGACCCGGCGCCGGCCGTCCCGGTCCGCGACGACGGTATGCAGAGGCTGTTGGATGGGTACTCATACCATCGCAGGTACGTCGTGGAGATGAAGCGAGAGGGGACGGATTCCACCGCCGGTGAATAGCCTTCCATCATGCTGGTTAGGATACCTTAACGTGACGCCCATTTGGATTGGGGGTGATACAGCATCATGGTGAGATTCCTTATCAGGCTGGCAGTCTCCGCGATCGTGCTGCTCGTAATCCAGTACCTGATCCCGGGCTTCAGGGTGTTCGGCTTCCTGAACGCCCTCCTCGCGGCCGTCGTGATAGCCGTGATCGGGTATATCGCCGAGACCCTGCTGGGCAAGAACATTTCGCCTCAGCGCCGTGGGATCGTAGGATTCGTCACCGCGGCAGTGGTGATCTATCTTGCCCAGTACTTTGTGCCCACGATGAGGGTATCGATATTCGGCGCCCTCCTGGCATCGCTGGTGATTGGCCTAATAGACTCGGTCGTGCCTACGGAGCTGAGATAGCGGGCGAATCCGGGGGCCCTTGCTCGAGCAGTGAGCTTGAGCAGGGGCTTCTTCAATGTGACAAGCCGGCGCGACGAGCCGGCCTCTGCATGACTCTTACCGCCCACGGCATAGGATTCTGAAGGACAAAGGGGCGGTGAAGATGCGGAAGTGGCGCAAGCGGCTGCTGCGTAATTGGAGAATAGGCCTGGCCTACGCCGGCACGGTCACGCTCCTCCTCCTCGTACTGATCGCGCCGGTGAGCCGCAGACCGCAGCGCAGCGTAATGGTCATTTCTCCACCGGCTGGACTTCAGACCGGCGAGGCGGCCGGGCCCGCCGGAACGGAGGGGACCCGATCGCTGGACTCGTTGCTGGGGGACCTCAGGCGGGCCTTATTGAGGCAGGCCTTCAGGAGCTGCCTCCCGTGGCCCATGATTGCGGATGAGGCCGGCGATGAGAAGCCGCTCGTCACTGGACTCCGGGACGCGGTCCTCGCGGTATTCGGGTTGAAGGTGGGCCCCCCGGGATTGCTCGCCGGCGGGATACCTGTCATGGGATACGGCAAGATCGATGTCTACATGGATCCTCCGGTCGCTCGAGGCGAACCGGGGCCTGCGGAACCGGCGGTCACCGCGATAACGCGGATGCCGCCGGCGAGCGCCGTGACGCCCTGGCCGGGCGGTCCCGTAGTCGGCATTTACCACACCCACGCCCGCGAGTCATTCCTGCCGGAACTCCCCGAGGCAAACGTGATGCGGCCCGATGATGCGCACACGGAAGACCTGAGATACACGGTGGTGAGGCTCGGCCAGGAGATCGCGTCGACCCTGAACACGGCGTACGGCATAGGAGCGGTGCATTCCACGGTGGTTCACGACGACGATGGCAAGCTCGGGGCGTACATCCGGTCGGAGGCGACGGTGTCCAAGATCCTCCAGGACTATCCCTCCGTCGGGATACTGCTCGATGTTCACCGTGATTCGCAGCCCCGCGAACTCACGACGCTCGAATTCAGGGGCCTCACCTACGCCAAGGTAATGATCGTGCTTGGGACCGACAATCCAGGCTGGAAGAAAAACGAGGAGTTCGCGAACCAGCTGCTTGCGGCGATGCAGGCGAAATACCCCGGCATCTCTCTCGGCGTCTACCCCAAACCGGGGCAGTTTAACCAGCATTACTGTACCGGCGGGCTTGTCCTGGAGGTCGGAGGGGTGGAGAACACGCTCGAAGAGTGCCTGAGGACATCGAGGGTCATTGCCGAAGGTGTCGCGTACCTGATACGTGGCGGCAAGATCCCGCGCGTCGACTGACCCTACGTCTGGGGAAGACTATTGACAGTTGGGGGTGGTATGAGCGGCTGGCCGGATGCGGGGGGCGCACGCGGTTCGAAAGCGGCGAGGGCCCGGGAGGCACGAGGCGCCGCCGGATCCCATGTGGGGGGAAATCGCCACGGCGTTCAAAGGATTCCTCGTCATAGTCGCCCTGGCGGTGTTCCTGCTCAACGTGGCCGAGTCCGGGGTGCAGGAGCTCATCGCTCCCAGGACAACGCCGGGTTTCTTCCGGTTGAGCCACGAGGGGCCCGGAGTCTATCGCCTGATGGTGGCGGGCGTTGCGCACGATGTGAATACGTCGTCGCTGCGGGCGGTGACCCGGAAGGCGCTCCAGGGCATTCGCGGCCGCGGCTAGGTCCGCGCCCGGAACCCGCTGAATAGTATTTCGTGTACTCTCTTCACACGCCCCTGGTTGGTGGTGGCCATGTACTGGGTGACTCACGCGGCGACAGGCGCCGCCCTGGGCAGATACGTCCAGGATCCACTGGCCGGGCTCGCGGCCGGACTCGCCAGCCACGCGGCGCTCGACATGCTGCCTCACTGTGACTACAAGTGCACTCTCACGGGACTGGCCGACTTCGGGTTGGGGGTCCTGCTCCTCAATGCCTGCGGGTTGTGGGCGCCGGGTTCCCCGGAATACTGGGCGATCCTCGGCGCCACGATACCCGATCTGGAGGTGGCCCTGTCGCAATTCGGGATCATCTCCAAAGACAGCCTCCTTTTCCCGACCCACAGCGGATTGCTTCCTCACCGGGATGCTCCCCATCTCGCGGGCGCCTTGATTCAGGCCGCCCTCATCCTGCTGTCGCTCTATCTCCTCGAGTAGCCCCTACCGCCCACCGGCAAGTGCTCCACGGTCGTACCGGCGTTGAACCCGCATGTGCCCGGTGCTATAATTTGTCCGAACGGGCAAGGACGGTGAAAACGCTGGCAGATCAGCGATCGATCAGGAACTTCTGCATAATAGCTCACATAGACCACGGTAAGTCCACGCTGGCCGACCGCATTCTCGAGTTGACGGGGGCCATTCCCGACCGCGAGATGGAAGACCAGGTGCTCGACACGATGGACATCGAGCGGGAACGAGGGATCACGATCAAGGCGCGCGCCGTGCGGATGTCCTACCGCGCGCGCGACAGGCGGGAATACCTGCTCAACCTCATCGACACCCCGGGGCACGTGGACTTCAGCTACGAGGTATCGCGCAGCCTTGCCGCGTGCGAGGGCGCCCTGCTGGTCATCGACGCGACCCAGGGGATACAGGCGCAGACGCTCGCGAACCTGTATCTCGCCATGGACCACGACCTGGCCATAATCCCGGTGATAAACAAGATCGACCTGCCCAGCGCCGATCCGGAGAAGGTGAGGGGCGAGATCCGGGACGTGCTCGGCTTCGATCCGTCCGGGACGATCCTCGTGTGCGCCAAGGACGGTACGGGAGTGCCGGACGTGCTCGAAGCAGTGGTCACCCGCATTCCGCCCCCGAGGGGTGATGCCTCCGGGCCGTTGCGCGCCCTCGTATTCGATTCCCACTTCGACTCGTACAGGGGGGTAATCGCGTACGTGAGGGTTGTCGACGGGGTGATGGCGCCGCGGTCCCGGATAAGCATGATGTCGACCGGCAAGGAGTTCGAGGTGCAGGAAACCGGCGTCTTCACTCCCAAGATGCAACCCGTGCCGGAGTTGGCGGCGGGCGCGGTGGGCTTCGTGGCCGCGGGGGTCAGAAACGTCGCGGACAGCCGCGTCGGGGATACGATAACCCTGGCCGGGGCGCTCGCGGTGGAACCACTGCCCGGCTACAGGCGAATGAAACCGATGGTGTTCTGCGGCCTGTATCCCGCCGAGAGCGGTGATTACCATCGTCTGAGGGAAGCCCTGGAGAGACTGCAGCTCAACGACGCCGCGCTCGTGTTCGAACCGGAGACGTCTGTGGCGCTGGGGTTCGGGTTCAGGTGCGGCTTCCTGGGGCTTCTGCACATGGAGATCGTGCAGGAGCGCCTCGAGAGGGAGTACGACATCAGGATGGTCACCACGGCGCCCAGCGTCGTCTACAAGGTGCTGAAGGCCAATTCTGAGGTCCTCGAGATCGACAATCCCGCGAACCTCCCGCCGCTCAACGAGATCGCGGCCGTCGAAGAGCCCTACGTGCGGGCGACGGTCATCACGCCGTCGGAGTACGTCGGGCCGATCATGGAGCTCGCGCGGGAACGCCGCGGCGAATATGTCAACATGGAATACGTTTCGGATAAGCGCGTGATCCTGACCTACCAGCTCCCGCTCGCCGAGATTATGTACGATTTCTTCGACCAGCTCAAGTCCAGGACGCGCGGGTACGCCTCGCTGGACTATGAACTGACCGGCTGGAAAGAGGGGGACCTGGTGAGGCTGGACATCCTCGTAAACGAAGAGCCCGTGGATGCCCTGTCCAGCATCATCCACCGTGATTCGGCGCCGTATAGGGCGAGGATGCTGGTCGAGAGGCTCAGGCAGCTGATCCCGAGGCACCTGTTCGAAGTGCCGATACAGGCGGCCGTCGGCTCGAAGATCATAGCGAGAGAAACGGTCAGGGCGATGCGCAAGGACGTGCTGGCGAAATGCTACGGGGGGGATGTCACCAGGAAGAGGAAGCTCCTGGAGAAGCAGAAAGAGGGCAAGAAGAGGATGAAGCAGGTGGGAAGGGTCGAGATCCCGCAGGAGGCGTTCATGGCCGTCCTCCAGGTGGGCAGGACCGAGTCGTGAGCACAGATTGCGCGCGCCAGCCCGCCTTCGGCATATACGTCCACATCCCGTTCTGCGTCCGGAAGTGCGTGTATTGCGATTTCAATTCCTATCCCGCGGAGCGCAGCCTGGTCGACCGGTATGTCCGCGCGCTCCTCGCAGAGATTCCGCGAGCCGGGGAACGGACCTGCGGCAGCCGCAGGGCGTCGACGCTCTATGTCGGCGGCGGGACGCCGACGGTTATCCCCGCCGGCGATCTGGCAGGGGTCGTCTCGGCGTGCTCGGACCTGTTCGGATTGGACAGTCGAGCCGAGGTCACCGTCGAATGCAACCCCGGGACCGTCGACTACCGGGACCTCCGCCTTCTGAGGGGGGCCGGGGTGAACAGGCTGAGCGTCGGCGCGCAGGCCCTCGATGACGGGCTGCTCCGGGGCCTGGGCCGCATTCACACGGCGGCGGACGTGCTCGCCGCCGTCCGCGACGCCCGCAGCGCGGGCTTCGAAAACATCAATCTCGACCTCATGTTCGGCATCCCCGGCCAGACTGTCCGCCTCTGGGCGGATACCCTGAAGCGGGCAACGACGCTCGAGCCGGAACACATGTCGATCTACCCCCTGGAATTGGAGGAGGGCACCCCGCTCCACCGCTCAGTCTCCGCTGGTGAGGTGGATCTGCCGCCGGAAGATGACGTGCTGGACATGTGGGACGCCGCCATGGAAACGCTGGGCGCCTCGGGCTACGCGCGGTACGAGATATCCAACTATTCGAGGCCGGGATACGAGGGCAGACACAATCTCACGTACTGGAAGAATGGGGAATACCTTGGAGTGGGCGCGGGCGCGTGCTCGCACATCTCGCGAAGGCGGTACTACAACGCCAGGCGCCCTCTCGAATTCTGCGAAGCCGTCGAAAAGGGGCGAAGCCCCGTCACCGAGATTATCCCGCCGGCGGGCGCGCCGCATGATGTCGTGCTGGCCACCGAGATGTCCGAGACCGCGATGATGGGGCTGAGACTGTCCGATGGGCTGTCGCTCCAGGACTTCCGGGATCGCTTCGGGAGAGACCTGGCCGAGGTGTTTCCCGGGGTAGTGGAAAACCTTTCGGGACTCGGACTGGTCTCGGAGTCAGCCGGGTCGATCCGGTTGACCCGCCGTGGCCTCTTCGTGGCAAACGCCGTGTTCAGAGAGTTTGTCCTTCAGGCGGTTTCTTGACACGAGGGGTTGTGGGTGATATTTTCAATTGTAGAGATTAGCACTCCTGGACTGAGAGTGCTAAGAGGAAGGTGCGGGTATGCTGGACGACAGGAAAGTTCGCGTACTTCGCGCGATTGTAGAAGACTACATCACCACGGCGGAACCGGTCGGCTCGCGCACGATAGCGCGCAAGTACAGCCTCGGGGTCAGCCCCGCCACGATTCGCAACGAAATGGCGGATCTCGAGGAGATGGGGTATCTGGAACAGCCACACACATCGGCTGGCAGGATACCATCCGACCTTGGCTACCGCTATTACGTTGATTGGCTGATGCCCGAGGTCGCGTTGTCCGCCCATGTGATAGACAGCATTCACCAGGCGTTCGAGGAGAAGACCAGGGAGATCCAGTCTCTAATCCAGCAAACGGTGAGGATCCTTTCCGACACGACCAGCTACCTGGCGGTAGTCCTGGGCCCGCAGCTTCACAGCGCGCGCTTTCACCGGTTGAACGTGGTTCCGCTCACCGCCAGTTCCGCGCTCCTCGTACTGGTCACTGACGCGGGGTTCGTACAGACGGCGTGGACCGGCAGGCCGGCGGGCATGACCGACGATGAACTGCGCGGGTTGTTCGAATACCTCAGCGACCGGCTGCGTGGCATGAGCCTTGAGGAGTGCGCCGATGTGGCGGAGGGAATCCTCAATTCCGAGCTATCGGCGTACAGGTCGGTGATCGGCGAAGCCCTGACCGTGCTGCGTTCGATGGTGGTAGAGGATTCGGACGAGAAGGTGTACACGGGCGGCACATCGCGGCTGTTTGATCAGCCGGAATTCAGGGACATGGATAAGGCCAAGGCCATACTGGGGATGCTTGAGCACGATCAGGCGGTTCGCCGCCTCCTGAACGCCCGCGTTAATGACAACTCGGTACTGGTGTCCATCGGCGGGGAGACGGGGATCCTGGAAATCCAGGACTGCAGCCTCGTCGGGACTATGTTCTCAATCGGAGGGCGCGCGGAGGGCAAGATAGCGGTACTGGGGCCGAAGCGTATGGACTATCCTCGGGTCATGGCCGTGATCAAGTGCGTGCAGGCGAGACTGAGCGACGCCCTTGGTAGAGGGGCTGTATAGGATATCCGTCGCCGTAAGGCGGCGGCTCGCGGTGGCGGCTCTCCGCTTCTGGTGGAGGGCCGCAATGGTGTTTGAGAGGGAGGCGGGTTATGGCGCTGAAGCAGGTTTCCTCAGGCTCGGAGATTGACGAACGCCTGGCCGCGTTGCTGGCCAATGCCGGCGCGGTCCGCGCCATCGCGTCAGCGGTGGAAGGCAC
>JBLNBR010000037.1:0-10875 GCA_050260105.1 Ignavibacteriales bacterium | reverse complement strand
ACGTGTACAGGCGGTGCAGAGGTGTGATGTTCACAAGTCCAGTAGTTGTCGTGGAGGGGCGCGTGGAGCGGCGGGGGAACACCGTGAGCATAGCTTCCTGCCAAGTTCGAAAGGATCTTCCATGACGGTATTGAACTACACACAGTGACACACATCCAAGCGGACGTGCCCTCGCGCCTCATTACGAGCTACAGGAGTGATGCTGGTGGCTGGAAGGCGAGTCTTTGCCGTGGTGCTCATCCTGGTCGGCCTCGTTCTGCTTGCCAATAACCTGGGCCTTGTCACCTGGAGTCTCCGGGACGCGTTTCGCGTTTTATGGCCCCTCATTCTGGTCCTCTTCGGCGTGTCCCTCATCCTCGAAGGGACCGGCGCCGGGGCGGGGGCCGGTTGGTTCGCAGGCATCGTTCTCTTGCTCGTCGCGGGGGCAGCGGTGGCGGTACGGGCAGGGTGGATCCCCGAAGGACGGTTGTGGGGGGTGTCCGAGGCTCGTACCAAGTCGTTCCAGGTGCCTGCCGGGGCGTACCACCCGCAAGCCGTCCGGCTACACGTATCGCTGGGATCCAGCCGGGTCACCATCGCCGAGAAAGAGGAGCCGGGTTTCCTGTCCACGCAGGCGACGTACTACTTGCCTGAGGACGAGCCGCGCCTCTCGCAGGCGATGTCAGGGGAAACGTTGGTCCTGGACTACGCTGAGAAAGGGGGCCGCGCGTTCGGCATTCGCTTTGCGTCTCATCAGGCGCGACACGAGATCCAACTCCAAGACTCCGGCGTCGCCACCGACATCCTCGTGGATCTCGGCTCGGGAGACGGCACCGTAGAGCTTGGGCGCACAAACCTTCGGGAGCTGCGCCTCGATATCGGTAGCGGCACCCTGTCATG
Organism: Ignavibacteriales bacterium; assembly: GCA_050260105.1. GTDB lineage: Bacteria > Bacillota > Sulfobacillia > JABLXB01 > JABLXB01 > SM1-B181. The sequence continues at coordinate 9,996 of JBLNBR010000037.1, read as the reverse complement.
CCGGGCGACCGAGCCCCTTGCCGAAGCGAGCGAGGTCTTCACGTGCGAGGTGGGTTCGGGGAGCTTGGAGGTGACACGGCTCGGCGATCTCAAGCCTCGGGAGGTTGACGTGAAGGTCGGCTCGGGAAGCGGCAGGGTGAACCTGGATGGGGAATGGGTGCCGGGGGTTGTGGACGTGCGACTGGAGGTCGGCTCCGGAAAGCTCGAGGTCGTGATACCTGCGGGGGCGGGGTTCGCGATAACCGGTCGCACTGGATCCGGTGCTCTGTACGTAAACGGCGTGCGCCGACAAGGACGGAGAGTGGATTATTCCGAACGCTTTGACGTGGCTCCCGTGAGGTTGCGTATCATTGCGGATGTCGGCTCCGGTGAGCTCAGGGTGTGGGCGCTTCAAACGGGCCGGGTGGAGGTGTGAGGGGGCTGACGGCGGCCGCGTCTCGGCCGGTCTGGCCGTCGCCCGCTTCCCGGCGGGGCCCGGCGCCGGCTGGGACGGCCAGATGAGATCACCCGGCCAGGTTGGTCTGGTAGTCGTACACCATTCGCGAGATCTCGGCGATTGTGGCGAAACCCTGGTCGATGTCAGCGATATCCTTCGATAGCACGACGAGGATATACGGCCTCTTTGCGAAGACGACGCCGACATCGTTGGCGACGCCCGTGACATCGCCCTCCTTGTGCGCCACCATCACCTGCGGCGGCAGCTTCCCTGGAAGGCCGACGTGGTAGATGGGGTGCGCCATGTCATCCAAGAGGCGCGATCCAAGATCCGGATGAGCTCGTTCGAAATCGAGGACGCCCTGGATGTATTCGGCCATGTCCTTCGCGCACGTGATGTTCTGTCCATTCGGGAACACGATCTCACCGCCGAGCCCCCGCATGAACGCCGCGACGTTGTCCCTTCCGAGGTGACGAAGGAGCATCCGGTAGGCGACGTTATCGCTTATCGTTATCGCCAAATTGGCGAGCGTGCGGAGGGAATAGCTGTCTCCATCCCTCGCCGCGAACTGCAGTATCCCGGCGCCGTCCTGATAGTCTGCGGCACTGTCGTACACGACCCGGTCGTCCCAGCTCGCCTCACCTTCGGCGACCAGATGGTTCAGGTACAGCACCACGGGCACTTTCACCGTGCTCGCCGCTGTGATGGGCTCGCGTTCGTTGACGCCGAAGCTCGCCCCCGAACTGAGGTCGCGGAAGTACAAGCCGTACACCGACGGCTGCGACTCGATATACGCTTCGAGCTCAGCTTTGAGCGGCCGGTAATCAGGCTGCGGTCTCGACCAGGCCCCGTCCCCGCCGGCCCCGCTCCCCGCCGGAGCGTCGTGGCGGGTTGCCGCGACCCAGTAAAGCGATCCCGCGGCCGCAAGAACCATCGCAACGGCGAGGCCGAATGCTCGCCACGCGTGTCTTCTCATTGGTATCCTCCTTTCCTGTGAGATTCCTGTCCAATTATAAGGCCTGCTACGGCAGGGGACCATGGTAGTTTGTGGCTGGGTGAATGCGTCGGACTGCCACCGCCACCGCCACCTCTACCGCCGCGGCCATAGCCGGCGACGGCCAGGAGCCGGCGCAAAAGGGGGGACGCGCGCAGGCGAACCTGCCCTCGCGCGGGTTCGATGCGCTGCTGATGGAGCCGTGCGAGGTCCACACCGGGCAACGCCGTATGGAAGGAAAGCGGAAAGCCGTGTGGAACTAGAGGGCTCGAGAGGGACGGTCTGGCAGCGAATCAGGCGGCGCGCCCGAACGAACGGGACGGGTGGGCGCGGGCGGACACGGTAAGTTTGCACTGATCCGGAAGGATTCCACACAAACAGGGCGAACTATGGAAATAAGGTAAGGGGACCAGCGGCTCTGCCCTTGCGGGGACCGTCTCGGCCTTCTCCGGCCGGTAAGCGGCTCACAGGGGCATGTCAAGTAGGTTAGCTCAACGAGGGAGGTGGTGAGCGGGCCACCGGAGGTGAACCTGGCTGTCTGGCTTGTGCTCATCAATCATCGATCATCAATGATCGATCATCAATGATCGATCGGGAGCAGGAGGTTCCGGAGAACAACTTTGGGAAGGCAAGAAGGAGGCTATGCTTCGATGAGGAGGTTTCTGAAGGGAATCCTTGCCGGGTTGCTTTTCGTGCTCCTTGTGGCGGGTGTTGCGTCGACTGGGTTCGCGGGCCAGGGCAAACTGTATGAGATGGCGATTTTCACCGATCCCACGACGATAAACCTGTTCTCGTCGCTCGGTCCGAGTTCCACGGTGTGGAATACGTTTGTCTCCAATAGCCAGTACTACATGGCTCTCTATGCGAACGCCCCTCCGACCTGGGCGTTCGTGCCGGCCGCGGCGGCCGACATGCCGAGCCCGTTGAAAGAGGAGAAGATCGGCGGCAAGACCTATTACACATCCGTCGTGAAAATGCGCAAGGACATCAAATGGAGCGACAACACTCAGCTCACCGCCGACGACGTCGTATTCACTTACAACGCCGTTCTCGAGATGGATCCGAACAAGCTCGGCGGGAACTGGCCCAGCATCGTGGACCCGACCATCCTGGAGCGCGTGGAGAAGGTGGACGACTACACGGTCAAGTTCATCCTTAAGGATAAGCCCGGGCTTTCGCAGTGGCAGTACGGAGTGCTGCAGTGCTACATCGTCAACAAGAAGTACTGGGAGCCCGTGTTCGAGAACGCGAAGAAGGCCGCCGATCCAGTGAAGGAGCTCTTCGCCCACGAGCCCGAGAAGCAACCCACGGCCGGCCCGTGGAAGTTCGGGCATTGGGAGAAGGGCGCGTTCTGGCAGAACGTGCCCAACCCGGTATACAGCGGCAAGGGCGAGATCACCACATTCTACGAAAACGGCGTGGTGACCATCGAGAACCCGAGGTCAGGGTTTAAGTGGCAGAGCGGCAAGCCCGAAGGGAAAGTCCAGCTCAAGCTGACAGAGGGTCCGGACGCCACCGGCACGCTATACCGGATATTCCAGAACCAGAGCGCGGCCGTGCTCTCGCTGACCAGTGGGCAGGTTGATTTCGTGCTCAACTCTCTAGGCTTGCAGCGCGGCTTCCAGGAGCAGCTGAAGAAGGCGCCCAATGTCGAACTGATCGAGAACAGCGTGAACGGCTTCCGGTTCATGGCTTTCAACCTGCGGAAGTACCCCTTCAACATCAAGGAGTTCCGTCAGGCGGTGTCTACCCTCATCGACCGGGAGTACATCTGCGAGAAGGTCCTGCAGGGTATAGCCTTCCCGCAGTACTCGGTCGTGCCGCCCGGAAACGCGTACTGGTACAACAAAGACGTCCCTCAGTGGGGCAAAGGGCTCACCCGCTCAAAGAGGATAGCGGAGGCCGTGAAGCTCCTCAAGAAAGCCGGGTTCAAGTGGGAAGTCGAGCCCGAGGTGGACGTCGAGAAGGACAAGGTGCTGAAGCGCGGTAAGGGGATCATCATGCCGGACGGCAAGAAGATGCCCGAATTCGAGTTCATGATCATGACGGCGGGCTACGATCCTCTCCGCTACACGTTCGGCCTCAATATCGCCTCCTGGCTCAAAGAGGTCGGGATTCCCATCGAGGCCGTGCCCACCGAGTTCAACGTGGTCAGCTCGAAGGTCTTCGACGAGCAGGACTTCGACGCGTTCTTGATGGGCTGGAGCTTGACCCTGTATCCTGACCACATGAAGTGGTTCTTCCACAGCGAACAAGCGGGGTTGGGCGGCTTCAACGCCGAGGGCTACAGCAATCCCGAGTTCGACAAGCTGGCGGACGACTTCGTCAAGGAGTCCGACATGGAGAAGGCCCGCGAAAAGGCGTTCAAGCTGCAGGAGATCCTTGCGGATGAGCTGCCCTACATCGTGCTCTTCGACACCCCGATGCTCGAGGCGTACAGGTCCGACCGTGTCCAGTTCCCGTACACGAAGGTCCTGAGCGGCCTGCAGTACGTCGGGGCGCTGACGAGCAACGTCAAGATGCTCGACTGACGAGAAGTCGCATCCTGGGCGCGAGTTGAGTTGCGACCTCTCACGAGCGGGCCTGGGGTGCCCCAGGCCCGCTTGGGTTTCTTGGCTCTCGCGGGGGGTCGCGTCAAGAGGGCAAATCTGGCAAGGATCGAGGGATGGAAATGCGCCGATACGTTTTGAGCAGGCTGGGACAGGTCATCCTGACCCTTTTCATATACATGACCCTGGTCTACTTCCTGCTCCAGGCCATGCCGGGGGATATCACCCAGATGTACCTGGCGAACCCCAAGATCCCTCAGGCGGCCAGGGACGAGCTGAGGAAGCAGCTCGGGCTAGACCAGGGGATCGTCATGCAATACCTGGCCTACTTGAAGAACTTCTTCCGGGGTGAGCTTGGGGTGTCGTTCTCTCATTACCCCCGGCCGGTGTGGGATATCCTGATGGAACGGCTGCCGAGGACCTTCGTTCTGTTCCTTACCGCGAACGTCCTTTCCTTTTACGTCGGGTACTTGATGGGACGGGTCATCGCTTGGCGCCGCGGCAAGGTTGTGGATTACGCTGCGACAGTCGTCGGTATCACGTTCTGGACCGCATTCTACCCGCTGTTGGCCCTGGTCCTGATCTGGGTCTTCGCATACACGCTCAAGCTCCTTCCCCTCAATCAATTCATCGAGCCCAAGGTGTGGCAGGGAGCATCCTTGTCGGCCAATGCGGTTTTCGGTTACATGGTGTTCGGGGGTGGCGCAGTCGCAATAGGCTTGTTCCTCATCTTCTATGCCTTCCTGCGTGGCCTCAAACGCACCCGGCGGAACGTGTCGATGGCATGGCTTTCAAGCGGCGCGCTGGTCGGAGCGGCCCTCTTGGCGGCCTGGCGTGCGGGACTGCTCGTCTACATTTGGGACATAGCGAGTCACATGGTTCTTCCTGTGTGCACCCTCACGCTCATCAGCTTCGCGGGCACGATGCTTCTCATGCGTGACTCCATGCTCGAGACCGTGCAGGAGGACTATGTCATGGCGGCTCGGGCCAAGGGCCTCCCTGACTACGTCGTGAGGGATCGGTACGCTGCGCGAACTGCGATGCTGCCCACCGTGACGAGCCTGGTGCTTAGCCTGGCGAGCTCGATGAGCGGCGGGCTCGTTACAGAGACGATGTTCTCCTGGCCGGGCCTGGGTCAGATCCTCTTTCACTCTGCGCTCTCCAACGACTATCCGCTTGCGACCGGGGCCCTTGCGTTCACAGGGGTGTTTCTGCTCATAGCGCACTTCGTTGCGGACATTCTCTACGCGGTGCTCGACCCTCGCATCACGTACACAGGGCACCCTGCGGCCGAGGGTTAGAACGACGTGTGGCAAGGCAGGTGGGGGAATCATGAGACAACTGGCTCCAAGTCCCGGTGCGGACGCCGCCGTCCTCAGGGAGCCCCTCTGGAGAATCAGATGGAAGCTCACAGTGCGCGGGCTTTCGCAGAACTGGGCGGTGTTCAGGGAAAGCCGCATCGGCGTATTAGGACTGATCATCATCTTGCTCTTCGGCCTGTTCGGCGCTCTCTGGCCAATCATGACAAGAACGGTGTGGGATCCGCTCGTGTACCACCCGGTGGTGGGATTTGATCCTATGCTCGCCCATCCTTCACCGCCGACGAGGGCGCACCTCCTCGGCACCGATCCCATCGGCCGGGACGTTCTGGCCCAACTCATGTTCAGCACGGGCCGGGAGTTCCTGCTGGGCGTGCTTTCAGCGCTCATCACCGTCGTGATCGGTACCATAGTCGGCACCGTGGCCGCGTACTACGGCGGGTTCACTGACACGTTCTTCATGCGGGTGGCCGACATCATGATGCTCTTTCCGCTCATACCGTTGCTCGTGGTCGTGGGTTCCATGGTGCGGCTGGGCTTCTTCCCGTTTGCGGTGATCCTTGGTGTGTTGGGAGGATTCGGCGGCATAACCATCATCCTGAAAGCGCAGGCGCTCTCGGTGAAAGTCAGGCCGTACATCGATGCGGCTCGAGTGGCGGGCGGGAGCAGCTTTCACATAATTCGCGCGCACATCATCCCAAACGTGCTTCCATTGTCGTTTCTGTACATGATGTTCAACGTCACAGGGGCCATCCTGAGTGAGGCGACCTTGTCGTTCTTCGGCGTTCTGAACATCGACATGAGCTGGGGCATGATGATCCACACTGCCGAAGCTGCCGGTTACCTCTTTGACTTCAGCAGGTACTGGTGGCTGTGGTTGCCTTCCGGGCTTGCGATCACACTGTTCTGCGCCGCCTTCTATATGGTGGGCAGAGGGCTCGACGAAGTTGTGAACCCGCGGCTGAGAAAGAGGTGATAGGATGGACCCCCTGCTTGAACTGGATGACTTTACCATGCACTACCGCACGAAGGCCGGGTGGGTGCAGGCGGTCGACGGCGTGACGTTGTCCCTGGCGAGAGGGCAAGCTCTCGGGCTCGTCGGAGAGTCGGGATGTGGCAAGACGTCCATTGCCATGTCCATAATGAAGCTCCTTCCCTACAACTCGAAAGTGGTCAGGGGACGGATCCTCTTCGAGGGCCGCGACATCTACTCCATGACAGATGAGGAAGTCCGGAAGATGCGGTGGAAGGGAGTCGCCATGATATTCCAGGCGGCGATGAATTCCCTCAACCCTGTCTACCGTGTGGGAAATCAGATAGTGGAGGCCATAGTGACCCATGAACCCGAAACCAGCGAGGAAGAGGCCTGGACAAGGGTCGGCTCGTTGTTCGAGCTCGTGGGGATTCCGAAGGAACGCATGTACAACTATCCCCACGAGTACAGCGGCGGCATGAAACAGAGGGCCGTGATCGCGATGGCCCTCGCGTGCAACCCCAAGCTGATCATCGCCGATGAGCCCACCACCGCGCTGGACGTCATAGTCCAGGACAAGATCCTGCGGGAAATGGACCAGATAAGGCGCAAGATCAACATGAGCATGATCTACATCTCCCATGATGTGTCGGTCATCGCAGAGGTCAGCGATGTGGTGGCCGTGATGTATGCAGGCAAACTCGTGGAACTCGGCGAAGCAGACGACGTGTTCAAGAAACCCCGGCATCCATACACCCACGCCCTCATGAGGGCGTACCCCAGCATTCTCGGGGAGAAGCACGAGCTAGCAACGATCCCGGGCGAGCCGCCGAATCTCCTCGACCCGCCCTCCGGATGCCGTTTCCACCCGCGGTGCGACCGGGCGGGCAACGAATGCGCCGCTGCAGACCCTGCGTGGCGGGAGACCGACCCCGGACACTACTGCGCGTGTCACAACCCAGTTGAGATCGGCGGCGTGCGGTCCGGGCGAGTCCACCCGGGGAAAGGGGCAGATGGAGGTGATCAGCTTGGCAGTTCCAGCAACGGCTGACGCGGCGGACACCATCCTGCGCGTGGAGCGTCTTTCCAAGTACTACCCTGTGTCGCGCGGCCTCTTCCAGCGCCGACATCTGCTCCTCCATGCCGTCGACGACGTGAGCTTCGAGGTGAAGCGGCGCGAGGTTCTCGGGCTCGTGGGGGAGTCGGGATGCGGAAAGACCACGACGGGTCGGCTGATCGCGCGACTGACCTTCCCTACGTCCGGGCGCATTCTGGTGGATGACGCCGATATCTCGAAAATGCAAGGGGCGGACTCAACGGAGTTTCGCAGGAAGGTTCAGATGATTTTCCAGGATCCGTACGAGTCGCTGGACCCTAGGATGACCATCTTCGATATCGTCGCGGAGCCCCTGAACGTCAACGGCATAGGCAATCTCGAAGAGCGCGAGCAGCGCGTGGCGGAGATGCTGAACCTGGTGGGGATCTCGCCGCCGTCGGCGTTCCTCTTCAGGTTCCCTCATGAGCTGTCGGGCGGGCAGCGGCAGCGCGTTGCAATCGCGAGGGCGCTCGTGATGAACCCGAGTTTCGTGGTGGCGGATGAGCCCACCTCGATGCTGGACGTGTCGATCCGCACAGGCGTCATGAAACTCCTTGCGCAGCTTCGCGAGGATCTGGGGATCAGTTACCTTTACATCACCCATGATCTGGCCGTAGCACGATACCTCTGCGACAGGGTTGCCGTGATGTACCTGGGGAAGATCGTGGAAGTGGCCGGGGCTGAAGAGGTCGTCAAAGAGCCGCTTCATCCTTACACCAGGGCCCTCATATCGGCCGTTCCCGTCCCCGACCCGGCCGTGAAGAGACCTATCCCGACCATCAAAGGGGGCGTGAGCAAGCCGATAAACCCGCCGCGCAGGTGCCGGTTCTACGAGCGATGCCCCGTGGCGACGAGCGCCTGCGCCGACCAGGACCATCCGGTTCTGAGAGAGGTTTCAAGCGGCCATTTTGTCGCGTGCCATGAGTTGTAGACACTCCCAGGCGGCGACCCGGAACGGTGGAGGGTCTTTCGGGACCAGCGATCGCGTGTCGTGATCCTCCATGAGAAGACGAGGTGAGGCGTTGTGTCCGGCAGGGAATTCCACCGGGCATGGTCCTGGGCGACGCTGGTGGCGGCGTTCACAGTGGCGCTCCTGTTCTTCGCGGCCACGGAGAGCCGGTACTGCGAGTACGCGAGCTGGACACGGGGGATACGAGCCTCGCTCGAAGCGGCGAGCCTTCTGCAGGAGGACGACTCCACGCTGCTGAACGCGGTCATTGTGGTGCAGTCGCCAAGGGTCGGATTCGTGAGCACGGTGGAGAGGGTCGAGTTCACCCTCGACCGTGGTGGGAAGCATCTAGGGTATTTCTTCACGCTCCCCGGTGAAATGGCGGTCGACTCGCTGACCGATGGCGACGCTTTGACGCGCATAAGCGTGAGAAAAGACGCTTCCAGCCAACTCGCCTCGATCGTGGCTGCCACCCAAGGTGCGCGACCGGCTGAAGGGGAGGACGGTCCGCGCACCGTCGTGCGGTTTGCCGGCGACGTCGTTCTCGAGATCGCCCTTAGGCGGGGAGGAAGGTTGCTCCGCATCCCCGTGGAAGGAGAGGTGAAGGTGGACGGTGGTGCGTGAGGAGACACCAAGGCGCAGGGAGACCTCAGCGCGCGGCGTGAGGGTGGCTGGGATTGCCGTGCGCGCCATCCTTCTCACGGGGATGGGCTCGATGTGCCTGGCCGTGCTCCAGCTCGGGGACTTCACTCCTCTGCCTGCCGCATGGAGTCTGTGCATCCCTGTTCTCGGTGGCGTGGCCATAGGGCTTGCGCGGATGAGCATCCACGAGGTGATGGGGTGCGTGGCGGTGGTTTTGGCACTGTCTCCTGCGTTGGCGCCGTTCCTTGTAGCTATCGCGGCGTCGGAGCTCGAGAGAACCGAGGTCATGCGCGCCGCGCTCCGGAACTCGGTGGCGGCGGACTGGCTCTTGCTGCTCCCGTGCGTCCTGGCGGGGATCGTCATCGGCAGGTGGATTGCGAGCCTGTACCCTTCTCGCCCCGAGAGGGTGCGCGAGAGAGGGTGACCGCCGGAACCCCCGGTCTCACCGCTCGCCTCAAGGGACGGGCAGACGTCCCGACAGAGCGCGGGTGGCCACCGCGCCTTGCGCGCCGCTGTGGGGCGGGCGATCTCGCACTCGTCGTCTTGGGGAGATGCGCATGTATCGTGCTGGCAAAGCCGGGTTTCTTCCTCGCGGGCTGAGCCGTTGTGATCGATGTGGGCATTGGAAGGTGGAGGAGGCTTTCGGGCGCATGCGCGAGCTTGCGTGAAGCCGGCTTCCATTGGAGGGGTGGATGTGGGACAAGCGGGCGGGAACAGACAGGCACCCTCGGCGCCTCGCCCCAGACACGGTGGTGGGGGACGACTCATCGGCGGCAAGCCGCAGGCGTCGATAATCGAGGATTTTGCGAGTTTTGTGGCGCCGGGGAGGGTGGCGGTGTACCGGGCCCTCGGTTTCGACGCGGTCCCAGGCAGGCGCGAAGGGGTGTACGTCTGGGATCTCGAGGGCAGGCGGTACGTCAATTGCCGGTCGAGTGGAGGCGTGTTCAACCTCGGTCACCGGCCTGCGGCGGTGGTGGCAGCCCTCAAAGAGGCGCTCGACTTTCTCGACATCGGGGACCACATGCTCCTCAGCGAACA
>JBLNBR010000036.1:0-140496 GCA_050260105.1 Ignavibacteriales bacterium | reverse complement strand
TCCGAAAACGTCCTCCCCGATGTAGGTAATCCCCCAAGATCACCACCAGGCAGACCCAACGACTCCATCTGTTTCCGCGTCTTCTCAAAAATCATTTTCTCCGTCTCCCCCTTCGTCCTGTATCCTCCAGGAGTGCATCCTCAACTGGACGGCGTTCGCGGTCAACCGGCTGCTATAGTCCTTCTGTCACCACGACGCCGCCCTCACTGTATTTCTGCAGGGCTTCCTCATCCAGGGTCACGCCAAGCCCGGGGCGGTCCGGCACATCAACGTAGCCATCGTGGATGTCAAAAGCTGTGTCGTCGGTGACCATGTCGTCCACCAGCATGTAGCGGCCGAACAGGCATGCGGCTACCGGCCACACGTTCGGAGTGGATGCGAAGAAGTGTACGCCGCCCGCGGACCCTATGCCGGTCTCTGTCGTGCTCCCGACGAATACCTGCAGTCCCGCAGCCTCCGCAATGTGCGCTATCCGCTTGGCCCCGTGGATCCCGCCGGCCTTGGGCATCTTGATGTTGATGACGTCTGCGGCCTTTTCCTTGACGACTTTCATCGCGTCATACGGAGAAAACACGCTCTCGTCGGCGAGAATTGGGGTGTCCAGGATCTTCGAGAGTTCCGCCATACCCTGGAGATCCCACTTGGGGAGGGGCTGCTCGATGAGGGCGACCCCGTATTCCTCAACCCTTCGTAGGACGCCGAGGGCCTCCCAGAACGTCTTGTAGCCTGCGTTCGCATCCACCTGCAGTTTGACGTCGTCCCCCGCCGCCTTCCTGATAGCCGCGATGTTCGCCAGGTCCTGGTTGATCCTGTCAGTCTGCCCGATCTTAATCTTCAGATACTTGGCCCCTGTCTCGCTGATGACCCTGAGGGCCTCATCCACCATCTCTTCGGACGTTCCCTGGCTAATCGGGAATTTGACCGGCACCTTGTCATGGACGCGACCCCCGATGAGGTTGCAGACCGGCTGACCGGTGACCTTTCCCATGATGTCGTACAGCGCGAAGTCCACGATAGTCCTGGCGTGATAGTTCTCCGGGAGCAACCCGTCGAATTCGCTCATGATCGTCTCGATGTCGAACGGGTTCTTCCCAATGAGAGCCGGCCCGTAGAAACGCTCCAGGGCAGCCACAACGCTCCAAGTGGTCTCGTGCTGGTGAGGGTTGTTGGGCCGCGCCTCACCGAAGCCAACGATGCCGTCATCCGTGTACACCTTGGCGACCACGTGGAAACCCCACTTCATCTTGGGGCCGCCTACGTACCCTCGGGAGATCTTGAACGGCCTCTTGTACCTGATCTTTGTCAAGGGAAATATCTCCACCCTGGTGATCTTCATCTGCCAGTCCTCCTTTCGAATGCCGTTGCCGCGACAACACCCGCCGACGGGAGGTTCTCCAGGTCCTCCACCTGCCTTATGACCTCCTCTACGCTGGATCCGCGCATGAAGCCCTCCGCGAGAACGCGGAATTTGGCCTTGAGATCCCCTGTCGTCGCCGGGTTCTCGGGATGGCCGCGGGCCGCGTCCACCCGCTTCTGAAGTACCGTTCCGGACTTCAGATGAACCGTCACTACGCTCGAGCGTTGTTTAGGAAAGTAGGCGTCGAGCGAGGGGTCCGCCACGACCTCCATGAGATGGGCCGCCCTTCTTACCTCCGGCGAGTCCAGGTTCTCAGCCGTGTACCTGGTCGGCGAGGCGTCGCCGAACACCACGGCGACCGCAGCGCTCATGGGGAGGCTGAACTTCATCTCCTGCGGAGTCCCGGGGTTGCTGTGCACCCCAACTACCTCAGCAGCGTACGTCTGGACGCGAAGCTCGATGCGCTCGATCCCGTCCAGGCCGAAGCCGTGCGCATCCCTCAGGGCGAGGAGGGCGTCAATCGACGAGTGAACCAGCCCGCACGCGGCGTGGAACTTGAAATACGTCTCGGATATGAGGAAACGCTTCCCGATGCCGTCCAGAACGGCGGAGGTCGCCCATTCATCGCCCATGGCATTCATGAAGCCCTTCGGCCCATCCAGGGCGGTGCTCGGCGCCTCCATCCCGTCCGAGGCCAGCAATGCAGACAGCACGCCGGATGCGGCAGCCTTTCCCGCCTGGAAAGGCTTGCTCATGCCGCCGGTGTTCATGACTTCGAGCAGCCCCGAGGCCTGCAGGCATGCAAGCCCAATCGCGTTCGTCATCCTCCCGGGGTCGAGCCCCATTACCTTCCCCGCCGCCACGGCTGCGCCTATCGCACCGCAAGTGCCGGTCGTGTGAAACCCTCGTTTGGCCTGATGGGAAGGCTGCAGGGCCTGGCCTATCCTGCAGACGACATCATAGCCCGCCACCGCCGCCTCGATCAGCCTCTCGCCGGAACAATCCGTGTCCTGCGATAGAGCCAGAGCCGCCGGGAAGACGACCGTCCCCGGATGGCTGATAGACGCCTTGTGGCCGTCGTCAAGTTCGAGGTAGTGGCCGCAAGTACCGTTGATGAGCGCGGCCGCCTCGGGCTCCGCCCCGCAGTCACCGCGGATTACCGAGCATGCCCCGGACCTGGAGGGAAGCATGCGGCTTGCCAGGATGCCGGCCGCCGGGCAACCCGATCCGGCTACTGCTACTCCCAGGAAGTCCAGCAAGCATTCCTTCACCTTGTCTACGACTTCACTGCTCATGTCCTGCAACCGCAGCCCGCAGGCAAACTCCGACAATCGCTCCGACAACGTGTTCAAGCCCTTCCCCCCAAACGGAGACCCGTGATCCTGCGGCGCTGTCAACTGTTCAGCAGCCTTGCAGGAATGGCCGCCACCATCGTCCGGATCTCATCCGTGGTGATGCCCCGATCCAGCATCATCTGTATGAACACGCGCAGCCCCTCCGCCGGCGTGAAGTTGTCCACCTGTCCCATGTCCGTGGCCATTACGCAGCGGGACGGCCCGACCTCGCGGATAGCCGTCGCGAGATCGTCAGCCTTCAACAGAGGTAGATGGGGTGTGCAGAAGTTGAAGCATTGTTCCAGGTACGCTCCTTTTTCCGCCGCCTCTTTCTGCTCGGCGGGGCCCATCCCGACGCACCTGTTCTGAGGATGGTTTACCAGCACCTTGTCGAGCCCGGTCTTCCTGGCGACGTCCAGCAGGGCCATCACCTCGAGGCACGAGATGTGCCCTGTGGCCAGGATGATCCCGGCGTCGGCAACGAGCTTACATATCTCCGCAACCTCGGGCTTCACTTCGCCGGGCGAATCGAGACCGCCCTTGAAGACGCTTATCCCGCTCGAATAGGGCTTGGACTTGCTCCTCATGTTTGAGGCGGCGTTCACCGTCGGGAACCACACAACCCTGGCGCCGAGCTTGATTGCCGACTCCACCGCGCTGGGATTCAGCCCGCCCACAGAGGCGTTAAGGGTTATGCCGCCGTAGACCTCGATGCCGTCCACCACCGCCATGATCATGCGGGCGCGGTCGGATGACACAGTGTGATGGTCCTTGAGCACAACCGCCTTCATCCCGACTTCGCGGGCCTGACGCGCGACCTGGTATCCGTCCATGAGCCTTTCTTTCGTATCCGGGTTGCAGTGGATGTGCATGTCCACGGCGCCCCTGAGAAACTGCTCCGCCCTGACCAAGGAAATCACCTGCCAGCCAGATTAGTGAAGCATGCGCCAACCCGACGAGGAGGAAAGCAGGCCTTCGGCCAGCTCCCAGCCCGTAGCCCCTTGCCTGAGCGCCTCGGAAGCCTCCTCCTCCGCAAAGCCGTACCTGCCGATCGCCAGGCATACCGCAGCCCGCACGATGCACTTGTACTTCTCGGGCAAGGCGCCCGCCGAGGGCTTGTCCTTTCTCATTCGCGGCCGGTCTTCGCCCGCTTTGCCTCCCATTGATCGAGTACCTCCTTGAGGATCGGAAGGGCTATCGACAGTACGTGTATGCCCGCGGGGAGGGAAGCGGCTTCGAGCCCCTCGAATATCTCTTCCTTCGTCGCTCCCGATTCGAGGGCGCTGGCTAGATGCGTCCTCAGCCCCCGCTCGTACCCCGTGGCCGCGTCCACCGCAGAGATGATGATCTCCTTGAACTTCGCGGGCAGATGGGCATTCTCGTGAACGACGTGCATGTGCATCCTGTGGAACAGCTGGAGATACTCCGGATCGTATTCCGCGATCATCTGCCTCGAAAGAAACGTCTGGGGTGTATACGTCGGACGGTCCTTTCTTATCTGTTCCATCAGTTCCTTGGCCTTTTCTCCCATTCGAAAGACCTCCTCACTCTCCAGCGTTCATGGCGACGACAACCGCCTCGCCCACTTCCCGGCTCGTAGCCCCGCCGCCCAGATCCGGGGTCAGCGTCGCGGCCTCACCCGTTACCCGCTCCACGGCCTGTTCGATTCTGAGGCCGGCGGCTCCGGCGCCTGCGTCCCCCCGTGTGGAACCGAGCCATTGCAGCATCATCGCCGCCGACCTTATCGTGGCGATCGGGTTGGCGATTCCCTTCCCCTTGATATCCGGGGCCGACCCGTGTACCGGGCGGAAAATCGCGTACTTTTCACCGTATTCCCCGCTTGGGGCGATCCCCAGCCCCCCGCAAATGCCGGCGACCTCGCCCGATATGGCGTCACCGTACATATTGGTGGTGAGGATCACGTCGAGCGACTCGGGGCTGTTGATGAGTTCGTACGGCAGCACATCGGTGTGCATTTCCTCGAAAACGCAGTCGGGGAATTCCTTGCTCACCTCGGCGCACACGTCCACGAAAAGCCCGAACGTGTGGGGGAGCACGTTGCTCTTGTGGACGCACGTGACCTTCTTGAGGCGGTTCCTGGTCCTCGCAAGGCTGAACGCGAACCTCGAAACCCTCGCCGTTGCATTCCGGGTCACTCTGGCAACCGCGTGGGACTCGACGTTCGGCGTCCCGTATTCGTTTCCCATCCACATGCCCTCCGTCTGCTCCCTGACCAGGACGAGATTGATTCCGGGTTTGAGAGAGAAGACGTTCGGCAGCTCTCTTGCCGGCCGCACATTCGCGAACACATTGAAGTGCCTGCGGACGACGGGGAAAGGAGTGAGGTACTCCCGTGGGAACGACCCCCCGGAGGTGGCGACGTAGAGCATCGCATCGGTCCCGTCGTAGACCCGCAAGGCCTCCTCGGAGATTCCCCCGTACTTGATCCCGTCGATGACTATGTGGTCGCCGGTCTGCAACCAGAGTTCATACCCGATGTTCCTGGTGATGAACTCAAACCGCAGGCCTTTCTCACGCGCGGCCGCGGCTTTCAAAACGTCGAGTGTGACGTCCATTACCTCCGGCCCTATTCCATCTCCTGGGACTATCGCAATCCTGAAATCCATCCGGCGCCGACACCCTTTCTATCATGATTGGACCTGGCAAGCCGGTCCGCGACTCTTCCTCAGATCAGGCAGCTGCGTCAGCAAGAGCGCTACCACAATCGCCAATCCAACGAGATTGAGGACTGCAACCGGCGGTATGAACAGGACGCAGGCCACGGCGAACAAGACCCTCTGCCATGCCTTGATCTCCGTGAGACAATACCCACGGAACGAGCAGGCCACGCTCGTGACAGTGAGGATCGCCGTCAGAACATCCACGGGCAGAGTGCTGGTCGAACCGGTGAACATCAATGCCGGCCGGTAGGCGAAGATGAAAGGTACGAGGAACGGCCCGGGGAATCCCATGCTGAACCCGGCGAGGGCGGTCTTCCACGGGTCACACTGTGCAATTCCGGCGGCGGTATAGGAGGCCACGCACACAGGCGGGGTCAGATTCGACACGATCGCGGCGTAGAACACGAACATGTGCGCCACCACCGGCGCCATGCCGAGCTTGACGAGCGCCGGAACAAGAAGGGCGGCAGTGGTGATGTACGCCGCCGACGTGGGCAGGCCCATCCCCAGTATGACCGCCACCAGCCAGACCAGGATCAGTGCAGCCAGGATATTCTGGCCGGCCAGGTTGCTGATGAACATGGACATCTTGAGCCCGAGGCCGGTTACGGTGACCGCACCCACGATTATTCCTGCCGACGCCGTCGCCGCGGCGACCGTCAACACCCCCTTGCCGCTCGAGCTCAGTGCCTCCCAGATACCCTTGAATGTGAGCTTGTCCTTCTTATTGGTGAGCGCGATCGCGAGCGCGGAGGCGAGCGACCAGACCGCGGCGCGGAACACGCTCAGCCTTGCAACTACCAGGAGATAAACCAGCAACAGGATCGGGAGCAGGTACCACCATCCCTCTCGCAGGGTAACCGTCACGGAGGGTACTTTCGAAAAGTCAGGACGCACCCCGTGTTTCTTGGCCTCCAGGTGGACCGACACCGAACACCCGATGTAGTAAAGTATCGCTGGAAGCACCGCCGCCCCAATGAGTTTCAGGTACGAGATGCCGAGAGTCTCGGCTATGATGAACGCCGTCGCGCCCATGATCGGCGGCATTATTTGTCCGCCTGTCGAGGCAATCGCCTCGACGGCCGCAGCGGACTCAGGCTTGTACCCCGAAGACTTCATGAGCGGGATCGTGAACACTCCCGTGGTGACGACGTTCGCGGGCGGCGACCCGGAGATCATGCCGAACAGCCCACTCGCCATTACGGACGTCTGCGCGGGGCCCGAACTACTCCGTCCAACCAGCGAATACGCAAGCTTGATGAAATACTCGCCAACCCCCGTCTTCTCGAGGAAGTTGCCGAGGATGACGAATACCACGACGTAGGTTGCGGCTGCTCCGAGGGGCGCCCCCATTATCCCGTCGGTCCCGAGATAGATCGTGTTGACTATCCTCGCCGTCGACAGCCTCGGATGGCCCAGCACCCCTGGTATCAAGTGGCCACCCCAGAGATACGCGACGAAAATCAGGGGTAATACGACGATCTGGAAGCCAATCTTTCGCCTCGCCAGTTCGATCACGAGCGCCATCGTGATCAAACCGTAGATGATGTCGGCCCTGTTGGGTTCGCCAGCGCGATACGCTATGTTGACATACTCAACGACGATGTGCGAGAGTGACAACACGGCAAGCACGGCCAGCAGAATGTCGAGGGCTGGAATTTTCGCCTTGCTCTTGGGCGAAAGCGGGAGCGACAGGAACGCTACTACCTCCGCCAGGCAAAGGAATATGGCCCTGTGCTGCATGGCTGATGGTATTCCAAATACTGAAGTGCCCAGATGATACAGGGATAGGACTACGGCCACGAGAGAAGCAGCCTGGACCAGGATCCTCTGTACTGCGGAGCCCCCGGGCTTCGCCTCGCCAGAACCCACTCAGAATCACCCCTTCCGCCGTCTCCGTCTTCTGACGGGAACCCCGGCCGGCCGCGGGAGTCATCCCTGGACCGGCCGGTTTGTACGACTCATTTCGCTTCGGGCGGAATCACCGAGTCGGGCACCTTCATGCCGATTTCCTTGAAATACTTGAGGGCGCCGGGGTGCAGCGGCGGGGCGGTGAGCCCCATCTCAACGCCCTTCGCATCGACCTTATCGGCGCCGGGGTTGGAGGACCAGATTTCCTTGATGTTGTCCATGACCGTCTTGGTCAGGCGATAAGCCAGATCGATGTCCATGTCCTTGTTGACGAATATCACGTGATAGTTGGCAACCACGGTCTGGACCGGTTCGGTTTGCCACTTGTACGAGTTGGCAGGTACGGTACGTTTCATGAAACCCCAATCCGATATCGACTTATTGATGACGTCTTCCTCGATGGAAACTAGCCTTATGGGCTTCGTGGCAGCGAGTTCCTCCACGCCGCCCGTCGGGACCGCCGAATAGAACGTCGCTACGTCCAGGGTGCCGTCCGCCATCGCCGTAGCCTGTTCTTCATACGAAAGGAACCGCTCGTCTATGTCGTTGTATGTGATTCCTGCGCTCTCCAATATCTGCTTAGTGTAGACCTCTGTTCCACTACCGGCCGGTCCGACGCCTATCCGCCTACCCCTGAAGTCCGCGATGGACTTGATCGGCGAGTCCTTGGGAACGGCGGCCTGCCATGCGTGCTTCATGACGTAGTTCTCTCCGGCCAGGGGGAACAACGACCTCAAATTGTCGATAGGTTTCGTGAATGGCGATACACCTTTCGCGGCCAGCGCGAAGTGCATCTGGTTGGCGATGCCAATGTTGACCTCGCCCGAGGAGACCAGCTTGATGTTCTCTATGGAGCCGCCGGTAGTCTGAGCCACCGCCTGTATGGCCTTGTCGTGATCCTGAAGGGTCTTCGCCATCGCCGCGCCTATCGGGTAGTAGGTCCCTGTGGCGTTAGCCGTGCCGATGGAGATGCTCACGTTCGGCGCCGGTTTGCTTTCCGGTTTACTCTCCCCGGTAGGAGCGGGTGTCACCTTCCCGCCGCATCCTGAAAGGGCTGCAACCGCAATCGCGCAAACGACTACCAGATAGCTGAGGCGGACGAGAGAATTGATTCCAGGCCGTCTTTTCACGCTCAGTACCCCTCCCTTTTTGAGATTCCGGACAGATTCGTTGCTCGGTCTGCAGCCAGGTGGTGTAACTAGTCCCTTCGGAGATCACCCCCATGCACGTATGATTGGTCTCTGTTTGATCTGACTTTGCCAGCAGTCATTGAAATCCTACGGGAGAGCCATTACAATATTTTATGAGTAGGACATGGGTGCGGCAACATGCGCTTTACAAAGGCATTAATAGCGGGGATCCAACCCCCATAAGATTTAATTATAGGACTGTCCACTGGGGGAATCTGCTTGAGGATTGAAGCCCTGGAAAGCCTGATTGCCGTGCACGAGGCGCGTTCGATTTCCCGAGCCAGCGAGAAGGTCTACCTGACTCAGCCGGCGGTAACCGCCCACATCAAGAGCCTCGAAGCGCACTTCCAGGCAACCCTGCTGGATCGAGGGGGACAGGGGGTAAAACTGACACCCACCGGGCACCTGGTGCTGGAATACGCCAGACAGGTCGTGGCGTTGACGAACAGGGTCAAGGAAAAGATCGACGAGGAGAAGCCGCTGGCGGGGGACATCTTCGTGGCAGGCGGCACCACGGCAGGCAACTACATACTCCCATACCTTACGGGCCTCGCAAAACTCAAGTACCCGGATCTGAGAATCAACATTCACGTGCTGGACAGCAAGACAATTATCGAGAGGCTGCTCGCAGAAGATCTCGACATCGGGATCATCGCGTACCCGAGCCCGCGCCGCGACATCCAGTCGGTGCTGTTCCTTGACTACAAGCTCTGCCTCATCGCTCCGCCCCAATGGGTCCCCGAAGGCAATCACCCCGAAATAGGAGAGTTTGTTCAATACCCGCTCCTGACCCACGAAGAGGGGACATATTCGCGGATGTTCATAGAGCGCAAGCTGGAGGAGTGCGGCTGTCCCATTTCAAACTGGTCCCGGGTCATTCCCGTGGCAAACGCGGGCGTAATTAAGACATTGGTGGAAGCCCACCTGGGTCTGGGCTTCATATCCGAATGGGCTCTCGGGAGTTCACCAAGTTCGGGCCAGATCAAGGTGGTGTGGCCCAACAGATTCAATGCTGACAGGCGCTATTATCTGTCAAGAGTCGCCCGCAAGGAACACAGCCGCCAGGCGAAGAAGTTCTGGGAATTGTTGCTGACCCCTGGAATAGACGAGACCCTCAGGCTGCTGATGGTCAACGGATTCGGCCCGACATCCGCCGCGATACTCAAGTGATCGCCGTCAGGCGTGAGGGGTCTTCAGGAGGGGTACATAGTTGAATGCTATAGTGGAGGTCATCGTCGAGATACCGGCGGGGAGCCGGAACAAGTACGAGTACGATCCCGAAAGGCGCATCCTGCGCCTCGACCGCGTCCTGCACTCATCAGTCCACTACCCCGGCGACTACGGCTACATCGTGGAGACTCTGGCTGAAGACGGCGACGCCGCCGACGCGCTGGTGATGGTCACGAGCCCCACCGTGCCCGGCTGTCTGGTGGAGGCCCGCGTGGTGGGTGTCCTCTCGATGACGGACCACAAGGGGCGGGATGACAAGCTCCTGGGCGTGCCCGTCGGGGATCCGCGGTTCAATCATGTCCACGACCTGGCTGACGTGCCCGATCACGTGCTCCGCGAGATCGAACATTTCTTCCAGACGTACAAAGCCCTGGAGGAGAAAACGGTCCTCACAACGGGCTGGAAAGGCGCAGATGAAGCGGCAGGCGTGGTGAAAAGCGCCCGCGCAAATTACGCTCGAAGCCGCCGTCGCTGACAAGGTTTCCGGCGGCCGGGGGCGAATGCGTAGGCCGCAGACCATTTCCCGGAGGACGTTTCGTGGGTATTCCTGGCAAAGCCATTCTCGCATGCCTGCTAGTGGCTGTCGTCACCTGTCTCGCTCCAGCCCGGCCCTCGCTTGCGGCCGGCGCGGCCAAGTCCACCGGACCGGCAATCACAGCAGTCTCAGCGGTGCTCATTGATGCCTCCACGGGAGTATTGCTTTTTGACAAGGACGGCGCCCGCAAGATGTCTCCCGCGAGTATCACGAAGGTATTGACTGCGGCGGTCGTCCTCGATAACCTCTCGCCCGGGGAGATCGTGACTGTCAGCAAGGAGGCGTCATCCGTCCCGGGGTCCAGCGTGTATCTGGTCGAGAACGAGCAAGTCCGGGTGAAAGACCTCCTGTACGGATTGATACTCAACAGCGGGAACGACGCGGCCGTCGCCCTCGCCGAAAGGGTTTCGGGGGCGGTCGGCGAGTTTTGCCATCTCATGAACGAGCTGGCAGCGCGGATCGGGGCGTTGGACAGCAGTTTCGAAAACCCCCACGGCCTGGATTCCGATAACCATTACACCACCGCGCGCGATATGGCACTGATCACGAAATACGCCATGAGCAAGCCGCTGTTCAGGGAGGTGGCCGGGACAACCACCTACCCCTGGGAAGGCCAAGCGTGGAATACCACCCTCATCAACCACAACAGGCTGCTGTGGCAGTATGACGGGTGCACGGGAGTGAAGACGGGATTCACGTCGGCGGCTAAGCACACCCTCGTCGCCTCCGCGGCGAGGGACGGTCGCGAATTGATCGCCGTCCTGCTGGGTGGGGATACCGCCGACACTCTGAGGCGGGAGGCCTGCCTGTTGCTCGACTACGGCTTCGACGAGTGCCTGGCGGTCCTGAACGATCCGGGCGACATCGTGGACACGGTCGCGCTCCCCTTCGACAAGAGAATCGACCTCATCGCCCTGCAGCCCTTCCTTGCGTTCCTTCCGGAGGGGGCTGCCGAAGACGTCACCAGGTCCGTCAAAGTACCGCCGGAATACCTGGCCGGCCGGGAAATCGTAAGGGGTGAGACGGTCGGAAGGCTGACGTATTCGTTTGACGGCACTCCACTGGGGAGCGTGGAGCTCGTCTCCAGCGCGGACGTCACCTACACGACCGTGCAGCGGTTGGAGTTCATGGCGAGGGATCCGCGATCGCGTCCCCCCATCATCTGCGCAGCCCTGGCGGGCATCGCGGCTATCACAGTCTGGCAGGCCCACCGCAAGAAGGCCCGTCGCAGATCACGGTGGTTCCCGCGCAAGAGGCGGCGCGCTTCCCGCGTGGGAACATGGCGCAGGACCTACTAGCGGCGGAACACCCACACGCTCCCGGAGGACACCCAGCTCTTCAGGCGCGCCTTGAGCCATTCCCGCACGACCGCCCTCACCGGCGGAACGAGAAGCAGGAGCCCGGCCAGATCCGTCAGCACGCCGGGCGTGATGAGCAGCACAGCACCGATGAGCAGTAGAACACCATCGACGATGGTGTTTCCGGGGATTTGCCCCTGGGAGAGTTCCGAGGATAGCTTCGTCAGAATGGACAAGCCTTGCATCCTGGCCACAGTGAGGCCGGCTGAGCCGGTCAGGAGAACGAGGGCGACTGTGTACCACACGCCCACCCGGCGGCCGATCTCGATCAGCAAGGCCAGTTCGATTATGGGCACCACGGCGAGGGCCGGTATCAGCCAGGTCACGCTAAACCGATGCCTCGCCGAGGTAGACGAGGCCATGGGCGGCGTCAACGGTGATAACCTGGCCGTCCTTCACGATGCTGGTGGCGCCCTCCGCCCCCACGATGGCCGGTATGCCGAATTGCAGCGCCACTATCGCGGCGTGCGAGGTGAGTCCGGCCTCCTCCGCGACTATTCCCCCGGCCTTATGGACGAAGGGGATGAAATCACTATCCGTCCCGATCGTAACGAGTATGTCGCCGGGCCGGAACCTTCCCGCGGCCTCCTTCGCGGTCCGGGCCACGCAAGCCCTCCCCCTGGCGGGACGCGACCCGACACCGGTGCCGCGAACCAGGACGTCGCCGACGGTCACCACCCTGATAAGGTTGGTCGTGCCCGGGATTCCGATTGGGACGCCCGCGGTGATAACCACCAGATCGCCCTGCCTGATGAACCCCCTGGATAGTCCCGCCTTCACCGCCTGATCCATCATCTCGTCCGTGCCCCTGGACGGCTCCATCAGCGTCGGAACCACTCCCCAGACCAGGAGGAGCTTGCGGAGCGTCGAACGGTGAGGGGTGCCCGCGAATATGGGCGCCCTCGGCCGGTACTTCGCAACCATCCTGGCCGTGTATCCCGATTCGGTCGCCGTGATGATCCCCGCGGCGTCCAGGTCATTCGCCGTCCCGCACGTCGCGCTGGAAATGGCGTCGGTCACCGTCATCGCGGCCACCCTGCGCTTCCTGACGAGGATCTCGTCATACCTCAGGGCCGACTCGGCCCTCTCCGCTATCCTCGCCATGATCCTGACCGCCTCGATGGGGTATTTCCCGGAGGCCGTCTCGGCGGACAGCATGACGGCGTCGGTACCGTCGAATATCGCGTTCGCGACGTCGCTCGCCTCCGCCCTCGTGGGTCGCGGTTTGCTCACCATGGATTCGAGCATCTGGGTCGCCGTTATGACCGGCTTACCCAGCCTGTTACACCTGTCGATCATCGTCTTCTGGACCAGGGGCACGTCCTCAGGAGGAATCTCCACGCCAAGGTCTCCGCGGGCGACCATCAGGCCGTCCGAGACCTTCAGGATGTCGTCGAGGTTACGGACGCCCTCCCTACTCTCGATCTTGGAGATGATGTGCTGGTTGCCCCCCGCCTCCTCGATCACCCGCCTGATTGAAAGAACGTCGGCTTCCTTCCTCACGAACGAGGCAGCCACGAAATCAGCTTCCACGTCCACGCCGAAGCGTAGATCGTCGATATCCTTGTCCGAAAGCGCCGGGAGTGATACGGAGGAATCGGGGAGGTTGATCTTTTTCCTGTCACTGATCACCCCGGTGTTCAGCACCTTGCAGAGGACGTCGGTGTCGCTCACTTCGAGGACGGTCATTTCGATGTTGCCATCATCCAGGAGCACCGTCATTCCCTTGCTGACATCCCTGGTGAAACCCCTGTGCTGCACATGGGCAATCGAGGAGTTGCCGGTGACCTCGCGGGTGGTGAGGGTCATCGTTGAACCCTCGTTCAAGACGGCGGACCCACCCTCGAAGGTCCCGAGCCTGATTTCGGGGCCTTTCGTGTCAAGCATGACGGCAACTTCGCGGCCGGTGGACTCGCATGCCCGGCGGAGCGTTTCTATGCGCCGGGCGTGTTCTTCGCGGTTGCCATGGGACAAGTTGATGCGGGCGACATTCATTCCCGCCTCGATGAGACCGACCAGTGTTTCCAGTGATTCGCTCGCCGGGCCCAGGGTGCACACTATCTTAGTCTTTCTCAAGGAGGCGCGCCCCCCTATATGGCAAGTATGGCGGCGAGATTATACGTCTCCATGTCGAATTCCTTCTTCTGGGAGAGAACGTGATCGAGTTCCCACACCTTCATTTTCTGCCCCTCGACCCCCACCATCACGGCCACACTTCCACCCGCCAGGGCATCCACCGCGGCCGCTCCCATCCGGCTTGCGAGCGCCCGGTCGAGCGCTGAGGGCGTCCCCCCGCGCTGTACGTGACCGAGCACAGTCACCCTCGTCTCGAACCCGATCTTCTCGCGGATCTTCTGCGCAATTTCGAATCCGCTGCCGGCGCCCTCGGCGACTATGATTATGCTGTGGGTCTTCCCTCGCCTATGCCCCCTGAGTAACCTGCTGCAAACGTCGTCCATGTCGACCCCGATCTCCGGGACCAGGATGGACTCGGCGCCGCCGGCGATGCCGGCCGCGAGAGCGAGGAAACCGCGTTCCCGCCCCATGACCTCAATAACGAACGTCCTCTCGTGAGAGGTTGCCGTGTCGCGCACCTTGTTCACACCATCGAGAATGGTGTTCAACGCCGTGTCGAATCCGATCGACATATCGGTGCAGGGTATATCGTTGTCTATGCTGGCCGGGATGCACGCCACGCGGATACCGCAAGCCGCGATGGTCTTCGCCCCGCGCATCGAGCCGTCGCCGCCGATCACTATGAGGCCGTCGAACCGCTCCCCCTTGAGCGTGTTCATCGCCTCGTCGAGCCCCTCGGGGGTCATGAATTTGGAGCTGCGGGCGGTGTGGAGCATGGTCCCGCCCCTGTGGATGATATCAGCGACCGATCCGAGGTTCATCGGGGTCATCTCACCGGAGATGAGGCCGTTGAACCCCCTCTTGAACCCGATTATCTGGTGCCCGTCGTATATGCCCTTCCGGACAACCGCCCTTATCGCCGCGTTCATCCCGGGGGCGTCTCCACCGCTGGTAAGTATGCCGATCCTCATGGCGTGTATTGTCCACTCCTCATTATGCCTGGATGCATCGCCTGACAGTCTCTAGCCTCCGAGCACACCTGCGAGGATTTCGTGGGCCTCTTCCGCCTCCCCCTCCGGTACCAGGATCTCGAAGCTGGCCGCGTCGCCGGCGTGAGGTATCCCGAGCGATTTCAGCATGCAGAGTAAGCCCTCTTTGACCAGGATCTCCTTGAGCATTTCCGCCATGGCCTTACTCGGAGCGATGTAAACAACCGTCCACACGGTCCAGCCCTCCCACCCCTGGCGGCAACATTCCCGTCTGTAATTGTGCCACTCCTCGGCCCGGTATCATGCGTTCGCCTCTCCTTCCTGGAATTCCTCTCGCCCCATTTCCTCGAAGGTAACGCAGCCGGAACCGAATTGGGCCTCTATCCGATGCCTTAGAGCCGGCGACGGGCTAACCCAGTACTTGGACGACGCGAGTACGAGTTTCTTCTTCTCAGGGAAGCTGATGTATACCGGACAAGGCCCCGCGTTGTCGATCAGTATCGCCTTCAGCCTGTTCAAAGTGCGCGATTCCGCCGCTTCACCCGCCAGTGTGATCGTGACCTTGCCGGTACCGGCGGGCATCCCGCCGTCGCGGTCGGACAGCTGCCCGATATCGTCGGCAATTACTTTCGCCGCCCCGTCCTGCACCTGGATGCGTCCGGAAACCAGCGCTATCGTGTCGGCCCGGGTGTTCTCCGGCCTTTTCGCATACACGCGGGGAAACACCACGACCTCGACTGAACCGGTGAGGTCCTCCAGCGTCACGAACGCCATGGTCTCACCGTTCTTGGTGGTAATCCGCTTGACGTTCGAGATGAGTCCGCCAACCGTCACTCGCGAGCCGTCACTGCACTCTCCGATCTTGCCGCACGTGCATGTCACCATCCTGGAGAGGCGTTTCTCGCACTCCCTCAGGGGATTGCCGCTTATGTACAGGCCCAGGAGCTCCTTCTCCATCCGGAGCAATTCGTTCCTCGGGTATTCGGGTACCGGCGGGAGGTCCTCGACAGTCACCGGCGCCTGCCCCGGCGCCAGCAGGCTCATCTGATTCAGGCTTCCGTTCCGCGCGCCCTTCGCAACGCGGGATAGCACGGCGTCCAGCGCCTCCATGAGTTGCGCCCGGCCCCCCAGGCTGCCCATAGCCCCGGCCCTTATCAGACTCTCGAGAACCCGCCTGTTCAAGGCCCTCGAATCCACTCTGGAACAGAAGTCCCTGAGCGAGGCAAACGGGCCTCCTTCGTCCCTCGACCGGATGATCGACTCGACTGCTGACGCACCGACGTTCTTGACCGCTGACAGGCCAAACCTTATGCCGTCCTTCGTGACGGCGAAATCCCACATGCTCTCGTTCACATCGGGAGGCAGAACCGCAATCCCCAGCCTACGGCACTCGTCCACGTACTCAGCGACCTTGTCAGATGCGCTCGCGACGCTGGTCAGCAACGCCGCCATGAATTCGGCGGGGAAATTCGCCTTGAGATACGCGGTCTGATACGCTATGAGCCCGTAAGACGCGGCGTGCGCCTTGTTGAACCCGTAGTTGGCGAATTTCATGATCAGCTCATATACTTCGGTCGCGACCCTCTTTGCCACCCCATGTTCCACGCAGCCGGAGACAAACGACTGCTCCATCTTGTCCAGGAGGTCCTTCTTCTTCTTTCCTACCGCTCTCCTCAATATGTCCGCTTCCGCCAGGCTGAACCCCGCCATGGCGGAGGCCACTTGCATGATCTGCTCCTGGTACACCATTACGCCGTGGGTCTCGCGCAATATCGACTCCATCCTGGGATGAAGATACTTGGGCGCGCCGGCCCTCGAGGCGATGAACTCCGGTATGTGTTCCATCGGGCCGGGCCTGCAAAGAGCGACGGACGCTATTATGTCCTCGAACCTCGCGGGCTTGAGTTCCTTGAGGAAGCTCTGAACCCAATCACTTTCCAGCTGGAATATCCCCATCGTCTCTCCCCGCGATAGGATCTCGTAGGACCGGCTGTCAGTCAGCGGGATCGAGCAGAGGTCCAGTTCTATGCCCTGGTTGCGCCTTATCGACTTGACGGCGTGGTCCAGCACGGTCAGCGTCCTGAGGCCCAGGAAATCCATCTTGAGGAGGCCCAGGTCTTCGAGGACGTCCATGGTGAATTCCGTGACCACGCCGCCGTCCGTCGTCCTTTGCACGGGCACGAACTCGACCAGCGGCCTGCCCGTGATGACGACCCCCGCCGCGTGGACCGACGAGTGACGGGGGATCCCCTCCAGCGCGCGGCCGATGTCGATGACGTCCCTGTACTTCTCGTTTTCCGAATACATCTTCTTGAGTTCCGGTGAGGTCTCTAGGGCCTTGTCAAGGGTAATCCCGAGCTGCGAGGGAACCGTCTTCGCGAGCTTGTCCGCCTCGGAATACGGGATGTCCATCGCCCGGGCGACGTCCCTGATCACGGCGCGGGCGGCCATCGTCCCGAACGTGATGATCTGGGCGACGCAGTCCGCCCCGTATTTCTGGGTAACGTACTCGATGACCTCGCCCCGCCGTTCGAAACAGAAGTCTATGTCCATATCGGGGAGGGTGACCCTGGCGGGGTTCAGGAACCTTTCGAACAGGAGGCCGTACTTCAGCGGGTCAATCTGTGTGATTCCCAGGACATATGCCACGAGGCTCCCCGCCGCCGACCCGCGACCCGGGCCGACGGGTATGCTCTTCGACCTGGCATACTCGACGAAATCGGATACGATGAGGAAATAGCCCGGGTACCCCATCTCGTCGATGACCTTCAGTTCGTATTCCAGCCGGTCCCTGACCTCTTCCGGCGCGTCCGGGTACTTGCCGGGGAGCCTGTCCTCGCAGAGTTTGCGCAGGTACGTGGATTCCGTGTACCCCTCCGGGCACTTGAACACCGGCAGGTTGGTCTTTCCGAATTCGATGTCGACGTTGCAGCGCTCGGCGACGGCCACCGTATTCTTCAGGGCCTCCGGCGCATGGGAGAAGACCCTGTACATCTCGTCAGGGGACCGGAAGTAGAACTCATCGCTCCCGAACCTGAGACGCGTCGGGTCGTTGACCAGTTTGTTCGTCTGTATGCACAGGAGGATGTCGTGGGCGCGAGCGTCCTCCCTGTTGGTGTAGTGACTGTCGTTGGTGGCCACGACGGGCGTGCGAGTCTCGTTCGCTATATCGAGGATGGCGCGGTTCGCCCTCTTCTGATCGGCAAGGCCGGCGTCCTGGATCTCAAGGAAGAAGTTGTCCTTGCCGAATATCTCCCTGTACCTCAGGGTCCGCCTGACCGCCTCCTGGTAGTTGTCCTCGAGTATCGCCCGCGGGATGCTCCCCGCCAGGCAGGCGCTCAGGGCTATTATCCCCTTGTTGTATTGCTGCAGCAGGTCCAGGTCCACGCGCGGTTTGTAGTAGAAGCCTTCGAGGTGGGCCGCCGAGACGATCCTGATGAGGTTCTTGTAGCCCTCCCGGTCCTGTGCGAGAAGAACGAGATGATACGGGTCGTCGTCACGCCCCGGTTCCCTGTCGCGCCTCGTTCTTCGCGCCTCATATACCTCGCACCCGATGATGGGTTTCACACCGTGTTCCCTGCATGTTCTGTAGAATTCCACGACGCCGTACATGACGCCGTGGTCCGTAATGGCCGCCGCAGGCATCTCCAGTTCGGCCGCCTTGCGGGCGAGATCATTAGTACGGGAATGGCCGTCGAGAAGACTGTAGACTGTGTGCGAGTGAAGATGGACAAAATCGCGGGAGATTGAAGCCATCCGGATTCGCCTTCCTTGCCAGGCGCCACTGGAACACCCAGCCAGCTTGTGCTAGAATAATTAGGACACTTCAGTTGAGCGGAGTACCAGAGCCAGACTCCAGGAGGAGTGGGCAATGCCGTGGAAGAGGTGCCCATTCTGCAATGGCCTCTCGTATTCGGCAGCAACCAGCTACGATGAGTGGCTGTGTCCGTATTGCGAGAAGAACATAGCGTCCGCTCCCGATTGCTCCCCTGAAAGCCAGGCAAAACCAACCGAGGTCACGACTTCTCGGCCTGTTGAGTGAAATCCTTCAGGCCGGATCTGTTGCAAAACCTCCGTAAACTGCACAAGGAGCACCTGGGATTGCCGGGACGGCATGTTCGCCGGCCGTGTTCTATAAGCCCGAGATGAAGATCCATTGTCATCCCGGGCGGTATTTTTTTCTGGAGGGATTCCTGGGCCTTTTCGGCGGTGTCCCTTTCCGACACCAGCCCCAACCGCCTGGACACCCTCAGAACGTGGGTATCCACGGGGAACGCCGGTCTCGCCAGGGCGAAAAGCGCCACGCACGCCGCCGTTTTCGGGCCAACGCCCGCGAATGACGTGAGGTACTCCATCACCTCACCGGTAGGCCGTTCTTTGAGGAAGTCCAGTGACACCGATCCTGTCTCCCTGTGAATCCGCCGGAGGATCGCCTTGATGCGCGCGGCTTTCTGCTTCGCCAGGCCGCCCTCGCGTATCGCGTCCTCTATGTCCGGTTCGCTTGCCTCCATCACGTCTTCCCAGGTGGGAAACGTATCCTTAAGGCGGCGAAACGCGCGCCCGCTGTTCCTGTCGCTTGTCGCCTGAGACAGGATCGTGAGGATGAGGACGTCCAGCGGATCGTCACCCGATTCCCTGAGCAGGAATCCCCTGCCCAGATCGGGGTTGTCCCTCTTCAATTCGTTCAGTATGCCGGCGAAGTACTCAGGGCCGCCTTCCACATGCACCCTCCAACCGGTGCCCGCCCGCCTACAGCCTGGTCACCAGTTCCTTGAATAGTCTGCCCCGCTCCTCGAAGTTCCTGAACAGATCGTAACTCGCGCACGCGGGGGACAGGAGGACGCTGCATCCCGGTCGCGCCCGCGCCGCCGCGGCTTCGACCGCCTCGGCGAAAGTGGAGCACCGCGTCACCAGTGGTCCCTTCCCTGCGGCCGCGGCCGCCTCTTCTATCGCCTTCTCGATCTTGGCCGCCGTCGCGCCTACTGTCACCACCGCCTCCACCTTGTCGACCACCTCGCGGCCGAGTTCGTCGAACGGGAGATGCTTATCGTAGCCCCCCAGAATCAGTACCTTGGGGCCTTCGATGGTGTTCAGCGCGGCGATGGTGCGGTCGGGAGCGGTAGCGATGGAATCGTTGTAGAACCTCACGCCATCCTTCTCGCGGACAAGCTCCAGCCGGTGCTCGACTCCAGGGAAGGTCCGCAGTACGGCGGCGATGTCCCCGGGTTTCGCCCCCAGCCACGCGGCGGCCGTGGAGGCCGCGAGGGCGTTCTCCACATTGTGAAGCCCGGGAATCCGGATGTCCTTGACCGGAATCACGGATTCACCGCCGCCGAAGCCCAGCACAATCCTGCCTCCGTCCACGTAGGCGCCGCTGGCCCTGTTGCGCCTGCTGAACATCAGGACCCCCGCCGGGCAATCGCCCGCCATGCCCGCCGTTACGGGGTTATCAGCGTTGAGAACAGCAACGTCGCCGCCGCTCTGGAAGCGAAAGATGTTCTTCTTCGCCTCGATATATTCGTCCATCGAGGAGTGCACGTCCAGGTGGTTCGGACTTATGTTGGTGATGATGGAGACGCCCGGGCTCCTGTCCACGGTCTGGAGCTGGAAACTGGATAGCTCCAGCACCACAATCGAATCCACGGGGATCTCCTCGACCTTCTCGATGAGCGGGTTCCCTATGTTCCCCCCAACCCACACCCGCCGTGTACCGTCCCGTTTCAGGAATTCTCCGGTGAGCGTGGTTGTCGTCGTCTTCCCGGCGCTGCCCGTAACCCCGACAATTGTAGCCCTGCACAAATCGAAGAACAGCCGCGTCTCCGAACTGATTTCCGATCCGCTCTCCCTCGCGGCGATGATTTGCGGGAGGTCCTTCTTCATCCCCGGCGTGAGGAAGACCGTGTGGAATCCAACGAGCCTGTCGAGGTATCCGGGTCCAAGCGAGAAATCCACGCCAAGCCGCGATAGCTCATCGTACGCCGCGCGGATCCCGTCCGCATCCTTCCTGTCGAACCCCGTTACCGAGGCCCCTTTGTGGACGAGGTACCGGGCGAGCGGCACGTTGCTCAGGCCCATCCCCACCACGGCTACCTTCTTACCCAGCCAGTCCACCAGGACACCCTCCCTGACTTGTGACCGCGCTGTCATTACCAGGTCCCGGGCGGCCCTCCTGCGACCGCCCACGGGCGCCGCGCGTCACACAAGGGTCGCGAGATACTTCTCTATCCTGTCGAGCCCCTTCTCAAGGTTCCCCATCGATGTCGCGTACGACACGCGCACGTAGCCCTCCATACCGAACGCGCTCCCCGGGACCACCGAGACCCTGGCATCCCGCAGGATCGCGCCGGCCAGGCCGGCGGAATCCGCCACGACCTCGCCCGAGGCCGTCCGCCTTCCGAAGAACCTGGATACGTTCGGGAACGCGTAGAACGCCCCACCCGGTTCGCCGCATGTCACGTCAGGGATCGAGTTCAGCCGCTTCACAACGAAGTCGCGGCGCCTCCCGAACTCGCGCACCATGTCATCCACCGTCTCCTTCGGCCCGAGTAGGGCCGCCACCGACGCCTTCTGCGAGATCGAAGTCGGATTGGATGTCACCTGGCTCTGCAGATCCCCCATGGCTTTGATGACGTCCTTCGGGCCGGCAGCGTACCCGATCCGCCAGCCCGTCATGGCGAACGCCTTCGAGACCCCGTTCACCACCACGGTGAGGTCCTTGACCGCGGGGTTGACCCTTGCGATGCTCACATGCCTGTTCGTCCCGTACACCATCTTCTCGTATATCTCGTCAGATATGATGTATATACCGTGCTTAACACACACATCGCCGATCGTCGTGAGCTCCCGTTCGTCGAGGACGGCCCCGGATGGATTGTTCGGGCTGTTCAACATCAGTATCTTCGTCCTGGGGGTGACAGCCGCCTCGAGCTGGGCCGCCTTCATCTTGAAGCCCGCGTCCTCCCCTGCCGGCAACTCCACAGGCTTTCCACCGGCCAACTTGACGATTTCGGTGTAGCTCACCCAGTAGGGCGCCGGCACAACGACCTCGTCACCCTCATCGCACAGCACCTGCACCGCATTGTATATCGCCTGCTTCGCTCCCACCGACACCACGATCTGGGAAGGCTCGTATCGCAGGCCGTTGTCGTCCGCAAGCTTCTTGCATATCGCTTCTTTCAGCTCCAGGATACCGCCGGCCGGGGTGTACTTGGTGAAGCCCTTCCGAATAGCCTCAATGGCAGCGTCCTTGATATGGGACGGCGTATCGAAATCGGGCTCGCCGATCCCGAAGTTGACCACGTCGATCCCCTGTCTCTGCATCTCCTTCGTCTTGGCATCCAACGCCAGGGTCGGCGACGGGCTCAACCCCACAGCACGCTTTGACAAACGCGAACCCATGAACAACCCTCCTCGGTAGGATTCCCACGCTGGATTCCGGAATCCAGGTTAGCAAGTTGTTCTCCGCACTTGCGGGGATACCTTCACATGGACCCGCAGACGGCAAGCGGTTCGCCGCAGGGCAAGAGGAGAACCGGATTACGTACTGAACAAGTATGCCGGAGGGTCCGGGTCCGTATCGGACTTCCTATCCAGGGAAACGATGTGGAGGGAAGAGGAGATGCCGATAGTGGTAGTCAACGCCATCGCCGGGAGGAGCATCGACCAGAAGAGGGCCGTCGTCAGGGAGATCACGGATGCTTTCACGAGGCACTTCGGGGTGCCCGAGGACGCGGTGAGCATCATCTTCAACGACATGCAGGAGGAGAACTACGCAAGGGCGGGGGTGCTCCGCTGCGACAGGAACTCGAGGAAATGAGCCTTGCAGCCACTCATCGCCGGTGTGGCAACGGGCGGGTGGGAACCCGCCCTTCATCTTGGGGTTCGATGGAATCAAGAAGGAACCCGCGGACATCCGTTGAAAGTTAGTCATGGCCGATAAGCCAAACGAATCGGCCAAGATAGAGAATATTGTGCGGAGGGATGTGAACGTGAATTCATTTGCCGGTTTTCTCGATCGCTACTTCGGGGTGTCGAAGAAGCAGTCATCCGTGTCCACTGAGTTGCTGGCGGGCCTCACGACTTTCATGACGATGGCCTATATCCTGTTCGTCAACCCCAGCATCCTCGGGGACGCGGGGATGGATCACCAGGCCGTCCTGATGGCCACCGCCATAGGTGCAGGCGTCGCTACGATCATGATGGGGCTGTACGCCCACCTGCCGTTCGCGCTGGCGCCCGGAATGGGCCTCAACGCCTACTTCGCCTACACTGTGGTCAAGGGAATGGGTATACCCTGGCAGGTCGCGCTCGGCGCCGTCTTCATCGACGGCATCATCTTCCTGATCCTCTCGATCCTGCCCGTACGCGAGATGATCGTCAAGGGAATCCCGATGAACCTGAAGCTGGCGGTCAGCGTCGGCATCGGTCTTTTCATCGCATTCATCGGACTGTCCAACGCCGGCATCGTCATCGCGAACCCGGCCACAAAGGTCGGCATGGGCAACCTTGCCTCGCCGGGTATCCTGCTGACGCTGTTCGGCCTGTTCGTGACGGCGTTCTTCATGTCGAAGAAGGTCCGTGGCGCCCTCCTCTGGGGCATACTGCTGACCACCGCCGTGGGGCTGTTCGTACCGGACGGCCATGGCGCGATGCTCACGAAGATGCCCACCCAGATTGTCGCGGCGCCTTCCTGGACAGTCCTCTCCCAGACATTCGGCCAGATGGACATCATGGGCGCCCTCAAGCTCGGCCTTTTCTCCATCGTATTCACGTTCACTTTCGTGGACATGTTCGATACCGTGGGTACTTTCATCGGCCTCGCTGCAAAACTGGGGATCATCGATAATTCGGGGTCGTTCCCGGGGGCCGGCAGGGGACTGGTGACCGACGCGGTGGGCACCTGTGTGGGTGCCGCCGCCGGAACAAGCACCGTTACTACATATGTTGAGAGCGCCGCCGGTGTCGCGGCGGGAGGGCGCACCGGGCTGACCGCGGTGGCCACGGGTATACTGTTCCTGCTCTCGCTGTTCATCTCGCCGCTTGCCACCGCGATACCGACTCAGGCCACAGCCCCCGCGCTGATCATCGTCGGTCTCATGATGATGGAGCCCGTCCTCAAGATAGATTTCGCGGATGTCACGGAGGCGCTGCCGGCGTTCCTCGCCATCGTGATGATGCCTCTCACCTACAGCATCGCCAACGGCCTCATCGGCGGCATCCTCGGATACGTCATCGTGAAACTCCTGGCGGGACGCACGAAGGAAGTCAGCCCGATCATGTGGGTGCTCGGCCTGTTGTTCGTGATCAACATCGTGGTCTCCGCGCCTCACTGACGCGGGCCGGCGGGACACCCGGCCGGTCTTGGCCGCGCACATCCGGGTAGTAGGTCGCCGCGTTCCTCTCAGGGACGCGGCGAATCAATTCTCTATCCGGCCTTGACCCGGCGCGGGGCGGGGTGTAGATTCTTCCAAGAAGCGACTCTTTAAGGCTGGTCCGGTGAGGCTAGCAAGGGTGGCAGTACGACAGCCAAGTACATCATCTGCTTCCTCTGCGATTGGCTGGTCTCGTCCGCGACCGGCCCCTGCGGAAGGGGTTGGCCCTGTGGACAATCGGGATTCTGTGTTCTCCCCCGGGATTTCGGTCTCCGCGCGTCCTCGATCCCTATCATTCTCTGCGCCTCCTTGCATATCTATACAGTCTCGTAGTATAATCATGCAGACGATGGAGGTGCCTCTCATGGATGCGCAGCTTATTCTGGAAGACGGTACGGTGTTCGAAGGGAAAAGCCTCGGATTGTGCAGGCCGGCCGCCGGCGAAGTCGTGTTCAACACCGGCATGACGGGCTACCAGGAGGTACTCACGGACCCTTCGTACTACGGCCAGATTGTCGTCATGACGTACCCGCTGGTGGGCAATTACGGCGTGGATACGCTGTCTTGCCAGTCGTCAGGGCCGCAGGTCAGGGGATTCGTGGTGAGCGAGGCGTGCGCTGAACCGAGTCACTGGCGCTCCGAGGGGAGCCTGGCGGCATACCTTGCGGCACACGGCGTTCCCGGCATCTCCGGTCTGGACACGCGCGCGTTGACGAGGCACATCAGGGAATCCGGCGCCATGAAGGGCGTGATCATGCCGCTCGGGGCGGGCGGCTGCGACACCGCGGAGGCCATCCGGATGATGGGGCAGATCGATCTCAGCAAGGCCGTGATGGAAGTTACGACGCCGAGGGAATACCGGATCCCCGGGGACGGTCCGCGAGTAGTCGTAGTTGATTACGGCGCCAAGAACCGCATCCTGAATATGCTGACTGCCGCGGGGTGCGATCTGGTGGTGGCGCCCGCGTGGTACGGGGCGTCCGATATCATGGAACTGAGGCCCGGCGGGATTGTGCTGTCCAACGGCCCCGGCGATCCCGAGGACCTGCCGGAGCAGGTGGATACGGTGGAGAGGCTCCTGGGAAGGATGCCCGTCTTCGGGATATGCCTTGGGCATCAGGTTCTCGCGCTGGCCGCCGGCGCCGCCACATACAAGATGAAGTTCGGTCACAGGGGTTCCAACCACCCGGTGAAGGACCTCGGGACGGGAAAGGCCTGGGTCACGAGCCAGAATCACGGCTACGCCGTGGATGGCAACAGCCTCGGCGGCACGGGCCTGGAAGTGGCGCAGGTCAACCTCACCGACGGGACGATCGAGGGTCTACGCCATCGCTCCATCCCCGCACTGGGCGTCCAATACCATCCGGAAGCAGGCCCGGGCCCCAGGGACTCGGCCTATCTCTTCAACGAGTTCGTGGAAATGGTACATCTATACGCGGGACGCGGAGGCCGGTCTCATGCCCGCGCAAGCTGATATCGAGAAGGTCCTCGTCATCGGATCGGGACCCATAGTCATCGGGCAGGCCGCGGAATTCGACTATGCCGGCAGTCAGGCGTGCAGGGCGTTGCGAGAGATCGGCAAGCGAGTGGTTCTCGTCAACTCCAATCCAGCCACCATCATGACCGACCCGTCGGTGGCTGACGTGGTCTACCTGGAGCCCCTCAACCTGGAGACCCTCCAGGGGATCATCGCGAGAGAGCGTCCCGATGGCCTTCTTCCGACGCTTGGTGGCCAGACAGGGTTGAACCTCGCGGTCGACCTTCACGATCAAGGCGTCCTCGAAAGGTACGGCGTCCGGCTGTTGGGCACCCCGGTCGAGGCGATCAGAAACGCCGAGGATAGGATGCTTTTCCGCGACGCCATGCAGGCCGCCGGCCAACCGGTGATAGAAAGCGAGCCGGTCACCTCGCCGGCGAGCGCAGTCGAGTTCGCAAGGACCCACTCGCTGCCCGTCGTGGTCCGTCCGGCGTTCACCCTCGGCGGCTCCGGCGGCGGGATCGCACGATCCGAGGAGGAGTTGAAGGAGATCGTCTCCAGGGGGCTCTCCCTGAGTCCCATCCGGCAGGTATTGCTCGAACGCACGGTCGAGGGCTGGAAGGAGATCGAGTACGAGGTCCTGAGGGACCACCAGGGAAGCCGCATCACGGTATGCAGCATGGAGAACTTCGATCCGATGGGGATCCATACGGGCGACAGTATCGTGGTAGCGCCGACCCAGACCCTGACGGACTCGGAATTCCAGATGCTTCGCGGCGCGGCCCTGGACATCATAGACTACTTGAGGATTGAGGGCGGGTGCAACATCCAGTTCGCTCTCGACCCGCGCAGTGACAAGTACTATGTCATCGAGGTCAATCCCAGGTTGAGCCGGTCCAGTGCGCTGGCGTCGAAGGCGACCGGGTACCCGATTGCAAAGGTCGCAGCCAAGATCGCTGTGGGCATGCATCTGGAGGAGATCAAGAACCCGGTGACCGGCGCCACAAGCGCCTTCTTCGAGCCGGCGCTCGACTATGTAGTAGTCAAGGTACCACAGTGGCCGTTCGACAAGTTCCCCTCGGCGGATAGATCCCTCGGCACCCAGATGAAGGCGACCGGCGAGGTGATGGCCATCGACAAGAGCTTCGAGGGGGCGTTGATGAAGGCGCTGAGGTCCCTGGGGACCGGCGGGCTGTCCATACGGCCCGGAGGATATTCGGAACTCACGGACACCGAGATCCGGCGCGGGCTCAAGGTCGCCACGCCTGAACGCCTGTTCCTGATATCCGAGGCGCTCGCGAGGGGCATCTCCCCGGATGAAACGGCAGGGATCACGGGCATAGACCCATTCTTCATCCGGAAGATCGGGCGGCTGGTGCGTGTCGATAGGGAGCTCCGCCGCGCGGCAGGATCCGGGTCACCGCGAGTGTCGCTCGAAGTGAAACAGGCGGGGTTCTCCGACAGGACGATAGCCGCCGCCCTGGGGACAACGGAATCGGAGGTCAGGCGCCTGAGGACGGCGCCGCCGGATGGGCGCAGCGTCCTGCTCCCATCGTACAGGATGGTCGACACGTGCGCCGGTGAGTTCGAGGCCCGGACGCCCTACTACTACTCCACCTACGGAGGCCAGGACGAGGTCACCAGGCTCGGAGACTGCACCGCGCTGGTCATCGGGTCCGGGCCGATACGCATCGGCCAGGGCATCGAGTTCGACTATTGCTGTGTGCGCGCGGCCCTGGCGCTGCGAAACGCGGGTTACGGGACGATCATGATAAACAATAACCCCGAGACCGTGAGCACTGACTTCGACGTCTCGGACCGCCTGTACTTCGAGCCGGTCACACTCGAAGACGTGATGAACATCGTGGCGAGAGAGCGACCCCTGGGAGTGCTCGTCCAGTTCGGCGGCCAAACCGCGATCAACCTCGCCGGGCCGCTCGCCCGGGAGGGTGTGCCGATACTCGGGACTCAAGCAGCCGGCATCAACATGGCGGAGGACAGGAAGGAGTTCGACGCACTCCTCGCTCGCCTCGGAATACCTCGCCCCGAAGGCGGTACGGCCTCCTCGATCGAAGAAGGCATTGCGGTCGCCAGGCAACTCGGTTTTCCCGTCCTGGTGAGGCCATCCTACGTAATTGCGGGACGCGCCATGGAGATCGTCTACGACGAGGATCAACTCCTTACTTATCTCGAATCCGCCATCAGGGTGACAGACGAGCATCCCGTGCTCATCGACAGGTACATCAACGGCCGGGAGGCCGAGGTCGACGCCGTGTGCGATGGCGGTGAGACCCTGGTTTGCGGGATCATGGAGCATATCGAGCAGGCGGGTATCCATTCGGGCGACAGCATCGCCGCCTATCCGCCGGTCTCGCTGACAGGGCGCCAGCGCGACCTCATCGTGGAACACACGTCCAGGATAGCCGCCTCCCTGGGCTGTAAGGGCCTCATCAACGTGCAGTTCGTACTGGACGGGTCGTCCGTGCTGGTAATCGAGGCAAACCCCAGGGCGAGCCGCACGGTCCCCTTCATGAGCAAGTCGACGGGACTTCCCATCGTGGATGTGGCGGTGGGCGCCTCGCTGGGCAGGACCCTGCGCGAAATGGGCTATTCCTCCGGCCTCTACCCGGCGCCCCGTCACCACTCAATCAAGGCGCCGGTGTTCTCCTTCGGCAAACTCAAGGGCGTTGAGACGAGCCTTGGACCGGAAATGAAATCCACCGGCGAGGTCATGGGGATTTCTCACTCGTACGCAGAGGCGATGAGCAAGGCCCTGTCGGCCGCCGGTTTTGATCTGGACCGCAAGGGTTTCGTCCTGATGTCCATAGCAGACAAGGACAAGTCGGACGCCACCGGACTCGCCGCTGGGTTTGCGTCCCTGGGATACGGGATCATCGCGACCGACCACACGGCGGAATGGTTGTGCAGCATGGGAATCCCCGTTCAGCGTCTGGACAAGGCCGTCGTGCCCGGCGGATCAGCCCTGCAGCGGCTCGGGATGGGAGACATAAGCATGGCGATAGTCACTGCCTCTCACGGGAAGGACCCATCAAGGTGGGGATTCTCCCTGAGGCGGGCCCTCAGCGAGTTCGGGATACCCACCGTCACGGCCATATCCACTGGATACGCCCTCCTTGCCGCGTCGAAGGCGTCGAGGGAACGACGACAGCCCGGCAACGGAGTCGGCCCCGTACCGCTCAATGAGTACCTGGACTTCACGGGGGACCGGGTGTCTCAACCGTGAGAGCGCGGCGCACGGTCAGACGCGCTTCCTCACTATGGCGTCGTACCACACCGGCTGGACCTTCCTGAGCATCTCCTTTCGCCTGCAGAACGAATCCGGATCCGTTGATGTCTCCAGTGTCGCCCAACCCCTGTCGCCGTCGACGTGGGCGCTTTCGCGGGCCGAGGGATTCCCGTAGATCAGGCTCCGCCCCTCCCCACCCGCCCCCTGGTTTGCCAGGGCCAGGTAACAGTCGTTGTTGGCGGCCCGATCGCTCAAGACGAAGTCCCACTCGCGCCAGGGCCACACCGACGGTGCGAGTATGATGTCTACGCCGTTCTTCGCCAGACATCTTGCCACTTCGGGCACGAGCAGTTCGCTGCCGATGGCCATCCCCACCCGGCCCGCGGGGACGTCAAAGCACGGCATGCCCAGGTCGCCGCGGGTCGCCCACACGCTATCGTACTCGTTCAAGTGAATCTTGCGGTACACCCCCACTACCCCGCCCGGCTCGAGGAGAACCGCCGAATTGTACAGGCGCCCCTCGCCGTCCCGTTCGATCATGCCGGCCACGATGTGGGTGTCGAACTCGGCGGCAAGCAAGGCGAGGCGCTCCGTCGCAGGTCCTGGTATGGATTCCGCGGCCGATC
This sequence comes from Ignavibacteriales bacterium, assembly GCA_050260105.1. Taxonomy (GTDB): domain Bacteria; phylum Bacillota; class Sulfobacillia; order JABLXB01; family JABLXB01; genus SM1-B181. The sequence goes on along the minus strand of JBLNBR010000036.1, from coordinate 111,114 downwards.
GAGGGCCGGCCCCTCCGGGCTCGGGGATCCCCGAAACGCACAACTCCGGGTATACCGCGATATCGCACCCTGATTCCGCCTGCGACGCTTCGAGCAGTTCCGCCATGGCCGCCAGGTTCTCGCCGTTCCCGCCGGGCTTGGGGTCGAACTGGAACACCCGCAACCTGGACCTGCGGCCTCCGGGTAGTCTCGACGCCATGCTCACGGGCCACAGGTGCGAATTGCGCAGTACGGCGTGGTATTCATCGGGGGCGCGCATATCCATCAGGTCCCCGACGCGTTCGACGTATTTGTCCCGTGAGCCCCTGACGTTCACCTCGTGGATCACCACCCCATCCCCGCGGTCCAGGGAAGACAATACCTCGCCCAGAGGTGAGATTATGCAACTGCCGCCCCCGAACGAGATCCCCCTCTCAGTCCCCCATCTGTCGGCCGCCAGGAAGTACACCCCGTTCTCCAGCGCCCGGGCCCTCCACGACCTGGAAGGAGCCCTACTCACCCAGGCCGTGGGGAAACAGATCACGTCCGCGCCCTTCAACGCGGGTATCCTGGCGGATTCGAAGAAATCGGCGTCCATGCACACGATTATGGCCAGCCGCCCGAGTGGAGTCTCAAACACCGGAAACCCCAGATCGCCATCCTTGGCCCAGACGGTCTCGTCGTAGAAGGAATGCACTTTCCGGTACTTGCCAATGACGCCGGCCGGACCAACCAGGGCGGCCGCGTTGTAATACACCCCCGTCGCCGGTTCGACCTCCGGCAGGGACACCACGACGTGCATGTGGAACCGGGAGGCGACCTCCGCAATAGCGTCAGTCGTTGGCCCGGGAATAGGTTCGACCAGCGGCGCCACGTCTTCCCGCGACCGGAAGCAGTAGCCTGTGGTCGCAAGCTCAGGCAGAACGGCCAATCTTGCTCCCTGCCGGCCGGCCTCTTCGATGAAACCCATGAGCCTGCTCATGTTCGTGGGTTTGTCGAGTAGTATGGGCTCGAACTGGATGACTGCGGCTTTGAACGACGGAACGATATGCATAGCGCGACCCCCCTAATAGAAATCCCGCGCCTGCGAGGATGAGACGCATGGTGCCGTACTCCGCTGAGGGATTCTACAGGGACTTGGTCGCAACCTGCGACCCGCCGGGTTCACCAGCTGCATTCCCTGGCGCTGCAGGAGATCCGGCATTCCGGATCGAACATTTCGATTATTGTCAATACGAGGTCGACCCGGTTTCGGTCCAGCACCCCCCGGGAGACACGGAGATGTGGGGGTCCAGGGTTGCAGTGGTTCCTTTCGCGTCCCCGGCTCTGTGTCCCGAATATTCTCCAGGGGGTGTTACCATGGATAACTCCTCTTACCGTCCCGCCGTTCCGGCACACCCCTCTCCAGGTCACGAATTGCCCGCCGTGGCCGAAGGCTTGCAGCAGGTGGTCAGCGGTCTGGAGGCAGTCGTCGCCCGGACCAGCATAGGCAGCGCCCGCAACGCCCTTCGCCTCAAGGCCCTGGCCGGCCGAATCCAGGACTCCTACGCGGGCATGCGCCAGGTGTCTGAAGCCGCCGAGCAGATCCAACAGGGGATTCAGGTGGTGGCCTCGTCTGCCGGTGACGTGGCTCAGGTGGCCAGACGGGTGCAGGAGGAGAGCGAGTCGGGCCACGATCGCGGACGGCAGGCCGGGGAAGCGGCGCGCACCCTGCAGCACCAGATCCACGAAATGACTGTCCGGCTCGAGACGCTGGTGGAGCGGGTCCGGGACGTTACCCGGGTAACCGGAATCCTGGCCGAGATCACCGCGCAGACCCGCCTGCTCTCCCTGAATGCCGCCATTGAGGCGGCCCGGGCTGGTGACTACGGGCGCGGCTTCGCCGTAGTCGCCAACGAGGTGCGGGCCCTGGCCGACAAGGCGGCCACTCAGACCAGGGAGATTGACACCCTGGTCCGGGAGATTACGAGCCAACTCGAGCCCGTCCAGGCGTCCGTCACACAAAGCCGTGACCTGGCCGATGTGGCCACAAGCCACACAGCGGCAGCCGGCCAGTCCCTGGAAACCATCCGGTCCCTGGCGTCCCAGTCCGCAATGCACATGGAGCAAGTGGCAGCCGCCGTGGAGGAGCAGACCGCCCTGATGGAGTCACTGCACGCGTCGGCTCGTCAGGCGACGGAGGGTATCGACGGCGTGCAGCAGGAGGCGGGGCACATCTCCCAGGCGACGGCGCACGTGTCCCGGGTGTCGGAAGAGGCGTACCAGTACCTGGGCCAGTTCGTCGGTGACACGACGTTCCACCGGGTGCTGAAGGAAGTCCGGCAGCTGGCCGTGGACGGCCGGCGGGTACTGGAAGAGGTGATCGACCGGGGGAGGGTCACGCTTGACGACGTGCTCCGCCTGCAGTACACGGAGATAAAGGGGCCGGCGATCCGGTCGCTCGCCCGGCTCTTCGACGTCAGCCGCGTGCCCACGACCGGCTTCACGCCGCCGAAGTACAGCACCGCGTACGACAGCCTCGTCGACGAGCGCATCCAGGACTTCCTGGATGCCGCCCTGGAGCGGGAGAAGGCGATCGACACCGCGACGATCATCGACCTGAACGGGTACATCCCGGCCCATCCGCGCGCGTTCTGCAATGACTGGACAGGGATTCCCGAGCAGGATCTGGTGAAGAACCGCATGAAAAGGATATACCTGGGGGCGTCGTTGCGGGGCGCCCGGGTGGGCATTCCGAACGCCGAACGGCTGCCGGAGCGGGCCACCCGCGAAGACCTGGTGCGCGCCGGCGTCGACCTGCGGGAGACCGCCGCGGCCGCCGGGGAGTTCCTGGTGCAGGCCTACGCCCGTGATACAGGGATAGTCGTGTTTCTGGTGACGGTGCCCGTGTTCGTCAAGGGCTATCGCTTCGGGGCCGCCACGGCTACATGGCGGGTCGAATAGGCCCCTCAACGCAGGTATTCTCGCGGCATTCGATGAAACCGCGACCGGTGGGAGGCGCTTGCGTTGGGCGAGAAGGGCACTCCGGCACGGACCATCAGCGTGCTGCATCTGGGTTTCATCTTCGTGCTGAACGTAATGCTCTTTGCCGCGGCCGGGAGGTGGGTCGACCGGCATTCGGGCGCCGGCGGACTGTTCACGGCCGTATCCATCCTCCTGGGGGTCATCTCGAGCTTCGCGATCGCTTATCTCACACTTTCGCGATTGGCCAAGAAGCCCCTCAGAAACGGCGGGAGTCCGGGCAGGGAAACGTAAGCCCTGGCCCACGTCCACGATGGAATGTGTCGCTAACGGGCTTGTTGCCGAATCCTTCTTGTGCAGGATCCTCCGAACTAGAATGGAGGTAAAGATTGGCACAGGCAGGTGGTCCAACGGCCTCAATCAGTTCGTGCATCAGGATCTCGCAGTCCTCCTTCAGAAAATCTGCTGCCACGATGGTTACCTCATCGGTTGCTTGGTCTCAACTTCGAAGGGAACCACGGGCGGCTGCCCCTGTCAATACCCACCGCCCATCCCGGAAAGTCCACCACTGTCCAAGACTCTGGCTCCTGCTATTGCGCATGAACTCAAAGGATTTACTCCTCGCACTGGGTCGGGCAATGCGTCTTTCGACCGCGAGAACCCGACAGCCCTGGCTGAACTCCACGAGGGAGAAGTGGTACCTGACCTCAGCGGTGTGGCGGGCCTGGATGTACTCCTGTCCGGCAAGCGGGTGGGGTACACGAGGAAGGCCTACAGCCTAGGTGCAACACCATGGAAAGGCCGGTCAGATGCCCCACCGCACGCGCGCGTCGTGGGATGGCAGAATGCTCTCCCACGTGGATCCCCAGGTCAGGCAGATGGTCGTCTAGGGTCACGACGGCTTCCGCCATAGTCTCCAGTACGCGAACCTCGCTGATGGATTCCTCGACCACAGATGGAGACACGTCGGTCTCTCATTGCTTCGCGTATTCAGGCCGGGGGCTCAGCAACCAATTTGCCTCGGCCTCGGCGGTCAGCCAATCATCGGTACTCTTCATGGCCCATCAAGACGGCTCTTCCCCTCGGTCATCTGGCGACTATCACGGCGTTTTTGCCCCGGTTGACCCTGCTCACCATGTCCCCCAGCGACGCTCTCAGCCAAGCCGGGCTACCTCCGCGTTCGGAGACTCACAATGTGGTGACTAACCCGTTCCCAGATCCGGTTCCCCGGCATCGGCTAGAGGGTCGGCATCTTTGCCCCCATCGGACGATTCCATGAGAAGCAAACCTGCCAATTCGTCATCCGCGTGGCGGTCGCACTCCAGCGCATATGCATAGCCCATCATCGCGCCAGAGGGAAAACCCCTGCCTCACGGGGTAGACGACCTGCACCTCCCCATGTTGCCGGGGCGCATGGCCACATTTGCACACTCGACGGGTCCCACGGCCATCACGCTGTTCACGGTGGCCCTCATCAACACTCCGGCCCGCATATGTCCGAGGATCGTGAACGGACTGGGCGGGGCACTGAGCCCCGCTTCCCGCCGCATCACATATCTTTACGTATTCTCGCCTACACCAAGGGAGCCCAGCGGTGTCCCCGCCTGCCTCCCCAATGACTCTACATATGCAACCGGAAACACCACCGCTCCAACGCAACAGCGATCCGGATCAGATGCCCGCCACTGAGGCGTAGCCCTCAAGGCCAAGGTCTCTCAGACACTCCTTCGTGGGAATACCATCGGAATCCCATCTCCTGAGTTTGTAGTACTCGTCTAGGTAGGCATCGATCGGGGTGGGCGTCTTTCCCGCCCTGAATCCCTCTTTCGCAGGGACTGTCATCTTGTATGGAAGCGTGTCGGTCTTGCGGCTGTGCCCGTCGCGAATGTTGGCCAGCCGCTGCGTCGTGAATGCCCTAGCGCCAGCCTTCATCGCATCCTCGACGCCCCAACCCCAGCCGGTGATCGCATTGAACATGTCGAGCAGGGATGTGAACGTGAGTTCTCCCCCGTCCACCATGAACGCGCATATGACTAGCGAGTTCAGCCACGCGCAGTAGTCCTGAAGCTTCACCGTGAGCGCGCTCTTGTTCTCGCGAGAGAAGAACTTGCTCCAATCCTTCACGATGCCGAGCTCGGGGACGAAGAACCCTCCCATCTCGACGTCTTCCACAACACCTCGCATGTGGCAGGCCCCGCGGGTGCATGTCGCGTAGTTCACCCCCAGACTCCAGCACGCTCTCGCGTCGTGAGCCGGGTACTCCAGGCCCTTGGAATGCGCCACCAACTTCTCGGCCTCCGGGTGGATTCTTCTCGCCGCGGCCAAGGCGCCGTCCGCGAACAGCTCGCCGAAACCCTCTCGGTTACCGATCTGCCTCGTGAGTTCGATGGCGGCTGAGGCATTTCCCCACACAAGGTCCATGCCAGCCTGCTCCTTGGTTATCCACCCTTGCTCGAAACACTCCATGGCAAGGCCGATGCAAGCCCCGGTCGAGATCGTGTCGATCCCCAGTCGGTTGGCCACGTCGTTGGCCTTGGCCACCACAGCTGGGTCGCAAATCATCAGGTTCGTGCCCATCATGCCGCACGTTTCATATTCGGGACCCGGGCCCCTCATCGCGTACGGGCCCTCCTCCACGACGACGTCCCTGTGGCAGCCCACAGGGCAGTTGGCGCACGGAAGAGGCTTGGCCTTCAGCGACTCCGTGTAGTTGGGCGCGCCAATTGTCTTGGCCCCCTCAGGCCACACGTCGCCGCTCCAGTTCCTAATTGGCATGTCCCCCAGCGCTTCAGCCGTCATGCAGAGATTGGGAGTACCGTGATCGCGGAGGCCGTTGTTCTTCGCGGCGTTGAGTATCAGCCTGAAGTGGATCTTCGCGAGTTCCCCCACCCTCTCGGGTTCGTGCACAGGGACCTTCTTTGTTCCCCTTGCGGCTATTGCCTTAAGTCTCTTTGCCCCCATGACCGCGCCAAGCCCGCACCTGCCGGCGAAGCTGTGTGCGTCAGCCACGATGCAGGCGATCTTGACCAGCTTCTCGCCGGCGGGTCCGATGCCAGCCACCGCGAGCCGCGGGTCGCTCTCCTTGGCCCGAATCGCCTTGGCCATCTCGAAGGCGTCAAGTCCCCAGATCCCCTGCGCATCCTTGATCTCTACCCCGTCTTCCCCGACAAAGAGGTATACCGGCTCTTTGGCCGCTCCCTTGATCACGATGGCGTCGTACCCGGCTCTCTTGAGCGCGATGCCCCAATCGGCCCCAGCGGCCGAATCCCCGTATGTACCCGTGAGTGGCGACTTGGCCGCAACCGTCCACTTGGCGTTGCCTGGACAGGCGCCCGCTTGATAGGCGCCAAGTGCAAACACTAGAGGGTTGTCAGGGCCGAGCGGGTCAGTGTCAGCCGTGGCTTCTTCAAGGATCACCTTAGCCGCATAGCCTGCTCCGCCGACGAATGCCTTCCACACGTCTTCGCCAACGGTTTCGACCCAGGTCTTGCCGGCGGAAAGGTCGACCCTCAACACCCTGCCCCAATACCCGTTCGCCATGCTTTCCTCCCCCTTCAGATCAGGTCCATGAGTCTGAGCATCTCGTCGATCTTGCTCTTATCCTCGGCCGTGAGCGGCAGCTTTGGACTCCTGCAGGCTCCACCGCAGTGCCCCAGCTTGTCCATGGAGTATTTCACCGTCTGCTGAAGCTTGCCGGAGTACTCCAGCTGCTTAAGCATCGGGAGCATCTTCTTGTACAATGTCCACCCCTTGTCATAGTCCTTCTTCACGGCGACAAGATCGAACAGTTCCACAGCGAGCTTAGGGGTTATGTTCGCGATAACCGAAACCCATCCTTTGGCCCCCATGATGAAGGATTCGTACGCCAGGTCCTCCCATCCGCAGAAGAGCGTCATGGCATCATCGGTGAGTAGCCGGATCTCTCGCAGTCTCTTGATATCGGATGTGCTTTCCTTGATGCATCTGAGGTTCGGGTATTTGGCGAGTCTCGCCACCGTTTCCGCCTGCATGTCGACTCCCGAGCTCCACGGGTTATTGTAGATGATCACGGGAATGTCTACGGCTTCAGTGAGGCGTTTGAAATGGACGAACATCTCTTCCTGATTCGGCTTGCAGTAGTATGAGGGCAACGTCATAACACCGGCCGCGCCAATCTCCTTCGCGCACCTCGCATACTCGATGGCCTTCTCCGTGGTCTCGGCGGTAGCCCCGATCACAACCGGCACCCTTCCGTTGACCTGGGCCATCACCGTCTCAGCAACCTTATTCCTCTCATCTTCGCCCAGAGCCGCGAATTCGCCTGTGCTTCCCAGTGGAAGCACTCCGTGGATGCCTTCCTCGATGTACCAATCGATATTCGACTTGAGCCCCTCGTAGTCGACCTCCCCATTCGCCTTGAACGGCGTGACCGACACCACATACACACCTTTGAGACTGGACATCGTCTTCGTCCTCCTCCCCATCTCTCCGTATTCCTCGATCCCGATACTCCGCAACCTCTAAAGACCCTGGCTTGATTGGCCGCCCGCAGAATCAAACCTGTCGAGACTGAGCGGCGCCATGTCCACGGAGGTGTCTTTGCCGGCCAGCATCTCGGACACGATCTTCCCCGTGATCGGGCCCAGGCCGATACCATCGCCTTCGTGGCCGGCCGCAATATACAAGCCTTTCACGCTGCTTACCTCCGATATTATCGGAAGGTGGTCCGGGGTGAACGGCCTGAGGCCGGCGTATGACCGTATCACGCGCAGGTCCTTCATTACGGGGTAGAAGCGCACAGATCGTCTTGCAATGAGGGTCATTACTCGCGCGTCACACGTCGTATCGAAGCCCACAAACTCCCTGCTCGAACCCATGAGATAGTTCCCTTGCATGGTCGGCTCGAAAACGAGCGCAACACCGTACTTCTCCATGTCGGGCTCAACGCGGCGTTTCTGGCCGCCGAACTTAGCCATCAGGTATCCGAACTCCATCACCTTGCGGCGGCCGATGCGGAACGTGGACTCAGTAACTAGGATGTGACCCTTCCTGGGTGTAATGGGCACGCAAACCCCGGCCATGGCCGCCACTGCAGGCGTCCATACCCCCGCGCAGATCACGACTCGCGGAGCATAGTACTGCCCGTCAGTGGTGTCGACACCCTTCAACTCGCCGGACGACCCCTTCAGTATCGACTGGACCTCGGTAAACTGGCAGATCCTCGCGCCGAGATTCTTGGCCGCCAGGGTGAACCCGAATACTAGACCCATCGGATACAGGGATGAATCGGATTTGCACTCGACGAGGCCGACAATGTCAGGCGCGATCATCGGCTCGTCCTCGTGTACTTCCGCCCCTTCGATATATCTGACAGGGAGGCCGGCCTCTGCCTGCCGCCTCGTCCATTCCCTGGCCGCCACATCCTGATCCTCGTCCTCCACCGCCAGAGTACTCCCGGGCTGCCTGTATTCGAAATCGTATCCCAGCTCGTCCTGCAGGCCAGACAGCAACTGCTGGCTCTTATACGTAAGCTGGCTATCGAAGCCGGGCATCTTGTCAATCGCCAGGACGTTCCCATCGCAAGCGGAGGAAGTCCCAGAAGCGAGGTCCCCCCTGTCCAATAGCCCTACTTGGAACCCTTCCTTTGACAAATAGTAAGTCACGGCCGAACCGATAATCCCGCCGCCAACGACGATAACATCGAAAGTCCTATTCATCGCACTCACCTACACCAGCCAGTACACCAAAGGGAACAGGCGTCACAGGGGGTCTGACGGACCCCTGAACGACGTCGCCCGGTTTACAGCGGAGCTCCTGACACAGGATCCGCACGACCAGATTCTCACAGGTCCTTCCCTGGCACAACCCCATGCCTGCCCTGATCCTGCGCTTTATTCCGTTAAGGTCCCTGGCCCCTTCGCGGATGGCCCTGCGAACATCGCCAACGGTTATCTCTTCGCACCTGCACACAATCAAGTCATCGTCCAACCGCGCAGCCCCCGCTCTCCCTCGCTATTCCGCGCACCTGATCGGCCATTTGCCTCGGAATGGCTATTGTTATCACCGGCGTGTGATCGTTCCTCGCCGGGTTGGACACCTTAAGCACACGAGCCCCACACACCGGGCGTCCCGCACGGTCAACCGCAGTCACAGATGCCCCTGGTTCGGGCAACGGCAGGTACTCGTGCGGAAACGATAAGGCCGCCTCGGAGTCTGAGTACGTCATGTCCAACAGGAATATGGCCAAACCCGGGCATTTCGGCAAACATAGCCCGCACCCGGCGCATTTGTCCCCGTCCAATGCGGGAACGTTGGTGATAGGTTGACCCACCCTGATCGCGCCCTTCGGGCAGGCGGCCTCACACGGGTTACATGGGATCTCCTGCATGCACTCGATTATCGCGACGGGTCCCTTTTCCATGCGCTCCCTCGACGGGTATCCTGGGGCCCTGGCAACCTCCTCGAGCGAAGGATAGCCGCACACCGCGATCCCCGCCGTGCCGCAACCACTCATGCACACTCACCTGCCTTCTGGGAGACCGCCCTATAGAGAGCCTCCTTAGCATCGTGCCTGGGCTTCCCGAACGGCCCCATACGGAGGGACGCAAGCCGGGCATGGACCTCTTCAGCCTTAGACCTCGCCTCCGAAGATGCCACCTTCCCGAGAGAGGCCGCCGCAGACAATCCTGCCAATCTGCCCTCCTCCATAGCAGTGCTCGCCTCCTCGACCCCGCCGGCGTCGCCTGCCACGAATACCCCGGGAACACTGGTCTCCGAAGACCGGTCATGGAACGGGACCCACCCGCCCAGGACAGGCGAATGAACCATCCTGCAACCCGCAAGCATCGCCAACTTCACGTACGGCCTCAGGCCGGTGGCAATGCATATCGTGTCTACGTCGACACAACGACTCGTTCCGGCGACTGGCTTCCAGGAGGAGTCCACCTGTACGATTTCCGCGCCTTCCACAGCCGTGTCGCCAAAAGCCCGTAAGACCGTGTGGGAGGTGAGTATCGGGACACCCGCGCGGCTAATCTTGGCCGAGTGCACCCCGTATCCGCCAACCCTCGGCAAGCCCTCGACCAGCGCGACAACGTCTGCGCCTGCCTGCATCAGCTGGTAGCTCACTATCAGCCCGACGTTCCCGGACCCGATCATCAACACGCGCTTGCCGGGGAGTACTCGTTCGACATTGGCCATCGTCTGCGCCGCTCCAGCCCCCATCACGCCAGGCAACGTCCATCCGGGGAAGTTGACCGCGTTTTCTGACGCGCCCGTCGCCAGGATCACACGTTCCGCCTTAACCGAACCGCCTTGGGGCTTCATCTCGAGCACGCCCTTCGCATAGCCAAGGACTCTGTCGTCGAAGATTCCGTACACGCTGGTATCGAGCGACACGGTGACCCCGGTGTCGAGGGCCTCCTTGTAGAGGTCCCTGGCGATGTCGATACCACGAGTTCCAGCGCGGTGCTCCCGCGAGCCGAAGAACTTGTGGATCTGCTTGATGAGTTGTCCGCCAGGCTTCAGGTTTGAGTCAACCAAGAGGACGTCGCATCCGTACCTAGCCGCCTCAATTGACGCCGATAAGCCTGCGGGCCCTGCTCCAACAACGACAACTTCGTACGTCTTCATCTGCATCCCCCGGTACCGGACGGCCCGGATCCACGCGGCGCCAGCCCGCCCCCGTGTTGTGTCTCGACGGTCATTCCGTCGGACACCGGAGTCACGCACGTCCGCACGTTCGGGACTCCATTGACGACCATTACGCAATCCGTACACTGCCCTATCGCGCAGAACAGGCCCCTAGGCGTACCGTGTTTCCGCGTATACCGGTTCACCCGGATGCCAGCCGCGCACAGGGCAGCAGAGATTGTCTCGCCTTCGCGCGCCGTAACCTTCTTGCCGTCGACTGTTATTTCGACCAGGCGAGCTTCGCGCTGCTCGCCAAGGATCGGATGGTTCACAACCCTCATCCCTATCCCTCCTTGCAGCGTCCGTACAACGCTCAGACACCAAGCAGAAACCCATCCTTCAGGGGGTCATCCGGATCCACGACGAACTGGTTGATGCCTGTCACGTAGGCGCTGCCCGTGACTTCCGGTATGACCGCCTTGTAGGGCCCGATCGTGGTCTCGCCTATCACTCTCGCCCTAAACGTCGTCCCAATGATGCTTTCGTACACGAACTCCTGACCCACCTCGAGTTCGCCCCTCGAATGCATCAGAGCCACTTTGGCAGACGTCCCGGTGCCGCACGGTGACCTGTCAATAGCCCCGGGCGGAAATACGACGGCGTTCTGGGCATGGGCCTCCGGGTGCTTCGCTGGCCCGTAGAACTCGACGTGAGTCACTGTGTCGACGTAGGGCTTCTCAGGGTGGAATATCTTGACCTGGGCGTTTATCGCGTCCTTGATGATGTTGCCCACACGCACTATCTCTCCGGCTTCACTCGGGTCTATCGTCAGGCCGACCTTGCTCGCCTCGAGAATCGCGTATGGATTCCCGCCCCAAGAAATGTCTACCGTCAGCGCTCCGAATCCCGGAACCTCGACCTTCGCCTGTGGGACCATGACAAACGAAGGCACGTTCTTGAACGTGACGCTCTTTGCTACGTTGTTCTCAACAGCCACTTTCGCCACGACTAGCCCCGCAGGCGTATCGAGCTTGACGATCGTTTCAGGTTCGGTGACCGGGACTATCCCGGCCTCGACCATAGCCGTGCAGCACCCGATGGTGTCATGGCCGCACATTGGCAAATAACCACCCACTTCGATGTAAACCACTCCTACGTCGGCTGCAGGGTCGCACGGCTCGCTGATTATGGCCCCTGACATCACGCCGTGTCCGCGCGGTTCGTACATCAGCATCGTGCGGAATGAGTCGCAGTTGTCCCTCAAGTAAAGCATCTTCTCACTCATTGTCCTGCCGGGGATGTGTGGAACCCCACCAATGATAGTCCTTGTCGGTTCGCCCACCGTATGTGTGTCGATGGTAGTAACCATTCGGGCAAATCTCATCAGCTCACCTCCTATCGCCCATCAGCATTGCCTTTTGGTCCGCAGTTCTGTTCCGCCAGTACGAGTCTGACAGCCAGCAGGTGTTCCATCATCAAATCGCTAGCCCTCTTCGAGTCACCATCCTTAATAGCGCCCAAAAGAGCGCTTAACAGGTTGCCGGCGGTCTTCGACGTCTCGAGCGTGGTCCTGAGGAACCTCTCGGCTTCGGCGTACACACGGTTCATGACCACCCCAACCATTTCGCACAGCACAGAGTTGCCGCAGGCCTTCGCCATGGCTAAGTGAAATCCCAGCTCCGCCCTGAAGAACTTGTCCTGGTCCTTGCCAGCCCATCTCTGCACCGCAGCCAGTGTTGACTCGAGGCCGGCTATGTCCTCACTCGTGGCCCGCTGCGCAGCTAGGCTGGCTACGAGTCCCTCCAGGTATTCCCGGGCTTCCATCAGCTCGAATAGGGGTGCAGTATTGAGAGCGTGGTTCCAATCGAGCGAGATCGCAAGCCTCCGGGATTCCACGCTGAGAAACTTTCCAACACCCTGCTTCGACTCGATCACGCCGAGGTATTCGAGCGCCTGCAGCGCCTCTCGGACTGAAGATCGGCTGACACCCAATGCTTCACACATCTCTTTCTCGCTCGGAAGTCTAGCTCCAGGTTCCAGATCGCCCGCCCGAATCAGCGAGACGATCTTCTTTGCTATCGTCTCAGGGAGGCCACTGGGTTTCACGATCTTTTCGATTGATGACAACACCAAGCCCTACCCCCTAGGACTTCCAAACCATGCCCCTGTCGTGATCGTAGCGAACCCCCAGCAGCGCCTTCACCAGTTTTGCATCGCTCCCCCTTCGTGGGCAGGCCGGCAGGTCGCCGCGTACAGAGCAAGCAGACCGCGCGTCGTCTTTGGCGCAGGACGACGCCACGCCAGCTTCCGGCGTTGGAGTTCTGTCTCAGGAACATTGAGAAGCAGCTGTCTCTTGTCGATGTCGACCGTTATGATGTCGCCGTTCTCCACAAGCGCGATGGTCCCCCCATCCATCGCTTCCGGGGACACGTGTCCAACGATAGGGCCGTAGTTGAATCCTGAGAAGCGGCCATCCGTCACCAGGCCAACGCTCCGGTCGAGGCCCCGGGCTACCATCGCGTCGGTGGTAAGCATGATCTCCTTCATCCCGGGAGCGCCCTTGCAGCCTTCGTACCGGATGACTATCACGTCGCCCGGGACTATCTCGCCCTTTTCGACCGCCTCCAGCCCTTCCGAGTCATTGCTGTAGACCTTCGCCGGCCCCGAGAAACGCCTCATGTTCTCCGGCACGCCGCTGGACCGAATGATCGCGCCGTCGGGGGCGAGGTTGCCTTTCAGAACCGATAGGCCCGACGAACTGCTCACAGGGTCCTTGATCGTTTTTATCACTCTGCCCGGACTCGCTCTGACTTCGGAGAGGCGCTGGCGAAGCGACCGTCCCGTCACGTCGCAGGCTTCCAGGTCTAGTTTCTCGGACAGCGCCTTCAGGATGGCGGGGACTCCACCTTCGTTGTGGAGGTCGACCACTGTGTATGGCCCGTTCGGCCTTACTGCGCAAATGCAGGGGGTTTCGCTGCTCAGCTCGTCGAAACTCTCCAGGCTGAGGTCTATGTTGAGATCCCTCGCTAGGGAGAGTAAGTGGAGGACCGCATTCGTCGAACCCCCGATGGCCAGATCCGCAATCACGGCGTTGAGGATATTCCCGCGTTTCAGCATGTCGCTGGGCCGTGCGCCCCTCTTAACGAGGTTGACGGCCGCGCGGCCGGATTCACGCGCCGCCCGTACGCGGGCTGCGGTCGTCGCGGGTATCGTCGCGCTGCCCGGCAGCGAAAACCCAAGGACCTCCGAAAGGATCTGCATGGTGTTCGCAGTGCCCATCACGGCGCACGCACCGTACCCGGGGCAAGCCGCATTTTCCATCTCCTCGAACTCACCGGGGACTGTCCCTGCGAGCCCATACACGTTGATGTCAGGAGTAAGCACCTTGCGCTCACGCCAAACGCCAGGGTACATGGGTCCGCCCGTCAGAAGCACACTCGGGACGTTGAGGCGGGTGGCAGCCAGCATCTGGCCGGGGATGATGTTGTCGCAGGATGACAGCATCACAAGGCCGTCGAAAGCATGCACCCTGCTGACAAACTCAATTGCCATCGACACGACGTCCCTACCCGCGAGTTCGTATTTCATCTCCTCTGTCCCAATGGCAACGTTACCGCAGGTGGCAGGAACGCCGAACTCCAACGGCAAACCGCCGGCCTCCCATACGCCCTGCTTAACAGCATCAGCCAGGGCACGCAAATGGGCATGAGCAGGCGATGCCTCGGTGAAGCAATTGGCGATACCTATGTGGGGTTTTGTGCGGATATCGTCGTCGGAGTAACCCGCGCCCTTGTAGATAACCCTGCGGTGAGCGGCCCCAGGGCCGTTCCAGAGATCTCTCATTGAAAGCCACCTCCGTCTGTTCGCAAGACCATCCCTCAGCCAACCCCATACAGCCTCTCTTGCTTTCCCAGCGCGAAGCCCGCAGGGAACGGGTCCCGCGGGTCCAGCACAAGATGGTGAATGCCCGTGACGTGGGCGCTGCCGCGAATAGTTGGGATCACCGCTGGGTAGTCCCCCACTCTTGTCTCCTCGATCAGTTCACCATAGTACAGGGTCCCTATGATGCTCTCGTGAACAAAAGGCTGGTGCAGCCCTAATTCGCCACGCGCATAGAGGGCTGCCATCTTCGCGCTGGTGCCCGTTCCACAAGGCGACCGGTCCATCCCGGACGGCGGCACGATTACTGCATTCTTCGAGGTGGCTTGAGGATGGTGGGCCGGACCGTAGAACTCAACATAGGTCACGCAGTTGATCTTAGGCTCCAGGGGATGGCGGACCTCTATCTGTTCGTTGACTGCCCTCCAGATCCGGGTCCCGCACTCAATGAGCTCCCTGTGCTGCTCAGGCCTCACCGATAGGCCTACACGGGCGGACGGCAACATCGCGAAGAAATTGCCGCCGTATGAAACGTCAACCTGAACCTTCCCCAGCTCCGGAACGTCTACCTCGGCGTCCCGTTTGAACAAGAAGGACGGAACGTTCCGTATGGTGACAGACCGGGCTGAGCCGCGCTCCACCGCCACCTGCGCCTTTACCAGCCCGGCAGGGGTATCGAGGGTGATTTCCGTGATTGGCTCCTGGACTTTCACGAGTCCTATCTCAGTCAGCACGGTACAGATAGCTATGGTTCCATGGCCACACATCGTTGAGTAGCCGCCCGGTTCCAGGTATAAGATCCCGAAATCAGCCCGTTCATCCGCAGGCGGGATAACCAGGGCGGCGTACATGTTGGCATGACCGCGTGGCTCGTTGATGAGAAAAGTACGGAGATGGTCCATATGGTCCTGCACAAACCGTGCTTTCTCAAGCATGGTGGCGCCGGGAATCGATGGTATGCCGCTGATCACAACTCGTTCCGGATTGCCTTCCGTATGTGCATCGACGACTGTAAGCATCCTACTGAATCTCATATGGCAGTACCCACTCCTCGATGTGTTACGTGTCTATGGAGGACGGGATTCCACCTTGAAACCCGCCCCGCCCTACCACGCCGACCGTCCCCCGTCGACCGGCAGCGCAACACCGGTGACAAATGACGAATCGCTGGAAGCCAGGTACAAGGCAGCCCGCGCGACCTCCTCGGGTGATGAAATCCGGTTCATCGGGTGCCTGGCAGCGAACCTCGGCCTCTGTACTGCTACACCGCCCAGATCCTCCATCTCTTTTCTCAGCATCGGAGTGTCAACACTACCAGGGCAAATGCAATTGACTCGGATATTGTCAGCCGCGTGATCTACGGCCATCGCCTTCGTCAGCATGATCACAGCGCCTTTCGCCGCGCAGTAGGCAGCCACCCTACCACCTGCAACCAATCCGAGAATGGAGCTGGTGTTGATGATAGCGCCGCCTCCGGTCGCCTTCATTCGAGGGATGGCGTGCTGTGACATGAGGAAGGCGGCCTTGACGTTGACATCCATGGTTGAGTCCCACTCTTCCTCAGTCGTGTTCACCACGTCACGATTCACGTACAGGACGCCGGCATTGTTGAACAAGATGTCCAACCGGCCGAAGGCGTCCACCGCCCGGTCTACGACTCTCCTGCAATCATCCGGTCTGCGAACATCGCACGGCACGAACAAACCCTTCGCCCCTTCAGACGCGAGCCTCGCAGCTGCTTCCTTGCCGCGCCCCTCGTCACGGGCGGCGATTACGACACCGCACCCCTCCTGTGCGAACAGGATCGCCGTTGCGATACCGATTCCGGAGGTACCCCCCGTGATAATCGCCACTTTTCCCTTGAGCTTCACGACAGATCCTCTCCCGCGGTGGCGCTGACATCGATCTGGCCATCCGGATGTATGACAAGGCGCTCTCCTTCGCGAATCCGGTCGAAGTCCTCCTCAGAGACCACAACAACTGGTATCGTCTTATGGTAAAGCTCATCAGCGACTATGGCCCCAAGGGCCAGGATGGGATCTACTTTTAGATTGACGATTGCCGCAGGCGCCTTGCCGCCCTTGATTGCTTCCATCAGGACGGCGCTGGCGGTGCTCGATCCCTTACCCTGCGGGAATACGAACACCCTCCCAGCAATTAGGGTCCCGTACCGCTCGTGCCGCCGGTCGATTACCTCCCCGGTGCTCGCGTTCACGCCGCCCCAGAAGCTGATCGGTTGCTTCGAGACCACCGCCGGCCCTTCCGCCGCGCCAGGGACCACAGCTCTCCCTCTTATCCTCTTCTCCACGGCCCTCTCCCCCGTCGCACATTGCCCTCAACTGCCGAACGCACACAGTCTTCCATACTCCCGAAAGCCACATTCACACCCAATTCTCCCGGGGCGTAGTAGCAACACTTCCCCGAGTTACTCATAACAGTTGCAGCCTTCGGAGAGACGATCGGACAGTGGAAGACACAGGTATCCAACACGATACGGGCCCCGAAATCGTTGATGATATCCTCAAAGCCCCCGCGCTTTAGCAGGCCGTAGGACGTTTGGTTTGTCAGGACGATCATCTGAACGTCCGGATGCGACTTGTGTCCACAAGAACGGATAAGTTCGGCCAGCTGACGAAACTCCGCATAGGAGAAGTGCGGGCAACCGAGGATAACTGCATCCAGTCTGGTCCCATCTTTGACGCCGGAGGATAGATTCCCCAAGGATTCCAGCAGGGCTGCGGGCGTGACCACCTCAACCTGAGCGGGCGCTTCTCCCTGGAACGCCTCCTCAAGGGTGACGGCCTCAGGAGTCTGGCCAACGATGTGGAACAAGCCCACGGCCCCCGCCGAAGCAGCCGCTGCGCCGAACGCCTTGAACTGGTCGCTGCTCATCTGGGCGTCCAGTCCTTCGATGACAGGTATCCTGTCCTGGGCGATCTTTCCAACTAGATTGCCCAGCACTGGGTAAAAGGTGTCTTCTACGAATAAAGCAGGGTCGATACCGGCGAGTCTGAACAGTATCTGCCCCTTGCGATTCTCCTTTATGTGCAGACCACACTTAGGCACTCTACCAGTAATGGCAGCGCAGATGTCCATGTAGTCCGCATAGCGGTTTGTCCTCGCGCCCAGAACGGAATTCGCATAGGCGATGGCGTTGGATTCACCCCAGGCCACCTGTTGACCATAACGTGGCGCCAGATACCCCTGATACGGTGCGCAGGTCCAAGTGGGTATGCACCCCATACTAAGATAGGCCCGCGCCATTGCTGTTGCCCTGGCGCCAAAGGCATCCGGTACGCCTTGCTCGCGCCAGTTCTGAAGATCAAGCGGTATCATGTTCAGAGTGGTCGGCACGGACACTCTGGCCCCCAACCTGGATAGCGTCTCGGCAAACTCCAGACCTGAATCGCACATCAACCCGCACCCATCGATATGGGCCTGGCTGATACTCATCAACTCACTGGCCCCCATCACCTCGGCCATGCGAACGATAATCGCCATGGCCAACCTGGCGCCATCGCCGTACCGGCCCTCCAACATGCCTTCTTCCTTCTTGCTTAGCCGTATCCCCATGTTCAGCGACCACCCAGGTATGCTTTTCGAACTTCATCGTTGTTCAATAACTCATTGCCCGTACCTTCCAGGGTGATCTTGCCAACGACCACCGCATAGCCGCGATCCGCAATCGAGAGCGCCGCACGGGCGTTCTGCTCGACAAGCAAAATCGTGCAGCCCTGATCGTGGATCCGTTTGATGGTCTCAAACACCTTCTCCACCATCAACGGCGCAAGACCCAGGGAGGGCTCGTCCATCATAAGCAACTTTGGGGTTCCCATCAGGGCCCGCGCGATGGCCAACATCTGCTGCTCGCCGCCGCTCAGGGTGCGACCAATCTGGCCACGGCGCTCCTCGAGGACGGGGAATAGTTCGCACACTTTCCGCATCGTCTGGAGCGCCTTTCCCTTCTTGCGGCAGGAGTAATAACCCATCAGAAGGTTCTCTTCCACTGTCATATCGGGGAAAATCCGCCGTCCCTCAGGGACTTGACAGATGCCCGCATCAACTATCCGATGCATCGGCAGGTTCTGGATCTCCCGGTCTTCAAACAAGATCCTGCCGCTTGCGCACCGCACCCATCCGGATACCGTCATGAGGGTAGTACTCTTTCCAGCGCCGTTGCTGCCGATCAGGCACACGATCTCCCCTTCATTAACCTCTAGCGAAATGCCGTCGACAGCGACCACTTTCCCGTATTTCGCTACGAGATTCTCAATTCTTAGCAGAGACATTCTCCAATCCTCTCCCTAGGTACGCCTCGATTACAGTCGGGTTATTCTGAATGTCTGCTGGCCTTCCTTCGGCGATCTTCTTGCCATGGTTCAAGACAACGACCCAATCTGAAACGCTCATGACGACATCCATGTCATGCTCCACCAATACGATCGTGAGACCGCTCTGTTGCAACTCGCTGATCAACCCCATCATGCCGTTCTTCTCCGAAGGGTTCATCCCGGCCGCTGGCTCGTCCAGCAGGAGCAACTCAGGATCGGTGGCCAGCGCTCGCGCAACCTGAAGTCTCTTGCGCAAACCAAGGGGCATGTTACCCGCCAGTTCATCTGCATAATCCAACAACCCCACGCGCTTGAGGATGGCCAATCCCCTTTCCTCTACCTGTCTGCGTTCGTTCACTGCCCTTGGCAGGTTGAACAGGGCATCAAGGACGCCCGCCCGGATCCGGCAGTAGAAACCCACCTTCACGTTGTCGAGGGCGCTCATATTGTCAAACAGGCGCACGATCTGAAACGTGCGGCACATCCCTATCTCGGCAATCTTATGAGGGGGCAAACCATTCACTTTCTGGCCTTTGAAGACTACTGTGCCGCTGGTGCTCGGATAAGTGCCCGTGATCACATTGAACAATGTCGTTTTCCCAGCGCCGTTGGGACCGATAACCGACACAACCTGGCCTCTCTCTACCCCAAAGCTCACATCGTCCACAGCCTTGAGGTTGCCGAAGTACCGAGAACAGCGATCGATCACCAACAGCTTTTCGGCGCACTGGCCGCCATTACCCGTGGTATCCATAGCCGTGTTCGTCAACCCCCCAACCACCCAACAATTGACATTGATCGTACACCCTTAACTGCATCCCTCAGCGGTCGGTGTTCGAATCTGCTCATTACGCTGGCCTCTTCTGCCCCTGTATCTCCGGGGCCAGAAACCCTGCGGCCGGAACAGCATCATTGCCGTCAGCAAGAGGCCATAGATAAGTATACGAGCGCCGTCAAATTTCGAACCTCGCAGTGGTTCAGGGAGGATCATCAGTAGAAGCGCCCCGAGCGCGGCGCCGTACACATTGCCCGTCCCGCCGACAATGACCATCGCCACAATTCCGACCGCCTCTGTGAAAGTGAAACTCACCGGGCTCACATATGTCTGCATAGCGGCGAATATCACGCCCGCCATACCCGCCGGAATCGTGCCGATGAAGTTGGCGAGGAGCTTTAGCCTGCGAGTGTCCAACCCCATGGCCTCGGCCGCATCCTCATCCTCGCGAATGGCCATCCAGGCGTTCCCGATGCGTGACTTCTCGAGCCGTCCGATGAAGAAGACTTCGAGCACACACAGGACCACCAGCACGTAGTAATAATCGGAAATGGAATTTGCTTTTGCGAAGCCTATGGTCATCGGATCGATCTGAGAGATTCCGATGGCGGCATTCGTAAAGGATGCATTGTTGACGAAGATACGAAGGCTTTCACCAAAACCGATTGTCACGAGGGCCAGGTAGTCTCCCCTGAGTTTCAATCCCGGAATGGCCAGCAGGTAACCCGCAATCCCCGACAGCAGGCCGGCCAGCAGGAAGACCAGCCAGAAATTCAGGTGGAGACCGAACTTCGGCGATGCCAAGATGGCCCAAGTATAGGCGCCAATGGCGTAGTATGCGGCATAACCCAGATTCAGCATCCCCGTGTAACCGAGGATAACGTTGAGCCCCACCGCCATCATGACGTACAGCAGCGCGGAATTGACCACCCTGAGCCAGTAGTCATTGACGGCGCTGGGTACGCCCAACAACACGATGGCCAATACGGTTCCAATTATCATCTTTTGGGTTGGGTGGAGTGTTGGATGATCTGTCGGGTTGTTCTTCATCAGACTATACCTCGCTTGCTGAATAGTCCTTCGGGTTTGAACAGAAGGACAACTATCAGCATGATAAACGCAAAGATGTTGCGGTACTCGCCCCCTACTACTCCACCCGTGAGCAGTGGGAGGTAACCGGCGCCAATCACTTCGAGGAACCCCAACACGAAGCCACCCAAAACAGAACCTTTTACACTGCCGATGCCGCCGATAATCGCCGACACCCATCCCTTCATACCCACTGTCGCCCCCATGAGGTAATAGACTTGGCCATAGGTCATGGCGTACATTACACCGCTGGCGGCGCCAATTGCGGGCCCCAGGACAAACACAAGGGCGACGATCCCGTCCACATTGACTCCCATCAGGCCCGCTGCGCAACGATCCGTGGACACTGCCCTGAAGGCTCTCCCCATGTAGGTCCTGTTTACAAGGTACGACAGTGACAATAACAGGACCGCCACCAATACAACAATCAAGACCTGCAAATTGGAGAACCTGGCCCCTGAAACGGAGAAGAACTTCGTGTCGACTATCGAAGGGAAACCCTTCTGTTGGTGGCCGAACGTGAGCATTGCTGCGTTCTGGAGGAACAGCGAGACTCCCATCGCCGCTACCATGAGGTTCTCCGACTTCGCATTACGTGTCCGTAACGGCCGGTAGGCGACCCTTTCCATCAGCACGCCGACAATAGCCGAGAACGCGGCCCCCGCTAGAAAACACATGGCGACTCTGCCGGCCATCTGCGCCGGAGTCTGCTTTCCGGCAATACTATTGAGACTCCCCCGCACTATGCCAATGAATCGCATCAGGATCAGACTGAACATGGGGCCAAGCATGAACAGTTCGCCGTGGGCGAAGTTGACCATCTTGAGTACCCC
Source organism: Ignavibacteriales bacterium (assembly GCA_050260105.1). Lineage (GTDB taxonomy): Bacteria > Bacillota > Sulfobacillia > JABLXB01 > JABLXB01 > SM1-B181. Next base: position 89,656 of record JBLNBR010000036.1, on the reverse strand, counting down.
GTAAACCATGCTGTAGCCTAGGGCCAGCAAGGCGTATAGGCATCCCATTGCCAACCCGTTTACGATCTGCTGTAGGAACATGGTGTACCTGCTTCACCTCTTTTTCCGAGTGCGCACCCGGTACGGGCAAGGAGACTCGCAGCCTCGCGGCGGTCCAGCTGTTAGCCAAGACCGCCGCGAGGCTGGAAACCGCTCATTTCAGGGTATCGATTATCTTCTTGTAATCATCGGCCGACATCGTCTTGTAGGGCGGTTCGCCCTTCCACACAAACGTGGTCTTGTACTTCAGATCCGGCCCGAGTTCGTAGACGAAACTCACTGGATGAACCACGCGACCGTGATCGTCGAATTGGAGTCCCTCAGGGTAGACGACGCTGGGCACATCGATCTTTCGAAGGGCCTTCACAATATCCTCGCGCTTGTCGCTGCCGGCCTTCTTGATGGCATCTGCGATCGCATACACCATGTCATAGTAATAGGCGCTCCATGATTCGGGGTGTTTCTGGTACTTCGCATAGAATCGCTCGTCAAACGCCTTCATCTCTTCACGGAAATCAAGCGGAGGGGCCGCGGTAGCGGACAGGGTACCAACCCCCATGTCCTTTGTAATGTCGATGTACTCCGAGCTGGTAGCTTCAGCAGCCAGCCAACGCATCGTCTTGTCCATGCCGAGCTGCACCATCTGTTTGCGCATCAGGCCTTGCTCAGTGTAGCCCGCGAAATACAGGGCATCCGGCTTCTCATTCTTGATCGCTGTCAGCACGGGTGTGAAATCGACATCCGTCGGGTCTACTCCCTGGTAACTGGTCACCTTAATGCCGATCTCTTCACAGCGCGTTCTGAAAACGCTCGCGACTCCGGCGCCCCACAGCGACTTGTTGTGCACGATAGCTACGGATCCGATCTTCAAGACATCCTTTGCATGGTCTGCCGCGGCATAACCGGTGATAAGGTCGTTCGGGGTGTTCTGCACGATGTTGTCGTAACCGAGCTCGGTTATCAAGGGGTTAGTGCCGTGCACAATAACGGGCATGTTGGCCTCTTTGTAGACCGGCAGGGCTGGCAATGTCGTGCCGCTGTACGCGTGGCCCAAAACGGCGACAACTTCAGGGTTGGTACAGAAAGCGTGTGCGACGTTGACACCCTGCTTCGGGTCGCCTGCGTCGTCCATGACCAGGATCTTCAACGGCCGTCCCAGGACACCACCCTTGGCGTTGATCTCATCCGCCGCGAAGTTGGTTGCATAGACGATGAGCTCGCCATGGATGTACGTATCCGAGCCAGTCTGGATGGCAGGGACACCGATTACTATGGGCTTGGCGTTGGAAGCAGTACCGGACGAAGGCTGCGACGGGGTTGCGGGCTTGGGTTGCGCCGGTTTCGCTGCGGGGCCGCATGAGGTGATGAGCATGCTTAATACCACAAACAGGCCGAAGCACATCACTATGGCTCTTCTGGACATTCTATCCCTCCGTTCTGATGTTCCGAGAGGAATCTGGACAACCTATCCTCCTGGTGCTCCGTGCAAGACAGTTGGCCCACTGCCGCTAACCCTACTGGTACTCGCCCCCCTTCATCATCCTCCTGTCGCCTCTCACCAGTCATCTGCCTAGCTGCTTGTCAGACATATTCTAAGCGACATATCTGATCTCCTTCTTCAACGGTGCGGCGTTCACCTGTGTCTGTCAAAAGGTCAAGCACGATGAGTTTTGGGGGTTCCAAAAGGGGCATGATTTCAGGGCTTACCGGAGTGGGGGCGCACCAGCTGTACAGAGCTATGGACTTCCTTCTGCTGGCGAGCGAGGAGTTGCAGAAGGAGGTCTTTTTCAATGTGGTGCCAGGGTGGGCATTCCGGACGCCTACCGGCTGCCGGAGCGGGTCACCCGCGAAGACCGGGCGCGAGCCGGCGTCGACTTAGGCCGCCGCGGACCATCAATGTGCTGCATCTGGGTTTCATCTTCGTGCTGAACGTGATGCTCTTTTCCGCGGCCGGGAGGTGGGCGGACAGACACTGGGGCACCGGGGGACCCTTCACAGCCGCCTCGACCATTCTTGGAATGGAATCATTACGAGCTTCGTGATCGCCTGCCTCTCCCTCTCGCGACTGGCGAAGAAACCCCGCAGGGACGGCGGGCGCGGCGGGAGGAGCTAGACCCGAGACCCACCCCCCACAACTACACCCCTTTGACCACCTGACTACTCGTCATTCTCCGGCGCTTACTTTCCCGGCGAACGTTGCGCCAAGCTGTATGGATTCCACGCAATCCCGCCCGCGCCCCTTGGCCTGGTAGAGAGCGTTGTCCGCGGACCTCAGAAACGTGTCGACGGTCTCATCAGTAACGGGATCGGCCCCCGCCACCCCTATGCTGAATGAGATCTGTATCGTCTCACCCTCGTGGACCGGTGCGTTCGAACGCGCCGCCGCCTGGATCCGTTTGGCGGCCTGCAGGCCATCGACAATGCGAGCCCCGGGCAAGGCAATGATGAACTCATCCCCGCCGTAACGGCCCAGTATGTCGACGGAGCGAATGCTTTCCTGGCAGACATTCGCCACATGACGAAGGGCGAAGTCACCTGCGTGGTGGCCATACTTGTCATTGACCGCCTTCAAGAAGTCCAGATCGAGCATCAGCATGCAGAACGGATGACCACCCTGCCTGGCCTTTTCCAATGCAGAGCTGATGCGCGCGAGTGAATACCCCCTGTTTGCGATGCCGGTGAGTTCGTCAGTCGATGCCGCCCTCTCCATGTCTCGCAACGTCCTGACCTGGGGCGTGATGTCAGTATACGTTATCATAGACCCCAATCTGTTGCGCTGGCGGTCGTTCAGGGGTGTAATCCTCATCCGGTAGTAGTTGGACGTGCCGTCGTCTCTCCGAACCGCTATCTCCGATTCGTGAGGCTCCTCGAGGGATCTGATGGTCTCAACATATCCCTTGAGGGCCGTGTGATATGGCTTCCCAATTGAACGACGGTCCAGGAAAGGGAACATCCTTGCCGCGGCGGGGTTGAACTCCGCGAGGTCTCCGTTTCCGGTGACTATGAATACGCCGTCGCTCGTCGATTCAAATACCCTCTCGTGACCCAAAGGGACAATGTCGAAGAAGCGGTACCGGATCAGGGCAACGTACAGGAGAACAGAACTTAGCGAAAGGCTGAATGGCGCGGTGTCCAGGCCCAACGGCGACACATTCGCGACAAGGGCCCACAGTGACACCAGTGGGAGACAGGATGCAACTACCATCAGCATTGCCTGAGCCCTGAGCGTCGCGCTCGGCGTCGTCCCCTTGAGGTAGGTCAGACCCGCGTACAGGATTCCGGCCGAGATATGGACGGCGCTGACCACGTACCAGGGGCCCCGTCCAATCTGCAGGATCGTCAGCGACCCGTGTTTCACCATGGTAACCGTGGCGTAGAGAAGATGTGAGAGTGAGGGGGTCCAGCGAATGATCAGCGTCAGGATCGGCACGAGGAACAGGAGGAGCCACCCGGCCCAACTGATGTCCCGTTCTCTGCCCCGGTGCTGGATCACGAGCACGACCCAGAATGGCGCCAGGAAGGGGAGCGCAAGGTACTGCGCACGGTTCCAGAACAGGGCTTCGTTGATGCTGCCGCTCACGAGTTCCATCGCATACCCCATGGAGTACACGGCAACTGCCAGGCACACAACGAAGAATGTCTTCGCCTTGGCGGACGCCTTCATTCTGAGCGAGTATGCACCCATCGAAACAAGGAAGATGGAAGACGTGGTCAGTATGCCGACCACTAGTGCCGCAAGGTCACGCATTTGCTTCCCCACTCTGCAACGCTACGCGTCCGCACTCGATAGGAATGCATCCACAGCAGCGAAATATGGCGCTTTGAGTCGAACTATGGCACTATCAGAGTAATCGGATCCCTGCGTCGAAACGTACAGTGTGCAGCAGAATGCGCCTAGCGCCAGCCACGTTCGCCGTCCACGCAAAGAGAAGGTTACCCGGCAGCGCTCAGAATCCTTCTCGCCACTAGTCGCAGTTCAAATGAGGGTGGTTGCATCTGCAACCACCCTCGCACTCGCTGATGCCTTAGAACACGCGCCGGTCTCCTTCCTCCGGGGACTACAGGATGGCCTTGAGCTTGTCGAACTCGCCGGCCTTCATGGTGTAGTTGTGTTGCTCCTCGGGGAAGGCCCCGGTCTCAACATCCTTGATATACTCCTGGAATGCCTTCAGCATCACCTCGTTGACATTGGCATACTTCTTCACGAATTTCGGCGTGAACCGGTCAAAGAACCCCAGCATATCGTGAACGATCAGCAGTTGGCCGTGACAGTACGGCCCCGCGCCTATCGAGATGATCGGGATGCCGGCCCTCTCCGTGATTATCTTGCCCACCTCCGGTGGGATCGCCTCGAGCAGGATCATGACGGCGCCGGCCTCTTCCAGGAGTCTAGCGTCGTCGATGACCTTCTTGGCGGCCTCCGCGCTCCTTCCCTGCGACTTGAACCCGCCGAGCATGGCTATGGACTGAGGCGTCAGTCCCAGGTGCCCCATCACGGGGATCGTGGCCTGGGTCAGCGCCCTGATGACCTCCACGACGTTGGCGCCGCCCTCCAGCTTGACTGCGTCACACCCGGCTTCCTGCATAAACCTGCCGGCGTTCCGTACCGCTTCCTGGATGGATACCTGGTACGACATGTACGGCATGTCACCTATGAAGAAGGCCCCGGGGGCGCCCCTTCTCACGGCCTGTGCGTGGGGTATCATCACATCCATGGTTACAGGCAGAGTGCTGTCGTAGCCCAGCACGGTCATGCCGAGAGAGTCGCCGACCAGGATGATGTCTACCCCCGCCTTGTCCTGCAGCAGCGCCGTAGGATAGTCGTAGCAGGTAAGCATGGTGATCTTCTGGCCCTTACGCATTTTCTCATAGAGCACGGGAAGCGTAACCTTTTCTCTCGCCACGGCAAGTCCCCCTTGAGAATAGTCTCTAGGGTTTCCTACTTTCTCCGCCGGCTGATCCGATACCTGCGCCGCCGGCGCCGAGAACCACATGGGCGAACGACAGGTTCCCGCGTACGAACGCCTCCGCGAGCGCCTTCGTCGTCCGGAGACGAGTCCCGGGGATGCCGAGTCTGGTCCTGAGTATTCCGATGCTGTGCCCTTCCCCGGTCTCCACCGCCCCGACGATCCGCCCGTCTCGCAGCACCACGCGGCGATACCCCGCGGAATCCGAGCGCGACAGCACCTCGCAGCCCTCTCCGCCGCCGGGGCGGCCCACAGATATCACGCTCAAGGGGCCGAATCGGAATGAGTTCTCGGCCGTGCTCCCGTCGTATCTGCGGCGTCCCCCCGCCATGTTGCATCCGGCGATGGCACCCTGTCTGACCGCAACGGTCCAGAGTGCGTTGACGGCCCCGCGCCCGGTCACGGGGTCGAGGGCCTCGCACACGTCCCCGGCGGCGTAGACCCCGGTGGCCGAGGTCCGGAGAAACTCATCGGCGAGGACGCCACGGTTCGTCGCGATGCCGCCCGCCTCCGCGAGAGACGTGTTGGGCCTGACCCCCTTGCCGACGACGACCATACCCGCCACGATCATCTCCCTGGACTTCAACCTGACGTACTCGACCCTGCCCTTCCCGAGGATCTCCGCGGCGTCGCTGCCCAGCCTCAGGCCCACGCCCGCCCTCTCGAGGGATTGCTGCACGATCCTGGAGCTGTCCGCGTCCAGCGATTGCGACAGCACCCTGCCGGACGATGCCACCACCGTGACCTTGAGGCCCAGGGCGAAGAGGGCTTCGGCCGCCTTGAGGCCGATCATTCCGCCCCCGAGCACCACCGCGCTCCGGACCCCTCCGGCCCACTCCCGGATGGCAATAGCGTCATCCAGGGTCCTGAGCGTAAACACACCGGGCAGCTCCGCCCCGGGTATGCCCGGCACGACGGGACTGCCACCCGTGGCGAGGAGCAGCCGGTCGTACGCCAGTGTTTCGCCATCCGACAGCGTTATGGAGCGTTCCCGGGGCGAGATTGAGGCCACGGTCCTTCCGAGGAGGGCGCGCACCCCCGGCCTTCCGGCCGCCGCCTGAAGGAAGACGTCCTCACGGCCCACGGCTCCGGAGATGTAGTAGGATATCAACACCCTCGAGTAGAACGGGTGCCCCTCTGAGGATACGATCGACACCTCCGCGCCCGGATCGCGCTGGAGGATGGCCTGCACAGCGGCGTTACCCGCGACCCCGTTCCCGACAATGACGTATCGCACGCCACCTCCCCCTTTCAACCGCCGGCGGCTGGAGGAATCAGTGTAACCACATCTCCAGGGCCAAGCACTGTGTCGAGCCCGTCGAGGAACTCCACGTTCCTGCCGTTGAGCAGGATGGATAGGCCTGATCCAGCCGGTCTCCGGCCGGCGGCGGGCCACTCGCCAAGCAGTTGAAGGAGTTCCTTCCGGAGGCCGGGGCTCCCGGCCTCCAGGAGGTAGGAGACAGCGTCACGGACTGTCGCCAGGTCCTCGTCGACCGCGACGCTGTCTCTCCCATACGCGTGTGCGAGCCCTGCGAACAGGTTGATCCTCACAGGCCGAGCCTCGCCAGGGTCTCCGGAAGCGGCTCGCCCGTCTCGCTCCAGCCCCTTGCCTTGTAGTAGTCCCCGAGCATCTCGCCGAGGCGAGTCACCCGCCCCTTGGCCGGCCCTTCGGGCATCGGCTCCTCGAGCAATCTGGGCGCGAGGGTGTCGTCAGCGCCGGTGATACCCGCCTTGAAGTTGAACAGCCTCTCGAGGTTCCAGATCCGCTCGCCCGCCGCGAGAGCCGTCTCGGGCGTGTACGCGACGCCGGTGGCCTCCTTGAGCATCGCGGCAACCTCGGGCAGTCCGATCGCGAACGTGGTGAACAGGCATACCCCCGCGGAATCCACTGCAGCCGTGATGTCCTGGAACGCCTTGGTCCAGCCCGCTTTCCCCTCGATGACGAACGGATCGAGTTTCTCGGGCACTCCCAGTATCTCGGCCGAGATCATGTACCCGCGGACGTGGCAGCCGCCCCTGTTCGAGGTCGCGTAGTTCAGGCCGATTCCCTGGCACCCGCGCGGGTCGTACGCCGGGTATTCCTGCTTCTTGGAGGACATCGACAGCTCCGGATGCCCGAACCTCGACGCGAGCCTGTAGGACCCCTCTGCGAGCAGGTCCCCGATTCCTTCTCTCATGCCAGTCTTCCTGACGGCCTCGACCAACACGTCGGGGTCGCCGAACCTGAGCTCCAGTTCCGAGGCGGACCCGGGCATGTATCCCTTCTCATACAGTTCCATCGCGCAAGCCAGCGTGGCGCCCATGCTTATGGGGTCGATGCCGAGCTCGTTGCACACGGAATTAGCCTTTGTCACCGCCTCGAGGTTGTCTACGCCGCAGTCCGCTCCCAGAGCCCAAGCGCTCTCGTATTCGGGTCCCTCGCCGGAGCAGCGATACTTGCCCTTCTCGACCCTGCTCGGCCTGGCGCAACCGATCGGGCAACCGAAACACGCCTTTCTCCGCACAAGGAGCGTGTCAGCGAGGGTCTCACCGCTGATGCGCCCGGCCCCCTCGAACACCCCCGTCTGGAAGTTGCGGGTCGGGAATATGCCGTGCGCGTTGATGACGTTTACCAGGATGGCCGTTCCGAACGACGGGAGGCCGCTGCTGGTCACCCCGGCGGTCTTGACCTTGTTCTTGTAGATGTCGAGGACGAGGTCGCGGAACGCCTGCTTGTTTGCTATCTTGACCCCGCCGGTGCCCCTGACGGCGACGGCCTTCAGATTCTTCGATCCCATGACAGCGCCCACACCGGAACGGCCCGCCGCGCGGGTCTTGTCGCAGACGACCCCCGCGAACTTCACGAGCTTCTCACCGCCTGGACCGATGCAGGCCACCTTGGCCTCGGCGTCCGTTTCCGCCCGGATCAGGTCCTCAGTCTCGCCGGTCGTCTTGCCCCATGACTTGTCCGCAGGGCGCAACTCGGCCTTGCCGTTGTTCACCCAGAGGTACACAGGTTTGTCCGCCCTGCCCTCGAACACGATCGCGTCGAAGCCGGCGTACTTGAGCTCCGGCCCCCAGTAACCACCCGAGTTCGATGCCGCGATACCGCCCGTGAGCGGGCTCTTCGCTATGACGTTGTACCTTCCCCCCGATATGGCGGCTGTTCCGGTGAGCGGCCCGGCGGCAAGAATGAGCTTGTTGCCCGGCCCAAGCGGGTCTGTGCCGGGGTCTATCTCATCGAACAGGATCTTTGCGCCGAGGCCCCTGGCCCCGATGAACTTCGCGGCCGTGTCGGGACATAGGGGTTCTTCCTTACACGATGCCTTCCCGAGGTCCACGCGGAGGATCTTGCCAATCCAGCCGTACATCAGAGCTTCACCTCCTTCAGGGCGTCCCTGAGCTTCAGGCCCACCGCGCGACGCCGGCTGATGTAGGCCTCGTCAGCCTCCTTGTACTCGATCGCGCCGGACGGGCAGAACAGGGCGCACTCGGGCTCTCCGCCGCAGAGGTCGCACTTCACCGCGACCTCTCCGGCCGCCGAATACGACATGGCGCCGAACGGGCATGCCATGACGCACATGCGGCAGCCTATACACTTGTCCTCGTTTATCTCGACGGCGCCGCTCGCCTCGTTCGCCGAGATCGCCCCCGCGGGGCACACCTCTTTGCACACGGGTTCATCGCACTGCTGACAGGTGACGGGCATCCAGAAGAAGTCATCGGGGAAACTGGCCACGTTTACCCTGGCCTTCGCGGGCCGGCACTCGCCCTCGTGCTTGAGCGAGCACACGAGTTCGCACCTCTTGCACAAGGTGCATTTCTCTTGATCGATCACCAGGAGCTTCTTCACAACCCACCCTCCTCATAGAGAATTGGAGACTTCACACCCGGGGCCAGTGCACGATTGGGAAGACGGGTCGGATTCAGAAGATGGGGTGACCTGCAGTTCGTCCAGAGTGGGAGGATCGCTGCTTCCCCGGCTGCGGTAGGTCTCCCAGAATGTGGTTCTTCTACGTTGACAACCCCGATCCTTCAAGCCGGCAGGGGAGGCTTGCGCTTCGAGACTATTTCTCCACCAGCTCCAGAATCTGCGCGGGGTTCTGCAGGACATGCGTTGCCGGAATACCTTCACTCTTTCCTGCTCCCCACAGGGCCAATCCGAAGGCCACGCCCGCTCCGAGCGCGCATTCGGCGTCATATGCGGTGTCGCCGACGTACATGGTCTTCGACTTGTCCACCCCAGCCAGTTCGAGGAACTTCAGAACCGGTTCGGGACAGGGTTTGTGCTGCTCCGTGTCGTCCGCACAGACGACCACCCTGAAGTAATCGTCCAGTCCGAAGGGCGAGAAGCTGTAGGTAAACTCTTCCCTGGTCTTCGAAGTCACGATGCCCATCAGGATTCCCTCGTCGAACAACCTTGCGAGCGTGTCCTGGATACCGTCGAAAAGCCTGACATTGTGGGAACATTCGTTGAAGTACTCGATCCATTTCTGGCACGACCTGCGCAGATCGGGTACGCCAAGCCTCCTCAGAGTGTCCTCTCCGGGAATCCCGAAGGCAAACCGTAGCTCCGAGGGAGTCAGATTCCGGTTGAGTTCCTCCAGCACCAATCTTTGAAGTGAAGAAACGAGGGCCGCCTCCGTGTCCAGGAGCGTGCCGTCTATGTCGAACACAATGCAGTTGTACATGGGCGACTCCCTTCGCTACCCGGTCGCCGGTCTCCTTCAGGAGACGCCCGGACTGCATTCAGGGGTTCGATCGGGGGCCGCAGCGCAGTGGAAGGTCAGTCTTCGTCGCGCGGAGTGGTTCCCTCGAGGTCCGTCCGCACGGGCTTTGGGACAAGGCCGAGGTCCCGCAGATGCCTGGTCATGATGCCGCCGATGCGGCCGCTTTCGGCGGCCGTCAGTTCGGCCCACCCCTGGCGCCGCACCTTCCCCATGAGTCCGAGTTCGCGGGCGACCTCAATCTTGAGATCGTCATACGGCCCCTTCTTCCTATGTCTTGTCCTATGTTTTGTCCTCTTGCGCCCGCCGTGGCCGGCGCTGGTTCCCGGCCTTCTGACCCTCCGGCCGCCCGCCATCCACCCACCCCCGTGGTGAGAAACCCTGGAGAGTGAGCATGCCCGCCACCGGCGTCGCGTATGCAATCTTCGACCGGGTCAGCGCTGGATCAGCGTGTTCAGCCGCGACAGGACTTCTTCCATGGTTTCCTCGGGGCTCCGGCAGATGTGCGTCGCCGCCCTGGCGCGCCAGTCCAGGCTCTTGATCTGATCCGAGAGGATGACACCGGAGACGGGGCTACCGGTTGGAACGGGGACTTCAAAGGGGTATCCCTTGACCCTGGAGGTGATGGGGCAGAAGAGACCGAGACCGGTGATCTCGTTATATGGCCCAGGTGATATGGTAAATGCCGGCCGCCTCCCAGATTGCTCATGGTCCGCCCGGGGATCGAATGACAACCATACCAGATCCCCGCGGTCCGGAACGTACCCGGCCAACCTACCACGCCTCCTTCCCCGTGGGGGAACCGGTATCCACTTCGTTGTGGAGGTTGGATTCTCTAATCCCCTCGAGCATTTCTTCCAGGGAGTACTTGCGCGCCGCCGGCCTTATAACGATTCCCCGCCCCGTCGATAGCAGGTCGACGCTGGAACCGTATTCTATACCCACTTCTCTCGCGATGGCGTTGGGGAGCCTCACGGCGAGGCTGTTGCCCCACTCCTGCACCCTGACTCTCATTGCCGGACCCTCCATCTCCAGGGCGTATCCACAATGTATCTACATCGACTATACACTGCCCTGGAGCCCAGTCAACGGGCTTCCGCCGCGGGCGCCGGTTGAGCGGCGTCTCCCAGCATGGCGCGACCGATCCGGCACATGTCGGTCAGCGGGCAGTTCCCGCAGAGCATCTTGCGTTTCCCGCAGAAGTGCTTCCCAACGTGAACGAACAGGGCGTGGTACTCATTGTACATCTGCGGATCCCGCGGCAGGTTGTCCATGAAGAGACCACGGATTTCGTCGTAGGAGGCCCTCTGCTCCACGAGGCCCAGTCTGGTAAGGATGCGAACGGTATATGCGTCCACCACAAACGAGGGTATGTTCCCCGCATACAGCATTATCGAGTCTACAGTCTCTGGGCCGAGGCCCCACACGCCCAGCAGCTGCCTTCTCAACTCGTCAGGGGGCGTGGAAAACATCCTGTCAAGGTCCCCGCCGTGCCTGTCCCATAGGTACGCCAGAAAAGACTTGAGTTTCCTGGCCTTCTGCTGGTAGTATCCCGCGGGCCTCACGAGCAGCGCGATCGCCCCTTCGCCTATGTCGTGCATGCTGCGGGGATCGAGGAGACCGGCCTGTTCGAGGCTGTCTATAGCCTTTGCGACATTCTTCCACGAGACCGATTGCGTGAGGATCGCGCCGACGATCACCTCGAATGGTGTATCGCCGGGCCACCAATGTTGCGGGCCGAAACGGGAATAGAGACGGTTGTACACGTCAAGCAGCACTGTCCGGGACCCCCCCTGACTGCTTCTCCCACAGTCGCGTGTATATGCCGCCTTTCTCCAGCAGCTCACCGTGTTTTCCTTTTTCCACTACTGTTCCGGAGTCTATCACATGAATGGTGTCTGCGTCCATCACAGTCGTGAGCCTGTGCGCTATCACTATCGCGGTCCTCCCCCTGAACAGGACGCGCATGGCCTTCTGGATCATGGATTCGGTAACGGGGTCCACGCTGGACGTCGCCTCGTCCAGGACCAGAATCCGCGGATTCGAAAGAAACGCCCTGGCCAGAGCGATGAGCTGCCTCTGCCCGGGCGAGAACCCTCCACCCCTCTCCAGCACCTGCGTTTCATAGCCGTCCGGCAGGGCTCGAATCAGGCTGTCGAGTCCGACCGCCCGCGCAGCCGCCTCGATCTCCCCGGCTGTTGCATCCGGCTTGCCCAGGGCGATGTTCTCTCTGACAGTGGTGGAGAACAGGAACCCCTCCTGGAGCACGATCCCCATGTGCCTTCTCAACGAGGATTGCGTGACCCGCCGGAGGTCATGACCGTCGACAAGTACTCTGCCCCCCGTGGGGTCGTAGAACCTCATCAGGAGGTTGACGATCGTGGTCTTTCCCGCACCGGTGGCGCCTACAATCGCGGCCATCTCTCCCGGGCGAACCTCGAGACTCACGTCGGCCAGGACCGGGTTTCCCGGCTCGTATTCGAAGGCCACGTTCTCAAACACCACACGTCCCTCGACATCCTCCAGGTCCGCGGCCCCCGGTTCGTCGACCACCTCCGGCCTCGCGTCGAGGAGCTGGAATATGCGTTGAGATGACACGGCGGCGGCGAGGAACATGTTGTACACCTGGCTCAGTTCCCTGATTGGCATGAAGAATCTGGTGACGTAAGCGACAAACGCCACCACCACACCCACTGTCAGATCGCCGAGGGCTACGCGCGCTCCACCGAACCAGATGACCCCGGCTATTCCCAGCGAGCTGATGAACTCTATCAAGGGAAAGAATATGTAGAACAGGGTGGCCGCGCGAAGGCCCGCCTGCATAACCCCTGCGTTGGTTTCGCCGAAACGTTGCTCGTTGAATTCCTCCCGGCCGAACGCCTGGGTGACGCGTATCCCCGAAATGCTCTCCTGGATGTTGGCGTTGACATCGGCCGCCCGCCTCCTCTGGTCGTGCAGCGCGCGGCCCAATTTCCCCTGGAACACGGCGACCGTGAGCACGAGGAGGGGTACCGTAACCAGCGCAACCAGGGCCAGTCTCCAACTCATCCACAGCATCACCCCGGCAATGCCCACCACGGTGAGCAGGTCGGCCACAGTGGATGTGAGGCCCCCCGAAACCAGGTGATTCAGCGATTCCACGTCACCGACGACGCGTGACATGACGCGGCCGACCTGCGTGTTGTCATAGAAGCGGATACTCAGCCGCTGGAGGTGGTCGAAAAGGTCCCTTCGCAGGTCGTACACCACTTTCTGTCCCACCTCGGCCGTGATGCGCCCCTGGACGTAGACGGCGAACCACGTCACTCCCGACGCGCCGGCCATGAGGATTGAGATGAACGCCAGTCCGCGTCGGTCGCCCGCCGCGATGTACTGGTCGATGCCCATCTTCATCAGAAACGGCCCCGCAAGGGAAGAGACGGTCCCCACGATGACCAGGCCGGTCGCTACGAGCAAGGCGGGCAGGTGAGGTTTCACGTATCTCATGAGCCGTGCAACCGAGACCCTGTCAATGGATGAAAGACCGGATACCTCCTCGCGGTCCATGGCGAACCTGCCGGGTCCGGGTCCGTGCATCACCTGCCTCCACCCCCCTCGGCGCCGCTGTTGGGGGCGGCTAGGCCCTGCCGGAAGATGGAGGAGTACGGGCCGCCGGCTGCCATCAGCTCGTCGTGGGTCCCTCGCTCGACTATCCGGCCGTGATCGAGCACCACGATCCTGTGGGCAAGCCTGACTGTCGATAGCCTCTGCGCCACCACCAGGCACGTACGCCCCTTCAGCAGCCCCGCCAGGGCCGCCTGTATGCGCGATTCGGTTTCCGCGTCCACGCTCGAGAGCGATTCATCCAGGATGACGATTGGCGCGTCCATGAGAATCGCCCGCGCGATGGCCACGCGTTGCCGCTGGCCGCCGGACAGGCCGACCCCTCTTTCGCCGACGAGCGTGTCGTAGCCATGCGGTAGTCCCGCCACGAAGTCATGTATGCCCGCCACCCTGGACGCCGCGATCACATCCGTGAGCGGCGCGCCGGGCCGGCCGTAGCTGATGTTCTCCCCGATTGACGCGGAGAACAGGAAGACGTCCTGGCTGACGACGGCAACCTGCCTCCTGAGGCTCTCGACTGTAACGGAGCGCAGGTCATGCCCATCCATGGTCACCCTCCCCGAGGTGGGGTCGTAGAACCTCGGTATGAGATTGACCAGGGAGGACTTTCCCGACCCCGTCGGGCCGAGGATGGCCACGGTCTCACCCGGGCTGATCTCGAGGTTGACGTCCTCCAGGATGGGCCTCCCGCCGCTCGAAAACGACACTCCCTCGAATCGTATGAGGCCGCTGACCGGCGGGAGCGGCACGGCCCCCGGCGAATCCACGATGTCCGGCCGGGTGTCCAGGATGTCCATTATCCTCTTCCCCGCCGCGACGGCCGACTGATACATCCCCATCGCGAAGCCGAGCATCCTCACGGGCATAGTGACCTGGGTGATGTACATCGCCATGGCGGCGAGCGAACCCACGGTCAGACTCCCCGACATGACCATGTAGCCGCTGAACCACAGCAGGACCGCCGGGCCAATCGCGCTGAGGAACGTCGTGTAGCCCGAGTAGTAGGCGAGGCCTTTGCCGAGGACGACGTGCCTCCGGCGGTTTTCCTCGTTCTCACGGTCGAACCTGGCGGCCTCCCGCTCCTCGCGCGCGAATGCCCTGACGACCCTGACCCCCGAGATACTCTCCTGAAGGACGGCGTTCATTGAGGCCAGCTGCTCCTGGACACCCTTGAACATGGGCCTTGTCTTGCGGGAGAAACGCATGGCGTCCCTGACGAGCAGGGGCAGGAAAACCAGTGAAGCCACGGTGAGCGCGGGGCTGAGGTAGACCATCGCCGCAACTCCGCCAAGGAACCCGAGAACACCTCCGGCAACCCAGATGAACCCCATGCCGAGAAATCTGTGGATGGAGTCAACGTCGGTGGTAAGCCTGGACATCAGTTCCCCGGTTCTGGCCCTGTCGTAGAAGGAAAACGAGAGTCCCTGGATGTGCCGGTACAGGTCCCCGCGCAGGTCGTAAGCCACCCGCTGGGCCATCAGCTCCATGGAGTAGCGCTGCAGGAACATCACGACCCCGCGAAAGACCGCCACCCCGGCGATTGCGGCTGCGCCAGCCCCGAGCATCCGGTACTCGCCCCGGGAAATGGCCGAGTCAATCGCCCACCGGATGACCCACGGTTGGACGAGTCCTAGGAGTGAGACACCGCCGACCATCACAAGAGATGCCGTGGCCAGGATCCAGTACCTGGCCACGTACAGTGCCAATCTTCGAATCGTGTTCAACCCGCACGTTCAACCCCTGGCAGTTCCGCTCTTGAAGTATTCGCGGGCGAAACGGCTCAACTTGCCCAGGCCTTCCTCGAGGCTCTCCCGGGCGTACCCAAACCCGACCCTGAAGTAGCCCTCCGAGTCGAACTTCGAACCCGGGACCAGCAGCACGTCCTCCGATTCTACGAGCCGTGTGCAGAAATCCTCTGATGAACACGGGATTCTGAACCAGGGGAACGCCACTACCCCTTCGCGGGGCGGCGCCAGCCCGAAGAGCTCCTCGTTCTCGCTGGCCCATTTCATGAGGAGGCCATAGTTCTCGCGCGCTATCCGCCTGTTCCTGGCGAGGATCTTGCCGGCGTTCTCGAACACCGCCTGCGCGATGACCTCGGAGGGTTTCGCGGAGCATATCGAAACGTAGTCCCGCAGTTCGCCGCATTTCCTGATGACTTCAGGAGTCCCTATGACCCATCCGATCCTCGCTCCGGATAACCCGAACGCCTTGGAGGCCGACCCTATCACGGTGGCGGTGGGCAGGAACTCCCTCACGGACGGTGAGGGTTCTCCACCATCCAGCCTGAGGCCGCGGTATACCTCGTCACTGTGTATGGCTATCCCGCGTTCGGCCGCGATCCCGCATATCATCCGCATCACCGCAGGTTCAAGCGCCGCGCCTGTTGGGTTATGGGGAAAGTTCAACACGATGAGCCTGGTGTCGCTGTCGATGAGACCCTCCAGCTCGCGCACATCCGGCATGAAGCCGTTCTCCCTGCGAAGAGCCCATCTCTTCACCCTGGCCCCCAGGGCTGCAGGTATCTCGGAGAGCTGCTGGTAGGCGGGGTGGATGACGATCACCCCGTCACCCGGGTTGACCGTGGCGGCAAACGCGAGGTAGTTGGCCTCAATCGCCCCGTTGGTGACGTGAACGTCGTCCCCTGACAATCCCGGGTACAGCGACGCGATGGCCCTCCGCAGCCGCGGGTTGCCGGCGCAGTCCGTATACCCGATGCTCATCCCTGCGAGCTCGGTGCGCAGGTCATATCCCGTGATTTCCTCAATCTCGTTCACCGTCAGAGGCTTGATACAGCTCTCTGCAATGTTCAGCCCGGCTGAGAACTCGTACCTGCTGAACCAGCGCTCCACCTGAAACGGTCGCGGCCTCATCTTCCAGCTTCCCCTCCGTCCTTAGCCTTTCCACAGAATCCTGTCGCTAACTTCCGAAAGGCTCCTGCAGCCCGTCATGATCATCGCCTGCTTGAGTTGAAGACCCGCCTGTTCAATCCAGGATATCACCCCGTCGACCCCACCGCCCACTGCGGCTATAGCGAGGGGCCTTCCAACCAGGACCGCGTCAGCCCCCAGGGCGAGCATCTTCAATACGTCGGCGCCGGACCTCACCCCGCCGTCGACGAGCACCGTGACCCTGCCCTTCACGGCGCGGGCGATTGCCGGCAATACCTCCGCCGTCCCGGGGGTGTGATCGAGGACCCTGCCGCCGTGGTTTGACACGACTATCGCCGCCGCCCCCGCCCGACCTGCGGCCTCCGCTTCGTCCGCTGTCATGACGCCCTTGACCACGAACGGGAGCCTGGTGCTGGCCACGAGCTCGGCTATCATGCCCGTGGTCTTGGGTTCCACCTTCTGGCCCATCAGGGTCATGTTTATGAACGCCGCCGCGTCCACGTCCACGCCCACCGCGTCCGCTCCCGACTCCTCGGCCCGCCTGATTTTCTCCAGGATGACTTGCTGCTCTCGCGGCTTGATTATGATTATCCCGCCGCGGCCCCCGGCGCGTCGAGAAACCATCTCGGAGGCGACGTTGAATACTTCCGGGTCGGCTCCATCCCCGCCGGTCCCAAGCGCGCCGGCGAGGGCAGGGCCACATATCATGGCCTCGGCCAGGTCTTTCTCACTGATGCGACCCATCCGGTTGACCTTCACACCCGCAACCGGCGCCCCCAGTAACGGGTACTTGAGGTCGACGCCGAACAACCTCACCGATGTGTCAGGGTTGCCCGCGTCGTGAAGCACGCGCAGATTGAGGCGCACGGCCGCCAGCGCCGACACGTTGTTGATGAATGATGATCCGGTTCCGACCCCACCGAATCCGGGCACCTCTCCCCTGCACGATAGTCCGTCGCACACGCGGCACACACGGCATGTGCCCTCCAGCTGCTTCCTGGCGACATCCCTTATCTCGGATAGGTTCACTGTCCACCCTCCCGTTTCTGTCCCGCGCTCTGACTCGCACGTGTTTCAATTCAGACATGTTCTTTGTGAGGGACGGCATTCCTCCAGCCGGGACCTGTTCTCAGGTTTCATCGTGGGATACAATGGACATGTAGGTCCGCAGGTAAGGGGGTCTTGTCAGATGAGGTCCGTGTTCCTCAACACAACAGTGCTCATCCTTGTGGCCGCCATCGGCGCGGGGGGGCTGTGCGGCTGCGCCGGGGGCAAACAGGCTACTCCCGCCCCGCAGGCTCCGGCGCCCGTTCAGCCGGCCCAGCAGGCGCAGGCTGAGCCGCCCGCGTTCCCCGTGACGCTGGCGGACGGGATGGAGAGGGAGGTCAAGATCCCTTCAAGGCCAAGTCGCGTCGTCTCAATGGTTCCCGCGGCTACGGAGATGCTGTTCGCGCTGGGGGCCGGCGACAGAGTGGTGGGTGTGACGAAGTTCTGCGACTATCCTGCCGCAGCGCAGGAGAAGGCGCAGATCGGCGACTACACGAACCCGAGCGTCGAGAAGATCGTGAGCCTCAGGCCGGACCTCGTCGTGGGCGACTTCATCCATCCAGAACTGGCCACCCGCCTTGGTAGCATGGGCATCCCCGTGTTCCTGTTGAATTCGCAGACGGTTGCCGAAACGGTGCGAGCGATCCGCCTCATCGGCAAGGCAATAGGCGAGGAGAAGGCCGCCACAGCCCTGGCTGCGCAAATGGAGTCCAGGGTCGCCGCGATCCGCGCGAAAGTGGAGACAATCCCCGAGGCTTCACGACCGAAGGTTTTTCACGAGATGTGGGACGAACCGCTCATGACCTCGGGGCCCGGGACCATAATGGACGACCTCATCCGGCTCGCGGGCGGCGTGAACGTCGCCGCCGACGCGAAGACCCTCTATCCCAAGTACAGCCTTGAGTCACTGGTCGCCAAGAACCCCGACGTCATCGTATACACCTTCCACAATGACATTGCGCAGACCACGGGGAAGGGATGGGCGGGGATCACGGCGGTGAAGGAAGGCAGGGTTTACCAGCTCACCGACGATCTGGTCTCACGGCCGGGGCCCCGCATTATCGATGGGCTGGAGGAGTTGGCCAGGAAGCTCCATCCCGAACTGTTCAAGTAGCGGTGGCGCTGCATGTCTTGAGTTCAAGGGCGTCATACTGAGCGATGTGAAAAGCAGTCTCAGACGTGGGCTTGGCGCCAGACACCTTTCGATGATCTCGATCGGGGGGGTCATTGGAGTCGGGATGTTCCTGGGCAGCGGCGAAACCGTTCGCCTGGGCGGCCCCGGAGTGGTGCTCTCATACCTCCTCGGCGGCGTCGTAATGATGATAATCATGCTGGCCCTCGCGGAGATGTCGGTCGCCTATCCGGTGCCGGGATCGTTCCGCGTCTACGCCTCGCGGTACCTCGGCCCGTTCTTCGGCTTCGTTACGGGCTGGGTGTACTGGCTCTCCTGGGTGGGGATAATGGCCGCCGAGATAGTGGCGGCGACACTCTACATGGAGTACTGGTTCCCAGGGGCGCCCAACTGGGTGTTCGGGGCGCTGTTCGCGCTTCTCATGACCGTCACCAACCTCATGTCCGTACGGTTTTTCGGCGAGTTCGAATTCTGGTTCTCCCTGATGAAGCTCGTCGCGATAGTCGCCTTCATCCTGGTGGGAATCGCCGCGGTGCTGGGGCTGGGCGCAAGGTTTGGGGTTCCCCGGATCGGTACGTCCAACTACCTCGGGCGGGGCGGATTCTTCCCCAACGGCCTGCGCGGGGTGTCTCTCGCCATGGTGATGGTGATGCTCGCCTACGGCGGCACCGAAGTAATCGGCATTGCGGCGGCCGAAACCAGGAACCCCGAGAGAAACGTCCCCCTTGCGATGAAGGGGGTCCTCGTCCGGACCCTGGTACTGTATGTGGGGTCTGTAGCCGTGCTCGTCGGGGTCATGCCGTGGACGGAAGCGGGGCTGACGGGGAGCCCGTTCGTCAAGGTGTTCAGCCTGATGGGCCTGAGATGGTCGGCGGCCCTCATGAACGTCGTCGTCATAACAGCCGCGCTTTCATCCATGAACAGCGGCCTGTACACGAGTTCGAGGATGCTCCACTCGCTCTCGCTCCAGGGGATGGCCCCCGAAGTGTTCTCGCGGGTCAGCGGCCGCACCGGCGTGCCGTACTCTGCTGTGCTCGCCAGTACCGCGTCGCTCTACCTGGGTGTGCTGGCGTACTACCTCTCGCCCCACGGCGCGTTCCTGTTCATAGCGGGCATTTCGGCGTTCGGCTTCTTCTTCTCGTGGATGGTCATCGTCCTTAGCCACATCCGGTTCCGGCCCGCCGTCGAGGCGACGGAACCGGAGCGCCTCAAGTTCAGGGCGCCTGGATTCCCCTACCTATCGATCCTTGCGGCCGTAGTCATGGCGGTTGTGACCGCCTCGCTGTGGTTCATCCCTGAACAACGAATAGGTCTGCTTGCCGGCCTGACGGTTATGGGCGCCGTCAGCATCTGGTATGCGGCGGCTCGCATTGCTCAACGTGGCGTCCCGCGATTCGCGTTGCGGCCGGCGGAGGCCATGCGGCTATCGCTCTACTTCGGCCTGGACTCCGCCACACGGGATGGGCCGGAGGACCGGGAGCCTTCGCACGGGGATCTCAAGCACCGAGGGGAGTGATTTCGTGCCGGATTACTTCTTCAGTATACTGTGGTTCCTCTTCATAGCATCCAGCTTCATCATGCCCCTGGTGAGGCACCAGAGGATAGAGCGCCTCCGGCACGGCCTTCTCCGCACGCTCGAGAAGTCGAGACACTCGCGGGTGATCACGCTCATCCACAGGCAGGAGGCCGTCAGCTTCCTGGGGATACCCATCGCCAGGTATATCAACATCGAAGACTCCGAGCAGGTTCTCCGGGCCATCAGGCTCACGCCGCCGGAACTCCCGATCGACCTCATCCTCCATACGCCCGGTGGCCTGGTGCTGGCCGCGGAACAGATCGCCCTCGCCATCAAGCGGCATCGAGGGAATGTCACGGTATTCGTTCCCCACTACGCCATGTCGGGCGGGACGATGCTCGCGCTCGCCGCGGATGAGATAGTGATGGACGAGAACGCCGTGCTCGGCCCGGTGGACCCGCAGATAGGATCGTACCCCGCCTCATCGATCCTCAGGGTGCTCCGCGACAAGAAGCCGGAGGACATCGACGATGAGACTATGATCCTGGCCGACGTCGCCGAGAAAGCAACCGCGCAAGTGCAGGACACGGTGTTCAGCATTCTCAGTGATCGCATGGACGAACACAAGGCCCGGGGGATCGCCAGGGCGCTCACTGAGGGCCGTTGGACACACGACTACCCGCTCACCCACAGGCAGCTCGAGTACCTGGGCCTGCCCGTCCGCCTCGGACTCCCGAGGGAGGTGTACATGCTCATGGAGCTGTACCCGCAACCCGCGCAGCGGAGACCCTCGGTGCAGTACATACCCGTGCCATACAGGGACGGGGACAAACGGGACGGCCGGTGACCGGCAGGCGTGATCCTGAGCGAGCGCGCGCCCGCGGTAAAGGGTCTTGCGTGTGACGCTGCGTAATCCCTTAAAATGCAGACCGGAAGGGAGGGAACACCTTGGATCAGGCCTTCTACCAGACCAGCGAGTTTGCCGGGAGAGCGAGGGTCACCGTCCGGACACTGCGGTACTACGACAAGATCGGGCTGATCAGGCCCTCCGCCGTCTCCGCTTTTGCCCTCGCCTCCAGGAGCGCCCTGAGGTTGCGCCCGGCGTCCCTTTCGAATCCCTGGAGGCCGAGAGAGGCGAACCTGCTTGCGATCCCTTCCACGTGGCGCCCGGCAAGAATCGCCGCGGTTTCTTCCCCGGAGAACGCTGTCTCGACGGTCTCCACGCGCAGCAGCCCCGCGTTCATGGGGCAAGCCTCCTGGCAGATCATGCATCCCACCAGGCAATTGTGGGCCTCCGGCGGCACCCACCCGGGCCACGCGTCCTCGCGTTCGTTGGCCAGGGTCACGCAGCGCTCGGCGTGGAGCAGGAAACGCCCGGGGTCTATCGCGCCCGTTGGGCAGGCCCCCGCACACGCCTCGCAGCCATCGCACTCGCCGGCCACTTGAGGCGCACCACGGCCTCCCGCCCCGTCCCCTGCGTCGCCCAACGCCGCAGGGTCCGCGTCCGTCACGTATCCAGCCAGCTGGTGGTAACTCCCCATGCCCGGGGCGTACGTGATGTTGTTGCGGCCGTATCTCACCACGCCAAGGCGCGCCGCGATCGCCTTGAGCGGAATACGAACTTCCTCCAGCCTGACCCCACCCAGCACGGAAGCGATCCCGCCGTGCACCCGCCCCTCCATCTCGTCCCAGAGCGCGTAAGTGGGTGGGACGATCGCGCCGAATTCATGCCCCTCGACGTGAAACACGACCCTGTGGGCGGGGCGCGGGACGGCCGCCACTATGATAGACCTCGCCCATCCGGGAACGGGGTCTCGCACCCACGGGCTCATTTCCCTGCGGAAGAATTCCTCGTCCAACTCGCCCCTTGCCCGGCGCGTTTCGATCTCCTTGCTGACCTCGGCCACCACCGAAATGTCGCTCCAGGCCACGCGGAACCCGGATTCACAGGCCCAACCGCCAAGGGTCTCGCTCAAAACCATCACGCTCCTGTAACGCCCAAGTTGACGCACCCCGGTTACCTGGTTAGACTATACACTGGCGCCTCGTAATAGTCAATAGGGCATCAGGGGGTTACTGGGACCATTGGAATTCGCCTGTCTCGACTTACTCAATAGTGACTGGCATGATCACCGGGGCACCGGGCTGACCCGGGACCGCCTCGACGACCGCAGGTGGTTGGAGGAATTCCTGGACAGATGGGGCCTTGCCGGCGCGGGTCTCCCGGACGAACAGGATCTCGCGCGTCTGAAGGGTCTGCGGTCCCTCTTGAGGCGGATCGTTGAAGCGATGGTGTCAGCGCAGCAGATTCCCCGCGACAGCCTGGAGGGCCTGAACAGGGTGATGGCGAATTCGCCTTCGATCCGCCGCCTCTCGGCGGGCGCCGGGCAGTACCGGCTTGAAATCCTGCCCGCAGTGGAGGATTGGACCTGGGTCCTCAGCGAGATCGCCGCTTCGTTTGCTGATCTCCTCGCCCACCATGACCCCACACGGATCAAGATCTGCCGGAACCCCGATTGCCACTGGGTATTCTACGACGACTCCCGCAGCCGTACGCGGCGGTGGTGCGAGGACACCTGCGGGAATCTCATGAAGGTCCGCCGCTTCCGAGCCAGGAACCGCGACAGCTAACGCCCGTCGGGTCAACCGGGGACCCTGGCGGCGCGCGTCACTGATTGGGGCGCAGATTCCGATGCGGCTGTGCACTGTCGCCGGGTCTGCAGGCTGTCGCCTGGCAGCGGTGTTCACTCTGATCATTGTCCCGCTGCAGCGATACAGGCAACGAACGCTGCCGGGGCGCAATGATGAGCCGCCAAGTATGCTGCTGTACAGCGAACGCCCGTCGGAGTGCTGCTGGTGAACAGTGAACAGCCGTCCGAATGCTGCTGGTGAGCAAAGTTGCTGTCGAGAAACATACAAAGGCCGGTGTAGAGAGGTTTCTCCACATCGGCCTCATCGTCGTGTAGCGTCAGCGGAATACGACCTTGCCCGCGTTGGGTGTGAGTTACAACTCGCGCAGGAGTGAGCCGAACCCCTCGATGGGGGTCTTGATGTTCAGCCTCTTGAGCATGGCCCACAGTGTGGCCTGGTTGCTCGAGACCACCGGTTTCCCCACGTCGCTCTCCAGGACTTCGAGGATCTCGGCTGTCCGGAAGTCGGTGCAGCTGACGAACACACCGTCCATATCGGGCCGCACCAGACCGCGCGCCAGCTTGTAGACGCGCTCAGGCGGAACATCGGCAATGTGAACGTCGGTGATCCCGAGTCCCTTCATATCCAGGATCTCTATTCCGTGAGCCTTGAAGAAGACTGCCTCCCTCTGGTTGAGCCAGTCCTCATATGGGGACGCCAGCACTATTCGTCTCATTCCCTTGTGCTTGAGCGCCTCGATCACAGCGGTGGACGTAGTCACCGCGGGTATTCCCACTTCATTGCGGATGATGCCTTCAATCTTCTCGTCGTAGCCGGGTCCCTTGAGGAAGCTAGCCCCCGTGCACGCGAACGCGATGATGTCCACTTCGGCATCCGCCAGCTCGCGCGCGGCCTTGGGGGATTCCTCCGCCATCCTGACCAGTTCTTCCTCGGTGTCGTTTTCGGATCTGGCGCGCGCAAAATGGGCTGACACCCCGGGTGGCGCCATTTTGGCCATTTCCGGTTCGACGACAGTATTGATCGACGGCAGGATGAAGCCGAGCTTGGCCCTCCAACCGATCATCCGTGACTCCTCCCTACATTCCAAGATAGGCCTTCTTCACCATCTCGTTCTCTCTGAGCGCCTCCGCCGTGTCGTGCAACCTCACTTCTCCCGAGTCTATGACGTAGCCCCTGTGCGACAGGGACAGCGCCAGGCGGGCGTTCTGCTCCACCAGTAGGATGGGTATCCCCTCAGCCTTTATCGTCTCGATGATCTGGGCCACCTGCTGCACCATGACCGGGGCAAGCCCAAGGGAGGGCTCGTCCATGAGGAGCAAGCGCGGGTTCCCCATCAGGGCGCGCGCAACCGCAAGCATCTGTTGTTCCCCGCCGCTGAGAGTGCCGCCGTACTGGTTCCGCCTCTCCTTGAGGATGGGGAACAGGCCGAACAGCCGGTCGAGGTTCTTCGCCACGGCGCCCCTGTCCGGATTGAGGTAGGCCCCTATCACCAGGTTCTCCTTGACCGTGAGGTTGGAGAATATCTGCCTGCCCTCCAGCACGTGGCATATCCCCATCTTCGTCACACGGTGCGCGGGAACCCCGTCAATCCTCCGGCCGAGGAACGTCACAGACCCCGACCTCGGCCTCAGCAGCCCCGAGATGGTCCGCAGCGTGGTCGTCTTGCCCGCGCCGTTGTTGCCGATGAGGGCGACGACCTCGCCTTCCCCGACCGACAGGCTGACATCCTTCAACGCCCGTATGTTTCCGTAGTAAACGTCGAGACCCTCGAGTTCAAGCATCCCCAGCCATCTCCCTGACGTCCTTCCCCAGGTATGCCTCTATCACCCGGGGGTCTTGTTGTACTGCCTCAGGAGGTCCTTCAGATATCTTGTGGCCGTGATCGAGGACCGTGATAGTGTCACTGAGCGTCATGACCAATTTCATGTCGTGTTCGATCACGAGTATCGTCAAGTTGAGTTTCGCGTTCAGTTCCTTGAGGAAATCCCGCAGAACCACTTTTTCCTGGGAGTTCATGCCGGCCGACGGCTCGTCGAGCAGCAGGATCTTTGGAGACGTCGCGAGGGCGCGCGCTATCTCAAGTCTGCGTTGCAGGCCGTATGGGAGGCTCCGCGCCATCTTGCGCTCCAGGCCCTTCAGCCCCGTGAGTTCCAGGAGCCTCACCGCCTCGATCGCCGTCGCGTCCCTTTCCTCTCTCGCCCGCCGGCTACCCACCAGCACATCCCAGGTCCCCGAAACGGTCCGGCAATGCAGTCCAACCAGAACGTTCTCCATCACTGTCATGGACCTGAAGAGCCGGATGTTCTGGAAAGTCCTCGCTATGCCCTTTTCGCACAGGCTGTGGGGTTCCAGGCCCGTCACCTTCTCGCCGTCGAAAACGACGTCGCCCGAATCCGGCTTGTAGAGGCCGGTGATGACGTTGAAAAGCGTGGTCTTCCCCGCCCCGTTCGGGCCTATCAACCCGTGCACTTTGCCCTTTTCCACCGACATCGACACACCGTTGAGCGCCACGACCCCACCGAAGCGGAGGCCGATTCCATCGACCCTCAGCATGTCATCCACGGCGCGCCACCTCCCGGCCGAACGGCTTCAACAGGTTCGATGCGGCCACGCTGAAGACTCCCTCGCGCGCCATCACCGACAGCACCATGATCAGCCCGACAAGGATGTAGCGATAGGCCGAGGCAAACCTCAGCATTTCGGGCGCCAGCGAGAGGATGAACGCCCCTACGACGGGTCCGAACAGGGTCCCGAGGCCGCCCACGACCACCATGCACAGGATCGACGTCGAGTCAGCCTGCGTGAAAGAGTCGGGACTCACGAATGTGACGTAATGCGCGTAGATCGCCCCACACAGCCCCGCCCAGAAGGTCGACATCACAAAACTGTAGATCTTGAAGTACCGCGTGTTGACTCCAAGTGCTTCGGCCGCCATTTCGTCGTCCCGTATGCTCTTGAGGGCGCGGCCTATCCTGGAATTCGCCAGCCGGTTGATGATGAATAGCACCACGATGCAGAAGCACAGGGAGAAGTAGTAGAACTCCACTTTCCCAAACGGGCGGTCCCCAAGTGTGGCGGTTGGGATGCCCGGAATGCCCATCGGTCCGTTCGTGACCTTATCCCAGTTCACTTCGAGTAGCCTGATGATCTGCGCGAAGCCGATGGTCACGATCGCAAGGTGGTGGCCCTTCACCCTCATGGTCGGGAGACCGATGATGAGGCCGAACAAGGCGGCCACGAGGCCGGCCACCGGCAGGTTGACCCAGAACGGCCAGTGGGCCTTCACCGCGCCGAGCGCGGCCGCGTATGCGCCAAGGCCCAGGAACGTGGCGTGTGCGAAGTTGGGCTGCCCCGTGAAGCCGAGTACGATGTTGAGGCTCGACGAGAGAACTACGTACATCATCGAGAAGATCCCTATGTGGATCACGTAGGAGCTCTTCGTGAAGGCCGGGAGCGCCGCCAGAAGCACAACAACCGCGGCGCCGCCCACCCATTTCATCCGGGACTTCATGCGCGGTCGACCCCCCTTCCGCCGCTACCCAGCAGGCCCTGAGGTTTGAACAGAAGGATGGCGATGAGTACGGCGAACGCTATCGCGTCACGGTATCCGGAGGATATATAGGCGCCGCCCAGGCTCTCGACGACGCCCAACAACATGCCACCGAGCATCGCCCCGGGTATGTTGCCTATGCCGCCCACGACCGCGGAGGTGAAGGCCTTCATACCGATGGTGCTTCCCATCGTGGGGTATATCGTCGAGTAGTAAACCCCCACCATGATCCCAGCGACCGCCGCCAGCAGCGACCCCAGGGCGAAGGTGAACGAGATGACCCTGTCAGTGTCGATGCCCATCACGCTGGCTGTGTCCCTGCTAAACGACGTCGCCCTCAGGGCTATGCCTATTTTCGTGCGGTGAACAAGGAGCTGCAGGCCGACCATTAGCAGAAGTGAAACACCTAGTATCACGAATTGCAGAGAGCTGGCCACAGCTCCCCCGAACCGGAAGAACCTCGTGGGCACGATCGACGGGACGGGTTGGGTCGAGACCCCCCAGATGACCTGAGCCCCGGTTGAAAGCATCATGGAAACACCAAGTGAACTGATGATCATCGATAGGCGTTCCGCCCGTCTCAGCGGGAGGTACGCTACCTTCTCGATGAACACCCCGGCGACCGCGCTCAGTGCGAGGGCCAGCAACACCGCCGCCATGTTCGGCAGGTGGAGCCTCCCGGCGAGCACCACGACGCACAGGTAGGCCCCGAGCATCGCCACATCACCGTGGGCGAAGTTGATGAAGTACAGTACTCCGTACACCATACTGTAACCCAGGGCTATGAGAGCGTATATAGCGCCGAGGGTGAGGCCGTTGATGAGTTGTTGCAGTGCCCAAGCCACTTATCCAACACCCCGGTTTCGAATGGAGTGGGAGGGCGGCACGCGCTCCCGTTGCCGCGCGCCGCCCCGCGATTCCTACTTCTTGCTCACTTCCCACGGTTCGAACTGGCCGTTCTTGATGACGAACAGCTTGAGCGGGATCTTGACGTCTCCGTTCTCATCGAAGCTGATCTTGCCGATGACTCCCGGGAAGTCCTTGAGGGTCGTCAGGTACTTGTTGATGCCCTCCCTGCTCTCGCCGTTCTTCCTTATCGCCTCGGCTATGATCCTGAGGGAATCATACCCGTTGGGGCTGAAAGCGTCGCACTGGGTGATGCCTTCGCTCTTGTACCTCTCCACGAACTTCTTCACGTACTCCTGCACCTCGGGCCTCTCGTCGGTCGTGTAGAACACGGTCGAACCGACTATGCCTTCAGCGTCTTTCCCCGCCAGCGTGATGATCGCGGGGTTGAACGCGCCGGTGGCGCCCCAGACGGAGGGATTGTAGTCCATCTGGTGGGCCTGCTTGCAGAACAGCGCGATCTCCGTGTAGTCGCCTACCAGGTAGATCGCTTCTACGCCGGCCTTCTTGAAGTTGGTTATCGCCGTGCTGAAGTCCTTGGTTTCACCGAGCATGAATGCCTCGGTGGCTGCCGGTCCCGGCCCGAGGTCCTTGAGGGTCTTGGTCCCGACGTCGAGTCCGCCGCGGCCGAAGTCGTTGTTCTCGTACAGGATGCCGATCTTGCGATATCCGGCTTCCCACATTTTCTCTACGTTGTACGCGCCGGTGTAGGCGTCACTGTTTCTCAAGCGGAAGGTGTAGGGGCCCGCCTCGGTGATCTTGGGCGAGCTCGAGTCGGGCGAGATGTTGGGCAGCCCGGCCTTGTTGTAGATCGGGGCTGCGGCGAGCGTGCACGAGCTGTTGTTGTGCCCGATGACCGCCAGTATTTCCGGGTTGGAGGCGAGCAGGTTCGCGACGTTTGCTGCTTCCTTCGGATCGGCGCGGTCATCCATGGGGACGATTTCGATCTGTTTGCCGTTTATCCCACCGGCGGCGTTGATCTCCTCAACCGCCAGCTTTATCCCACGGAGAGTTCTCTGGCCGAGTTCGGCGCTACTCCCGGAGAGAGGGAAGGAGCAGGCTATCTTGATCGTCTTTGGTTTTTCCGGTTGAGCCGGCTGCCCCTGTTCGGCCGGCTTCTTCTCCTGGCCGCCGCCGGCGCATCCGGCGACGAACAGCAACAGTACCATGAGAGCTGCTACGACCTTAATGAACCGTTTCATTACGTCTCCCCCTTCTGGATTTGATCTGCAACGAAAGGCCACAGGATAAGAGCCTATCACCTCCTCCAATTTGGGCGCTTCCGGCCTAGATGACCCTCAGAGACCTGTCACTAACGCTCAGGTATTCAAACCCGTCCTCCGTCACGACTACCGTGTCCTCGGCCTGGAGTCCGGCAAACCCGAGCTCGTAGTAGCAGGTCTCCACGTTGATGACCATTCCCCGCTCGAGGACTGTCCTGTCCTGGGGAGCGATGGACGGCATGTCATAGCACTCAATCCCGATGCCGTGACCACAATGATGCCTCTCGAAATGCGGGATGCCGCCGGCTCTCGTTGCCTCAACGGCCGTCTCGAACACCCCGGCGGCGGTGGTCCCCGGCCTGACCTGCGCGAGGGCCTTCTGTTCGCCTTCGAGGACGGCGCGATGGTACCTGGCGGCCTTCTCACTGGGGCGCCCGAAACACGCTATCCTTGCGATGTCTGAGCAGTAGGAATCGTACACGCACCCGACATCGAAACGGATGACGTCATCCTTCTTGAGCCGGTGGTTGGATGGCTGCACGTTCGGGAGTGAACTCCTGGAACCCACTCCGATACACGTGAGGAGCGGCATTCCCCCCTGGAGTATGATCGACTCATTGAACAGCGTGAACATCTCCATCTCCGTCATGCCCTCACGGAGGGAGGCGAGCACGTCGGTTACCGCCTGTTCCGTCACGCTGGTGGATTTCTTCACCCGCGAGATCTCTTCGGGGGTCTTGACCATGCGTATCTGGCGCAAGAGCCCCCAACCCTCGCAGATCGTATAACCGGTGAGCGCCGCCCTGATATCCTGTAGTGCCACGGGGGTCAACCCGGACGAATCCACGGCGATGCGGCCCCCGCTCAGGCCGAGTCGCTTCAGGGCGGCCGCAAGAGCGGAAGCGGGTGAGTCGGCCCTGTTCCCCTGGAGGAGACGCCGGTATCTGTCGTACTCGCCCCGCTTCTCCCCGCTGTCATCGTTGAAAACGTGGAACGTCCCGTAAGGCTCGACAGGAATGCCGGGGCCCTTGTCGGCCATGCCGTCCAGGTCTCCGATAGGCGCCACCAGCACGGCCGCAGCCTGTGCGTCCGCCGGGATTATAGCATATACCTGGGTTGATTTGATCACTCGCTGGCTGAAGCTCCAGTATCCCGAGACATACGTCACGTTCTCCGGCGACGTCGCCACTATGGCATCGACCTGGTTCCTGCGCATTACCTCCAGAGCACGCGATTTGTTCAACAACATGTGCTTCACCTCGACTTCATCTAGTAGGTGATCCGGGAAGCGACTTCAAACCCGTAAACGTCCTTCAGTGCGCGAAACATCTCATCCACCTGGGGTTCGACCACAGGCGGCTTCGGGTTCACCGCCGCCGTAGCCCCGGGGTCCTTCAGACCGGAGGAGGTGATTATGCAGACGATTGACTTGGCCCCCGAGAGTCCCCCGGCCCTCGCCATCTTCCAGACGGCCGCCAGCGAAGCGGCGGAAGACGGCTCCACGTACAGCCCTTCCCGGCCAAACATCGCCTGCGCCGCCATGATCTCCGCATCCGGTACCTCCACCGTCGTCCCGCCGGACTCGCGGATAGCCACCAGGGCCTGCATCCCAATCATGTCGCCGTTGATGGAGAAGGCGACGGACTTCTTTGATGGGACCCTCACCGGGGCCGGCAGATTGTTTCTCACCGCGTTCGAAAGCGGGCCGCCCGAGGGTTCGACCGCTATCATTGTCGGGGTCCTGTCGATCAGGCCGAGCTGCTTGAGCTCACGGAAACCCTTCCAGATCCCGTAGAACCCCTCGCCGTAGGCTACGGGGCTGACAATGATGTCCGGCACTTCCCAGTCCCGCTGAAGGCAGATCTCGTACGCAATGGTCTTATACCCCTCGACTCCAAACGGATTACCTGTCGGAAGGGCGTGAACGTAGTTCCCGAGCGGGTACCAGCCGAAGTTCTTCACGCAATGCGACATCAGGTCCCACCGGCCGTAGAACGTCGTGGCGACGAGCTTGGCCCCGTATGCCTGCATGAGGCTCAACATCGCCTCCGAGGCGGTCGGCAGTGTGAACACGACACAGTCAAGACCGGCCCTGGCCGCATACGCTGCTGTGGCTGCCCCGTGGTTGCCGGTCGAAGCCACGGTGGTGACCTTCGCCCCGAACTCGAGCGCCTTCGCCGTGGCGACACACGCCAGTCTGTCCTTGTAAGACCAGGTCGGACCCCTTGACTCGTCTTTCGCGAATACCTGGACGCCCGTCTTCTCTGAGACACCCCGGCACAACACCAGCGGCGTGTCTCCCTCCAGCAGGCTGATCCTGCATTCCTCAGCCTCGATAGGCAAGAGCGGGGCAAATCGCCACAGTCCCTCGCCTTTCCACGAGCCGAATTCCTGCCGCGTCAACCCGTTCAGATCTGTGTAGTCATACTGGACGGTGAGGTTTGCGGCAAACTCACCGTCCCTGCACCGCGGACACCCTTCAAACATGCGCGACACGGGGTATTCCGCTCCGCACGAAACGCACTTCAATCCAGTGGCCTTCGACAACGCGGTCCCTCCCACAACCACTATTATGACGCGTCGATGTACTTGTCTGAACACCTGCTATATTGACGTACCTGCTAAACGGCAATATCCTTCTGTATGCGGACGCTGTGAGATTGGTTGTCTGACTAGTTCAGTTCTACACGGGGTGCCACGTTCCTTCCGGGAATGCGCATTTCGAGCGCCGCGCCCCGATTGATCGCTTTTTGCCGCTTCACTTATAATTGCAGTGTCATTGCAGTGTCAAAGGGACAAGCACTGGAGGGAGAGCATTGCGCTTGAGTGAGACCGGCACGAAGCCCGGGAAGACTCGGAGATTGTATCTTGAGGCAGCCGAACACATCCGTCAACGCATAGTCCGCGGCGTATACGGGCGCGGGGAACGGCTCCCCAGCGAGACAGAGCTGTCCGCAGAATTGTCCGTCAGCAGGTCTACCCTTCGTGAGGCGCTCCGCCTCCTGGAAGACGAGGGCCTCATAATGAGCCGCAGGGGCGCGGGGTCATTCGTCCGGCCCGAATCGAAGAGAATCGTGGAGGGTCTGGAGAAACTGGGGAGCCTGACGGAATCGATCAGGCGAGCCGGCTTTCGCGCCGAGGACAGAATGCTCTCCGTACGACCGGTGACACTGAACGACAGCTCGGCGAAATCCTTTCAAGTCGAACCGGGCGCCACGGGGTACATGATCGAGACCCTCAGGCTCGCCGATGACAGGCCTGTCATCTACTCGTGCGATATCCTGCCGGCTTCCCTGCTGCCCAGCATCGAGGTGGTCAGCAGGCGCCAGGAATTCGAATCGCTACTGGACTTCCTCTGGGAGGTTGCCGGAGTCCAGGTGAGCTACTGCGTGGAGAAGGTCCGCATTCTGCTCGCATCCCCGCCGATGACTCACCTGCTGTCTGTTCCGGCCGGAACGCCCCTCCTGCTCATGGAGGGCGTCGCCCACGACGAGTCCGACAGGGTGTTGTACCTTGAATCGGCTTACTTCGCGAGCGAGATCTACGATTTCGTCCTGGTGAGACGCCCATGAACAGCCCCGGTCAGCGTGGCATCACGCGCTAATCGCCCGTCATTCGAGCGGTGCGACGATGAGCTCCTCGCTGGGCGCCTTACCCGGATCCTGCCAGGTACGGACGCTGACCTCGAACCGGTCGCTCCGTCCCTTCGCCATCGGGTACGGCCGTTGTTCCCGGTCAAACGCCTGTGCCTCGCCGGGGCTGGCCTGCCGCAGCTCGCCGCTGACACGAGCGAACCAGATAGGCCCGCTCACATCCTGCGCATCCGTAGATTCGCGGAGGACCAGGCTCTCGTCATCGATCCATGCCACCGCCCCTACCAGGCACCCCTGTGGGAGCGCGATCTCCCGCAGGACCTTGCCTTCGGATGTGATGACCCTTATGTTGCGACTCAGCACCATATAGCTGTCGCCGGCCTCCACGGTCCTGTAGTCCCCCGCGGCGACCTTATGCGCAAAGCGGGCGCCACCGGGACTCCACGCGACGTGATCTATGATCTCAAAGTACGGGTCGATACTGGTCACGGCAGCGTTCTCAAGGTTGAGAAGTCGAAGGCGTTGCAGATCTGAGTCCTCCTTTGGCTCCGGCATGACGGCGCTGCGGCCGTCTGGGGAGAACCACACCGGGAATAACCCGTCCCAGGTGGGAAGGCCGCTCAGCAGGTCGGCCGATGATCCATCGAAGGTGTCGAGGCGCCAGACCTTGCCCCCCTCCGGGGCGCTCAGGTGAACGGCGAAATACCGCCCGTCCGGTGTTGCCACGTGCTGCCCGGGCCAGCCAGTGAATTCGCCGATCTTGCGTGTGGTAGATCCTCCGCTTGAGAACGTGGTAACCGAAATGGTCGAGGGCTGATCAGGCTCGCGGGCCAGATCCATGCAAGTGATGGATTCGTCGCCGGTCCATCCCACGGGGAACATGGCGTCGATCCCCGAAACCTCCCGGAGCAATCTGGATTGGCCTGTGGCCGCATCGATCAACCAGAGTCTGTGGATTCCCTCACTTTCCGACGTCACAATGAGGCGCCTGCCGTCCCTACACCAGAACCAATCAATGCCACGAGCCCAGCTCGAGAACGGTCCGAATACGAACCTGTCGCCATCCTTCCTGAACGGCGCCGTACCCTGGGCGGGCGGCCGGGGTGCAGGTGTGTGCGCCCCACCTTGCTCATCCGGACCGGCCGGCTGGGCCGGCGCGCCGGGGCCAGACGGAACGCCGGGCCCTGGTGCATTTCTCAAGGCGCATCCCGGGACTATACTCAACAGGAGTAGGGCAGCCGCCGCACCCGAAAGCGCTGCCCGCGCCGGGGCGATCCATTTCACGCTCAACCACCTCCGAATCAAACCCGGGGGGATATGATATGACCAGAGCGAGAGCCACCCTGTTCCGGCTGGTGTCCGCCGCGGGGGACGAAGAGAAACAACCCCCTCGCAGGTCCCCAGATTGAGCAGATGACTACTCACCCCTGCCTTTACCATATGCTAAGGCAGCAGGTCTGTAAACAGGAACGGGCCGGCGCTGAGCAACTGGGCATCCTCACAGCGGTTTGCGCCGCCGAGAAAAAGAAAACTGGCGCAGCAAGGTGCGCCAGGTTATCAGAAACTCGAATGGCAGCGGTCTTCTAGAGGCCTTCCGCAATGGGCCCGATTGCCGGGCTGTCGAAACCCTGGTTGGGGAAGAACAGGTCGGATACGTCACAGTCATTGAGCACTGCAACACACACGGGCACCACGTTCAGATTCCCCGATATCTCTCCGACCACGACGTTGTCCTTACCCAGGAAAGACCAGGCGTTCGCCGTGGTCTGCCCCTGGCTGACCAGGGATGTGGCGCGCAATTGGTTGATCTGAAGGATTATCCTCGATACGAAAGCAGCCACGATTCAACCCCTCCCGGACCACTCTACTTCCGATCGCCCTGGTCGCCGGCACCCTCGCTGGTGACGCCTGCCAGGTCCACGAAATCCGTGTCAGCCATGTAGTTGCCAAGGCTGGAGATCACGTTTCCATCGCCATTGACCCTGTACACAACGGCATTGGCCTTACGTACAGCCTTCCACGATTGCATGGTGTTCTCCGCACAGAACACGCCCGCGTTGTCCCGGACAGTGGCGATCGAAAGGCTACCCAGGAATACCTCCATCACCAGGCGAGACCTCCCCGGGCGTCGTGACCGGATGATTGGCCTCGCCGCCTTCTTGTTCCAGCCATGCCATATCGACGAAGTCGGGATCATGCAATGAGAAGCAGTCATCGGAAAGCGTACCGGAATCCCCGTTCAGCCGGCCGAATCCGTTGTTCTCCTTGCCGGTAATCCGCCAGTCACCAAAGAAGTTGTACCCTATCGCAACGGCGGACCCAGTGTCGACGTCGGCTATGCGAATGGTGTTTATGTTGATTTGAAGAGACACATTCATCCCCGGCAACTGCAGTCCCCTCCCGCTCATTGCATGCTATGGCGGGCAAAGCCGGATGGTGCTTCGTGCTGCTGACACCCCCGTCACAGCCCTCGAATACACTGCATTGATTTGCGACCGACAGGGGGTTGCAGCCAGATTGTGGCCGTGTACAACCCGCGTTCAGCATGCCCGAGGCGCGGACTCAGCGGCGTGGGCTGACCTTCAGAGACAGGTGTCGCAGGTGCGGGCGAAGGTAGATGAGATCGCCGCGGAACTGGACCGGTTTGCCAGGTACATACTGGATCAAGGTCTCAACGTTCACCAAGGCACCCTCAAAGGGATCCCCGAGTGGGGCTCGGGCGGCTGGGGTTCGAGCGGGTGGCCGCCGGTTGACGTGATCGAGACTATTTCCGAGCTCCTCGTATTCGTGGATATCCCGGGTCTCCGCCAGGCTTCCGATATCAAGGTCGAGCTCAAGGGGAACGTTCTCATACTGGAAGGCGAGGCCGGCCACGACATCCAGAGTGAGTCGGGGGTCAAGATCCACCAGCACGAAACCAGGCGGGGCAGGTTCAAACGTACCGTGACCCTGCCCATCCCGGCAAGGGTGGTTCAGGCCGCCTACCAGCGCGGGATCCTGGAGATCCGCCTGGCCAAGACCCAGGGGGCCCAGGCGGAGGCGCTGAAGGTGGAGTTCTTGAGATAGACGCGATGCCCGTTGCAGGACACGCCTGCCGGCTCCGCACCTTGTGATCGGCGGCGCCATACAGTATGATCCAGGCAAAGGGCGCCAGCATTGCGAAGGTGGGTTACCGTGATGGCCGAGAGGCTCCTGCGCCTGGATTTGAAAAGATTCGTGTCGCTCGCGGGCCTATGGATCCTGTCAGTCGTCCTGCATAATGCCATTTATTACTTCACCCGCGTGGAAGAACCGGTCTTCTTCATCCTCGCGGTCATCATCATCCCGCTCTACGGGGTCACCTCCCTGTTGTACACCATCGCGGCCGTCGCATTCAGGCGACTGCGCTGAAGGCCACTCGCGGTCCGGGTGTTTGACGGGATTCAGATTAGAAGATGCCCGTCCCGCATGATCGTACTACCGTCGATTGTGAGCGTGGGACTGAGTACGATCCCATCCAGGTGGCTCGCCACCTGCACCTTTCCGCCGAAACCCGCATTGGCCCCGAGGGCCACGTGAACAGTGCCGAGCACCTTCTCGTCCTCGAGAATGTTGCCAGAGAGCCGCGCGTTCCCGTTCGTCCCTATCCCCAGTTCCGCGACGTTCCTGGCGTCATGGCCAGCTGCCAGGATCATGCTCTCCAGCCGTTTCGCAGACTCGCCCCCTGTGAAGGACTTTGCCACTCCGTCCTCGATCTCCACGCGCACGGGCGCATCCACGAGGCCGATGCCCGCCATGCTCCCGTCCACGACCAGCACGCCGTTCGCCGTTCCCTCGACGGGGGCCACGAACACCTCTCCCGCGGGAAGATTCCCGAAGGCGCCGGGGGCGTCGTAGATGCCGGTGTCAGGCATGACGGGGCGTCCCTCGATGCTCAAGGTGAGGTGAGTCCCCGCCGCGCTCGTCAGAGTAACCCGGCGCGAGCCCTCGATCTTCCGTGACGCCTTCAACGTGAACTCCTTGATTGCATCGTAGTCGGCTATCAGCGCCCTCTCCGCCATCTCCACGGTGATGCCGGGCAGACTCGCTATCCTGCTTCCGCCTTCACATGCTGCTTTCCTGGCCCTGGTATGCGATAGGGACTTACTCGTGACCAGCAGGCAGACGGCGGCGTATCTCATCGCTTCCGCCACGGGCCGCGGGGGTTCCTGGCCGTTGGTGAGGCGGGGCGTCATCTCGACCAGCATCGCCTCGCAACCCGATTCGCAGGCCTCTTTCCACAGCGCAACGCCCACGGCCCGGCACGGTTCATCGGTGACGACAAGCACTTCCTCTCCCCGACCTGCCTTCATGCAGGTAGAAACGACCGTCCTCGCGGCCTCGACCAGCGTTCCCATGATCCATCCTCCCCTCCTGGGTCATCTGCGGTGCGCTTTCTCCAGCGTGAGGTGTTCTTCCTCCCCAACGGGCAGGCGGTACGCCTCGCGCGCAACCCGCACGGCCTCCTCGACCGTATGGGCCGGAGGTAGGCACGTCGTCCCGGCGCATACCCTCACCACCGGGCCTTCCTGCCCTTCCGGAAGTGGGCCTGTGTACAGCACGTCGGCGCCCGGGAGGAACTCCGATCCCATCGTCCTCAGTGCGTCACGGGTTCGGGCGCCATCCCGCGGGCCCGCCACTTCGACGCGGACCGGGTACAGGTGATGCAGTACGGCAATCGCGTACGGCGCGGCGACAAGGCCGTGATCCTGATGGGACCCCGCGAAGGCGCGAAGACTCCTCTCGGCCTTGTCCCGGTAATCCACGGCCAGGGACGCCGGGTCTGCCAGCGTTGCGGCACGGCGCAGCACTTCCGCGGCGCGGGCGTTCTGTTCCAGGGACTTCACCGGCGCCTTCAACGCTCCGGCCGCAGGCTTCCCGCCGCGCACGCGAATATCGAAGAATCCGCCGTCCCGTTCATCCCAGTATCCCGCCAAGCAATCCGCCAGCAGATCGCGGGCCGCATCCCGGTAGTCGTCCACGGCTCGCCGGAGGGGCTGCTGAGCACACAGGTCGAGCAACGCCGAACACATCTCTATTTGGTCCTCGAACAGGCCCCCGCCATGCGGGCCTGAATCATCGATGAAGTGGCACATCCCCTCGCCCCGGGCGTACCCCTCTTTGAGCAGCGAGTCAATTATCCTGGCGGCGCGCTCCGCGTATGCCGGTTCATCCAGGTACTTCGACGCACGCACGAGTGATGAGGCCAACAGCGCGTTCCAGTTCACGTACACGGCGCGGTCCACGCGCGGCGGGGTCCTCTCCGTCCTTTCCTCCAGCGGCAGGCGATAATACTCCTCATCCGCGTCCTGGCTGCCGTAGTGGCCTCCGGCCTCCCGCCGGAGGGTGGAATCGAGATAGTCCATGATCTCCGTACAAACCCGGCGGTACTGCTCCCGGCCCGTGACCCTATATGCCGATGAATACGTGAGCAGGAGTCTTGAGTTGTCCTCCAGCATCTTCTCGAAATGTGGCACCGACCAGTCCCTGGTCGTGGAGTACCTGAAGAAGCCGCCCATCATCCGGTCGTACATTCCGCCTCCGGCCATGCCGTCCAGCGTGCGGGTCACAATCCCCAGAAGGCCCTCGTTCCCTGTGCGGGCGTGCATCTCGAGGGCGAAGTCCAGTGCTTCCGCGTGGGGAAACTTGGGCTGCGTCCCGAATCCGCCGTGGCGCCTGTCGAACGATCGCTCGACAGCGGATCTGAACGCCTCCACGATCCCGGGATCGACGGGACCCTCCACCGGCGGCGCGTCTAAGTAGCCCCCGTCCCCGGTATCGAGCGACCTCGCTTCACGTATGCTGGGTGATTCGCAGTACACCCTCGATACGCTGTCCAGCACCCTCTTGAATTCCGCCGCCGGCGCGTAGGTGAATCCGGTAAGCACCGCCCCTTCAGGATTCAGGAACGCCGTGGTCGGCCAGCCGCCCATATTGTAGCGCCTGTTCACATCGGGCCGCCTGTCCGTGTCCACGCGCACGGGGATGAAGCCTTCGTTCACAGCGCTGATGACGCAGGGGTCCGAGTAGGTGGTTTCGTCCATCACGTGGCACCAGTGACACCACGTCGCGCCGATCGCCAGCAAGACCGGCAAACCCCTGTCTCGCGCCTCGGCAAGAGCGCTTTCACCCCACTCACGCCATTGAATGCGGTCCGCCGTTCCATCGTCCACCCGACATCGCCCCCATTCGGTCTCGCGTCCTTCACAATCCAGCCAGATATCCAGGTATAGGATAACCAGCGGGGGGCGGCCATCTGCCGATACGCACCCGTCTGGTACGGCGCCGAATGAAGGTCCGGCGCCACTGTGCACAATATCCTTGTGCGCCGCCTCCGGGAATCGCGGGAGGCGCCTGACGGAGGTATTGACGTTGCAGGATGCTGTCGCCCGTCCCGGACCGGCAATGATCCCGTTCGACCAGGTGCCAGGCCTGGACATCGTCAAGCAGAAACTCGCAGACCTGCTCCAGCCCGCAGGTCCGATGCGTGCCCCCGCCGCCCACGTGGGCGAATCCAGCGGAAAACTCTTGAGGCCCGTCCTGACCTTACTCTGTGCCTCGCTGGCTGGGGAGGTAACGGAGGAGGTAATAGATACCGCTGTCGCCGTCGAGCTCATCCACACGGCGTCACTCACACACGACGACGTCATCGACGAGTCAGACGCCCGCCGCGGCCGCCCGTCCGTCCGCTACCAGTTCGGAAACAAGACGGCCGTCTTGCTGGGAGATTACCTTTTTACCACGGCGTTCGAACTATTGAACAGGAGCAGGAAGCGCACAGTGATCAGGTCACTGTCGTCGGCCATCAGGTCCATGAGTTCGGGGGAGTTGCTGCACCTCGCCAACCTGCGCCGGGTGGACCTCACCGAGGAGCAGTACTGCCACTACATGGGCCTCAAGACTGCGAGCCTCATGTCGGCGAGTTGCGAGGCCGGAGCGCTTGCCGCGGGGGGCAGGGTCTCGCTCGCCAGGCGGGTGGGCAAGTTCGGATGGAACCTGGGGATGGCCTTCCAGATTGTCGACGACCTCCTGGATGTGACCGGGATGGCTTCGACCGACGGAAAGCCGCCCGGCATGGACCTGCGGCTCGGCATCCTGACCTTGCCCGTCATCAGGCTGGTCACGGTGGAAGGCTGGGGTGACAGGATATCGTCGCTCTGGGGGGACCGCAACGCGGGGACGGGTGGGACCGCCGGGCCGCCTGCCATGGAGGAGATCCTCGAAGGACTCGTGCGCCACGGCTGTCTCGTCCACGTACTCACCCTTGGGAAGTCCTATTCCGCATCCGCGCTCGAAGCGCTGTCGGCGTTCACGGGATCTCCAGAAGTCGAGATCCTCCGGCGCATTGTCCGCGAGGTCGAGGACAGGTGCCCGCGGGCCATGCTAGAGCAGTCCGATCCGCCTGAGCCCCCTGCAAGTGGAGTAGAACCTGGCGGCGTCAGGACCCGTCCGGCGGATGATTTCCCGGGCAATACGGCCCAGTCCCCCCCGTTCGACCTTACTGTCTGAAAGGTATAGCGCCGGAAGCCCCGAAAGGACCTTCTGGTGGAACCCGGCGCCGGTGAGCAGGCCCAACCCTTCTCTCCCCCGTTCGAGGAAGAGGCAGAGCGATTCGAGCATCTCGTCGTGGCTCGAGTAGTACCTGGTGAAGTTCAAGTCGCCGTGGGCTGTGTCCTCGTCCCGATCGATGAGGTAGTCGAGCAGGATGTGGAATGCGCAGACATCCGGGAAATACGCGGCGCGGATACGGGCCACCGCCTCGACACGGGCCATCTGGTCCGCCGCGAGCGAAAGCAGCGCGAATATGGCGAGTGTGGAACCAGCGGCCGCTCCGAACTCCCACCACCTTACGGGGTCCAGGCAATTCGCCCTGTGCCACAGGGCCATCTCAGTCTCTCTCGTCTCGGGATCGGCGTGCTTCCTCGACTGCATTCCGCTGTACAGGCGCGCAAGGTCCAGGACCGCTTCGCGTACCACCGGATATGCGGGCAGGCGCAAGACCCCCTCCCGGACCCTTCGCACCAGGCGATCGAGATACCCGCCGTCGTACCCCAGTGGGAATCCATCGAAGTAGGCGGCGCCGCACGCGGAGTCCGGCGAATCCGGGGCGCCGGCGTCGAGCCCGTCGACAAACGAGCGGTGAAGGTTCTCATGGATTCCCGGCTCGGAGCAACCCGAGCGGTCCACGAGGGTGTCGAGGTAGTCACTCACCGTCTGGAGGGCCACGATGGTCCCGGTGAGGTCGCCACGGAGATGCATGGGTACGGTGGGAGCGCAGGCGTAGATGGCGCCGCCGATCGAATGGAACGCCTTGGAGCGAAGGGAACTCAGCGCAAGCGGGCGAATCGCGGGAGGGCACAGGGCCGCCGCCCGCCGCTCCCAGAGCGCCAATTCCCTCCTGGATCTGCGCAGCTGGGAGACACAGAGGCCGAGCATCTCAAAGAAACCGGTGGTCCCCGTCGCAACCCTAGTCTCCTCGCTCATAGAGCCTATTATGACGGTACATGCGTTCCTATATGAGGCTCACACCGAAGCGACCACGTCACGCGCTCAGTACGGCTCTGATCCGGTCCGCGTCAACATTCCCGCCGGATACGACTACGCCCACCTTGCGGCCCCTCACGTCCAGGCGGTCATTGAGCAGCGCAGCAATGGCGACGGCGGCGGAACCCTCGATGATCGTATGGTGCTCCCGTATCATCCAGGCCATCGCGGCGGCCGTCTGTTCTTCAGTCACAGTCAGGATGCCGTCTACCCATCGCCGAGCGAGGTCGAACATCTCCTGAGTGATCTGGCCCGACAGGCCCTCCGCGAGCGACTCCCCGACCGGCGCGTACACCGCCCTGCCTGCCTCGAACGACTTGTACCACGCGCACGACGCGTCCGATTGCACGCCGTATACCTTCACTCCGGGATTGAGCGACTTCGCCAGGCAGGATATGCCCGACAGAAGTCCGCCGCCGCCGGCAGGCGCCAGGATTATGTCCAGGTCAGGCTGGTCGAACATCATCTCCAGGCCGACAGTCCCCTGGCCCGCCACGACATCCACCTCGGCGTAGGGACTGATGAAGGTGCGGCCGCACTGGGCCGCCATCTCCAGGGCGGCGACCTCGGCATCGTCGTAGCCGGCCCCCACGAGACGCACCTCCGCGCCGTAGCGGCGAGCGCCGTTGATCTTCGTGACCGGCGTGTGTTCCGGCATCACGATCACCGCGTCAAGATGGAGGGTGTGAGCAGCCAGCGCCACGCCCTGCGCGTGATTACCCGACGACACAGTGATAATTCCCCTGGCCCTTTCGGCCCTGGTCATGCCCAGTATGCGGTTGAAGGCCCCCCTGGGCTTGAACGCCCCGGTCCTCTGAAGATTCTCCATCTTGAGGAACACGCCGGCCCCGCATCGCTCGCTGAGTGGATCCGACCGTTCGAACGGGGTGCGAAGGATGTACGGCCTAAGGCGTTCCGCGGCTTTGAGGATATCTACGGGAGTGAGTTCCAAGGATGCGCACCTCCGGAGATAGCGAGTGTGCCGGCTGTTTGACAACGGCTCTGAGCATGTTCGCCACGACAGACGCCGCTACCTCCTGCGGGCAGACTCCGGTCAGCATGCTTGGCCGCTACCTCCCGACGCGCCCCAGGGCCAGGCGCATTGCGTTCAGCGTGACGAGGGTCGACGACCCCATGTCGGCCACGACGGCCATCCACAACCCCGTTATTCCGGTGAATATGAGGCCGATGGACAGCATCTTTATCGCCAGGGCGATCACCACGTTCTGCCGTATCACGGACAGTGTGCGCCGGCCCAACCTCACCATGAACGGGATCCTGGACAGGTCGTCCGCCATGAGGGCGATATCCGCGGTCTCCAGGGCGGCGTCCGACCCCGCCGCGCCCATGGCGATACCCACCGTGGCCGCCGCCAGCGCCGGGGCGTCGTTTACCCCGTCTCCGACCATCGCCACATCGCGGTACCTGATCGCGAGCTGCCGTATCAGGGCAACTTTCTCGGCAGGCAGGAGTTCCCATTCCATCTCATCAACGCCCGCGGCGTCACCCGTGAAAACGGCCGCCCCACGGTTGTCTCCGGTGATCATCACTGTGTGCTCGATACCGATCGAGCGCAGTTCACTCACCACGGCCGCGCTTTGTGGCCGCAACTTATCGCTCAATATGATGGCGCCGAGCAGTTTCCCAGCCTCACCGCCGGACGGGGCGATCCCCAGTAGCGTCACCGTCCCGCCCTCGGCCTGGGCCTTATCTACCAGGTCCCGGGCAGCGGCCGCGTTAATCCCCGCGCGCTCGAGCAGGGCAGCGTTGCCAAGGTAGTACGTCCGCCCGTCTACCGATGCCGACGCCCCCATCCCCGGAATGGAAAGAAAATCCGCAGTACTCTTGAGGCCGGTACCCCTGCCGCGCGCCTCGGCCAGGATCGCCTGTGCGACGGGGTGCTCAGACCTGCTTTCGATCCCGCCGGCGTATGACAGAACCCTGTCCTCAGAGAACCCGTTGAACGGCGCCACACGGGAGACAGTCAGGCGTCCCACGGTGAGGGTCCCTGTCTTGTCGAAGGCGAACGCCCTGATTCGCCCCAGGGTCTCCAGGTGGGCGCCGCCCTTCACCAGAACCCCGTGGCGCGCGGCATTGGTTATCGCGGACACTATGGAGACCGGCGTCGATACCACGAGGGCACAGGGGCATGATGCCGCAAGCAGGGCGAGTCCCCTGTAGAACCAGTACCTCATCGATCCAGCCCCGGCCAGCGGGGGCACAAGGGCCACTGCGGCTGCCGCTGCTATTACCAGCGGGGTATAGTACCGGGCGAACCGGTCGACGAATTGCTGCACGGGCGCCTTCTGCCCCTCCGCCGCCCT
Organism: Ignavibacteriales bacterium; assembly: GCA_050260105.1. Lineage (GTDB taxonomy): Bacteria > Bacillota > Sulfobacillia > JABLXB01 > JABLXB01 > SM1-B181. Next base: position 46,945 of record JBLNBR010000036.1, on the reverse strand, counting down.
GACCAGGTGGATGATCCTGGCCAGGGTCGAGTCCTCGGGCAGCCTCGACACGGTCACCTCAAGGGCGCCCTCACGGTTGATACTACCCGTGTACACGTGGTCTCCGCGGGCCTTGTCCACGGGGAGCGACTCCCCGGTGATCGGAGACTGGTCCACCGCGGAACGCCCGTTCAGCACTCTCCCATCCGCGGCGACCTTCTCGCCCGGCCTGATGAGAATCACATCGCCCGGCTTGAGGGACTGGGCGGGGACCCGGGTCCACGCACCCTCTTTCAGCAGCGATGCCTCGCGGGGGGCCACGTCGAGCAGCGCGCCTATTGAACGGCGCGCGCGGGAGACCGTGCGCGACTCGAGCAGTTCGGAGACTGTGAAAAGGAAGGCTATAGCCGCGGCTTCCGTCCATTCACCGATGGCGATGGCCCCCGCCACGGTGACGCTCATCAGCACGTTGATGTCAACACGGCGATAGCGGATCGAGGTCCAGGCCCGGCGCGCCACTCCCGCTCCACCGGAGACGACGGCTATCCCCTGCAGCGCCAGGAGGACGGCACGCGGGGCGCCGGCCATCATCCCCAGCAGCGAGAAAGCGAACGCCGCGCCCGACACGATGGTGAGGCGGCCGTCCCCTGCGCCGATCCCCCCAGCGATTCCGGCCCCGCTGGCACGCGGGGCGCCACAGTGCTCGCAACACTGATCGGCGCACGCCTTCCCGCCGGGTGCATCCATCATCCCGCGCCCTCCTCCTCGATGTGCGCAATTGCGTCGTTCATGAGATTGATCACGTGCGAATCGTCCAGCGAGTAGTACACCTTCTTGCCTTCGCGGTGATACCTCACCAGCCTCGTGGCCCTCAACAGGCGCAGGTGGTAGGACACGGCGGGAACGGACATTCCCAGGAGGTTCGCAACGTCGCAGACGCACAGTTCCTCCCGCGAAAGGGCATACGCTATCTTCGCGCGTGTCTCGTCCCCGAGAACCCGGAACAGTTCCCCAAGGCCGCGCACACGGGACAGTTGTGGGCGAAGGCGTTCCACTTTCTCAGTGTCGAAACAATAGACATCACACACGTCGGATGGATGCCCGCCGCCGGATCCCATGGTCTGGACGCCCCTTCCATGAAACATATAAATAAGAAACATATAAACAAGTGTTTAAGTGTTTCCCTCACGATTCTAACTTCGCACTGCTGGAGGGTCAACAGCGGTTGGAGTGGAATTACGCCCCAGGGCCCGGTCAATCTGTCTAGATCTCGACGCCGCGCCCTATCGCTCAGCGCCAGTCTACGCGGGAGGAGAAGACACTTGTCCTGGAGGAGCATCCTGTGGGCTGCGGCAATCGCGCTGGTGGTTCTGACGGCCGGATCGGCAATCTCGCTCGTACGGTTGGCGCGCACGCCGCCGGTGAGCGGTCGCCGGCTGTGGCGCCTGCTCGGAGCGATGTCCTGCGCCACCGTGTTCGCGGCCTGCCTCTACGCGGCGTGGTTCGCGTGGCCGGTATTCACGGGCCGGCGCCCAACCGTGAGAGACCCGGCATCGGCAAGGGCCCTGGGCAGCATGCCCGTCACGGGAATACACTCCATCCTCGTCGTCGTAGCGCATCCCGACGACGCTGAATGGTATGCCGGCGGGACGCTCGCGCTCGCCGTGCGGGCCGGTTCGAAGGTGACCGTCGTCGTCGCAACCAACGGTGAGAAGGGCAGGGCACCCGCGGGAACCGTCTCCCTGGGGGACGTGCGAAAACAGGAGCAACAGGAAGCGGCCAGGGCGATCGGCTACGCTCAAACGATCCTCCTCGAGATGGCCGACCGTGGCCTGAGTCGTGAGGCCGCTCTAGTGGATCGCATCAGGGACGCCTGGGACTCAGTTCGCCCGGACCTGGTGTTCACGTTCGACTGCGAGTCACCGGCGCGACCCTACGTTCACCCTGATCATCAGGCTGTTGGACGTGCGGTGCTGCACATCCTCGACGGGGCAGGGCGGCAGGCAACCGCCTACCTGTTCAGTTCGGCGTTACCCGATGCCGCGGTGGACATAACGGAGGTCCTGGGTCAGAAGATGGCGGGCATCAGGGCGCACAGGACCCAGTTCGGGGGAACAGGGGGTGGCGGAGTGGCCGAGCAGAACAGGGGATCGGGGACGGCTATGGGGTACGGCTATACGGAGCTGTTCAGGGTCAGGGGCCCACAACCCCAATGAAAACCTCGACCATCCGTGGATCGAACTGCGTACCTGAGTAGTCCCTGAGTTCCTGTATCGCTTTCCCGTGACTCAGGGCCTTGCGGTACGGCCTATCGTTGGTCATGGCGTCCCAGGCATCCACTATGGCGAGGATGCGGCACGCAACCGGTATGTCCTCGCCCCTCAGTCCCATGGGGTATCCCTCACCGTTCCACCATTCGTGGTGGTGCAGGATGAGCTCGGCGACGTGAGACAGCTCCGGGGTGGACCTCGCGATCCTGTAGCCGATAGTAGTGTGTTGCTTTATCTGCTCCCTCTCCTCCTCGGTGAGTGAACCCTCCTTGAACAGAATCCTGTCAGGCATGCCGACCTTTCCCAGATCGTGCACCTCCGCAAGGAGGGCGAGTTCCGCCACGGCGCTCTTCGAGAGCCCCAGGGCCGCTCCCATCTGGCATGCCAGTTCCGTGACGCGGGCAGTGTGCCCCTCACTGATGTGATCCTTTGCGGCCAGCGCCGCGAGCAGCGCCTTCACGATGCCGTGAACCGCGCTCGTCGTGCGGTGGATCTTGTCCCTGTACATGTTCTTGTCCGCTTCCCTGACCACTTCGTCCAGTGGCGTGGCTGGGCCGGTGGATGTGGCTGCGCCGAACGAGACGCTCAGGAACAGCCCTCCGCAACCATTGTTGTACGACGCGATTCTCTCTTCGAGTCGCCTGTACAGGCGGTCGGCGGTTACGGATGCGGTCCGCGGCAGGACCACGGCGAACTCGTCGCCGCCTATTCGCGCCACGATATCCTGTTTGCGGAAGGTTGCGTGGAGTGATTCCGCGTATGCCCTGAGCATCGCATCGCCTTTCTCGTGGCCCATGGTGTCGTTTATCAGTTTGAGGCCGTCTATGTCCGTGCTCACGACCGTCACAGGATACTCCCGGCCGCCCTCCAACCTTCGGATTTCTTCCTCGAAGAAGGCGCGGTTGTACAGTCCCGTCAGCGGATCGTGCAGGCTCAGGTATTTGAGCTGCTCCTCAGCCTGCTTCCTCTCAGTTATGTCAACGATTAGCCCTTCGAGTAGGACCTCATCTTCCCCCTGGGCTCGTACCCCCCGCCCCTTTTCCAGTACCCACTTCTCCTCACTCTTGGCCGTGACGATCCGGTATTCGATCTCAAAGGGCCGTGCCTCGTGCAGTGCGCGCTGGATTTCATCCCACACCGGCTCGCGGTCGTCCGGGTGAATGAGCCGGCCGTACACCGCAGGTCCGTTCCCGGCCAGCTGACTCGAGCCATAGCCGGTGAGCTGCTGGCACCCCTCGCTCACGTACTCCATCGTCCGGTCGCGATCGCACGCGGAACGATAGGCCATCCCGGGAAGGTTGCTCATTAGGGTCACGAGTCTGCGCTGGCTCTCCCGGAGTGCGTCCTCCACGCGATTCCGTTCCGCGATCTCCTCCCTGAATTCGCTCCACCTGCGGATGGCAAAACCTGACAGCCCGAGCGAAAACACCACGAGCAGCATTACGATGTCTTCCACTTGCCAGGCGCCCGTTCTCCACGAGCCCACCGGCCGCGACGTCTCGGGCGACGTCAGGATGCTCCCGATCACGGCGGCTGAGCCGAGCATGAGGGCAGTGAACACCAGGATTACGGTGAAATCCCGGAGAACCCGTTTGCCCTTGAGACGCTGCTCCGTCAACATTCTCTGGTTGTCCACCCCGGCCACTTGCTGATTTCCGCAGCTGTTACGATATTTGTGGCGTCGTCCGATACTTCTTGCCAGATTAGACAAAGAACCACCATTTTCCCGCTTCGCAACGCGATTGCAGGAAGAAAAAACCCGTGGATCAGGGATCCACAGGCCGGGATGCTCGCGCGGGAGTTCAGCCACGTAGCGCTAGCCGCACTTCGAATACCCGCAGAACGAACAGGTGATGCATCCGTTCTGATGCTTCACATGGCCGCCGCACTCGGGGCAAGCCCCTACATGGTTGTCCAGGCTGTCCAGGCCAGAGACGATGTGCTCCTCCTGGGGCCCGGGTTGTGGCGCAGGGCCGGCGCCGGGGCGTTTCTCCTTCATATACTTCTCCAGGATGATCCCGATCGCGTCGGGACAGGAAAGCACCATGCCGCCCGCCCGCCAGGCGGGGCTCGGGCATCTTATCCCCCGCAGCTCTTTCACGACCGACTCGACTTTCAGGCCTGAGCGCAGGGCAAGTGATATCAGGCGCGCTACAGCCTCCGATTGAGAGGCCGCGCAACCGCCCGACTTGCCCATAGTTGCGAATACCTCGCAGAGGCCATGCTCGTCTTCGTTCACAGTCACATACAGGTTTCCACAGCCGGTTTTCAGCCGCGATGTCGAGCCGATGGTGACCTCGGGCCTCGGCCTGGGACTCAGTTCCGGACGGCTGGACCCCGGCTCCGGGACCATCTCCTCCGGCTTCCTGCCTTCGGCCGTGCCGCCCACGTTGAGTACCTGGGACTCCCTGCTCCGGTCCCTGTACACTGTCACGCCCTTGCATCCCAGATGGTACGCGAGCCGGTAAGCCCTCGCCACATCATCCCTCGTGGCTTCGTGCGGGAAGTTCACCGTCTTGGAGACCGCGTTCTGGGTGTATTTCTGGAACGCCGCCTGCATCTTCACGTGCCATTCAGGCGAAATATCCAGGGCGGTCACGAACAACCGCCGGATGGTGTCCGGAATCTCCTCGAGCTTCTGGATCGAGCCCGTCTGGGCGATCCTGCGCATCAGAGCGACGCTGTAGAGGCCCCTGGAACGCATGACCTCCTCGAAGATGGGGTTCACCTCGGGAAGCTCCTGGTTGTCGAGGACATTCCTGACGAAGCTGAGGGCATACAGGGGTTCGATCCCGCTGGAGCATCCCGTGATCATGCTTATCGTCCCCGTGGGCGCGATTGTCGTGATCGTGGCGTTGCGCACTCGCGGACCGCCGCTCCGGTCGTAGATACTGCCGGGATAGTTCGGAAACACTCCGCGCCTGGCCGCAAGCGACTCGGAGGCGCGGGTCCCTTCCTCCAGTATGAACTTCATGACCGACTCGGCCGTCTCGATCGCCCTATCAGAGTCGTACGGTATGTTGAGGCGTATCAGCATGTCCGCGAACCCCATGATCCCCAGCCCGATCTTACGGTTGCCGATGGTTCTCTCCTCGATCAGGTCCACCGGGTACTTGTTGGCGTCGATCACGTTGTCCAGCCCGTGAACGGCGATCCTGACAGTCCCGGCCAGGCGGTCCCAATCCACCTCTCCGTTTCTCACCATGCGCGCCACGTTGATCGATCCAAGGTTGCAGCTCTCGTAGGGAAGCAGCGGCTGTTCCCCGCAGTTGTGGGCGTACAGGCCGTTGCCATCGAACGCGTTGACCCCGGGGACCTGCACGTCGTAGACGTCTTCCAGCCCATCCGGCTCGACGCACTCCACGGTCGCCATGAACCGCTCCCGGTTGAGCCGGCGCCTGTAGGACCTGAGAGCAGATGCGAGCCGGTCTGCCTTCTCGTCGTCCTCGAAACCGATGCGTTCGGCGAACTGGATCAGGTTGTCGCCGCTAATCACGAGTTCGTGTTGGGCCCTCGTCGGGTATTGCCGAGTGCTCCCCCTGCCGTCAGGCAGGCACCTCAGGCCTGATGGGCGTCTCTCCTCATAGATAGTGCTCGCGATGCCAAGACGCAGGAGCATGCGCTGGACTGCCTGCAGGAGGTGAAGATCGCTCTGGGCCAGTCGCACGCTCACGCCCTTCTCCTGGCTGCCCTGGACAGAGCCATCGCAATCGAACAGACCCCGGAGGAAGCCTGAATAGCCTGCAGACGAGGCCCGCTCGATTGCGGGCGTGACGGTCTTGAACCCGGGGCTCATGCCCATGCGCTCGGCCAATCTGCGAAGGCCTCCCAGCTTGAGCCGGTATTCGTTGCGGCTCCGGATGGCGGTCCACCCACAGAAGTCCGTCCGGTGCGGCATCGCCCGCGCACAGGCCAACGCGGCTCGCATGATTCCCTCCCGTCCTTCCGCCGCCCCGTCACGTTCATTTACAGCACGCTCCCGGCCCCACACCGATAGCACGGCGGCGTAGCGTTTCAGCGTGCCGTCGCCGACCAGGAGCCCCAGCAGATACCCTTCGCCCTCACTGAGCTCCCCGGGCCAGCCGGCCAGGTCCCTGTGGTCATGCACCATGATCCGGTCTCCAGGCCTCAGTTCCCCGGCCCGCACCCATTCCGAGGCAATGCTGCTCCGGGTGCAGTCAGCCACGCGGAGGATCCTGTGATCTCGTGTCAACCTTAGATAGTAGCCTTCACGCGTCCGCAGCCTGACGATGGGCTTGGTCCCCGTCTTGAAGAAGCCCTGCTGCCCCGCCGGCAGGCACCGCCCGTTCACGACCGCTTCGAAAGGCCGGCCGATGAGGTCGTGGACCGTGCGCGCCCCACCGCCGGTCATGACCCAGGTATCGCCCGTCACACACGGATTCGTGCTCTCGATCTGGCCGAGGTGCGGCGTGGGATTGTCCCTCTCCAGCCGGTCGAGGAAGATGATTCCCGGCTCCCCGTTCTTCCAGGCCATCTCGACTATCTTGTCGAATACGTCCCTGGCGTTGAGCTGGCCCGCGATCTTGCCCGTTCTAGGATTGATGAGATCGTAGGCGCCGCCCGACTCAACGGCGCTCATGAACGCCTCGGTGAGGCCCACCGATATGTTGAAGTTGTTTATCTGGTCGTTCTCCCGCTTGCACACAATGAACTGCTCGATGTCGGGATGGTCCACGCGCAGGATCCCCATGTTCGCCCCGCGCCTCGTGCCGCCCTGCTTGACGGCATCGGTCGCCGCGTTGAACACCTTCATGAACGAAATCGGGCCGCTTGCCACCCCTCCCGTGCTCCTGACCACGTCGTTCTGCGGCCTGAGTCGTGAGAAACTGAAGCCGGTTCCCCCGCCCGACTTGTGTATTATGGCCGTATTCTTGAGCGTTTCGAAGATGCTCTCCATCGAATCTCCGATGGGCAGTACAAAACAGGCGGAGAGCTGCTGGAGTTCGCGGCCGGCGTTCATAAGGGTGGGCGAATTGAACATGAAATCCAGGCGTGTCAACGCCCCATAGAATTCCGTTTCTGCTTCGTCGATGGAACTAATCCCGTTAGAGACCGCCTCCAGAAGCTCCGCGAAAGAGACCTTCATGTGGCCGGTCCTGTTCAGCCGGCAGAACGCCCGGTGCAGGGTCTGCGCGTCGAAACGGGTGAATCGCAGGAAACCGGAACCGCACGCGCCTATGTCTGCGGCTGGTTTGACAGTCTGCTTCCCATCGTGATCGAATACCTCGTCGAGGTAGAGCGCGTCCATAAGGGCGATGTTCCGGGCCACCCTCCGAAACAGATCATCCGGGCTTTCCACCGGATTGCCTTGCTCGTCCTTCGCAAGGTACCTCTTTTTGAGGACAATTAGAGCGTTTTCGGACAGTGCAGGGCCGCCCACGATCGAACCTCCTTCAACCGGTGCAACCGGCATTTCCGCTATTTCTGCCCGTTGCCCTGCTTTGACCACTGATGCTTCACCCTTCACGCCTGCGGGACGACAGCAACCCCTCCAGCTCCTCCAAGAACGTGCCAACGTCCTTGAACTGCCGGTATACCGACGCGAATCGCACGTAGGCGACCTCGTCTATCCCCTTCAGCTTCTCCATGACGCGTTCGCCGATCTCTTCACTGGAGATCTCGCCCTTCAGTGAGGTGCGCAGGTCACGCTCGATCTCGGAGGCGGCCTGTTCGAGAACGTTGAGGGGTATGGGTCGCTTCTCGCAAGCCTTGATCATTCCACCCAGGATTTTGGCCCTATTGAACGTCTCCCGCCTGCCGTCCTTTTTCACCACGAGGACCGGTTGCTCTTCCGGACGTTCGTAGGTGGTGAATCGCTTCTGGCACGCGGGGCATTCCCTCCTGCGCCTGACGGCGCTGCCACCCTCGGTGGGGCGCGAGTCCAGGACGTTCGTGTCAGGCCTACCGCAATAGGGGCAGTTCACGCGACCCGCACCCCTTCCGTAGGTCAAAGGCCAAACTGATGTTCCCGCAAGATGTTGGGGACAGTTTTCATTATACGCCCCAACATATAGGTGATCCATCCGGGAAATCCATCAATTCGGCCTCTATGTTTCGAGGATCAGGGTCAATCCCCCTGGATCTCGGACAGGCTGGTGCTTTTCACAGATTTGACCATTCTCGCCCTGTTGACTACTTCTTCGATGTCGAGAAGCCGTACACGCCGATGGCCGGCCCGAGCCTGTAGTAGTGGTTCTGCGCGTAGGCTATGAGGTCGACCCTGGAGAAGTCGACCTTGCCGCCCTCCACTAATTCCGCGTCACCGTCCACGGCTACGATCTCCGCTACGAACAGATCGTGGGTGCCCGCCCTCACTGTGTTCCTCACCACGCACTCGATGTTCACCGGGCATTCATTGATGAGCGGGGCTTTCACCCTCTGCGAAGGTCCCGCGGTAAAGCCGCAATCGGCGAACTTGTCCCGATCCCTCCCGGAGACCTGGCCGCAATAGTCAGCCTCCTTCAACTGGGAAACGCGCGGTATGTTGATGACGAACTCTCCCGCCCCCGAGATGATCCCGTGTGTGTGTCTCGACGGCCTGACCGCGATGCAGGCCATCGGAGGTTCCGCCGAGCAGTTGGCCGCCCATGCGAGCGTGATGATGTTTTTCGGGCCGTCCACGGTGCCCGAGCTCACGAGCACGATGCCCGACGGATAGACCGCCGGCGACACCTTTGCGCTTGACTTTACCACTGGTCATGCTCCCCCTTCTGTCAACACTGGCCAGAGTGCCTCATCACTCCACGTTTTCCGGAACCTCGAATGCTTCGCAGCCGGGCGCGGCGGGCTGCGTCTCCATTCCGAGCATGCGCGCGATCTCCGGCCCTCTGCCATAACTATTGCATTCCTTGAGTTTCCCGATCGCCGCTTCCGCGAGTACCTCAACCATGCCCTCGAAAATGGCCGGCCCGCAGGCGGACTTGACGCCTGTCCTGATGCCGTCGATGTTGCTGTGAACGTGGTCAGCAAGGTGATTCGCCCCGGCAACGAGGAACCTGGTGGCCACGTTGTTCTTGCCGACGAGCCCGAGCGCGAGCCGCGCGGCGCCCGTTCCCCCGTGCTGGGCGAACGGAACGTACCTTCCGGCGCTGCGCATTACCTCCCTGTGCACGGCGATCAGCCTGGCAATGTCGGGCTCGTGAGTCTCTCCGAGCTTCGCGGCGTGTTCCATCCCGATCGGATACGCGATCGCATCCGCGCCCGTGTAACCGACGAACGCGGCAACCGCGCCCGCGAATTCGCTGAGACGTTCACCCTCGAGCCGCACGTAGGGGATCTCGCCGCCGCTGCACCCCGTCGCTCCGAACTCGGCCTCGAGGATGATGTCGCGGTTCCCCAGGTCGCGCCTGACTGAGTCCACGATGTCGCGGGTGACGGCGAAATCGAGCACCGGCGGCAGCTTCTCGGTGTCTATCATCCCCCAGGCCGGCGAGGCGGCCTGGACCACAGCCGTAAACGACCTCCGGAACGAAGCATACTGGGGTGAGGTCATATAGCGCACGTATTCCTCGACTGCCTCACCGGTCACTGCGCAGCCCGGAAGACCGCGAGCGGCCTCCACCGCGTCGTCGATCCTGGCCCGCGCGAGGCGCCGGTCGAGCCCGCCTCCCGCTGAACCCTCTTCCGGCGGGGCCGGAAAGGCAGGGACCCTGAAGTGATCGAGCGTCATCCCCACGAATCCGGCCGGGTATTGTGAGACCAGGCCGTCGATCATCCTCCCGGCGAAGGCCGCGCCCGCCGCCATGTCGCCGCTGCCCGCGGTCTTCAACGCAGAGAAACTCATCTGGATAAGGATGGGGGATCCTCCCCCGCGGGATGCTGCCATCACGTAAGCCCTGCACATAACGTCCAGCGGCTGGAACGCGTTGGCCGCAAGGATCGTGACCCGGTCCTTCTCGGGCTTCAGTTCGCCGGAATCCTCGAACGGGTAGAAGCGCCTGCAGATTGTCCTCATCTGGCTACCGGACAGAACACCCATCTACTCTGGCCTCCTATGTTCTGGTCGCCCGCGTGTCACCCGACGTCATCTGTACGTTACCTGCACGTCACCTGCAAGTCGCCCGCACGGAACGTTCCGATCTTCTTGCATGGGTTGGATGATTCCTTCCAGCCCGTGGACTACCCCGCCGGCAAGCGCGCGAGGACATGTCACGAGGCTATATTATGTACTCGATCGACGCTTCCGGAAACCACCTGGATATCTCGTCTTGAAACAGCCTCTTCATCTCCTGGATGACTTCATCCGGATACACGTACTTGATGTACCCGAACTGGCCCATCCTCACTCGTCGCCCCACCGTGTCCATCGGCAGGCTCGAGCCGGGGTGACGCCGGAGTATCAATGATCTGGCCCTCGGTGTGAACCGGTGTGATATTATCTCGAAGGTCAGCCCCCTCCTGGCCGCCGCGGGCACGGCCTCCGCGAGACCGGCGACAAGTCGTCTGTACTCCCCCTCCCATCCGGGCATCGCTATCACCGGCGCGATGAGGAAGCCTACCGGGTAACCTGCGGCCGCCACCTTCGCCGCGGCCCGCAACCGCTTTTCCAGCCCGGGCGTGCCATGCTCGTACTCCTCGATGACACCGGGGATGTTTACGCTGAAGCGAAGCCTGGTGTGTCCCCTGTGCTCGATTCCCAGTATGCCGTCGACATCGCTGAACTTGGTCACCACTCTGAACCTGGCGTGGGGCTGCCCCGCAAAGAAGGAGATCGCCCTGGCGACCGCACCGGTGTATCCCTCCACGGCCATCGGGTCCGAGGTCGCGGCGCCCTCGAAGACGGTCGTCGCGGGGAGTCTCCCTCCTATGTAGCGTGACGCTGTGTCCAGGATCTCGTCGAGGTTGACATAGACGCGTATGTACGGCCTCGGGCCGAGCGTCGTCTGGAGGTAGCAGTATTCGCAGAGGCCTGGGCAACTACTCACGAGGGGCAGCTGGTAGTGCGCGGACGGCCTGCACGTCTGGAAACTGAGCGTACGCCTGACGGCCACCACCAGGGACCTCTTGGCCCGGCGGTAGGCGGCGTCCTGGGAGAGGCCGGCCGGGGTGGGTATGCGCCCTCCCGGGAGGACGCGGGCGACCTCGACGCCCTCCCGCCTGAACCTGTCCAGGAGTTCCCGCCCAAGAGGGTAGGATAGGGCGGCCTCCTCGAAGAACACCCGTTGCGGGACGAACTCCATGCCTCACCCCCGCCTCATAAGGTCGATACGTATCCTTCCCTCCGGCCCCGCCCGCAAATCGGGCGGCCCACGACGGGCGGAAAACACCCTGCAGGAGATCCCCCCCTTATGCCGCGAATACCTCGCAGGACTGTGGAGGTATCGGCCGTGGATTCAGGGTTCCTCATCGTCTGCCTGGCGGGGTTTTTCTTCGGCACTCTCGGAATCGCGGGGAGGTACATCGGCGACACATACGGCCTCGGACCCCTTGCGATCGGCGCGTGGCGCATCCTCGTCGCCACTCCGGCGTTGCTCCTCATAGCATCCGCAAACGGCGCCCTCAGGCTGGTCGTCGAACGTACGCGGCTTCACAGGGGCGTGGCGTGGCGGATCGCCGCCTTCGGAGGGTGCATCGTCGCGTATCAGGTGGGATTCTTCAACGCCATCCAGCGGACCAGGGTCAGCACAGCCACCATGATAGCGTTGTGCACGGTGCCGGTCTTCGTGGCGGTGATCTCAACGGCAACGGGAATGGAGAGGCTCACGAGGAGGACGCTGTCCGCGCTGGCGCTCAGCGTCGCCGGGATTATCCTGCTCTCGAGCGGGGATACCAGGGCCATCCTCGATCCCTCGTGTATCGTGGGCAACGTGTTCGCGCTGCTGGCCGGCATCTCATGCGCGGGCCTGACCCTGTTCGGAAAGGCCCTCGTACGGATCCTGCCCTCCATCGGCGTGACCGCATCGGCCTTCTCGGTCGCGACCGTGCTGGCGTTGCCCCTCGTGGACACGCCACGGGATCTGCCCCTGTATGGCTGGCTTGCGATTCTCTATATGGGCATAGTGTCCACTGCCCTGGGGTACGGCCTGTTCAACTACGGCTTGAGCAAGACGTCCCCGACCGCGGTCTCGATTGCGATTTTCGTCGAGCCCCTGACCGCAACGCTCCTTTCGGTACTTCTCCTGAAGGAGAGACTCTCCCCTGGAAACACGGTGGGGATCGCTCTTCTGCTGGCCTCTCTCGTCATCATGTCGCTCCCCACGCGACTCAGAGACCGAGCGTCGCCTCCACATCACGGGCGGACGGTCCGCACTCCAGGGGAACAGGCAAGTTCCTGAGCGCGGTGTCCGGATCCTTGAGGCCGTTGCCCGTCAACACGCATACCACGGTCGAGCCCGGCCTGAAATGACCCCTTCGCACCAGCTTGAGGAATCCGGCTATGGACGCGCAGGATGCGGGCTCCGCGAAGACACCCCCGGTCGATGCCAGCAGGCGCTGCGCGGCAAGTATTTCATCGTCGGACACCGTATCGATCAGTCCGCCGGACTCGTCCCGGGCCCTGACGGCCTTGTCCCAGCTTGCGGGATTGCCGATCCTGATCGCGGTGGCGATGGTCTCGGGCTTTTCCACCGGCCTGCCAAGCACGATGGGCGCCGCCCCCTCGGCCTGGAAACCAACCATGCTGGGGGTTTTTGAGGCTCGTCCCGCCGTCCTGTACTCCTTGAACCCTTTCCAGTACGCGGTGATGTTACCCGCGTTACCCACGGGGAGCACTAGATAGTCCGGAGCGTCTCCGAGTACGTCGCAAATCTCGAAAGACGCGGTCTTCTGCCCTTCGAGGCGATCGGGGTTCACCGAGTTCACGAGGCACACCGGGTGTTTCTCCGCGACGGCCCTGACAGCCTTGAGCGCCTGGTCGAAGTTCCCGTCGATGCATACGACCGTGGCGCCGTACATGAGTGCCTGCGCCAGCTTTCCGACCGCGATGTTGCCCCTGGGAACGAGGACATAACACTTGATTCCGGAATGGGCCGCGTACGCCGCAGCCGAAGCGGAGGTGTTGCCGGTCGACGCACAGATGACGGCTTTCGCCCCGCGTTCCAGGGCCCTGGCGACCGCGAACACCATCCCGCGATCCTTGAACGACCCCGTGGGGTTCATCCCCTCGAACTTGGCGAACAGCCTCAGTCCAAGTCTGAGGCCGGCGTCACCCTCAGCCTCGGAGACAATCCGGTCGAGGTGGAGCAGCGGCGTGCCCCCTTCGAGCAGCGTCAACGCGGGCGTCTTCTCCGTGACGGGCAGAAAGCCCCGGTATTCTTCGATGACACCCTTCCACGAGCGCTTCACCGTCTCACCTTCATCTTGGCCAATAGTCAGGCCTAGTTTCACCGGGAACCTGTGCATCTCCTGTTTAATACGCACCCGGGCAGCAATAATATCTACTGCGCAGATGGAAGGGGGATTGGCATGGCTGTTGTCGAGGTCAGGGTGGTACCGGTGGGCACTGACAGTGCCAGCGTGTCCAGCTTCGTGGCGGCATCCTACAAGGTTGTCGAGGAGGAGGGGCTCAAACACCAGCTCACTCCCACATCGACGATTATCGAGGGAGATCTCAACGAGGTCCTGAACGTGGTCAGGAGGATGCACGAGACGCCGTTCAATCGCGGCGCCGACAGGGTGGTCACCAGCATCTTCATCGACGAGCGTAAGGACAAACCCGCTGAGATGAACGACATGGTGGACACCGTCATCGACGAGGTCTAGGGCGCGATCCGCCCTGTGCGGCACGGGGCGGAGACCGGCGGGCCGTCCGGCCCCTCCCTTTCATGTGGGCGTCATCGTTGCTAGAATGGTCTCAGGACCACATCGATGCCGGGGAGGGGCCGCCTTGAACGCGGAAGAGCGAAGACGCGCCATCCAGTCAACGTTGCTCAAGTCGAGCAGGCCGCTGACGGGTTCGGACCTGGCTGCCAGCCTGGGCGTCTCGCGCCAGGTCATAGTACAGGACATCGCCATACTCAGGGCGAGGGGCGAGCCGGTGATCGCGACGCCGCAGGGCTATGCCAGCAGGGAGGCCGCACTGCAACCCGGGGAAACCAGGGTGCTTGCATGCAGGCACGATGCAAGGCGTGTCCGCGATGAACTCATGATCATGGTGAACGCGGGGGGAGAGGTCATCGACGTCATCGTAGAGCACCCGCTCTACGGCGAGATCTCGGGGAACCTGATGCTGCGCACCCCCGCGGACGTCGACAGGTTCATGGCCAGGCTCGAGCGTACGCGCGCGAGCCTGCTTTCGTCGCTGACGGGCGGCGTCCACCTGCACACAGTCCGCGCCGCGACCCCCGCGGCGTTCTCAGAGATGGTCTCCCGCCTGCGCGAGAAGGGCTTCCTCCTCGACTAGCACCCGGTGTTCAGGGTGCAGTGTCGCCCGGAAGCCGGCTGCGGTGCAGGTTCACTGCAGCACGGTTATGCGGGTGACGACGTTTCCATCGAGTCTCAGGCCAACGATGTCGTTCTCCTTCAGGTCTTCCCATTCCAGGGTGGTGGACCCCTTCCGGATCGGGGCGTTGTCCGTGACCCTGTAGGTGACTACGTCACCCTCCTCGTCGCGGATCCTGATTGAGTAGCCTTCCAGAAGGTCGGCCAGCACGGAGACTATGGTCCCCTGCGCGTCCAGTGAGGTCCTCTTCTCTATGACCACCCGCGTAACCCTGGAGCCGTATATGCGTAGGGAAACCCAGTCGTCCTTGAGGATGTCCGCGGGCTTGAGAGGAAGGCCGTCGTACTCCACATTCACGTCCGCGGCGAGCGCATAGTTCTGGGTGGCGCCGGTGGCGGGCTTCACCCATATCTTCGGGCTCGAACCGGTGTTCAAGCGCGTGACCTGGCCCGCCACCTCGCGCGGGACGCGGTCCTCGACCTCCACCGTGGCGGCCTGCCCGCTCTTCACTTTGACCTGCACCCGGTCCCCCGCCAGTACTTCCTCCAGGGTCGCAGGTTGCTTGGCGTACGTTATCCTGGCGGAGTCCGCGAGGGTGAGGGTGATGAGTCCCTCATCCTGGGGCCTCACGGTCAGCCGGCGCCTCTTCGCGTCCACCTCTTCGACGACTCCCTCAATCGCTGACAGCGAGTCCTCAACCTCGAGCGAGGTGGCTACCCCGTCGACGAGGCTCATTTTCACGCGGTCGCCGGCGTCTATGTCCTCGAACTTGACCTCTTTGCCCTTCCTCCAGACACGGGCCGTGGGCAGCACCCAGGCATACAGGGAGCTGCCGCTGTACAGCCGGACCTTGATGCGCGGCGGCGCCGAGTCGGCCTCCACGGTCTCCGCCCATCCCCCCGCCTCTTCCGTAACCCTGAGGGTGATCGACTTCACCGTCCGGCCGGCGTCGGAAGCGGACCCTTCGAGTTCGAGGAGAACACGGTCGTTGACGTGTAGGTCCTCGAGCGCGATCACCCTGCCCCCGCACCTCGCCATGCAGTAGGGGGAGAGTCCGTAGACCCTGTCCTCCAACTGCGCATCCTTGATGCGGATCTCCGGATCGGGTCCCAGTCTCAGCTCCTTCACGACGCCCTCGATCTCAATGATTCCCTCCCTCGGCAGCACAGATATGTCCGTGATCTCGTCGCCTGCCACTCTGATCCCGGCGCGGTCCCCGTATCTCAGCTCCACCAGGTTGGAGGGCCGTCCGGCCCGTGTCACCCGGCATTCTGGACCGATCTTGAATTCGCGCCTCGCGCCGGTGTCGTCCACCAGAGAGATCCGTCCCTTCTGCCCAAGGGAGACTGCCTTGATCACGCCCTCGAGTTCGATGGTCTCCTCTTGCTCCTCGGCGTCGATGGAAACCACCAGTGAATCCGTGATCGCCAGCTTCACCCTATCCCCCGGTTCGAGTGCTGAGACCTCCGAGGCCTTATCGTTGCGCTTCACTTTGCAGGATGAGGATATTCCATAGGCATGCGGCTTCCCGGCCGAATCAGTGAAGACGAGCAGGGGCGGTCCCGACGGCCTGGCCTCCAGGAGCGTGCCCTCCTTTTGCACCTTGCCTGTCTCGGGCCAGTAGCCTCGCTGCTTGCTTCTCGCGTCAATGAGCACGGCAAACCCCTGGGGGTTCCACACGACCGACACGGTGTGGTCCTTCTTGAGCGAGGACAGAGCGACTTCCTTGTCGTCGAGGAGAATCGCGGCGTCGCTGGCAACACGCATGGTAACGTCGCCGGAGTAGATTTCGCCGCGATCCCAGTACCCGTGTTCCGCGACGCGCTTCCACCATTCACTGTCGTACATCCTTATGGACACTGTCGCCTTCTTCGAATCCACCGCCGTGAGGCGACCGCGGATCTCCAGACCCCTGGCAGGACCGGTGATTTCGCTGGACCGGTCGAGGACGGCCGCGAATTCCGCGCGGCTGACGTTCTTGAGCGGCTCGAAGAGGTCCTGGTTCCCGGTCATTATGCTCCACTTGTTCACCACGGCCACATAGCCGGTTTTCCCAGGAGGGACGTCGTCCGAATCGACGAACGGAAGAATGTTGGACATCTCGTCCTGGGCCTCGTCTTCCAGGCCGAGGGCCCTGACGAGGATCTCCGCGATCCACACACGGCTCGCGGGAACGCCCGGGTCCAGTGGTTCACCCACATCAATAACGCCGAGATAGGCCGCGCGATTCACCGCGTCCGCGGCCCACGGGTAGTCGCGGGCGACCGCGTCGCCGTCGGGGAGCCCGGCCAGGGCCTCACCGCCGGCCGGGCTGACACCCCCGGAGGGGCCGGCGCCGTCGTCGCGAATGAGCCTCATGACGGCCACCACGACCTCAGCCCGCCTGACACCGGCGTTCGGTTGGAAATACCCGCCGGGGAATCCCGTCAGCAACCCCCTGGCGTTGGCCCTTGCCAGGTACTGGATGGCCCAGGGGGCCTCCGCCTCGTCCCTGAAGAATCGGAACGAATCGCCCTGCAACGGCGCGGCCGCCACGGTCGCGGCGAGGGGCGCGGGGCCGAACGTCCCCGACAAGAGCGCCAGCGACACAAGGGCGACCGCCAGTCTCTTCACGGCAGTACCCAGGATGATCACCCTCTCACATTACCTATCGCAGCGCAGGAGACGATTGCTTAGCCGGAACCCTCAGGCTGCAGCGCCATCACGAGGAGAAACCCATCCTCGACTGTCACAGAGGCCTCAGGCCCTGTGGTCAGATTGCTGATTCCTCTGGATTCGCCCAGCCCGAGCGGTTCCCTCATCAACGGGTATTTCATCCCGGTTTCTGTGATCCCCTCCACCCTGCCAGAAACAGGTAAGAGACTGACGGTCAGCCCCGCGGGTCCGGCGATGTCGACTCGGGCCGGCCCCTTCACGAGGGCGGCCTCGAATCCTTCGTCAAGGAAGTAGACATCCACGCCCGCCTCAACGTAGCGGCATGCGGCCCATATCGCGCCGAGCATGTGGTCCAGCCGCCCGGAGGCGTGACACACAACGACTATCTCCCGGAATCCGGCCTGATACGCCCATTCCATTGCCAGATGGGCATCGGTCTCGTCCTTCTCTGCGGGATGTACCTCAAAGCGGCAACCCGACTCGCGCAATGCCTGCTGGTCGACATCATTGAGTGAGTCCAGATCGCCTACGACGACGTCAGGCCTCCATCCCAACAGGAAAGCGAGGCTCGCGCCGCTGTCGGCGGCCACGACGTACCACGGACCCTGGCCCGCGCGTTCCCGTATCGCGCTGAGCACACCCTCACCGGCGGGAGCGCCGCGGCCGGTCACCAACAGGCACTTGGCGCCGCGCTCACTACTCCGCCGCTTCTTGGTGCGATCGCCCCTGCTGGAGCAGCCGTCCCACCGAGAGGAAATGGACAACCAGCGCACTCAGTACTACCTCCGGAACGAGATATGAACCATTGTAGATGAGGGAATAGACAAGGGGCGTGCTACCCTCCGGCGTGCTGCTTGCGAAGAACACCAGCCCCGAGAGGACGTGCGCGGCGAATCGCCCGCAGATCCCCGCGGCAACGCCGGCGGCGGGCATCCGGTCGAAGAACCCCGCCAGCCCCAGCAGGCCGAACGCGACAGGATAATCCAGGACCGCCTGAACGGGATGGACAATGTAGGGTTCAATGATGCACTGCAACAGGCCGTAGGCCACGCCGGACAGGACCCCCACCCTGGGCCCCCACCTCAAGGCAATGATGATCACGGGTATCATGCTTCCCGCGGTCACGGACCCACCCTGCGGCGCCTGGTACACCTTCACCATGCTCAGGGCCGTGGCAAGGGCGATCAGGATCCCCGCTTCCACCAACACTCTGGTAGCCAATACTCTGGTAGCGTTCCTCTTCACAGACAACTCCCCCTTCTTCCGGGGAGCCCCGGGAAAACAGCAGCGGTGCAGGGGTGCACCGCTCTCGAGATAGTCTACTATCTTCCCTACGCGGGCATTACCCCAACAGGTTCGTCGGGTCAAGGCTACACAGCCTTATCTCAGCCCCTTACAGGAGCCCCCCGTTTGACACAATCATACTACTCAAGGCCACATCGCACAAGGATTCCCAATCCATGTGGGCGGTGGTGTCTTGACACTTGACAAGACAGCTGCGTTCCCCTTACTATGGAGGCGCACAAGCCGACCTCGGGGGAGTGAGACCGGATGAAGACCAGAGAACTCGTCGCATCGTCCCTGCTCGCGGCGTTATCACTGACCATACCGCTCGCGTTCGGGGGTCTCGTGACTGTGGCTATCCCACCCTTCACCGCGACGATCGCGTCCCACGTGCCGTTGTTCCTATCCATGCTCGTCAGCCCGGCAGGCGCCATAATGGTGGGCGCCGTCTCGGCCATCGGGTTCCTGATCAAACTCGGGCCGGTCATAGCGGCCAGGGCGGCCATGCACGCCGTCGTCGGCGGCGTCGGGGCATCCCTCGTCCGGCGGGGCATGCCCTTCCGCAACGCGCTACTGACCGTTCTCCCCATACACGCGCTCTCGGAAGGATTCATAGTGCTGTTCTTCGGCTGGACCTTGCAGAGGGCGGGCGTCGTGGTCGCGCTGGGGACAGCTATACACCACCTGGTAGACGCGGCCATCGCGATCTCCCTTGCGGGGGTCCTCGCGAAAATCGGCCTGGCCTTCTGGAGGAATTAGAGTATACAGGTACCACAAGTGGGATACCTTATTCCCGGAAACAGGCTTTTCCTCGGGCTGCCGTATCACCTCCGGTACGTCCCAAGCCCGCGGGAGAAGGTGGCCGTCGTAGGACGGCCATCTCCTTTCACGCGCTGAGTTCAACGATCTTGCGCTTCATCAGCGCCCTGTCATACAGGTCCATGTACTCGGCCGCGGACCGGCTCCACGAGAAGTCCAGGTCCATGGCGGACTGCACCAGATGACGCCATTTCGGCCTGTCACCGTAGGCCCGAAGGGCGCGCTCGACGGTGTGCAACAAGGCTCCGGGGGAATAATCCCTGAACGAGAAGCCGTTGCCCATCCCTGTGTCCGGATCGTAATCGAAGATCGTATCCTCAAGGCCTCCGACCGATCTGACTATGGGTATCGTTCCGTAGCGCAGGCTTATGAGCTGTCCAAGACCGCACGGTTCGAACCTCGACGGCATGAGGAACATGTCCGACCCGGCGTAGATCCTTTGCGCCAGTATGCCGTTGAACCCGATCGACGTCGCAATCTTCGAGGGGTGTCTCTCGGCCGCGGCCCTGAAAGCCTGTTCGTAGTGAGGAGACCCGGTCCCGAGCACTATGAACTGGAGGTCCATCTCCATCATGGGTTCCAGGGCTGAGATCACAATGTCCAGGCCTTTCTGGTCGACGAGACGGGAGATCAACCCAATCAACGGGACATCCCTGACCGGGAGGCCCATCTCCTTTTGCAGGGCGAACTTGTTCTCCTTCTTGTCTTCCACGCTTGAGGAATCGTAGTTCTTGTATATCCTCGGATCGGTCTTGGGGTTGAACTCATGGTAGTTGATGCCGTTGACGATCCCGTGCAGGTCGTCACCCCGCATCCGCAGCAGCCCCTCCATCCTCTCGCCGAATTCCGCCGTCTGGATCTCCTGAGCGTATTTCTTGGACACCGTGTTGATCACGTCGGAGTAGAGTATCCCCGCCTTCATGTAGCTGACCGAACCGTAGAACTCCAGGCCCGACGGGTGGAACAGTCGTTCACCCACGCCCAGGACTCGCAGCACATCGGGAGGAAAATTACCCTGATACGCTAGATTGTGGATCGTGAACACAGTGCAGGTTCTCATGTAGAAGGGATCGTCTCCGTACGCTTCCCTTAGGAGGAGCGGGACCGGGCCCGTCTCCCAGTCGTTGCAGTGGATTATGTCCGGCTGGAAGCCCACCTTCGGCAGCATGGCAAGTATCGCCTTCGAGAAGAAGGCGAACCTCTCGGCGTCGTCGGGGTATCCGTAGATCCCGTCTCTGCCGAAGTACTGGTAGTTTTCGATGAGGTAGACGGGCACTCTCCTCGTCATCCCATCGACTTTGGCCTCTATCGAGGTCGTCTTGAGGACGGCGGTCTCCTTCCTCCCGCCCATTTCGACGGGGAAATCGGTGAGCGTGGCCTCGGGCGCCACCGACTGATATTTCGGCATCACCACCCTGACGTCATTGCCCAGGGCGGTCAACGCCTTGGGAAGGGATCCGGCCACGTCCGCCAGCCCTCCCACTTTGGCGAACGGGGCAATCTCCGACGAAGCAAGCAGTATTCGCAGATTACGATCCAGTATCACTCGGCCTATCCCCCTCGTCTGTGTCCAGGCGCCTCGCCCCAACCGGGTATTCGCGCCTGAGACCGGTCTCCCTCAGGAACCGGGCGGCCATCTCGGGCGGCGTTGGGTTTATGAACTGTCCCGTGCCGAACTCGAACCCGGCGGCTATGGTCAATCTGGGCAGGATCTCTATGTGCCAGTGGAACCCGTCCCACGCGACTCCGAACGGGGCCGTGTGGAGGATGAGGTTATACGGCACGTTCTCGAAGGCCGATTCCAGCCGCCCCACGGTGTCCCTGAGCACCGGGGCGAGTCTCCTCAAACCCTCGTCCGTAAGGTCCTCGAAGTGCGCCTCGTGTTCATCCGGCACTATCCACGTTTCGTAGGGGAACCGTGAGGCGAACGGGCAGCACACGAGGTAACCATCCGGCCTGTCAATCACCCTTTCTCCTCGGCCGCTCTCATACTCCCGGATGTCGCAAAGCGCGCACTTGTGACCCCCGTTCCCCCTCATCTTCGCCGTTTCTCGCTCAACCGCATCCGGCACCAGCGGCAGAGAGATCATCTGGAAATGAGTGTGCTCCAGCGAAGCGCCCGCGGCGGGCCCCGCGTTCTTGAATACCTGGACGTACTCGACGCGGCCGGAATCACGATAGTGCACGAGCCGTTCCTTCACGGCCCGGAGGATCAACTCCACCTGCCCGGCGTCGTGGGTGCCGAGGGTGGAATCATGCTTGGGGGACTCGATCAGCACCTCGTGCCCGCCGCTTGCGTTCATTTCCAGAAAAGGCCCGAAACGCCGCGCCTCCTCCCTCTCCAGATCCGGGGAGAGGGCCGGGAACTTGTTGGGCACCACCCTTACACTCCAGCCGGGGGTGTCCGGCTCTGAGCCGTCCCTGTAGGCCAGCACTTCGGGAGGAGTCATTCGCTCGCTTCCGTAGCAGAAAGGGCAGGTCCCGCCCTTTGCGGCCGGCGCGGGACGCGCGAAATCGCTCGGCCGCTTTCCCCTCTCGGTCGCTATGACGACCCACGTACCGGTCAACGGGTCTTTCCGCAGTTCAGGCATTCACTCTCCCCCTAAACGTTCCGGAAGAGCCTGCCCTTGCGGCTGCTCTCGAGGATCTCGCCACCATCATCGGGGGCTTCAATCTCGGGTACTTCGATTTCCGGGAGTTCCTCGTCCTCCGGTCCCTCGGGCCCCTCCGGGAATTCGGCGTCATCGGGGTTATCGATGTCGACGAGCGTTTTCGGACTCTTGGGCGGGAGTTCGCCGCCGTTGTCGTGACGCAAGGCCTCCGTTCCTCCTTCCAGGACACCCTCGCGATTCGCTGCATGATAGTATGTCCTGAAGTGGCGCGGGGCAGATGACGTCAAGGCAGATGACTGTCCAGGCAGATGACCGTCAAGGCAGGTAATAGTCCGGGCGCCCGGCCGGCGTCAGGGCGCGTGTCTCGGAGGCCTGGCCACGCCCGATCCGCCCTTCGAACTCCCGAGGCTGGGGACGTCCACAGATGCAATGTCCTCTTCCAGGCCATGGAACCGGTGCAGGATCGATATCAGCCTTGCGGTGGCGAACGGTGAGGGGCGTTTCTTCTGGCCGAACGAGAACCCCGGGAACCCGAGGTAACAGGAACGAGGTGTCACCAGGCCGCCGGGTCCGAAGTTGTACGCAATCATGCAGGCGGTCATCTCGGCGACGGCCCGGCGATCCGCGGCGCTGGAGCGGTCGCCCTGCCAGAGATCCGGGTATCTTCCGAGGGTATCGAGAACCCAGCACACATCATACCAGAACGGGGGCCACTTCACGGTCTTGAATCGGTATCCGTGACCGAACATGTACGGCCGCTCGGTGGACCGGTTGAGCCATGCCCTGGCGCAGGCTCGCGCCGCATCCAACAGAGTGCCGGGCCGCAAGCCTTCAGGAAGCCGCGAGTAGGCGCGCAATGCTTCCAGGGTGACCTGGGGACAGAAATCGTCCTTGCGGCCGGGTCCCCTGAACCCGTTGGATGAATGTGGGACGCAGGGCCAGGCCGTGCCCTGGCGGGTTGATGCGACGTCTTCGCCCATCCGAGTGATCCCCGCGATAACGCGGGGGTCACTCGCGCGGCCGAACCGTATGAGCACCTCGATGATCGCGTGCGTGTCGCACAGCAAGCTCCCCCACGAAGGTCCGGAGTCTCCGGCCCTCGCAATGCGACCGAACGCCTGGAACCTCCCGTTCTCTGCCTGGTGCAACAGCATCTTGTCGAGAATGGACTCGATCCCAGGATCGTCGCCGGCGCCGACCCCCATGTCAGCCAGTAGGTTCAACATGTTCGGGATGAATCTCATGCTATTGTGCCCTGATGCCTGCGCATCCTCCTCCCAATCAGGGAGAGACGCGATCAACTCCCTGACAGGCGCGCTATCGAGAACCCCGGCGCGGGCTTGCCGGACGCCGGGGTCATCATCGGGCCTACCCAGCACGTGCTTGAGGATTATCCACTTCGCGGCCGGCTCATCCGATTCCATGATCCACTGGCACGGATCCGAGCCAATGAGACCAATCCACCAGGGATCCAACTCAGTCGCCTCCCTCGAAGGTCATGGAGTACTCTCTCGCAGGGCACAGACTCTGGGCACTCCCAATCGGCGGCGCGTTCTTCTAGAGGGAATCGTAGAACTCCTTCAGGTCCCTCTTCACCTCGTCGCTGAGGTAATGCCACCTGACCCCCTGGATCGCCCCCTCGAGTGCACAGAGCATGCTGTAACAGGCATTCCCATCGACCCGCCGGATCCTTGCGAAAGCCTCCCGGCTCCCGATCCCTCTCAACTGTTCGGGGTCACTGATACCCGCGTCAACGAGTCGCTTTGCGACGGCTCCCCCTATGTTGGGCATCTCCCTCAGCCTGGACACGCGTCTCCCTCCCTCTCCGTCCACGGTGCATTTCGGGCCTGCTGACCACGGCTACGACACTACGGTACATTCTTTTTCTCTGCCAGACGCGTTGGCTCTTTCTGCAATGTCTCTTGCCACAGCAAGAGAATTCCCCGTACCGGAGAAGAAGTAGATTGCCGTACTCATGAAACTGGGCCTCCCTACTTCAACGCCACATCTGCATCGCTCGACTACTTCGGCATCTACTACATCAATCCCGACTTCTGCGGCAGTATTCTGTTTCGGCTTCACCCTTTTCGAATGCCACTCCCAAGGCGGTTAATCTCCAACCTTGCCACACTCTCCACATGGGGGGTATGGGGGAACATGTCGAACGGCTGGACCTCAACTGCCCGGTACCCGAGGCTCACAAGGTGGGCGAGGTCCCTGGCGAGCGTGGAAGGGTAGCATGAAACGTAGCTGATGCTGCGCGGCCGAACGCGGCCGATGACTTCGAGAACCGGTTTCTCGCAGCCCGCTCGCGGTGGATCGAGGACGATCGCTTCAGGCGCCGTTCCGGACGCGGCGAGTTCGGCCGCAAGCGACGGGACAACCCGCTCCGCCCGGCCCTCGACGAACCGGACGTTCTCGATCCCGTTGATCCTGGCGTTACGCCGGGCGTCCCGCACGGCTTCGCCGTTCTCCTCCACCCCGGTGGCCGCGGCGAAACGGGATGCCAGGAACAGGGTGATCGTGCCGATGCCGCAGTAGAGGTCCAGGGCGGCGCGGTCCCGGGTCGCGTGAGGGCCTGTCTCGAGGAATTCCAGCGCCTTCGCGTAGACCTGGGCCGCCTGTTCCGGATTTACCTGGTAGAACGACAGGGGAGAGACACGAAAGTGGCGCCTTCCGATCCGCTCGTTGCCGAAGAGGTCGTCAATGTACTCCCGCCCCCAGATGACCCTCCATTCCCTGCCCAGCACGATGTTGGTCCGCTCAGGGTTGACGTTTTGGACAACGCTGACCAGGCCGGGCACCGCCTCCGCCAGGGCCTTGCCGATGGGCCCTGCGTACGGCATTTTCCTCGTGGCCGTGACCAGCACCGCCATGGATTCACCGGTGCCCACGGCCACCCGCCCCATAATGTGCCTCAGCACACCGCGCCCCGTTTGCTCATCGTACGGAGGGATCCCATATTCCCCGCACAGCCTCAAGATCTCCGAGAGGATGAGGTTGTTCGTGGGGTGCTGGATCTTGCACGACGCCGATGGAACGATCTCATGGGTGCCGCGCCTGTAGCAGCCGGCCACGAGCCTATCGCCCAGCCTGCCCACGGGGAACATGGCCTTGTTCCTGTAATGCCACACCGAGGGGGACGCCACGGTGTCGTGTATCGTCACACCCTGCAGCCCGCCTATCCTGATGACGGCGTCTTCCACGATCCGCCTTTTCCAGGTGAGCTGCGCACCATAGTCCATGATCTGCAGGCTGCACCCGCCGCATTCCTCGAACACCCCGCACTGCGGCGAGGTCCTGAAGCATGATGGTTTCTTGATGCTGAGCACTCCAGCCCGTGAGTAACTGGACCGCTCCTGGGTGATTGCCGCGTCCACGACGTCCCCCGGCAGCGCTCCGGCAATGAACACGACCTTGCCCGCGTAACGACCGACGCCGTCACCTTCGTGATTGAGCCCGGTGATCTCGATTTCCACAGATCTACCGGAGAGGGTAGACCCGCGTTTGCGGTTCATCGGATCCCTCCACTACGCAACGGCCGGCTCCACTATGGCTAGACTGCCGCAGTCCCCGTCGATCTCGGCCATTACTCCGAGGGGCAGGGTGAGCCGGTAGGCCCCGTGCCCAAACCGTAGCCCGGAAACCACGGGGACTCCAAGACCCCCGAAATACTCCTCCAGTACCTCTTCGCGGCTGAGCGATGGTTTCTCCGGATCGGCCTCGCAGCGCACGAACTCGCCGAGGACGATCCCCGCCACTCCATCCAGTTTGCCCGCGAGTTTCAACTGGCGGAGCATCCTGTCGAGGCGGTACGGTCTCTCCGTGACCTCTTCCACCGCCAGGATCGCCCCCCTTGTGTCGATCTCGTAGGGCGTGCCGATCGAGGCGGTGATCAGGCTGAGGTTCCCTCCCACGAGCCTCCCGAGGGAGCGGCCGCCGTGAGCGCCCACGGGCGGCGGTTCGCCCGGCGGGTTATGGAGTTCGCCGGCCGGCTCTCTAGAGGTGATGACCCTGAGCAGGCTGGAATTGTTGTAGTCGCTGACGGCCTGTTCGCTTCCGGCGTGGGCGACCGCACCATGGAACGTGACAAGGCGCGCTCGCCGGTGTATCGCAATGTGAAGGGCCGTGATGTCGCTGAACCCCACGAAAACCTTCCTGCTGGAACGGACGGCCTCATAATCGATCAAGTCGAGAATCCTCGTGGCGCCGTATCCGCCGCGCGAGCATACCACGGCGTCGATCCCGGGGTCGCGAAACATCTGGTTCAGGTCGGCGGCGCGGCTGGTGTCATCTCCAGCGAGGTACCCGCGCTTATCCAGCACGTGCCGGCCCAGGCGGATGTCGAAACCCATGCCCTTAATCGCTGTAATGCCCCTCTCGAGGGCTTCCGCTTCGACCGGCCCCGAGGGCGAGATGATACCGACGGTTCCGCCGCGTGGTACCGCCCTCGGTCTTACCCACCTCCTCAAACCACCACCCCCGGTATCATTTCGTGCGGCGTCACAGCCCGCTCAAATCACGCCTCACCGACCACCTTGATCTCCGGTTCGAGCCGTACCCCGTACCGCCTGAATACAGTGTCCTGTATATGGCCTATCAGCAGGAGAACATCTCCGGCCGTGGCATGGCCGTGATTCACGATGAAGCCCGCGTGCAATCCAGACACGCCGGCATCCCCCACTCGGAAGCCCTTCAATCCCGCCCCCTCGACGAGCGGCCCGACGAAGTGGCCCTCCGGCCTCCGGAACACGCTCCCGGCGCTCGGGACATCCAGTGGTTGCTTCGCCTTTCGCTTCTCCTCGAAATCGCGCATGGTCGCCTCAATCCGCCCCTTATCGTCGCGCCGCAAGGTAAGGGTGGCCTCCAGGGCGATGTCGCCCGAATCCTGGAGAACGCTCTTCCTGTAACCGAACTCCATAGCGGAAGCGGGAACGGATCGTATCTCGCCCCCCGGCGAGAGCAACCTGACCGATTCGACGACGTCCTTCATCTCTCCGCCGTACGCCCCCGCGTTCATAACCACAGCGCCCCCCATGGTCCCCGGGATTCCGCACGCGAACTCCAGTCCCGAAAGGCCGTGTTGCGCCGCGAACACGCTGACGTCGCGCAGCAGGGCCCCTGCGCCGGCCGCGATGCGATCGCCCTCCAGGTTGATGTGATTCAGGGTCCCCGCCATCTTGATCACGACCCCACGGATGCCCTTGTCCCTTACCAGGAGGTTGGTGCCGTTCCCCATGACGAACCAGGGGGTTCCCGTCCGGATGCAGAATTGAACGACCCTTTTCAAGTCGGCGATCCCTGACGGCAAAACGAGAAGATCGGCAGGTCCGCCGATCTTGAACGAGGTATGACTGGACATCGATTCGTCTTGCAGCAACAGACTGTCCGGAACAAGCCTCCCGAGTTCGTCAAGAACCTCCCTTGCCAGTCTCCCCGCCAATTCCCTCATCCTCCCCCAGCGGCCCCACCAGCATCTCGACCGCAGTATAGGGGTCAATCTTGCGCGTGGCTACGCCGGCGATTACCTCGTCCCAACGACCGGTCCTTCTTGCCCTGCTGATAACCGGCACGACGACTGATTCGGCCAGCAGTTCCCTGATCTCGAACTCCGAGGCCCGCAACCTGTGGGCCTCGAGTTCGCCGGCGTCCCGGGCGAATGCCCCATGTTCCCTGATCTTCGCCGCGAGTTCCGGTATTCCCTCACCGGTCGATGCCACCGTTTTGATCACCGGGGGCCGCCACGGGCGCCCGGCGGGCGCAAGGTCGAGCGCGTACTGCAGTTCCATCGCCGTCCTGTCGGCGCCCTCCCTGTCCGCCTTGTTCACGGCGAACACGTCGCCGATCTCCATGATGCCGGCCTTCATGGCCTGTACATCGTCACCCATGCCCGGCGCGACCACCACAAGCACAGTATGCGCGAACCTCATGATCTCTACTTCCGACTGGCCGGTGCCGACGGTCTCGATGAAGACGACATCGCACCCATACGCGTCAAGCAGGTTCAGGACGGCGCCGGTGGCTCGCGACAAGCCCCCCAATTGCCCCCGCGTCGCCAGGCTCCGGATGAATACCCCGCTGTCCAGCGAGTGAGAATCCATCCTGAGCCTGTCGCCGAGCAGGGCCCCTCCCGTGAACGGGCTCGTGGGGTCCACCGCGATCACTCCGACCTTCTTGCCTTCCCGCCGCCAGTCGCGGATGAGGCCGTCGGCCAGTGAGCTCTTCCCCACCCCCGGGGAACCCGTTATGCCGACCACGTACGCGCGGCCGGTGTGGGGATACACCTCCCGGATGATATCCCTGGACGAAGGGGCGCCGTCCTCGACCGCGGTTATGGCCCGCGCCAGCGCGAGCCGGTCACCCGCGAGTATTCGCGATACCAGTCCCATCACTCACCAGCGTCCATGTGTTGCATGATCGCCCGCGGCCTGCGCTTCCCGCCGGCCGCGGACACGAGTATCCTACTTCAAGAGGGCCAGCATCGTGCCGGCCGCCACCGCTGTGCCGATGACCCCCGCAACGTTGGGACCCATTGCGTGCATCAGCAGGAAGTTGCCCGGATTCTCCCTCTGCCCGACCACCTGCGAAACGCGCGCCGCCATCGGGACGGCAGACACGCCCGCGGAGCCGATGAGCGGGTTCACCTTGCCGCCGCTTAAGTAGTACATCAACTTCCCCAGTAGGACGCCGCCCGCGGTCCCGCTCGCGAACGCAACCAGGCCGAGGGCGATGATCTCGATCGTCTTGATGTTGAGGAAGGACTCTGCGCTCATCGTCGCCCCGACCGACGTCGCGAGGAATATTGTCACGATGTTGATGAGTTCGTTCTGCGCCGTCTTGGACAGCCGGTCCACCACTCCGCACTCGCGGAACAGGTTGCCCAGCATGAGCATCGCGATGAGCGGCGCCACCATCGGCAACAGGAGACTCACGACGATGGCCACAACGACGGGGAATATGATCCTCTCCGCCTTCGAAACCGGCCTGAGCTGCTCCATGACCACCGTCCTTTCCTTCTTGGTGGTCAGAGCCAGCATGATGGGCGGCTGGATCAGGGGCACAAGCGACATGTATGAGTACGCCGCCACCGCGATGGGCCCCAGGAGGTGGGGCGCCAACTTCATCGTTGTGTAGATCGCCGTGGGCCCATCGGCACCGCCGATGATCCCTATGGACCCAGCCTCCTTCAGGGTGAAACCGAGGAACTTCGCGCCCAGGAGGGCGATGAACACCCCGAGTTGGGCCGCTGCGCCCAGGAGCAGCGTGCTCGGGTTCGCGAGCAGCGGGCCGAAGTCCGTCATCGCGCCCACCCCGAGGAATATGAGGGGCGGGAAGATCTCGTGCTCCACGCCGTAATAGAGGAAGTGGAACAGGCCCCCCGGATTCATGATGCCCGTCATCGGGAGGTTGGCCACAACGCAGCCAAATCCTATGGGAAGCAGCAGCAAGGGTTCAAAACCCTTCGCTATCGCAAGATACAGCAGCACGCACCCGACCCCCAGCATCACAACGTTGCCCCAGGTGAGCGCAGCCAGACCGGTGCTGGCCGCGAGCGTGCTGAAGACGTTCGCAAGATCCATGGTGTCGTCCCCCTTCAACGTGCCCCAAAAAAAGGCGTGTTGCAGCCGGCGTCCTAGCTGGGTTGCACTACCACCAGCGGATCACCCGTGTTTACGCTCGCGCCTTTAGTCGCATGTACGGACTTAACTACGCCGTCGTGCCCCGCCATGATCTCGTTCTGCATCTTCATGGCTTCGAGCATTACCAGGACCTGGCCCTTCTTCACCCGGTCGCCCTCCCGCACCAGGACCTCGCTTACGGTGCCGGGCATTGGGGCGGACACCAGGCCATCCTGCGGACCCGCGTTCTTCGCGGGCGCCGTGGGGGTGGCGGATTTCGCCCTGGGGGCTTCCACCCTGGTCGCCTCCACCTTCGCTGGTCCAGCCTTCACGGGCTGCGGCGCCGGGGCCGCCGTCACGGACACAGGGCGCGCCTCGCCGCGTATCTCTTCGACGCCCACTTCGTATTCCTTACCATTGACAGTAATCTTGAACTTCCTCATGCCGTGGCCCTCCTCTTCGCTAGATCCCTGGCCTGCATTACCCTTGTGCGACCCGCCATCGCCCAGAGACTTTCCCATCTCCGGGCCTGTCCGTCCATCACGACCGGGACGAAAGCGGGTTCTTCGAGATAAGCGGCCAACGCTGCGGTGATCACCGCCGTTGTCTCCGCATTCAGTCCTTCCGGGCCCTCTACTGCGTCACTCCCGGCAGCGTCAACCGCCACGGGGTCCCCTGACTCCGGTTCCGGGGTCTCCGGCCTGTTCGCGCCGCCCCCGCCGGGGCCGTTGCCGAGCGGCGCCACAACGATCTTTATCGCCTTTATGGTGAGCGCAATTATATAGAGCACCAGGAATACAACGGTCATGTCGATGATCGTCAACCAGAAACCATTCGCAATTGTATCAGCCATCTGCCTTCCCCTCTCCAATACACGCGACTTCCTCCGGCTCGCGACGCCGTGTGTAGACTCCGACCGGCTGTCACATGGGGATGTTGTCGTGCTTCTTGGCCGGTCTCGACTCGGCCTTGCTCCTGCAGACCTCGAGTGCGCTTATGAGCCTTGGCCTGATATCCCTCGGGTCGATGACATCATCTATATACCCCCGGGCGGCTGCAATGTACGGGTTTGCGAATTTGTCGCGGAATTCCTCGATCTTCTGCGCCCTCATGGCCTTCTGATCCTGCGCCGACGCGATCTCGTCCCTGAATATGATGTTGGCCGCGCCCTCCGGCCCCATGACGGCGATCTCGGCTGTCGGCAGCGCAAACACCAGGTCCGCCCCGAGGTGTCTCGAACACATGGCGATGTATGCTCCGCCGTAAGCCTTGCGGACGATCACGGTGATCTTGGGCACGGTCGCCTCAGAATACGCGTACAGGAGCTTGGCGCCGTGACGTATGATGCCGCCGTGCTCCTGGCCCACACCGGGCAAATACCCCGGGACGTCCGAGAACGTGATCAGCGGGACATTGAAGCAGTCGCAGAACCTAATGAACCTGCATGCCTTGTCCGAGGCATCGATGTCGAGACAACCGGCCTTCACCTTCGGCTGGTTGGCGACTACGCCGACAGACCGGCCGTTCAGCCTGGCGAATCCGACAACGATGTTCTCCGCATAGTACTGGTGTACTTCGAAGAACGACCCCGCGTCGACGACCGCGTTGATCAGGTCCTTCATGTCATAGGGCTTGTTGGGCTCGGCCGGCACCAGGTCGCGCAGCGACTCGTCCGACCTGCCGGGATCGTCGTTCGCCTCTACCGCCGGCGGGTCTTCCAGGTTGTTGGAGGGGATGTAACTCAGGAGCGTCCTGAGCATCGAGAAGCACTGCTTCTCGTCAGCCGCCCAGAAGTGGGCCACGCCGCTCACCCTGTTGTGCACCGTGGCGCCGCCGAGTTCCGCAGGACTGACTTCCTCGCCTGTGACGGCCTTTATCACCTGCGGCCCGGTGATGAACATGTTGCTGACACCCTCGACCATGAACGTGAAGTCCGTGAGGGCGGGCGAATACACGGCCCCGCCGGCGCACGGGCCTAGGATTACGGATATCTGAGGGATGACGCCTGAGTATATGGAGTTCCTGTAGAATATCTCACCGTAGCCCTTTAGCGCGTCGACACCCTCCTGTATCCTCGCCCCGCCTGAATCGTTTAGTGATACGAAGGGGATTCCCATCTTCTTCGCAAGCTCCAGGGCCTTGGATATTTTCATCGCGTGCATCTCGCCCAGGGACCCGCCGATGACGGTGAAGTCCTGCGCAGCAACACATATGCTGCGCCCATTCACTGCGCCGTACCCCGCCACCACACCTTCCCCGGGCGCCTTGACCGCGCCCATGCCGAAATCCGTGCAGCGATGCTCGGCAAAGGCATCGAGTTCCACAAACGTCCCCGGATCGAGCAGGGCATCGATCCGTTCGCGGGCTGTCATCTTACCAGCCTTCTTCTGCTTCTCCAGCCGCTCGGGGCCACCCCCCTGTTTCACCCTATTGCGTCGTTCTTCGAGTTCGGCAAGTTTCTCGTCGATCCCCAACTGGCTCACCTCCGTCTCCTGATAGAGCCTACGGTCTCTCGCACAGCTCCAGAAGCACACCGTTGGCGCCTTTGGGATGCACGAATGCAATCCTGGCGCCTCCCGCGCCCTTCCGGGGCGTTTCGTCGATTAGTCTCAGACCCGCTTCCTTACACTTCCTGAGGGCCTCTTCAATGCTGGTTACCCTGAGCGCGATGTGCTGAATCCCTTCCCCTTTCGCCTCGATGAACTTGGCCACGGCCCCGTCCGGCGCTGTGGACTCAAGCAGTTCAATCTCGCTGTCGCCCATCGGGATGAATGCAACCTTTGCCTTCTGCTCCGGTACGACCTCGACGTCGTGGACCTTCAAGCCGAGAACGTCCACGTACAACCTGGAGGCCTCGTCAATCCTCCTGACCGCTATGCCGACGTGGTCCAACCGGGATACCTCGAATTCGGACGCCATATCAGCACCTCCGCTTCACGTTGGCCTGTATGAAGCCGGCAATGTCCTGGGTGGAGGCGCCGGGGGTGAATACGGCCGCGACGCCCATCTCCTTCAAGGCGGGAATATCATCATTGGGTATGACCCCGCCGGCCACTATGAGCACGTCACCGAGGCCGCGCTGCTTCAGGAGGTCGATCACACGCGGGAAAATCGTCAGGTGGGCGCCGGAAAGAATGCTCAGCCCCACGACGTCCACGTCCTCTTGCAGGGCCGTCTCCGCGATCTGTTCCGGAGTCTGTCTCAGGCCGGTGTAGATCACTTCCATGCCGGCATCGCGCAGTGATCTGGCGATCACCTTCGCGCCCCTGTCGTGCCCGTCGAGACCCGGTTTCGCCACGAGTACTCTGATGCGACGTTCAGTCACTTCCTCAACCCTCCTTTACAGACTGACGGTGGACTTGTACTCACCAAATACCTTCCGCAACGCGTCGCATATCTCACCAAGGGTTGCGTAGCCCCGCACGGCTTCCAGGATGTGCGGCATGAGGTTGTCCGTCCCCTGAGCGGCGCGGCTCAAGTTCTCGAGGGCTGTCTGCACGCGCGCGCCGTCCCTTTTCGCCCGGACGGCGGCGATCTTCTGCTTCTGGCGCTCGCCCACAGCCGGGTCGACCCTGAGCAGACCGCTGGGTGGAGGCTCCTGGATCTGGAACTTGTTCACTCCAACCACGATCCTCTCACCCTTCTCGACCTCTTTCTGCCACCTGTAGGCGCTGTCCTGGATCTCCTGCTGTATGAATCCCTTCTCGATAGCGGTTGGCGATCCCCCGAGCATGTCGATCTTGGCTATATAATCGCTCGCGTCTTTCTCGATGCGATTGGTCAGCCACTCGACGTAGTACGAACCGGCCAGGGGGTCAATCGTGTTCGTGACCCCGCTCTCGTGGGCGATGACCTGCTGGGTCCTGAGAGCGATCCGGACAGAGTCCTCGGACGGGAGGGCCAGGGCTTCGTCCCTGGAGTTCGTGTGGAGCGACTGAGTCCCCCCCAGCACAGCCGCAAGGGCCTGAAGCGTGACTCTAATGATGTTGTTGTCCGGCTGCTGTGCGGTGAGCATCGACCCCGCCGTCTGGGTATGGAACCTCAACATCAGCGACCTGGGGTCCTTCGCCCCAAACCTCTCCTTCATTATCCTGGCCCAGAGCCGTCTGGCTGCACGGAACTTCGCGACCTCTTCCAGGAGGTCCGCGTGTGCGTTGAAGAAGAACGACAGCCTCGGCCCAAACCGATCCACGTCCAGCCCGGCCCCGATCGCGGCGTCAACGTAAGCGATGCCGTTGGCCAGGGTAAACGCTACCTCCTGCACCGCCGTGGCCCCCGCTTCTCTGATGTGGTACCCGCTTATGCTGATGGTGTTCCAATCAGGGAGGTGCTTCGAACAGTACGCGAAGATGTCGGTGATGAGCCGCATCGACGGTTTGGGGGGAAAGATGTAGGTCCCGCGCGCCGCGTATTCCTTCAGGATGTCGTTCTGGATGGTCCCGGAGAGCCTCTCGGCGGGGACACTCTGCTTCTCGGCGACAGCGATATACATCGCAAGGAGAATGGCGGCGGGGGCGTTGATCGTCATCGAAGTGCTGACCTTGTCGAGGGGGATGCCGTCGAATAGCGTCTCCATGTCGGCCAGCGAGTCGATGGCCACCCCGACCTTCCCCACCTCGCCTTCGGCCAACGGGTCATCGGAATCATATCCGATCTGTGTGGGCAGGTCGAAGGCCACGCTCAGCCCCGTCTGGCCCTGCTTCAAGAGGTACTTGTACCTTTGATTGGACTCCTCCGCGGAGCCAAACCCGGCGTACTGCCTCATCGTCCAGAGACGCCCTCGATACATCGTCGGCTGCACGCCCCTGGTGTACGGATAATCTCCAGGCAAGCCCAGATCCATCTCGTAGTCCAGCGATTCGACTTCAGCCGGAGTGTAGAGCCTTTCGACCGGAATGTTCGAACCGGTCACAAACTGGGGCTTGGTCTCGGGGTGCTTGGAAAGGACGGCCTTCAAGGAACCCTCTTCCCACTGTCGTTTCATCCGCTTGATCCGGTCAAGCCCTTCTCTGTCAGACATTCGTTCTCGTTCCCTCCCCGGCATAGTATAACACCTGACCTGGCGCCCGCAATGACAGTGGGCTCAGATCAGGTGTTGCCTGCGTAGAGAGGCTTGTGGCCCCCCGGTCTGGCACCATGATCCCGAACGTGTCATGCCGATGGTCACTCACTCAAGATCCCCGGTATCATTCTCCGTCAGCCCATGGAATCCTCCCTCAAATGACAGTGAATGGGATCTTTTTTGATCCAATTTGGAATGGTGGCCTGACTCATTGATCCAATGATGCCAAATTGTCCGGAGATTACGCCCTTTGCCACTTCTGGCCCTGCACGTGGCTGGCCCAAATCGCGTATACCTTCGCCGCCTCGATGATCTTCTGCTTGACCGGGGGACATATCATCACTCCACGATCACTTCTTGTAAGGGATCCGGCGCGCCGGTTCGAATCTGGACTTGCCCTCTCTCATCACGTTGTACACACCCATATTGCGGTCTTCGAGATGGTCGAAGGCCTGTTCTGAGGTCATGCCGCCGTATATGTGCTTCAGGGCGTCCGGCGTGATCTTGGCGTACACGATCTCCTGTGCGCACCGGCCCTGCGCCAGTTTCCACCCGTTGGGCGCCAGGATCATGCTGTGCCCGAAGTAGTAGTTGTTGGCGGCATCGTGGCCCACTGTGTTGACGGCTATCACGTACACATGGTTGTCATACGCGCGCGCGAAGTTGGTTGCCCACCAGTGGTCGAATGTCCTCAACAGGGCCGACGGCCGGACGATCACTTCCGCGCCTTTCAGCGCAAGCGTAGTGGAGAGGTCCGGGAAGTCCCCATCGTAGCAGATGATCATCCCGATTGTGGCGAAGTCCGTCTCGAATACGTCGGCTGACCTGCCCGGCGTCGTCCAATACCCCGCTTCGATCCTTTCCCCGGGGAAAGGATGGGTCTTATGATATCTACCTGCGATCTTCCCCCTCCGGTCGATCAGGAAGGCGCCGTTATAGACCACTCCACGCTCTTCCCCGCGTTCGTACGTGGGCCAGACCACGTATACTCCATGCAGCGCCGCCGCCTCTTGGATCGCCTCTGTGGTCCGGCCAGGGACGACGTCAATCATGTCCCAGAGCTCCTGCCTGGAGACCCCGGGAGAGAAGCCCGTGGTGACTGTCTCGGGGAAAACGATCAGCTCTGCCCCGAGGTCGACCGCCTTCGGGAGCCACTCAACGGCCTTCTTGACGTTCGCGCTGATATCGTTTGGCTCGGAGGCAATCTGGATCCCCGCCGCGACGAATTCCCTCACTTCAGACACCCCCATCCGTGTGGTGTGAACCCGCGTACGGGCGCTACACGAGCTCCGGGCTGTCACACCACCCCCTGTTCAATGAGCCATTCTATGTCCCCGGCGCTGAACCCGAACTCACTCAGAATCTCGCTGGTGTGCTGGCCCAACGTGGGGGCAGGGCGGTCGATCGTGAGAGGCGTTTCGGACATCTTGATGGGAATACCGGCCATCTTGACTCTGCCGGCCACGGGGTGATCGGTCTCCACGATCATTCCCCTCGCGGACACCTGCGGGTCGTTCACCACCCCGCCGATGCTGTTGATGGGACCGCAGGGGACGCCCTGCTTTTCGAGTATCTCCAACCAGTCCGCGCTCGTCTTTCCGGCGAAGACCTCGCTCAGGATGGAGTCCAGTTCAGGCCAATTGGAGACGCGCAGCGCATTAGTGGCGAACCGACTGTCGTTGGCGAGTCCGGGCCTGTCTATTGCCGTGCACAGCTTCTCCCACAGTGTGTCATTGCCCACTGCGATATTGATGTGGCCGTCGCCGGTGGCGATTGCGGTGAAAGGAGCGAGCGACGGGTGGCGGTTGCCGACCTGCCCCGGTTCTTCGGCCGTGACGAAGTAGCGGGCGATGGCGTTCTCCAGGATCGCGACCTGGCAGTCCAGCATGGCTACGTCGATGAATTGCCCTACACCGGTCTTGTCGCGATAGTGTAGGGCCGACAGAACCCCGATCGCGGTGAAGAGGCCCGCTGTGATGTCCCCTATGGAAGTGCCGACCCTCGTCGGCGGTCCGCCGGGGTGCCCGGTGATGCTCATGACACCGGCCATGCCCTGGACGATCTGGTCGTACGCCGGCCGGAGGCTGTATGGGCCGGTATGGCCGAAGCCCGAGCAAGCCGCGTAGATTATGCACGGATTGACCGCCCTCAAGGATTCGTAGTCCAGGCCCAGCTTCTTCATTGTGCCGGGGCGGAAGTTCTCCAGGATCACGTCCGCCCGCCGCACCATCTTCCTCAACACGCTGCCGGCCTCGGGGTGCTTAAGGTTGAGGGTTATGCTTCGTTTGTTGCGGTTCAGGCTCATGGCGTAGGCGCTCTCGCCCTTGATGAATGGACCAAAAGCCCTGGAGTCGTCGCCCTTTCCAGGCTGCTCGACTTTGATCACCGAGGCGCCAAGGTCACCGAGGATCATCGAGCAGAACGGCCCGGCAAGGACTCTGGTCAGGTCCAGGACGACGATACCGGAGAGTGGTTTCAACATCGGCGGTCCCCCTTCGATGACGCCGGCAGGGTCATGGGGGAAAAGCAAAAGCCCCAGACCGAAATCCGAGGCTTCACACATTCACACATTCACGGCGCCCCACTGCCAGGCAACCGGTAATTCACACCATCTCGACTGTCGCTTGTCGCAATATCCTATTCTTCGCGCACTTCGAAATTCCTCTACGTCTCCGGCTTCTCGACCGCAGCAAGGTGCATGGCGCCGAGCCCGGCACGCCGGTGATTCGTGAGAACATGATACGCGGAATGCCCGAACATGCCTACGATTATCCAGTTGCCGTGCGCGACGACGGCGATCTTCATGGACATGCTACCGCTCATGGGGGCATCCATCAGGAGTCCTCGTTCCGCCTCCAATATGGCGTGGAGCAGGGCGTGCGTGTCGGCAGGGCATTTCCTGATCACCCCGTTGCTGAGGCTCGCGCCGATGACCTGCGGCGCGATCTTGGAGCGGAGGGTTTCGCTCATTCCCCCGACTTCGGTGACGGCGAATCTGAACCCACCGATCCTCGCTAGAACGCCCTTGATGTTGTCTTCTTCCTCCCTCGTCCTGCTTAGGGCCAACAACATGGCAGCCCTTTCGGGGTCGATCCCGCCGGACAGGTCAAAGGTGATCTCCGCACTCCCGGGACGGTCCACGGTCTCCCGCTCGCGCCGCTCCTCACTCAACCGTATCCACTCCCCGCGATGTTTTCGCCTGGGTCACAGTTGGGTGCAGGTTGCCTGTTTCAGGTGGTTCTACTACGTGGTTCTACTTCAATGAGCGGGAACCTTCTCGTTCCAGCCTCTGACAGTCCTGGCTCATCCGCGGGAGGCTTCGCCGTCGGGTTCGACGTGGACCACACATTCGACCGACGCAGCCTCCAGGACGGCGTACTTCACCGCTCCCGCGATCCTGTGGGAATCGCTGACGTTCATCTTAGGGTCGACCTGTATGTGGATTGACGCGATCTTGACCCCGCCGTAGTCGTGCACACTCAGGCCGTGTACCCCGTTGACACCGTCCACGGACCGCACCGCGCCCGTGATCTTCGCCACGAGGCCCGGGTCCGCGCTCTCACCCATGAGGGAACTCGCCGAGGATAGCGCGAGTTTGGCCCCGGTGTACAGGATTAGTGCTGAGACCGCGATCCCGAGGAACGCGTCCACTGTAGGGTACCCAGCCGCCGCAGAACCGATGGAGATGGCGACCATCGCGCTGGCGATTGCATCCGACCTGTGGTGCCAAGCGTCCGCCTCCAGCGCGGGAGACCCAATAGACCTGCCCAGGCTTATCGAGAATCTCGCCATCCATTCTTTCGCAATACCGATGGTCAACAGGGCCAGGATTATCACCGGGTTTCCCTTGACCTCGGCGCCGTGGAGCACCCTGTCGATGGATCTTCCCGCGAACTCCAGTCCGACGAGTAGCAGCAGGACCGCGATCACAAGTGTGGCCACAGATTCCACCCGGCCATGGCCGTAAGGGTGGCGTTCATCAGGCGGCTGCGCTGCAGCCCTGAATCCGATCAATACGACGACGGATGTGACTACGTCGGAGGCCGTGTGTACCGATTGCGCAATCAGCGCGATACTGTTGAGGGCGACGCCGAGGGAAAAGTTGACCGCGGCAATGACGACATTGCCGCCGATGCTGACCCACGCCTCCACGTACCCGTACACGGTCCTCACCCTGGGATCCGAGGTGTTGCCGTAATCCTTCACGAACCTGCGCAACATCCATCCCGTTATCCAGTCCATGACACAACCCTTTCTGCGCGATGATGTCCCCGGCCGCTCCAATCGATCACAAAAGCCCGCAGGACCTTCTGGTCCCACGGGCTAACCCGCTGCTAAAGCCCAGCCCCACCGCCCCCGCGGGGCGATCGCCTGCTCCAGATGCGCCATTGTATCGAATTCTTCGTAAACTGAGTCACATTATAACCTCTAGACGGATGAGGTGTCCAGCGATGGACCCACACCCTCCCACACCCTCGGGGTCCGTCAAGCGAAATCGGGTCTGCGCCGTTCCTCTCCGGATAACTTGTCGGGCAATACCGGCGGGCAGGGCATTATTCAGCCGGTGAAGTAACCACTTCATGCAGGACCTCCCCAGGTTTGCCTATTTCAGCCACTCCGCTAGGGGCTTGAACAGCGCCTCAATGGTTTTGGTGGGGTTGGGCAGCCTTATCCCCATCGCCTGAGGGATGCTCAGGGCCATGCCGATCAAGAGATATACCGAAAAGGCCGCCAGTTCGCCCCACATCTTTTTCCTTATGAGGCCCGGCACCTCGAACAGGATGATGCTGATAAACAGTAAGATAAGTGAGACCACCACGGTTCTCAACCCCCTTACATACCCGCCGTCGAGAGAACCTATTCTTCCGGCGTGGACGCCCGCCTGGTTAGAAGCCCCGTATCTCGTACGTGCGCCTCCACGGTGATGCTGACCTCTGCGCGCGCGAATTCCTCATCCCACCGGTCTTTCAGTTTTTGCCAGTCCCTCTTATACTTCCGGTGAAACGCGTCCCCAAAACCGAAGATGTCCACGCCGTACTCTCTCTGGGCCTTCTCCAGTGCGGCGGTGGCCCTTGTTCTTATCTCCTCTCCCATCAGCTTCTCCAGGGCTTTGATCTTCTCGGGTCTGGCCAGGTTCTCAAGGCTCTGCTGTTCCACAATGTCCGCCTCTGTTTTGATCTTTACATCAAACCGGACACGTCCGCCGTCATATTGCGGGATGATCTTTGTCTGCCCCTGTCTGGTCCGGAGGGATATCTCCTTATCGGGCTCCTCCGGGCTGGGCACAGCGATGCATCCTTTCACAACCTCGCCTTTCAACCACAGCAGGCCCCTGGTTTCGTGATCGTCCAGCCACCCGATGAGCCTGTCCTCGCTGAATACCGCCACGCCCGAAACCTCCACCTGTCTTTGGGCCGGGGCCATCCCCTCCTGCGTTGGGCCCTGAGTGGTACCAAGTTCTTTAACGATAACCCGGGTGGCCACCGGCTGGACTCCTTTGCTGGCCAGCATCTCGGTGAATTCCCTGATCTGGACGGCGAAGCCGGTCCTCATCCTGGTCAAGAAGGCGGCGGCCTGCGCGGAAGTCTTTTCCAGAACCGAATTGCATTCCAGAACATCCTTTGCCTCCCCTTCGGCTACCATGACCCACATGGTTTCCCGGGGTTGTCTTTCACGATTAAAGAAATCCCCTACTGGCCGTAACCCCCGCCTGGCCATTTCTTCTCCGAACACCAGGATAATGGAATGCCCCCAGTAGAGTTCGCGGGGGACTCTCATAGCCAGGTACCTTGCAGCCTCCTCGACGGTTTTCCCTTCCCCGGAAACCACCCAGCTTGCGGGTTGCCTTCCCCCGCCCCCTGCTTCACCTCCGCCGTAGAAAGCGCCGGGCCTGGCGATCTGTACCGACAGCCGGATCCGGCCGTCGGGCAAGAGGTCGATCCCCGTTCCCAGCACGATGGCTATTTCGGTGATTTCCTTGCGGCTCCAGCAGCCTCCCAGGAGGCTGGCGACAAGCACCAGCAAGACAAGGATGGCAGTCTTCTTTATCAGCTGCTTTCCCCCCTACCCCTGATAAGCGCAAGAGCGAGTAGTATCAGC
Source organism: Ignavibacteriales bacterium (assembly GCA_050260105.1). GTDB lineage: Bacteria > Bacillota > Sulfobacillia > JABLXB01 > JABLXB01 > SM1-B181. The sequence goes on along the minus strand of JBLNBR010000036.1, from coordinate 6,146 downwards.
GGGATCCCCGCCTCGAAAACGATAAGGGCATAGGGCGGAAAGGCTCTCGCGGCGAAGTCAAGCAGGTCTACGATATTGCTACAGAGGAACGCCATGCCCAGGAGGATCACCCCTGTTGGCGCCACGAGGGGACGATAATCCTTGAGGCCCAGCCACTGGGCGCTGCCCAGGACCGCAGCGTAGTAGAATACGCCGATTTTCGCTATGCCCGTGAATACCCACGCCGAGACAACCACGGATTCCAGCCGCTCCAGGAAATTGGCGATGAGAACCGCCCGGACTGCGTTAAGGACGGGGAAGACCCAGGCGGCCGTCACGTTGGGTCCAAACACGAGCAGTGTCCCCACTATCGTCAACGTCATAAAAATACCGACCAACAGAACGGAGAGGAATGCAACCTTGTGGGCTTCCTTTGGCTCAGTAAGATAGGGAATAATCATTGAAAGGATCACTATCTCCCCCAGCCAGCTTGCCGGCGTGGCCGCCCCCTTCACGATGGGAAGCAGGCCGTTGTCAAGAACCGGCAGCAGTCTCTGGACTTTCATCTCTCTTGTAACCAGGATGAATATGAGAACGACTAACCCAAGGCTGATGGGCGCAATCAACTGGTTGTACCGGCTCAAGACCTCAAGACCGTTTCGGACGGCGTAGCCTGACACAGCAATTCCGAGGATGAAAAAGACTGCGAATGGAGTTTCCGGCATCAGGATAATACAGGGTAGAGACGCGAATTCGGCGATTATGAGGGCATTCGTGTGCAGAAGCCACCAGATATAGAGAAGGCCGACGATCTTCCCTGGCGCTCTCCCCAGGATTTCCTCCGCGTATTCAAACAGGGTCTTATTCGGGAAGCGGATGCTAAGGCTTGCTACCAGCCGGGCAATCAGCAGCCCTATGAGGGTGGCGAGAACAAGGGATATCCAGCCGTCCTGTCTCGCGTGCTTGACAACAATGGCAGGAACGAGAAGGATGGCAGTAGGCAACACCATACTTATCATCAACAGAGTGGCTTGTTTGGCGTCGATTTTCCCATTCTCCAGCATACGACTTACCCCTCAACCTTCGGCCGGGTTTCCGGTGGGGTTGGTTTCAACCCCGCCTCCTGCCTCTTCTGCTGCTGCCTTGCGATCAGCCTGGGACGGGTGAACATGGCCCACCAGGGGGCCCGGAAGACCACGTCCTTCAGGTCTACGACGGTGGTAGGGATCATCGGGGACAGGTAAGGGACCCCGAAGGAACGGAGCGTGCACAGGTGGATCACGATGACCGCCATCCCGCTGATCAGCCCGAAGAGGCCGAGCGTCGCAGACAGGACCATTAATATGAATCTCAGCAAGCGGAAGGCAATGCTAACCCGGTATGAAAGGACGAACGATCCTATACCGGTAAGGGCCACCACAATGACTGTAGCGGCAGCTACCAGGCTCGCCCGCACGGCGGCCTCCCCGATAACCAGGGCCCCCACGATGCTTATCGCCTGGCCCAGGGGCCGCGGCAGGCGGATCCCGGCCTCTCTCAAAACCTCGAAAAGCACTTCCATAATGAAAACCTCGACCAGAACCGGGTATGGAACCGCCTCTCGCTGAGCGGCGACGCTGAGAAGGAGAGTGGTGGGCAGCAGCTCATGGTGGAAGCTCACCACGGCGATATACAGGGCCGGCAGTGTGAGCGAGACCGACAAGGAGAAGAACCTGACTACCCGCACGGCCGAGACAAATAAGAACCGCTCGTAGTAATCTTCCGAATTATGAAGGTATTCGATGAGCAGACTGGGTACGGTTATCACAAAGGGGGTTCCGTCGACTAGAATTGCCACCCTTCCCTCGAGCAACATCGCCGCCGCCCGGTCAGGCTTCTCGGTGATGTTGACGGTCGGGAAAAACGTCCATGGGTTGTCCTCGATCAACTCCTCGACATAGCCACTTTCCAGGATGGCATCGACCTGGATTCTCTCGAGCCGGTTCTTGACTTCCGCGACAATCTTTTCGTTTACGATGCCTTTGATATAGACAATGGCAACATCGGTGGCTGTGACCTCACCCAGCCTTAACGTCTCAACCTTCAGGCCGGGGCTCTTTATCCTCCGCCGTATAAGCGAGGTATTGACCCGCAACGTCTCCACAAATGATTCCCGCGACCCTCGTACCGTCGGCTCTGCTTCGGGGTCGGTGATTTTTCGCGCTTCCCAGCCCCTGGCCCCGTTGATGATGGCGGTCGCATGACCGTCCACCAGCAGGGCTGTGTCCCCGGACAGAATACCGAGAACGACATCCCGGAGATTATCGGTCTCCTTAATCTGGTGCATACAAAGGCCGCGTTCTCTGATGAATTCCAGCGCGCGGGCCCTGGTGATCTTATGGCCAGGTGCGACCATCGCCACTTCCAGGGCTAGCGCCCGCATGATCTGGTCGCTGACCTGTCCCTTGTCCGCCAGACCGTCCGTGTAGACCAGGGCCAGCCTGATCTGCTTATTCTGAGCGAAGACAAACTCCCTGAAAACCACATCGCTGCATCTGTCAAAGACCGACCTTAGCCGGCGGAGGTTGGTTTCCAGGTCCCGACTCAGGCTTTCTTCCAGAGATGCGCCTGGCAAATCAACTATCCCATGTCCGTCGCCCGCAAGACCACGCTGTTCCCTTTTCCTGCCCCGATCCAGTACCCTGTTCCTGATCGCTCTGCGCAAGCTGACCATTGCATCTCACCCTCGCGCAACGCTGGCGCAACAACGGATCCCTTGGCAGCCTTTCCCCAAGGTGGTTACCAGTGTATTATCTGCACAGTCCTTACCAATAATGCGGTAGATCACATGATAGGGATTGAGGGAGGTACCCCTCTTGAATTCAACTGTGGTGCGTGATAGATTAATCACAACATCATCGAGTACAGGCGACGATTGAGACGAGTACGTACAACTCGCCGGGCGTAGCGAGCCGGTGATAGTGAAAGACCGGACCCGGTAGTGTACCGAATGGACTCAGGAGCCGCAAACCGAACGCTCAGGCAAGTAGGCTTTGCCGGACATTCCCACCGTTAACAGGGAAACGGTATCGGACGAAATAAGGACCAGTGCGCGAGGGCTCAATCGTCCCGTACCCGCAGAGAAGGGTTTCAGCCGCACCTGGACCCAACGTGGGTGGCACCACGGAGACTACCCTCCGTCCCTATCGGGCGGAGGGTTTGTTATTTCCATCGTGGCGCCGCGCTGGATGGTCAGTCGGGGGGTGATTGATTTGAAGATCGGACGGTTTCAACATCTTGCGAGAGACTGGATCTGGCGTGACTTCTCTCGGGCGCAAGTGACTTACATCCAGGGGAGGGAATGCTGATGAAGATGAGAGTGCCTCATGTTCTGGTCATCCTGTGCGCGATGGTCGTCCTTGCCACCCTCGCGACATACGTGATCCCCGCGGGCGGATACAAGCGGATTCAGGGCCCCGAGGGGCGGCCGATGGTCGATCCGCAATCATTCGAGTTCCAAAAGCAGCAACCAGTGGGGTTGTTCAAGATGCTGGAAGCGGTGCCCAGGGGACTCACCGACGCCGGGATGATTGCCTTCACCATATTCATCATCGGAGGGGCATGGGAAGTCATCAACGCCACGGGAGCGATAGTCGTAGGCGTCAGGAGGATCATGGAACGCCTGAGGGGTCACGAAATCCTGTTGATTCCGCTGCTGATGCTCATATTCGGTGCGGTCTCGGCGATCATCGGCGCCATCGAATTGGCGATAGTCTACATCCCCGTCGTCCTGCCACTGTCGCTGGCCCTCGGCTTCGACTCGATGACCGCCGCGGGAATCGTACTCGCCTCAACCTGCGCAGCGTTCAGCGCAACGCTGACGAATCCGTTCTCAGTTGGCGTATCCCAGCAGGTGGCGGGGTTACCCCTCTATTCCGGGCTTTCCTACCGGCTGATCGTGCTGGCGTGCTTCATGGCCGTGAGCATAGCGTACGTCATGCGTTATGCCGCGAGGGTCAAGCGGGACCCGTCGAAGAGCCTCACCCGTGAGGAGGATGCCGTTCGCACCGTGTCCGGCCTCGAGCCTGTGGAGCCGGGCTCGCGCCACGCGCTCGTGGGCCTGGTGCTTGTGGGCGCGTTCGCGCTCATGGTTTACGGAGTACTGAAACTCAAGTGGTTCATGACGGAGATCGGGGCAGTCTTCTTCCTGGTCGCGGTGCTCTCCGCCGTCTTCGGAGGACTGGGGCTCAGCAGGGCGGCCGAGGAGTTCTCGAAGGGCGCCCAGGGCGTTACACTGGCGGCGCTCATAGTCGGGTTCTCCCGCGCCATCGTGGTTGTCGTGGAGCAGGGGAACATTATCGACACGATAGTGTGGTCCCTTGCCCGGTGCGTCCAGAGTCTCCCTGCTGGCGTCACCGTGCTCGGCCTCCTCGTCGCGGTGCTTCTCCTCGAGTTCGTCGTGCCGTCGGCCAGCGGCAAGGCGCTGATTACCATGCCGATCATGGTACCGCTGGCCGATATCGTGGGGGTGACCCGGCAGACCGCCGTGCTCGTCTACCAGCTCGGCGACGGCATGTGCAACATCTTCTACCCAATTGAGGGTGGGACAATGGCCGTGCTCTCGCTGGCCGGCGTTCCGTATGAGAAATGGTTCAAATTCATCCTCCCCCTCATCTCAATCTGGTTGTTCATGGGCTCAGCGTTCCTGCTCATCGCCCAGGCTGTGCGATGGGGACCGTTCTGACCCCGGCTGAAGCGCGCTACTATGAAAGCGAGGTTGAGTGAGATGCTCGTTATCCACGGAGGAGCACTGATAGACGGCACGGGGAATCAACCGGTCTGCCCCGCCACTGTCGTTGTAGATGGTGGCAGACTGGCCTACGCGGGGCCGTCGCGGGGTTTCGAGGAAATGCAGGCCAGCAGCCGCCCCGGCGAATTTGAGGGCGCCGAGGTCCTCGACGCTACCGGCATGACGGTCATGCCCGGGTTGATAGACACACACGTCCATCTCGGGCTCGGGGGCGAACCCAATTACTTCGACACCCTCATACGGGAAGCCGCCCCCCTCGCAGCCCTCAAAGCACTGGTACGGGCCCAGAAGACGCTGGCGGCCGGTTTTACCACGATACGAAGCATGGGGGACAAGGGCTGCATCGACGTGGCAGTCAAACACGCGATAGAACAGGGTTACGCGATCGGCCCCCGCGTGCTTGCGAGCGGTCGCGCCCTTACGATAACGGGCGGCCACGGCGACATGTTTCCCGACCACGTCCACGCTGAACTGATGGGCATGGTCGTCGACGGCGCCGGTGAAGCGCTCAGGGGCGCGCGTGAACAGATAAAGGCCGGGGCCGACAACATCAAGCTCATGGCGACAGGCGGGGGTATGTCGCCCGGCCCGGCTACAGTCGCCCAGCTCACGGTGGACGAGATGAGCACCGCAATCAATGAAGCCCATAAGTTCGGGAAAACGACCGCGGCCCACGCCATTGGCACACAGGGGATCAAGAACGCAATCGTCGCGGGCGTCGATTCCATCGAACACGGCACGTACATGGACGATGAAGCCGTGGAACTCATGGCGACGCATCACGTGTTCCTGGCGGCCACCCTCGCAGCTTTCAAAACCATCAAGTACGGGCCGGAGGCGGGGGTTCCGGCGTTCACGCTGGAGAAAGTCAAGGCCTTCCGCGAGCCGCACATCCGCAGCCTCAAGATGTGCGTCATCGCAGGGGTTCAGGTAACCGTGGGCACGGATGCGGGTACTCCGTTCAATCACCACGGCGAGAACGCGTACGAACTCGAGTGCATGGTGGAATGCGGTTTCACGCCGATGCAGGCGATTGTGGCGGCCACGCGCACGGGGGCTCGCGCCCTCCACCTCGACGGCGATACCGGCACCCTGGAGGCGGGCAAGATGGCGGACCTGGTCATCATCGACGGCGACCCCCTTGCGGATGTGCGCATCCTGCAGGACGCCCAAAGGCTGGTCGTGGTGATGAAGGAAGGCAAGGTAGTGGCTCGCAAAGGGGAGCTCGTCCAAGCGATTGGGGCGCGCCACGCGCTATGATCGGGTAGGAGGCGGAGTCACCCCCGCTGTCCTCCCACACCACCGGACATGCGGTTCCGCATCCGGCGGTTCATGAAGCATATTGAATGCAGTGTAGATGGTCGAGCAGTGACACGAG
>JBLNBR010000035.1:0-105610 GCA_050260105.1 Ignavibacteriales bacterium | reverse complement strand
GTGTACGGGATAATCAGGCTAATAAACTTCGCCCACGGCGACCTGATCATGGTTGGCGGCTATGTGGCCTACTTCTGCATAATCGGGCTGAAGATGACGCTGGCCCCCGCCCTCGTCGCCTCTATGGCCGCCTGCGCGGCGGCCGGTGTGATCATCGACCGGGTGGCCTACCGGCCCCTCAGGGACAAACCGCGCCTGAAGGCCCTGATAACCGCCATGGGGGTCTCGCTGCTGGTGGAGAACGGCGCCAGGCTGCTGCCCTTCATCGGGCCGAGTTTCCGCCGGTTCCCGGACGTCATCCCCCTGCAGAGGTTCTCGCTTGGCCGCGGCCTGGCGGTCACCAACATCCAGGTCCTGAACGTGGCGATCGCAGTCTTCCTGATGCTGGTGCTGCAGTACCTGGTGAGGCATACGGTGATCGGCATGGCAATGCGCGCGGTCTCTCTGGATCGCAAGGCGGCCGCGCTCATGGGCATCAGCGTGGAGGGCGTCATCATGTTCACGTTCGCGGTCGGGGGGGCGTTGGCGGGCGCGGCGGGAATACTCATGGCGGTCACCTATCCCCGCCTGAGCCCGTACATGGGCGTCGTGCCCGGCCTCAAGGCCTTTGTTGCGGCTGTGCTCGGCGGAATCGGGAGCGTTCCCGGGGCTGTGCTCGGGGGTCTACTGATGGGCGTGGTGGAGACTGTCGCCACGTCCATCAACTCCCAGATCGCGGAAGGCGTGTTCTTCGTCCTTCTTGTGGTCGTCCTGCTATTCCGGCCTGCCGGTCTGCTGGGCAAGGCTCGCATGGAGAAGGTGTGAGATGATCTCGCCATATCTCATGTTCGTAATCATGACCGGACTGTGTAACGCGGTCCTGGCCGCCAGCCTCAATCTGGTCACCGGTGTGACCGGGCAGTTCTCGCTCGGCCACGCGGGGTTCATGGCGGTGGGAGCGTACGTGTCGGCCTACCTCACGAAGGTCGTATTCCAGATTGGAGCCTGGAACAACACCGCGGCGCAAGCGGCCGCATTCCTCTTCTGCTTGGTGACAGGGGCGGCGGCGGCGGCGATGGTGGCGTACCTGGTGGGAGTGCCGATCCTGCGCCTACGGGGCGATTACCTGTGCATCGCCACGCTCGGGTTCAACCAGATCGTGGTCGTCATACTGAACAACCTGGCGGTAGTCGGTGGGCCGAGGGGTTTCACGGGCATTGCGAAACTGAGCAGCGCCCCGTGGATACTCGGATTGACGGCGGTGAGCATTTTGCTCATCCACCGTTACGTGCATTCGGTCTTCGGGAACCAGTGCGTCGCGGTACGCGAGGACGAGATAGCGGCGGAGTCCCTGGGGGTCAGCAGCTCCCGCCACAAGACCAGGGCTTTCGTAATCGGCAGTTTCTTCGCCGGCCTGGCCGGCGGGATGCTTGCCCACCTCGTCCAGCTGGCGCATCCAAGCCAGTACACGTTCCTCAAGTCGATAGAGATCCTCCTCATGGTCGTCGTCGGGGGAATGGGTAGCATTGCCGGTTCAGTCGTCGCGGCGATCGGTCTAACGCTCCTGCCCGAGCTCCTGCGGTTCTCCCAGGACCTGCGCCTGGTGATCTACCCGCTGATGCTGATCATCTTCGTTTCCCGCGATCCCTCCGATCTTCTGAAGCGATTGAAGCCGGTGCGGGCGAGGGTCACACGTTAGAGGTCATACTCTGCTGAACGGGGGCTATTCGGTTGTTGCTGGAAATCCGCGATCTTACGATGTACTTCGGCGGCCTCTGTGCGGTGAAGGGGCTCGGTCTTGACCTGGAGACCAGGGAGGTCGTGGGCCTGATCGGCCCCAACGGGGCGGGGAAGACGACGGTGTTCAACCTGGTCACAGGGGTCTACCGGCCGTCCGGCGGGCGCGTCGCGTTGAACGGCGTGAACCTTGTGGGGCTGTCCGCCGATCGCATAGCCTCCCTGGGCATCGCCCGCACATTCCAGAACATCAGGCTCTTCAAGAGCCTGACAGTGATGCAGAACCTGGAGATCGCCCTCCACGAGCAGGCCGGCTACGGGACAATGGACGCGCTTCTGCGGTCGCGCCGGTATCACCGGGGGCACAAGAGGATCAGGGACGAGGCCTCCGTGTTCCTGGAGATGTTCGGGCTGAATGAGAGGGCGGGCGAATTGGCATCGAACCTGCCGTACGGGGAGCAGAGGCGGCTCGAGATTGCCCGGGCGCTCGCCAGGCGACCCAAGGTGCTACTTCTCGACGAACCGGCCGCGGGCATGAATCGCGGGGAGGCGCAGGCCCTGGCCGGCCTCGTGAGGTTGATCCTGGACGAATTCTCCCTGGGTATCCTGCTCATAGAGCACCAGATGGGGCTGGTCATGGATGTATGCGACCGGCTCGTCGTGATGAGCTTCGGCCAGGAGATCGCCAGGGGAACGCCGGCCGCCATTCAGCAGGACCCGCAGGTGATCCAGGCCTACCTTGGCAGCCGGAGGTGGAGCCGTGCTCCTTCAAATTGAAAACCTCAACGTTCACTACGGCGTAATCCATGCTGTGCAGGGCGTCTCCCTGTCCGTCGGGGACCGGGAGATAGTGGCGCTCCTGGGGGCCAACGGCGCCGGCAAGAGCACGATACTGTGCACCGTATCGGGCCTGATCCGCCCCACCTCCGGCCGGATTGTGTTCGCAGACAGGGATATCACAGGGGAACAGCCGCACCGCATCGTGGCGCAGGGCATCGGGCACGTTCCGGAGGGGCGGAGGGTATTCGCCGATCTGACTGTAAAGGAGAACCTGATCCTCGGCAGTTACACGCGCCGCCGCCGGGGCGAAACGGGTGCCCTGTTGGAGAACTTGTTGACGCGTTTCCCGCGCCTCAAGGACAGGCTGCAGCAGGCGGCGGGGACGCTGTCCGGCGGGGAACAGCAGATGCTCGCGCTGGCCCGCGGTCTGATGTCTCAGCCGCGCGTGTTGCTCCTGGATGAACCATCCATGGGACTGGCGCCGGCGATCATCGAAGAGGTCTTCGACATGATCGCCGAGATCAACAGGCAGGGTACCACAGTGCTGCTGGTGGAGCAGAACGCCGAGATGGCGCTATCCATCGCCCACAGGGGCTACGTCCTTGAGAGGGGACGGCTTGCGCTCGAAGGGACCGCCGCGGAACTGGCCGCTAACGAATCGGTGCGGAAGGCGTACCTGGGAGAATCGGAGGACAAGGAGGAATAGCACAGGCGACTTGACGTCGACCTGGCGGGTTGGGCCGCGGGAGCGGCGCGAGCGCGCCGGCGCGTGTGGACGCGTGGCGGCGTGGGTTGCGTCACCCCCGCGTGTTTGTTCTTACGGGGGTGAGTCCGTGACACTGGCGGCCAATTATGGTATGTTTTTGATGTTGCCGCAGAAGCTCACTGGCGATGGATATGTTTTTGTCGCCCATTTTGCGATATCATTACTGGGGGTCGCTCGGGTTCGTCAGGACCCGCGCCTCCCAGGAAGACTCGGGTGGCGGGGTTTGCTCAGGATTGCCGACAATTGCCACCAACTGGAGGACCCATTATAAATGAAAGTTGATGTGGAGAGGCTAGAGAAGAGCACAGTGGCTCTGAGTGTCGAGGTAGACGCGGCAAAGGTCGAAGAGGCGATTTCCAAAGCCTACCGCAGGCTGGCCGGGAGCACCAATGTCCCGGGATTCCGCAGGGGCAAGGCGCCGAGAAACATCCTGGAGAGGCACGTTGGAAAGCCCAGGTTGCTGGATGAAGCGTTCAAGGTCGCTTTCCCCGGGGCCTACCGCGAGGCCGTGAACGAGGCCGGCGTCGAGCCGGTGGATGATCCCGAAGTAGAGGATTTTGATATAGACGAGGGCAAGCCGCTCACTTTCAAGGTCAGGGTGGCGGTCAAGCCGGAAGTGGAACTCGGAGACTACAAGGCGGTCAAGCAGCTACGCGAGGACGTCGCCGTGACCCCGGAGGAGGTGGAGGCCGAAATCGCCCGCCTCAGAGAGGGCCAGGCGCAGCTCGTAGTGGAGGAATCCAGGGAGGTCAAGGCGGACTCGTTCGTCGTCGTGGATTTCCAGGGATACGCCGGCGGAGAAGAACTCCCTAATTCGAAGGCCACCGACCTCACGATCATAATGGGGTCGGGGTTCTTCTTGCCCGGGTTCGAAGATCAACTGAAGGGCGCGAAGACCGGCGAGACCCGCGAAGTCAAGGTAACCCTGCCCGAAGACCACAAGGACAAGGAGCTCGCCGGCAAGGAAGTCGTGTTCAAGGTTCTCGTCAAGGATATCAAGCGTAAGGAATTGCCTCCCGTGGACGATGAGTTCGCCAGGGCGCAGGGGTCATACTCCAGCGTGCAGGAGTTGAAGGATGCAATTACGAATAGGCTTACTCAGGTAAAACAGCAGAGAGCCAGGACTATTCACGAAGAATCCGTACTCAAGGAAGTCGTGGACCAGTGCAAGGTTGAGGTGCCCGAGGTGATGACAAACCGGCGGGCGCAGTCGTTGCTGGAAGACCTGCTTGCGCGGTTGGAACGCAGCAAGATCACCTTCAGGGAGTACCTCGAGGGCAGCGGCCAGACGGAAGACTCCGTTAAGGACCAGCTGTTGCAGGCGGCGGAACGCAAAGTGAAGACGGAACTGGTGCTCGAGGCCATTGCAGCCAAAGAGGGGATCAAGGCGGAGGAAGCCGAGGTCAGGAAGATGGTGGACGGGCTCGCGGCTTCCACGAAGCAGGACGGCGCGAAGCTCTTCGAGAGTCTGACCCAATCGGGCGCTATTCAAGGGTTCGCCACTGCGATAACGAACGATAAGACGATCGCATTCCTAGCGGACACTGCCCACAGGAATGCGGGCGGCAAGGAGACGCCTGGCGATCCCGCACAGGCGGCGCGCGCCAGTTCAACGGTTTAGGGGGGGTACTAGTTGAGTTACCTTGTACCGGTGGTTGTCGAACAGACCGCTCGCGGGGAGAGGGCCTATGACATATACTCCAGGCTTCTCAAGGACCGGATCATATTTATAGGCACCGCCCTGGATGACAACGTGGCGAACCTCGTGGTCGCCCAGATGTTGTTCCTCGAGGTGGAGGACCCCGACAAGGACATCGCGGTGTACATCAATTCACCGGGCGGATCGGTTACGGCCGGTCTTGCCATATATGATACAATGCAGTACATCAAGTGCCCTGTTTCGACCATATGCGTCGGTCTTGCCGCCAGCGCCGCGGCTGTCATCCTCACCGGCGGGGCGAAGGGCAAGAGGTACTCGCTTCCCAACGCCAAGATGATGATCCACCAGCCATGGGGAGGCGTCCAGGGACAGGCCACCGAGATCCAGATACACGCTAAGGAAATACTCAGGACGAGGGAGCTCCTGAATAAGATACTGGCGAAACACACGGGGCAGCCGCTGGAGAAAATACAGAGGGATACTGAGCGGGATTTCTATATGACAGCGGAGGAAGCCAGGGATTACGGGCTCGTGGATGAGATATTTGTGACCCGCGGCGGAAAATAACAGGCACGGCAGTCCCCTGGGAAAGGGGTGGAAAAGGAGTGTTCAAATTCAGCGACGACAAGAGCCAACTCAAGTGTTCTTTCTGCGGTAAGTACCAGGAACAGGTCAAGAGGCTCGTGGCGGGTCCCGGGGTCTACATCTGCGACGAGTGCATCGAGCTGTGCAACGAGATAATTGAGGAAGAGCTCGGTGACGAGACCGAATTCGAGCTGAAGGATATCCCGAAACCCAGGGAAATCAAGGCATTCCTGGACCAATACGTAATCGGCCAGGAGAAGGCCAAGAAAACCCTGTCGGTTGCCGTCTATAACCACTATAAACGGGTCAACCTGGGCGGCAAGATCGATGACGTCGAGATGCAGAAGTCGAACATCATCATGCTCGGGCCGACGGGTTCGGGCAAGACCCTGCTCGCGCAGACGCTTGCCAGGATGTTGAACGTGCCGTTCGCTATTGCTGACGCGACCACTCTCACCGAGGCGGGTTACGTCGGGGAGGATGTGGAGAACATCCTGCTCAAACTCGTGCAGGCGGCAGACTACGACGTCGAGAAGGCGGAGAAGGGCATTGTATACATCGACGAGATCGACAAGATAGCCCGGAAGTCGGAGAACCCTTCCATCACGAGGGATGTCTCGGGCGAGGGCGTCCAGCAAGCATTGCTGAAGATCCTTGAGGGCACCGTCGCCAATGTCCCGCCGCAGGGCGGGAGGAAGCACCCGCACCAGGAGTTCATCCAGGTGGACACCACGAACATCCTGTTCATCTGCGGAGGAGCGTTCGAGGGCGTAGACAAGATAATCCTGAACAGGATCGGGCATAAGGTCATGGGTTTCGGCGCCGACATACAGTCCAAGCAGGAACGCAGGATCGGAGAGGTGCTGGACCAGATCCTGCCGCAAGACCTGTTGAAGTTCGGCATGATCCCGGAATTCGTGGGAAGGGTCCCGGTCATCGTCACATTGGATGCGCTCGACGAGGAGGCGCTGGTGAGGATATTGACCGAGCCGAAGAACGCGCTCGCCAGGCAATACTCGAAATTCTTCGAACTCGACGGTGTCACACTCGAGTTCAAGGAAGAGGCGCTCCGCGCAATATCGAAAGAGGCGATGAAGCGTAATACGGGCGCCCGCGGGCTCCGCGCAATCATAGAGGAAGTCATGCTCGATGTCATGTATGACATACCCTCCAGGGGCGATGTCTCAAAGTGCGTAGTGACCAGGGACGTCGTACTCAAGAAGGAATCGCCGATCCTCGTTACGTCGTCCGATCGCAAGGCGAGGAAACGCGAGGAGACGGCCTGACATTATTCATTCGAACCACGCCAACTCAGGGGCTGAAGGCCCCTTTTTTATTTGCCTCCGCGTTTGGGAATAATGTCGCTGGACATGAATTCTGGAGGCTTCTGAATGACCTCGGGCATCTTCGGCTACATCCAGTTCTTCTTTGCGGTGGTCATCGGACTCTACTTCTGGAACCTCCTCCGGTCACAGCAGGGAAACAAGGTGGCCGTGGAGAGGGAGTCGCGCAAAGAGGTGGAGAAACTACGCAGGTTGAGGGAGATCTCCCTATCCGAGCCCCTTTCTGAGAAGACCAGGCCGGCTTCGTTCGAGGAGATCATCGGTCAGGAAGAGGGGCTGAAGGCCCTGCGTGCGGCCCTGTGCGGGCCGAATCCGCAACACGTGCTGATCTACGGCCCCCCCGGCGTGGGCAAAACGGCCGCGGCCCGCCTGGTACTCGAGGAGGCCAAGCACAACGCCCAATCCCCGTTCAAGGAGTATTCGAAGTTCATCGAACTGGACGCTACTACGGCCCGCTTCGACGAGAGGGGCATAGCCGACCCGCTCATTGGCTCCGTGCACGACCCAATCTACCAGGGCGCCGGTCCCCTGGGCATGGCCGGCATACCGCAGCCCAAGCCCGGAGCGGTGACAAAGGCGCACGGGGGCATCCTTTTCATCGACGAGATCGGGGAACTCCACCCCATACAGATGAATAAGCTGCTGAAAGTGCTCGAAGATAGGAAGGTCTTCCTGGAAAGCGCGTATTACAGCTCCGAGGACCCGAACGTCCCCAGCCACATCCACGACATATTCGAAAACGGGCTTCCCGCGGACTTCCGGATGGTGGGCGCAACGACCAGATTGCCCGAAGAGATCCCGCCGGCGATCAGGTCGCGCTGCCTGGAGGTGTATTTCAGGCCGTTGAGGCCGGACGAGGTGGCTGCGATCGCCCGCAACGCCGCCAGGAAGATCGAGTACGAACTCGAGGAGGCGGCGGTGGACGTCGTCCGCAAGTACGCGACGAACGGGCGAGAGGCGGTCAATTTCATCCAGCTTGCCGCCGGTCTCGCCCTCTCCAACGGGCGCAGGAGCATCAAGGTGGAGGACATCGAGTGGGTCGTCTCCAGCGGGCAGTGCAGCCCGCGGCCGGACAAGAAAGTGGGGGATAAGCCCCAGATAGGCGTCGCCAATGCGCTCGCGGTATACGGGCCGAGCATGGCGATGCTAATTGAGATCGAGGTGGCGACGACGGAAGCCACGGCGAAAGGCAAGGGAAAGGTCACTATCACAGGGGTCATCGAGGAGGAAGAGATGGGCGGGATGGGAAGGACCGTCCGGCGTAAGAGCATGGCGATGGGTTCACTCCAGAACGTTCTCACCGTTCTCCGGTGCGTTATGGATGTCGATCCATACGACTACGACATACACGTCAATTTCCCGGGGGGCATACCTGTGGATGGGCCCTCCGCCGGCATCGCGATAGCGACCGCGATATACTCCTCCCTTACGGGGATCCCCGTCGACAACAGGGTCGCCATGACGGGCGAGGTCTCCATCAGGGGAATCGTGAAACCCGTGGGAGGGGTCGTGGCGAAGGTGGCGGCCGCGAAGGAGGCCGGCGCCGGCCGCGTGTTGATACCCCGTGAGAACTGGCAGGAGATGTTCAAGGAGGAGAAGGACATCGAGGTCATCCCGGTGGAGACGATCGACTCAGTCATCTCGCTCGCACTGGTCAGGGGGGCTTCATTCAGGACGTCGCCCTGCGATGCGGCAGGGGTGGGCTGACCCGGCCCGTTGTTGCCGCCGTTCAGTCCGGGTGCTAAGATCGAATTGCTCCCGGAGTGGGACATCAGGAGGGGGTTTAGAGATGAGAGTCGCGGCGGCGCAGTTCGACGTCATCACCGGCGATCCGCAAGCGAATCGTGAGTCCTTCGTGCGCCTGGCCGGAGAGGCCGCTTCCCTGAAGCCGCCCCCCGACGTAATCGTCTTTCCCGAGATGTGGAACACGGGCTACTCCCTCGAGAACATACGCGACCTGGCGGACCGTGACGGCGAACCCACGCGGACCATTGCCTCCAGGCTGTGCAGGAGGTTCGGCGTGAACATCATCGCGGGGTCGATTGCGGACCTGCGCGACGGGAGGGTGTTCAACACAGCGTACGTTTTCGACCGCGACGGGAAAGAGGCGGGGTGCTACAGCAAGATACACAGGTTCAGGCCGATGGAGGAGCACAAGTACCTCGAGGCAGGGGACCGCTCGTTCGTATTCGATCTGGACGGGATACGGTGCGGCCTCGTGATATGCTACGACATACGCTTCCCCGAGCTCGCGAGGGGAATGGCTCTGAAGGACGCCGCGGTGATGTTCGTTCCCGCGCAATGGCCCCATCCCAGGGTTCACCACTGGAAGGTGCTCCAGATGGCCCGCGCCATTGAGAACCAGATGTATGTGGTCGGCTGCAATCGCGTCGGTGAGTCTGCGGGCCTGGAGTTCTTCGGCAGTTCCATGGTAAGCGACCCGTGGGGGGAGGTCGTGGCGGAGGCGGGACAGGGGGAACAGATCATCGTCGCCGATGTCGACCTTTCACTTGTGGAGCGCGTCAGGCGCACGATACCCGTGTTCGTCGACAGGCGCCCCGACGTATACGAGAAACTGTAAAGCGATACATAAAATACCGACCTGTAGCCGCCCCGCTCATGGTGCAGGACTCTGCTCATTCGTAGTAGAATTGCTGAAGGATACCGGTGTCGCATAGTGCTGGCCTGGGGGGTCCGTAGATGGTAGAAGCAAGGGATAACCCAAGAGAATACCCGCTTCTGGCTTTGAGGGGCGTATTCGTATTCCCCGCCATGATCGTCCCTCTCGAGGTCGGTCGCGCGAAATCCATCAGCGCAATAGAAGAGGCGATGGCGGGAGACAGGCTGATCGTGCTCGCGACGCAGAGGGACATCGAGATTGACCAGCCGTCTCCAGGGGACATATATCCTGTGGGCGCCCTGGCGGAAGTCAAACAGATAGCGAGGAACCCCGGGGGAAACATCAGGATTGTGGTAGAGGGCAAGGCGAGGGTGAAGATAGACAAGTACCTTGCCGACGAGCCTGGCTTCCGTGTGCTGGCGCGGGAACTCCCCGACGTCTGCGACAAGCCGCAGGAGATCGAGGTGCTCAGGAGGACACTCATCCAGGAGTACGAACAGTATGCGCGCGCCTCCAAGAAGATGCCGCAGGAAGCGCTGGCCTCGATCACGAGCATACAGGAGCCCGGCAGGCTGGCGGACGCCATTGCGGCTCACCTGGCCCTGAGAAACGAGGACAAGCAGAAGATCCTCGA
Organism: Ignavibacteriales bacterium; assembly: GCA_050260105.1. Taxonomy (GTDB): domain Bacteria; phylum Bacillota; class Sulfobacillia; order JABLXB01; family JABLXB01; genus SM1-B181. The sequence goes on along the minus strand of JBLNBR010000035.1, from coordinate 95,506 downwards.
ATCAGTGAACGTGACCGACCGCCTGGGGGCGGTCCTGGGGATCATCGGCCGTGAGGTGGAACTCGCCGACCTTGAGAAAAGGATCAACATGAGGGTCCGCAAGCAGATCGAACGGACTCAAAAAGAGTACTACCTCAGGGAGCAGATGAAGGCGATCCAGAAGGAACTCGGGGAACGGGAGGACAGGTCGAACGAGGGTGACGAGTATCGCCAGAAGATCGCGCAACTCGGCCTGCCGAAAGAGATCGAGGAGAAGGTCCTGAAAGAAGTGGAACGCTTCGACAAGATGCCGCCCATGTCGGCCGAAGCGGTCGTGGTGAGGACGTATCTGGATTGGATAATAGCCCTGCCCTGGACGGTTCAGACCCAGGACAGGATAGACATCGACGCGGTCGAGCGGATACTGGACGAGGACCACTACGGTTTGGAGAAGGTCAAGGAGCGTATCGTCGAGTACCTGGCCGTGAGGCAGCTGGTCAACAAGATCAAAGGGCCCATACTCTGCCTGGTGGGACCGCCCGGAGTGGGTAAGACCTCGCTCGGGAAGTCCATCGCGCGAGCCCTCCAGAGGAAATTCGTGCGCATATCGCTGGGCGGGGTGCGCGACGAGGCGGAGATAAGGGGGCACCGCAGGACCTACGTCGGAGCGTTGCCCGGCAGGATTATCCAGGGGATGAAGCAGGCGGGTTCAAAGAACCCCGTGTTCCTCATGGACGAAATCGACAAGATGAGTTCCGACTTCCGCGGGGATCCGGCGTCCGCGCTGCTCGAGGTGCTCGATCCTGAGCAGAACAGCGGCTTCAGCGACCACTACCTGGAGATACCGTTCGACCTTTCGAACGTCATGTTCGTGACGACGGCGAACGTGAGCTACAGCATACCGAAACCCCTCCTGGACAGGATGGAAGTCATAAACATACCCGGTTACACAGAGGAAGAGAAGACCAGGATAGCGGAGAAGTTCCTCGTGCCCAAGCAGATGAGGGAACACGGGCTGGACGATTCACGCCTCCACATCACCGAGAGCGCAATCCGGACGATCATCCGGGGATACACAAGGGAAGCGGGGGTCAGGAATCTGGAACGCGAGCTGGCGACCATCTGCCGGAAGGCCGCGAAGCAGATCGTGGCGGGGCGCACGAAGGCAATCAAGATCGACGGTAGGAATCTGAAGAAGTCCCTGGGTGTCCAGCGGTACCGGCACGGCTCAGCCGAGAAGGACAGCGAGGTTGGTATCGCGATGGGGGTGGCTGTCACCGACGCCGGCGGGGATGTCATGCCGATAGAGGTCTCTCTGATGAAGGGGAAAGGGGCGCTGCTCCTCACGGGTAAACTCGGCGACGTGATGAAAGAGTCCGCGCAGGCGGGGTTCAGCTACGTGCGGTCGAAGGCCGGGAACCTTGGCCTGGAGCATGACTTCCATGAGAAGTACGATATCCACGTGCACGTACCCGAGGGCGCCATTCCTAAGGACGGCCCCAGCGCGGGCATCACGATGGCGGCCGCCCTCGTAAGCGCCCTCACCAACAGGCCGGTGCGCAACGACGTCGCCATGACCGGCGAAATCACGTTGCGCGGGAGGGTGTTGCCCGTCGGGGGCATCAAGGAGAAGGTACTCGCCGCCCACAGGGCGGGTATTGACACCATGATCGTACCCGAGGAGAACCACAAGGACCTGGAGGATGTGCCCGGCAACGTCAGGAGGAAAATGAACTTCGTCTTCGTCGATCACATGGACGACGTGTTGAAACACGCCCTCACGGGCACGGATGGGATGAATTGACAGGCGGCCGCCGCGACGGCGGCCGTCTTCACGTCTGGGGGCGGAAAATCGGGCGATAGACGCCGGTGTGGAACAGCAGCGGGTCACAGGCAATCCCTGCGACTCGTCCCTGCCCTGATGTGCCCCAAAATCGTTCGTTGACAAGGGGTTGACCCCGTGCAATAATGAGCTCGAATTTAAGGGTTACGCGCGGGGAGGGATTACCGGCAGACGTAGAGCGCCCTCACAACTCGAAAGCGAAAGTCCCCAAGAACGAAATCCAGGAGGACGATAGGGAAAATGGCAACCGTAGGTTTGCTATACAACCTCGGGAAGTACGATGCTCCTGAGGAAGGTGAGCCTCCCGACATTAACGCCGAGCTGGACGGCGAATCAACAGTCGTAGCCATCGCGGAGGCTCTCAGGTGGGGCGGTCACGACGTGGTGTTCATCGAGGGCAACGAGGATGCCTATTACAGGCTCAAGGGGTCCAAGATAGACATCGCGTTCAACATCTGCGAAGGTCTCCGTGGAGAAAGCAGAGAGTCACAGATTCCAGCGATGCTCGAGATGTTGGGGATACCGTATGCGGGTTCGGGAGTTCTGACGCTTGCCATAGGCCTTGATAAGCCCATAGCCAAGAAGGTATTCGCTTATCACGGCATCCCAACTCCAAAGTTCCGCGTATTCAACGTCTGCGACGAAGTATCGAGCGACGGCATGTGTTTCCCTCTCTTCGTGAAACCTGCCCATGAGGGTTCGAGTATGGGTGTCTCCCCCAGTTCGGTTGTGCGTAACGAGAGCGAACTCCGTTACCAGGTCGACTATGTGACCCGATTCTACAGGCAGGCCGCTCTGGTGGAGGAGTTCCTGGAGGGGCGCGAGTTCACTGTGGGGATCATCGGGAACGGATCCCCGTTGTGCCTCCCGATTAGGGAGATACTGTACGATCACGTCCCAACCGAGCACGGAAAGGTCTACTCAAGGCAGTTCAAGGTCGAGTTCGACCAGGAGAACAAGTATTACCAGTGTCCTGCCAACATCACTGAGGAGGAGGCCGCCGCCATCCGCGCGGTGGCGCTGGACGCATACCGCGCCCTGGGCTGCAGGGATGTCGGCCGCGTTGATCTTCGGATGGACCGGGATGGCCGGCCGAACGTCCTCGAGGTAAACCCGCTACCCGGGCTCACCCCGAATTTCAGCGACCTGTGCAGGGCTGCCGAGGCGGCGGGAATGAGCTTCAACTGGCTGGTGAACAGCGTCCTGGAGGCGGCAATCGAGAGGTACGGTTTGAAGCACCTGTCGTCCCCGGTGATGCAGTCAGGTCTCCTGGCGCAGACCGCCTGAGCCCGGCCTGCGGCTTCTTGCTGAATGCGTAAGGGCCCCGTACGGGGCCCTTGGCTTTTCCGGGGGACCTTCACCGAGCCTATGCCGAACGCAGGATGGGCCTGGTCAGACACGTCGGTCCCCCGCACGGCGTAACCGATATCTGCTCGCCCGTGTATTCGTGTACGCGACAGCCGCGCTCCTCCAGCCGTCGCCTGGTCACCGGATTGCCGGAGTGCATGACCACGTTCCTCGGCGAGATCGCCAACACGTTGGGCCCCATGGTCTCGAATTCCTCGTCAGGCGCCTCCACCCATTCCACCCCGCGCTCACGCAGGATTTCGAGGAGCACAACCGGCGCAAGCCTCGGGTAGACGACCGCGAGATCCCGGTCGACGGGGGAGATGAGTGACATGAGGTGCAGGACATGCGCCGGCCCGGTGTAGTGAGGCAGCGGAATCTGGATGACTCGCCTGGCGACAACGCCCTCCATTGCCGCTCTCAACTGGCGGTAGCCCTCGTGGTTGGTACGGTATGAGTGCCCCACGAGGAAGGTCTCGCGATCGAGCCAGAGGGTGTCGCCGCCGTCCACCGTGCCATCGCCCTGGATCGCGGCGAGCACCGGAATGCCGAGATGCCCGTACGTCCTCGCTGAGTACTCCTCTTCACCGCGCCTCAACGGGTTGCCCGACCTGCAGAGTATCGCGCCCCCAGGCGTCATTATAGAGGAGTCGTGGGTGAACAGCGGTTCCCGCTTGCCGGGGTGGACTTCCCTCTGATCGATTACCTCGACGCCCTCTCGCCGGAGGATCGAGGTGAAGGCATCGTGCTCGGCCTGCGCCCGGGCCAGGTCCGGTCTGCCCGGGTAGCCCCACAATCCATATTGTTCCATGTTGACGAACTCGGGGCCGGGGCGCCTCACTAGCACGCGCCGGAGTGGCGAGTACTCATCACATACTCCGTAGGTGGTTCCCGTGGTCGTCATGACAGGCCTCCTATAAGTCTGCGATTCTCGGTGCAGGTATTCGATGCGCCGGCGAATGAGTCCTGCGGGGGACCTTGCGCCGGTCCCGGCCGCAGGCGTGGGTAGGAGGCAATCGGAATGGCGGAGAATACTGCCGGCGATGCCGGTTGATGGAGGTCTGCCGGAAATGAGGATCGTGATTGCGCCGGATTCGTACAAGGGCAGCGCCACGGCGCTGCAGGTCGGTGGCGCGATGGCGGACGGGCTTCGCGCTGTGTGGCCGGAAGCGGCCATCGACCTGGCGCCCGTCGCCGATGGTGGCCAGGGGACGGTGGACGCCCTGGTACTGGCCGCCGGCGGGACCACCCGGACCGCCGTCGTAACGGGGCCGCTGGGGGCGCCGGTCAACGCGAAGTACGGCATCCTGGCGGACGGGACGGCCGTCATTGAGATGGCCCAGGCGTCGGGCCTGATGCTTGTGAAACCCGGAGACAGGAACCCGCTCGTCACCACCACGTATGGGACGGGGGAACTCATCAGGACAGTCCTGGAGGGCGGGGCGCGGACGATCATCGTCGGGATCGGTGGAAGCGCGACGAACGATGGCGGAGCGGGAATGGCGCAGGCCCTGGGCGTATCGTTCCTCGATGAGAACGGCCGGGAGATAGGCCGCGGCGGAGGGGAACTGGCGCGGGTGACGCGGGTCGATCTGTCCCGGCTGCATCCGGCCGTCCGGAACAGGGGAGTGCGAGTGTTGGTCGCCTGCGACGTGGACAACCCGCTCTGCGGCCCGGCGGGCGCCTCACGTACGTACGGCCCACAGAAGGGCGCGACCCCCGAAATGGTCGAGCGGCTTGACGACGCCCTGGCGCGGTTCGCCGGGGTGGTAGAGCGGGCGGTGGGGAGAGGGTTCAAAGACAGCCCGGGCGCCGGCGCCGCAGGGGGGCTGGGTTTCGGATTGATGGCTTTCCTGGGCGCCAGGCTGGAGCCTGGCATCCAGATTGTCGCAAACGCCGCGCGTCTCAAAGAGAGGATCCAGGCGGCGGACCTCGTGATCACGGGCGAGGGCTGCACGGATTGGCAGACCGCCCACGGCAAGACCGCGGCGGGGGTCGCCAGGATCGCGCGGGAGTGCGGAGTGCCGGCGATCATCATCTCGGGCGGGCTGGGCGCAGGGCACGAGAGGGTCTACGACGCCGGAGCGAGCGGCCTGGCCGTGACGGCGCCAGGCCCGGTGAGCCTAGATGAGGCCATGAGGGACGCGCTGCCGCTCATAAGGGCGGCCACCGAGCGGGTGGCCCGCCTGATTCAGGTGGGCAGGGGGCTGGGACTACGGGAGCGATAGCGGCACGATGGGGGCGCCACCCGTACCTCGCCCGCCCCGGCTGGCGCAATTTACATAAAGGAGGGGCACGGGGGGCGTCGAATTGCAGCACTGTTCGCTGCTCAGTCGGTATTGAAGGGGAGATCGGTGTTGGCGCCCGCCCCCGAGGTGACGTTGCGGCCGTTTACTCCGGACGATATTCCCCTGCTCCGGTCGTGGGAGAAGGACGGCGAGGTCCGGAAGTGGCTGGGGACCCAGGCGTTAACGGCCATCTCCAGCAGCCGGACCCGGAAGGTCCTGGCGATAGAGTTCACGGGCACCGCGATAGGGTACATAATCCTCGACAACATAAACTGGAGGACCGGCAGCGTCGAGATGCGCGTCTGCATCGGTGAGGCATCCCTCAGGGACCGGGGCCTCGGCCGGGAAGCGATCGCCCTGGCGCTGCAAATGCTCAGGAAGAAACCCCGCCTGAAAGAGGTCTACCTTCGCGTCGACCCCATGAACCGCCGGGCGGTGCGCTGCTACGAGCGGTGCGGCTTCCGCAAGGAGGGCATCCTGCGCAAGTCGTCCACCGTTCCGAACGACCTGCTGCTCATGTCCTACAGATTCACGTAGACGCTCACCTGTTTGCCCCTGCTATCTTGACTGCCTCCGCAAGGGCATAGGCGCAACCCGCCCTGGACGCCGGGGTCGCGGCACTGAAACCAGGGTACAGCAGGCCAAGGTGCGAGGCGGCCGACGTGTACGGCTCGTACCATGCCTGTCCTGATGGAGCCGGAGGATTCGCAAGTCCCGCGACCCTGTACGCCACCGCAGCCACCTGTCCTCCAGTGACTGGATCGTCCGGGCCGAATACACCCGGCCCCAGCCCCCTCATGAGACCGAGTTCACACGCTCTTGCGACGGCCTCCCGGGCCCAGTGCGAGGGCGGAACATCTCGAAAACTCAGGCCGGGCGGTGTGCCGCGTTCATACGCCTCGATGGTGCGGGCCAGCATGACGGCCAGTTCGGCGCGCGTCACACTGTTCTGCGGCCGGAACACGCCGCCGGGGTACCCCGTAACGGCCCCCAGCCTGGCGAGACTGTTGACCTGCGAAGCAGCCCAGTGGGACGGCGGCAGGTCTGAGAACCCCACAGCCAGAGGGAACGGAAGGCCCGAAAGGGCCAGGATAGCATCTGCCGTCATCCACACCGGCATTGAACCCGAGTCCTCCATGTACATGAACGAGCCGTCGCCGGCCTGCAGGCGACATATCCACGACGTCACGGCGTCGCGGGGCGTCGTGACATCCACGGCGGTGTGACTCCGCGCCGCGTTGAAGGCCTGGAGCGCCCACGAAGCCGATGCCAGGTTCGGACGACCGCCTTCCCACACGACGCCACCTTCCGCGGAGACCGTTCCGGCGAGGTACCGCACCGCCCGGTCGAGCGCCTCACCGGTCTCGCCCAGGGCTACCATGGCCTGAATCGCCGCCGCGGTGTCATCGGGGTCACTCGGCAGGCCGCTTGCGAATCCGAATCCTCCATCGCTGTTGGACTGTGACAAGAGGAATCTGAGCGCAGACGCGCGATCCATGGCCGCCGTAACCCCGGACGAAAGCCCGATGATGGACCAGAAGTGTGCGTTGAGGAGTCCTTCCTCCCCTTCCCCCTCGAACCGGCCGTCTGCCTTCTGCCTCGAAGCCAGGATGCGAGTGAGCGGTGCGATCGCCCGCTCGTGCGCGTCCGTCCCCAGTGCACGGAGCGCCAGCACCCGTCGCGCGATGTCAGTGGAAGGCGCCGTGGAACAGTCGGCGAAACCACTTGTATTCAAGAGGAATCCGGCGCAAGAACCGGCGTCCCTCTTCCAGTCGCCGGATGTTGGATCCAGTCCGGTCGATCTTATCGCCATGACCACCCACGACGTCACCATTTCGCTGGAATGGCCTCCCGGCGCCGCGGGAAAGCCTCCATCGGGGTTCTGGCATGAGCGCAGGTAGGCGATTCCTCGGGTGATCGCCCGTTCCATGTCCTCCGGGGCGGCCGGCGGGGCGGCCTGGGCGGGCCGGGGCGCCTGGAAGGGCCGGGCGAAGGACGCCAGGGGCAGGGCCAGCAGGAGGGCCACGGATACGATGTATGTGAGCCTCCTGGCAAACCGCCTGAGCGTTTTCAGCATGTGGTCGCCGAAGATGAGGGCGAACACGACGTTTCCGGCTGCGTGCATGGCGTCGAACCAGAGACCGGCGGCCTCGACGACGACGAGGGTCTTCAGGCTCAGAGGGAAAGTGAACGAAAGCCAGTGCCAGACGTTCATGATGAGGCCGAAGAGAAACCCCCAGACGCCGAGGAAGAGGGCCAAGCGCCGGCGATTCACATCGCGGACCAGAATCCCCAGGACCCCGGCGCTCGCGCCGGCCGCGCCCCACGCCGCCATCTGCCAGGCGGTCCACGGCCCGTGCCCGAGAAACACGTTGGAGGCGAGAACCGAAAGCACCCCCACCATGTAGCCCTGCGCTGGACCGAGCACTATCCCCGTGGTCGCCACGATGAACGTGGTGGGTTGAACGTTGGGGATGAAGGCGAACGCGACCCGGCCGGCAGAAGCAAGGGCCGCCAGGCTGGCCACCACCGCAATGGTGACGGGTGACGAGGCCGCCCTCTCGTATGCCCGGACTCCCGCCGCAAGGAATCCCAGCGCCACGACGATTGCCACGACCGGCGGTTCCAGAACCAGATGCAGAATGCGATCAGCCGGCATGATTCCATCCCTCCCTCAGGAGCGACAGCGCGTCCTCGTACGTCACTACGCCGTCCACCCAATGCTTGAACAGCTTGTTCACCTGGGGGGAGTAGAACAGGGCGCCGTCGAGCGCCACCTGGGGAGGCGCGTCCGCCACAATCTCTCCCCCGGACATCACGATCACACGGGAAGCGCAGGCGGCTGCCATGTCGACGTCGTGCGTCACGACAATCACGGCGGCCCCGGCGAGGACCGCCTCCCGGAGGAGGCGGACCAGGGACCGCTTCGCCCTGAGGTCCATGCCCCTCGTGGGCTCATCCAGGAGGAGCAACTCGTGGGCGCCGGCCAGGGTCGCGGCGATGGCCACCCTCTCCCGTTCGCCGGAACTCAGGTCCCTCGGGTTCCTCACCATGAGCGCACGCAGGTCCAGAGCGTCCAGCACGGCATCCAATGGCCCGCGATGCCGCCTTCCCGTGCGCTCCAGGGACGCCGAGATCTCTTCACGCACGGTGTCGCACGTGAGGTGGTCATTCGGATTCTGGGAGAGCCAGGCCGGAGCGCAACCGTCGCAGACGGCGACGCGACCTTCAGCCGGTCGTGCGAGCCCGGCGATCACCCTGAGGAGCGTGGACTTGCCCGCGCCGTTCCCGCCGAGGACCGCCAGGAACTCGCCCTCGCGCACAACCAGGGAAACACCGGACAGGGCGGGCCGCCTGCGACCTGCGGCGGGACTGTCCGCGTCGTCGAAGCAGTGCGAGACCCCCCTGAGCTCGACCAGGACACGGCGCGAATCGCCGCCCGCCCTGAGGCGCCCCCGGGGGGCGGCCGGGCGCTTCCTATCCCGCACTGTGGGGCGCCAACGCCGTGCGAGTTCCGCGCGACCGTCCCGGACCGTCAGTGGAAGCGGATTGCTCCCGGCCTCGCCGAACAGCCTGGCGATGATGGGGGTATCGATCCCGCGCTCGAACAGGGTTCGAACTGCGTCACGCGGGCCGCCCAGATGCTTGATCTTCCCTTCGTCACACAGCCACACCGAATCCGCAATGTCGAAGCACTTGTCCAGTCTCTGCTCGGCCATGATGACCGTGGTTCCGAAATCCTCATTCACTCGCCTGATGAGCGCCACGAACTCCCCGGCGGCCACCGGGTCGAGCTGGGAAGTAGGCTCGTCCAGGAGAAGGATGCGCGGCTGCATCGCCAGGACGGACGCGAGCGCCACCTTCTGTTTCTCGCCCCCGGAAAGGTCCGGAACGTAAGCGTCCTTGAGGTGAGTAATCCCGAGATAGTTCAGCGCCTCGGACACGCAGCGCCTGATCGTTTCCGCCGGACACCCCAGGTTCTGGAGGCCGAACGCCACCTCGCGCTCCACGCGGGTCATGAACATCTGTGACTCGGGGTCCTGGAACACCACCCCGGCGGCGCCCGCTAGCATCAATGGGTCGCAATCCCTGACCGGCGTCCCAAACACCTCGAGCCGGCCGGAGGCTGTTCCCCCGTGGAAAAGCGGCACGAGACCACGGATGGCCCTGAGCAGCGTCGACTTGCCGCTGCCGGATCCCCCCAGGACCAGAGCGAACTCTCCCTCGCGGACGGCGAAAACCTCCACGTCGAGCGCCGGCCGGTCTCCACCCGGGTACTGGTACCTGTATCTTTCAACGTTCACAGCCAACATGAGACCACCTCTGAATACCGGCATACACTGCGGCCGGAAGCAACATTGCCACTATCGCGCATACCCGTGCCTCACCCCTCGACCCGGCGCCGCCAGCCAGAAGCAGTAGCGCCGTTCCGAGTATTGAGGCCGCACTCACACCGGCGTCCCCCGGTTTGAGCGGCGACGCCGGGAATTTGCTGCGGGAACCCACACCCCATCCCCTTGCGTACATTGCCTCGGCGAGGTCGATCGACAGCTCGAGGGACTCGTAGACGGCGGCCCTCAATACCGGGGCATGCCCTCTGACGCGCTCCGGCAGACTCCGGGCCTTCGGCCCGCCGCCCCTCGCCGTCCAGGCGTCGCCGACAGCGCGAATCCTCCGCCTCATGTAGGGGGCCAACCGCAGGGTCAAGGCCATCGCCAGTGAGGACCTCGAAGACGGATTTGAGACTGCGAACAGCATCTCATCCTGATCGGCCAGGGCGCTGAGCAGGGAAAACGCACCATTCGCCGCGAACAGCCGCAAGGCCATCGCCAGGCCCCAGGCAACGGCCTCCGCGGTGACGGCGATTGCCCCCCGGGGGAACCTTATGGCCACGAGTTCAGAAGAACCGGGGCCCGTTGCCGCGTTGATCACCACGATGCCAAGTGCGACGGGGACGAGCGGTCGCATGCTCCGGATCCACCGGCGCAGGCCGGCCGGGCTCTTCTCCGATGCGCGCGCGACAAGTGCTTCGGAGAGCAAGACCGCGGCAGGGCCGGCGGCGCCGGCGGTCGCGAAGGATGAGACCAGGTAGCCGGCCACCAGGACCATCGCAGACGAGACATGCAGCCGGCGGGGGCCGCTCAAGGCGCGCCACCCCCTGTCCGGTCGATCGGCAGGCGCACTGTTCCAGCCGGTGTCACCGCGAGGCCGAATGCGTGTTCTAAACGAGGCGCCGCGTTACTCCCGCCTGTCAGAAGGGTGACCGCTGTCTCCAATCCTGTCTCGTCCCAACCAACCACGAGCCACAGGGGCTTCCGGTCGCCCATGTAAGAGCCTGTCGCGATGATCAGAGCGGCGCCGTCGCGCCACTGGAACACCTCTCTGCCGGCGGCATCCAACCCCACCAGCCCTTGTTCCCGGACTGTGCCGGGCAAGCCCGCGCGCCAGGCGTTGCGAAACAGACCGGAAAGCCATTGCAAGTCGAGTACCTCGCTCGCCAGCCCCACGAGGAGGGTCGGAGACTGCCTGTTTTCCAGCGATTCGCCGGCGTACGCGGCCAGGCTGCAGCGCCCCCCCGCGGACCCTATGGCCTCCTCGAGCCTCCGGCCGTATGATGCGGCTGAGGCCGTGAACAGGATGCGGCCACCTGAATCGAGCGGCCGGGGCCACGCTCCCACCAGAGCCGTGAGAATGCCGCCTCCACCCGACCAGTTGTGGTAGTCCCACCAGACGATGCTACCCGCCGGCACCCTGGTCTCGAGCGCCCCTCTCCCCTCGAGCACCCCGTCGACGTAGTAGAACCAGTCCCCTCCCTGGGACGAGCGCCTGCCGGTCGAAGCCAGCCCATCCAGCGCTCTCACGAATCCCCCGCCGTACGCCGTCTCGACCCTGCACACCCTTCCGGTCACATCCATGACTGTCTCCTCGGGCGACACCTCGGTCCTGGCCTGTTTCAACAAGGCGGCGCCATAATCGCGCGTCACCCAGACCTCGCAGGTGGCCGGGGGGGCCGGCCCCCGCCCCGGCGCCCGGCAGGCGGCCGCGACCGCCGCCGCGATCCCCGCTATCACCGCGAGGAGTAACCAACGCAAAGAGTTGCCTGTTCTCGAGCGGGGCGTCATCTCATCGCCTCCCCGGCACAAGGAGGAACCGCGCAAGCATCACTGCGGCTTCCGCCCGCGTCGTGGCGGCGCCGGGCCTGAACGTCCCGTCCGGAGCCCCTACCGCTATCCCGAGGCCGGCTACGGTCGAGATCGCGTCCCTGGCCCACACGGGTATGCTGTCCGCGTCCTTGAACCTGGACAGGCCGCTCCCCGGCCGCGTGTTTCCGGCTGACCTCGCGAGCAGCACCGCGACTTCCTGGCGATTGATCGGGTCATCCGGCCTGAACAACCCGTCCGGTAGGCCCATTACCAGCCCGGCGGAGGCCGCCGCCGAGAGATAACCCGCGTGCCACTCGTTGCCGGAGACGTCCACGAAAGGCGCCGCCCTCCCGTCCAGCGGCTGGATCCCCATGACCAGCAGGAGCATCTTGACGAATTCGGCCCTCGTCACGTCGCGCCCGGGTTCGAACGAAGAGGGGGTAACTCCGTCGACGTATCCCGCCGTTGCGAGCATCTTCACGGATTCCTCCGCCCACCCGTATCGGCCGGAGACGTCGGCGAAACTCACCACCGGGGATGTACGCTTGAACACGGCGAACGACCCCAGCGCAGTGGAACTCGCCGTAATCTGCCCGTTGGCGGGGTCGTACACGGAGGGCAACGGGATCCACCGCTGCGTAGAGGCGTCGTACCTGGCCATGATAAGGTCTCCGGGTCGGTCGTCCCCGGGTGGGACCACCCTGATGGACACGTTGACGGGGGCTGCGAGCAGCATCTCGCCGGCGGTCACCGAGTAGACGGGCGTCACGCCCAGATGGGATCTCGGAAGCGTGTAGTCCCCCGCGTCCACGGGGCCGCCCTCGACGATAGACACGACCTGCCGGCCACCGAAAGCGTTCGCGGGGAAGGCGATTTCGAACTCACCGGTCTCGTCGCCGATAGTGACGGCGGCGCCGGGGGCCACCTCATCGGTCTCGCCGACGACATTCCGTTCCAGGGCCGCCTTCCAGTAGGCCATCTCGTCCCGGGTCATCGCCGCAGTGTCGTCGGCGCCTGCTCCGGGGATGGCCAATACCTCGCACCCTGGAGATGTCTCGAGAAATGCGCCGGGGTCCCCGGACGAGCCATCCCTGATCTCCTCGAGCCTCCTGACGGCGGCCTGCCGGAGGGCCTCCCGCTGTCTCACCTGATCGGGCGACAGTTCTGGCTTCAAGGGAAGAGGCGGCAGGTTTTCGCCGGCGATGGTGTCCTGGAAACCGCCCGTGTCACGATAGTCCTTCGCCCAGAACCACACCACGCTGTCGCCGTCGTCTAGCTCGTACTCTGCGCAGCCGGCAGAAGGGACAACACCATTCACGGCGTACTTCCATCCTGAAGCCCCCGATTGGGAGAGGCCGTCTATGGCTGCGACGTACCCGCCGTCCCTCACGACCACATCGGCGCCGGTCGCCTGCAGGGCGGCGAGCGGGGTGGGGTCGGAAGGGTCCAGGTCGACCGCCCTGCGCGAACGCATCGCCTTCCCGTCCTTGCCCCTGACCTCGACTGTCACCGTTATTTCCTGCGGCTGCTCGCCCCCGTTGTTTCCGTCGTCACCGGGGTCCGAGCCGGCGTCCGAACCTGCCACGGAGAACCCCGCGCTGGAGAACGCCGCCACCGCGCCCAGGAAATCGGCCGTCCCCTTGACGCTCTTCACCTGCCCGTTGGCCCCCTGGCATCCGACGAGGTAGGACATCATGTTCTTTCCCGATTTGAGCCAGGGACTCGAAAGGGGGTTCACCCCGGCCTCGCAGAGCGCCTTCACGACCTCGGCCGTGGAGTAGACGTTGGCGTCCTGTGTTGGGCCGAAGCTGTCATCGAAGATGCCCCCCGTGCCCGCCTGTTTTGTGGCGAGAAACGCGATGGCGTCCGCGATCACGTGGGACCCGGCGGGTTCACCCAGCGCGAGCAGCTCGCGGATCGCCTGCGCCGTCATGTCGGGGCTGGAAGAGACGCCGGTGGCGAACCCCCATCCGTTGTCGGGGTTCCTGGCGTTGAGCAGCCACTGCCTTGCGAGGGAAGCGTCCGGGACAGGCCTGCCTGCCTTCCTGAGGGCGATGATGGACCACGCATGGGAGTTCACCCACGTTTCCTCGCCGGCGCCTCCGAAGTGCCCGCCGGGGGCCTGCCGCGACTGTATCGCCGAGATGAGGTCCTGCCCCGCGATGTCGGACGGGTCAGCCCCGAGCGCAAGCACTTCAAGTATCGATCGCGCGTAGTCGGTTGTCCTGCTGAGATAGCCTGGTTCACCGAGTCTCGAGGTGAGATAGTCCAGGTGACTCAGGCCGTTCTTCACATAGTCCGGAGAGAGCAGGTCCTCGCCCGCCCCTGCGAGCTCGATCGCGGGCCAACTCCCCAGGTTGCCGTCATCCTGCTGCTGGCTCTTGAGATACCCCTTCGCGAGACCGGTTTTCTCAGAGAGCAGCGAATCAGACAGGACAGTATCGGGCAGAACCGAAACCGCCCTGGTGACGGGCCTACTCCTGGCGCCGTCCGCGAGGCGCGCAAACACGCTGACATCGTAAGTCCCGCCCGTGATGGAGGGGAAGGTGAGCGCATATCGCCCGGACGGGCCCGGTGAATACACCTCGCCAACGACCGTTCCCGCGTCGAGTACCCGCCCCACGGCCTCAGCGCCGGCGTACACCGCCCCGGTGACGGAGAGGGTGCAGGTCCGGCCGTCGTATGAGGTGGAATCGATCGTGGGGCTGTCGACACCGAGCCGGTACCCATCCCCGTCCTCAACCCACAACATGAAGGGCTCGGGCCTGGCGATCAACGGCGCCCCCGGCGGCGTGCTGGCGGGGTCTGTCTTCTCCGCTGTGATTGCCTGTTCCCCGTCGTCCCCGAGGTCGAGGAACGCACGTCCCGCGGCGTCCGTAACGGCGGAAGTGACCCCCAGCCGGACCGTCGCGCCCTTGATCCCGTCGCCGGTATTCAGGTCGACGAGTCGCACCGCCACCTTGCCGAGAACCTCTGAATCCTCCCGCCTCAGTTCGGCGACGGGCGTCGGCCACACGACACCGCCGTAGTAGAACAGGACCGTGTCGAGGTCCGACAGGGTGTAGGCCCCCGCCCCGGTGGTGGCGGAGGCCGGGTCGATCGCTCCGCCCCTGATGACCGCGTACATCCAGCCATCCCAGCCGCCGAACGCGCCTTCCGCGTCACTCTCGACCGACGACAGGTACTCTCCCCATCCCAGGTCCCGCACCTGACACGTCTTGCCCGAGTCGTTCAAGGCCTCCACGACCGCGTCCAGGGCCTTCGCCCCCTCGGGGAGGTGAACCGTCCTGTCAGCGTGCGTGGACGAAATACCCTCAACCCTGACCCTTACAGTGATGCTTTCTGCTGCGCTGGCCGGCAGTGTCCAGGCCGGTGCCACAACAGCGGTCGCGACAACACACAGAGTGACCGCAAGCGCAAGGACCCGCGCCGGCAGGCCGCAGGCCGAACCCCTCGATGATGTCATTGGGACAACCCCCTTCCAAAGACTGACGCCCCCCATCCACTGGATGGGGGGCGTGTAGGCCAAACGAAAACACCTCCTTCATCCGCGTGAAGTAGACAGTGTGTTTTCGCAGGCAGGTCTCCTGGCTCGCGGCTCAGGCGTTCCGGTTGACCTTCCCAGCTATTACGCCAGTGGCAAATGCCCAAAGGCACCAACCTGGAACTTGCCGCTTACAGTGGCGGGACCGCGCCGGATTCGCACCGGCTTCCCTGTTTAAGCCCTTACGGGCGCCAGCGAAAGCGTATGTATGAACTTGTCTTCCTTCATCCTACCAGCTGTGCCTCCATTTGAGAAGGGGAGCGGTTGCGGAAACGGATTCGTCCCTGGACAGGCCTGACGGGCGCGATTCCTTGACAGGCGCGCCCCCTCGGGTATAATTGTAATGAAAATAACCCATATGCAGCAGTGTTGACGGGGAGGAGCGGCGGGCCGGAGCCGCCAGAGAGGAGGACCCTCGGGTGAAAGGCCCTCCTGGCAGAAGCCGCCGCGGTCGCCCCTGAGCTGGCCGGGCAGCCCGTTATAGCCAAGAGAGCCGGAGGAATCCGGAACTGAGGTGGTACCGCGGAAGCGACAATCCTTCCGTCCTTGGGACGGAAGGATTTTTCTCACCATTCCAGGCATAGGGGGTTCACAGAGATGAGGGCAACGGAGATTCCGAGTGTGTACGATCCCGGCGCCGTGGAAGAGAAGTGGTACGCCCGGTGGCTGGAAAGGGACTACTTCAGAGCGGAGGTCAACCCCGCGAAGAAACCCTACTGCATAGTGATACCGCCGCCCAACATCACGGGCTCACTTCACCTCGGTCACGCGCTCAACAATACGATACAGGACATCCTCATCCGCTACAAGCGTATGAAGGGGTATGAGGCCCTGTGGCTGCCCGGCTACGACCACGCCAGCATCGCGACTCACATGAAGATAGAGGAGATGCTGGAGAAAGAGGGCACCAACAGGTGGGAGCTCGGCAGGGAAAAGTTCCTGGAGCGTGCGTGGGAGTGGAAGGAGAAGTACGGTGGGACCATTGTGGGCCAGTTGAAGAGGATGGGCTGCTCCTGCGACTGGTCCCGCGAACGGTTCACGATGGACGAGGGATGCTCCCGCGCGGTGGCGGAGGTGTTCGTGCGGCTGTACGAGAAGGGCCTGATCTACAGGGGGAACTACATCACTAACTGGTGCCCCACGTGCAGGACGGTCATCTCCGACATCGAGGTGGAGCACGAGGATGAGAAGAGCAACCTGTGGCACGTAAGATACCCGTTCGCAGAGGGCGACGGGTACGTCACCATTGCCACCACGAGGCCCGAGACGATCCTGGGCGACACCGCGGTCGCGGTACACCCCTCGGATGAAAGGTACCGCAGCGTGGTCGGCCGCATGCTCGTGCTGCCGGTGGCCGGCAGGAGAATCCCGGTCATAGCGGACGAATACGCAGATCCCGAGTTCGGCACCGGCGCCGTCAAGGTCACGCCGGGCCACGACCCGAGTGATTTCGAAGCCGGTTTGAGGCACGGCCTGCCGGTCGTAAAGGTCATCGGGCTGGACGGCAGGATGACCGCCGAGGCCGGCAAGTATGAGGGTATGGACAGGTACGAGTGCCGGAAGGCCTTGCTCCAGGAGCTGGAGACAGGCGGGTATCTCGTGAAAACGGAGGAACTCACCCACGCCGTCGGGCACTGCTACAGGTGCCGCACGATCGTCGAGCCCCTCGTCACGACCCAGTGGTTTGTCAAGATGAAACCGCTGGCAGAACCCGCGATCAGGGCGGTCAAGGACGGCGAGGTGCGGTTCATCCCCGAGAGGTTCACGAAAGTGTACCTCGGGTGGATGGAGAACATCCGTGACTGGTGCATTTCCAGGCAGCTCTGGTGGGGCCACCGGATACCGGCGTGGTATTGTCAGGACTGCGGCGAGGTCACGGTGTCGGCCAACGCGCCGGAGAAGTGCGGCAAGTGTGGCTCGGGCCGCTTCGAGCAGGACCCCGACGTGCTCGACACCTGGTTCTCATCGGGCCTGTGGCCCTTCTCGACCCTGGGCTGGCCGGACCATACCCCCGAACTGGACTATTTCTACCCTACCTCTGTCCTTGTGACCGCGTATGACATCATCTTCTTCTGGGTGGCCAGGATGGTGTTCAGCGGGCTTGAATTCATGGGGAAGAGACCGTTCGACGACGTCCTGATCACGGGATTGATCAAGGATTCGCTGGGCAGGAAGATGTCGAAGAGCCTCGGGAACGGCGTCGACCCCGTGGAGGTCATTCGCGACTACGGCGCGGACACACTGAGGTTCACTGTGGTCACGGGCAACACGCCGGGCAGTGATCAGAGGTGGTTCTGGGAGAAGGTCCAGGGCTACAGGAACTTCTGCAACAAGATATGGAACGCGTCGAGATTTGTCCTAATGAACCTGGAAGACTACGACCCCGCGGCGGCGTCCGGCCTGGCCCCGTCGTCCTTCGAGGTGGAGGACAGGTGGATACTCAGCCGGTTGAGCAGGGTGACCGCGGACGTGACCCGTCTCATCGAAGCCTACGAGCTCGGCGAGGCGAGCAAGATACTATACGAATTCATGTGGAGCGAGTTCTGCGACTGGTACATCGAACTCGCGAAGATCCGGCTGTACGGCGGGCGCCCGACTCGCGCGCATGCCCAGTGGACGCTCAGCCGGGTGCTGGAGCAGACGCTCCGGCTGCTGCATCCCTTCATACCGTTCATCACCGAGGAGATATGGCAGGCCCTCCCGCACGAGGGAGAGAGCCTGGTGATCGCGCCCTGGCCTTCGCCGGACGAAGCGGCCGGAGGGCTGCGACCCGTGCCGGACGAGGCGGCCGAGAAGTCGCTGTCCCTCCTCGTGGAGGCCGTGAAGGCCGTGCGCAACCTGAGAGCCGAGGTCAACGTCCCGCCCGGGAAGGAGTCGGAGGTGCTCATCACGGCCACGTCAGCGGAGACGCTGGCTGTCCTGGAGGGCATGAAGGAGAGGATCACCGGATTGTCGAACGCCAGGCCCTTGCGGCTCGAAGCGGGCGGCGCCCGGCCGCGGCAGGCCCTGGCGGCAGTCATACCCGGAGCCGAGGTGTTCCTCCCGCTCCAGGGGCTGATTGACATCGAGAAGGAGATCGATCGCCTGCAAAAAGAGCTCGATCATGCCAGGATAGAGATGGAAAGGGCCGCCGGCAGGCTCTCCAACGAGGAATTCATCAGGAAGGCGCCGCAGGCAGTGGTAGAGAAGGAATCGGAGAAGAAACGGGTTCTCGAAGAGAAAGTATCCATGCTGTCCAGCCGGATCCGCGCGCTCAGCGGATCCTGAGGGTACACGCGCAGCGTGGCTGAAGGGTGGCAGGGCATGAATCACGAGATGGACTACCGGAATGCAATGACGTATCTGCACAGCCTGTACCGGTTCGGGAGCCGCCTGGGCCTCGGAAGGGTCAGGCGGCTCGCGACTCTGCTCGGGAACCCTGAGAGGCGGTTCGCGTCCATCCACGTGACGGGCACGAACGGCAAGGGGTCCGTGACCGCGATGGTGGCCAGGGGACTCCAGGAGGCCGGGTACAGGGTCGGCATGTACATCTCCCCGTTTCTCCAGGAGTTCGAGGAGCGTATTAGCATCAACGGGAACAACATCCCGAAGGAGAGGGTCGCTGCGCTCGCCTCGAGGGTGAGAACAGCCGTCGACCGGATGCTCGAAGAGGGTCACGAGCATCCCACGGAGTTTGAGTTCATTACCGCGATGGCGTTCCTGTACTTCGCCGAGGAGGGGGTGGACTTCGCCTCCGTCGAAGTGGGGATGGGCGGGCGCTATGACGCCACCAACATCATCACCCCGGCGGTCTCGGCGATCACGAGGATAGGATTCGACCACATGGACAGACTCGGGAACACCCTGGCGAAGATCGCGTACGAAAAGGCCGGCATCATCAAGAAGGGCGTGCCAGTGGTTACCTCGCCGCAGCCCCCCGAGGCGATGGGGGTCATATCACAGGCCGCGGCGGAGAACAATTCAAGGCTGGTGCGGGTCGGCGAGGACGTCACGTGGAAGGAGACCTACTGCTCGATCGATGGACAGGCAGTGGACCTCGACGGCCTGTGTAGGCGGTATGAGGGACTCCAGATTGCCCTGCTGGGCCGGCACCAGCAGGTGAACGCCGCGACTGCGCTGTCGGCGCTCGAGCTCCTTGCAGGGCAGGGTGTTAACATTCCCGAGTCCGCGATCAGGGCGGGGCTGTCGAAGGTGATATGGCCGGGGAGGCTGGAGGCAATGAACCGTTCTCCCCTGGTCGTGCTCGACGGGGCACACAACCAGGACGGGGCGCGCGTGCTGGCGGCCGCCATCCGGGAGATACTCCCCCACGATAGGGTGATAGTGGTCATCGGGATACTCGCGGACAAGGCGCTCGACGACATCCTCGCGGAGGTCATACCGCTGGCGGACGAGGTCATCGTGACCGTGCCCAACAGCCCCCGCGCGCTCCCGGCGGAGAAGCTCGCCGACCGCGTGCGGCGCTATGCCGCGTCCGTGCACCTGAAACCCCGCATATCCGATGCCGTGGAGTTTGGGCTGCGTCTCGCGGCCCCCGGGGACCTCCTCTGTGTCACCGGTTCACTCTACCTCATCGGAGAGGCTCGTTCGAAACTGGGAGGATTTTTCCAGCGGGACAGGAATATGAATGAGAGTGACCTACGACTCTGATGGGGGTGTTCGCGGTGGATTTCCGCCGCGTGGACGTGAAAGCCTGCGACTACCCCCGCGCCTTCTCTTCACCGGCCATCCACATCATCCAGGATAGCGCGGAGCTGAGGGCGGTCTACGGCGAGGAATTCGCAAGAGGGGTGAACCTCAGGGACTGGTTCGTCATCGGAGTCCACCGGGGGCTGTGCAGGAGCGGAGGGTACTCGGTGAAGGTACAGGACATCAAGCGCGGTCCGGAGGCGGTCACAGTCACGGTGCAGTATCGGGACCCCGAACCCGGCGAAGTAGTCACCCTCATGATGACCGAGCCGTCCGACATAGTCCTCGTTTCCAGGAAGGAATTCAGGCCGGGTGAGAGGATAGAGTTTGGTTTCCAGGACCAATACGGGATCGAGATAGACCGCCGCGAAGTGATCGTAAGCCAGGCAGGGGGGTAGCACCGTGAGAGGAAAGGGAAGGGGCTCCATGGGTTCGTATGTCCCATTCTTGCTTTTTGTGGTGTGCTTGGGCGGCGTGGCCATTCTCAGCGGCTATTATCTCGGGAAGTACATCGTGTCTTCACTATCCTCACTCAAGACGCCTTCGACCAAGGATAAGGCGGCCGTCCAGGATACGGGCAGACCCGCGCCCGCAGTCACACTCAGCGCTAAGGGTATGACTTTGCAGAGGGTGCAGGCGGGGCTGTTCAACGTCAGGGATAACGCCGAGAAGATGGTGGCTCAGCTGGAAAAGGCGGGGATCCCCGCGACGATGACCGCGGAGGCGCCGTACAGGGTAATCGTCACCCTCCTGCCCAGCCCCGAAGCGGCCAGGACGGTGGCGCAGTCCGTGAAGGCGAAGGGCTTCGAGGTCATGGTGGGCAAGTACGAGCTCCAGGGGCGATCATTCAAAGTGCAGGGAGAACCCGGTTACACTGACATAGTCAAATCGGCGGTGGACGCCTCATGGGACGCCATCGACAAGTCGCTGAGAGCCGCGGATGCCTACATACTGGGGAGACAACCCGACACCAAGCAGATCGTGGACGCCACGAGCCAGATCAACGATGTGATGCAGAAACTCGCCGCCGCAAAGGCGCCTGAGGGGGGCGACGCGGTCCGGAAAGGCGCCGAGAGCCTGCTATCCTCCGCCTCGGGGGCCCTCCAGTCGCTGACTGCGGCCGCATCCTCGGGGCAACCGTCATCATCGGTGCTCGGCGACATCGCGAAAGCGGTCCTGGCGTATGAGAAAGCCGTCTCCGCCCTGCCGGGGGAGTAGTCGAAGGAGGAAATAGTGCCCGGGGAACGAAACCATTTGCCGTTGGGCCTCACCGGCTTCCGGCGATCGACGGCAGCATATGAGTGGAAGCCTCAGGTCCGCCCCCTGCAAGGGGGCGGTAGTCTTGTTTTTGATGTGCTATAATTCTCGACGGCGGACTCATCGCATTTGTCGTAAGGGGTGATTCTGGAGGTGCAGGCGAAGACGTTCCCTGGAGGGGTGCATGTTTCCCACTCCAAAGACCGGACCGAACACCTGGGAATCAGGAAGGCGCTGGATCCACAGAAAGTGGTTATACCGCTTCACCAACATACTGGGGCGCCCTGCGAACCGCTTGTGAAGAAGGGCGACAGGGTGCTCCTCGGCCAGAAGATCGGGGACAGTAAATCCTTTGTGTCGGCCCCGGTCCATGCGAGCGTCTCGGGCACAGTAACGGCCGTGGAGCCGAGACCTCACCCCGCACTCCTCAGGGGCGTGATGTCGGTCGTAATTGAATCGGACGGACTTCTCGAGGTGGACCCGTCGGTGACGCCGCGGGGCGACCTCGATTCGCTCTCGCCTGAGCAGCTCAAGCAGGCGATACGGGAGGCAGGAATTGTCGGCCTCGGCGGGGCGGCCTTCCCGACCAGCGTCAAAGTGAGCCCCCCGAAGGAGAAGCCCGTGGACACGTTTCTCCTGAACGGGGCCGAGTGCGAGCCGTACCTGACCGCGGACCACAGGCTGATGCTGGAGGAGCAGGGTCTGATCGTCTACGGTATGAGGGCGCTCATGAAGGCGGCCGGCGTCGAGAAAGGGATCATCTGTATAGAGGATAACAAGCCGGACGCCATAGAGGCCATGTCCAGTGCGGTGGCCGACTTCCCCAACCTGAGCGTAGTCGCGGTGCGGACGAAGTACCCGCAGGGCGGTGAGAAGCAGCTGATAAGGGCCGTGCTGGGTCGCGAAGTACCTCCCCCGCCGGGCCTTCCGATGGACGTCGGGGTCGTGGTCAACAACGTGGGAACGGCGGCAGCGGTGGCGACGGCCTTGCGGACCGGTATGCCGCTCGTGGAGCGGGTGCTGACGGTCACCGGATCGCTGGTGAAAGAGCCGGCGAACCTCAGGGTGAGGCTGGGAACGAGCTTCAAGGACCTGCTCGACCAGTGCGGCGGCCTCACAGGTGAACCCGTGAAGATAGTGGCCGGGGGGCCGATGATGGGGATCGCACAATACACCACCGACGTGCCGGCAATCAAGGGTACCTCGGGGATCCTGGCGCTCTCGGAAAAAGACACGGTGTTGGACGAGGCTACGAACTGCATAAGGTGCGGCAGGTGCGTGCGCTCCTGCCCGATGTTCCTGCAGCCGCTGTACATCCGGATGTACGCGGAGGCGTCCAGGTGGGACCTGGTATCGAGGTACTCGCCCGCGAACTGCATAGAGTGCGGCTCGTGCGCGTACGAGTGTCCCGCGCGGTTGCCCCTCGTACAGTGGATCAAGATTTCCAAGGCCGAGCTGGCGGCCAAGAAAGGGGGACGGTGAAAATGGCGGAGAATAACCTGGTAGTAACGGTTTCGCCGCACATCAAGTCTCCCCACACCACCAGATCGGTCATGTCGGTGGTCGTGGCAGCGCTGCTGCCGGCCACCCTCTGGTCGTTCGTCGTGTTCGGGACTGCCGCGTTGAGCGTTGTCTCGATAAGCGTCGTAACGGCGCTGTTCTGCGAAGTGATATGGCATAATCTCCGGACGGGAAAGGGAGTGGCCAGGACGTGGCTCGCGCTAGCGGTGAGCCTGGCCGTCCCGGCCGCGGGTTCGGCGGCCGGGCTGGGCGCCCTGGTGGTTCCGGTTGCCACAGTGGTTTTCATGGCCGCGTTCGTCTTCAGCGAAGCGGGGTTGGAGCGGCATGGCGAGAAGCGCCACGTGTTCGACGGGAGCGCCGCCGTCACGGGTCTATTGCTCGCCCTCGTACTCCCGCCGGTCGTACCGTGGTGGATCCCGTTCATCGGGTCGTTCGTGGCGATATCGCTCGGCAAGGAGATCTTCGGCGGGCTGGGGTTCAACGTGTTCAACCCCGCGCTGGTCGCCCGGGCGATACTGGTCCTATCGTGGCCGGTGTACCTCACGAGGGGATGGTTCAAGCCCCTCGTTGTGGACGCCACCTCGAAGGCGACGCCCCTGACGGCGATAAAGGAAGGAACACTGGCGGGCCTTTCGAGGTTCTACTGGCCGCTGTTCTTCAATAACCCGGGGGGCTGCATAGGTGAGGTGTCGGCGTTCCTGCTGATCCTGGGAGGGGCATTCTTGCTCCTGTGCACGGTCATTACCTGGGAGATACCCGTGACCTACCTGGGCACGATGGCGGTGTTCAGCCTGCTCGCGGGCCAGGACCCCGTGTTCCACCTGCTCGCCGGCGGCGCGGTGGTAGGCGCGCTGTTCATGGCGACCGACTACGTGACCTCGCCTATCACCTCGAAGGGGAAGATCGTGTTCGGTGTGACGTGCGGCCTGATAACGATGATGTTGAGGCTGTACTCCAAGTCGCCCGAGGGGGTGACCTCAGCGATCCTGTTCATGAACATGTTGACCCCTCTGATCGACAGGTCGCTGATGCCGAGGCCGTTCGGGGTCAAGCGGGCCGCAAGGGGGGTACGAAAGTGAAGGTTCAGATGAACGATTTGACCAGGGGCGTCATTCTCGAGAACCCGTTGCTGAGGTTGATGATAGGTTTGTGCTCGGCCCTGGCGGTATCGGTGAAATTGGAGAACACCCTCTTCATGGGCATAGCCGTCATATTCGTGCTGACCCTGTCCAACGTGGTGATATCGCTGATACGGCCGGTGACGCCGGACAACATCCGGATCCCGATATTCCTGGTGGTCGTGTCGTCGTTTGTGACCATCGTGGACCTGGTGCTGAAAGCGTACTTCCCCGAGATATACGCGAGGCTCGGGGTGTGGATCCCGCTCATCGTCGTGAACTGCATCATCCTGGGGAGGGCGGAGGCGTTCGCCTACCATAACGGCATCATAGCGTCGACCCTCGACGGGTTGGGGATGGGCGCCGGCTATACCCTCGTGTTGATGGTCATGGGCACGATCAGAGAGCTCCTGGGCACCGGAAGCATATCTGTCATGGGGGCTACCCTGGTCAACCTGGGTTCGGGATTCCAGGCCCCGACGTTCATGATCACCTTCCCCGGCGCTTTCCTGACGTTCGGCCTGATAATGGGCGGGCTGAACAAGATGCAGGCGATCATGGCGGAGCGCGCGGCGCGAAGGAGTACTCGAGTCGTAGAAAAGACCGCCGCCGCGGGGGGTGCGTGAGATGGGCGAATTGCAGAGATACTTCCTGATATTCTTCGGCGCCTTGCTCGTGTACAACATCCTGTTGATACGGTTCATCGCTCTGTGTTCGTATTTCGGGATATCGTCCTCGATGGACACGTCCGTCGGCATGAGCCTGGCGGTCATCTTCGTCATGATGATCTCCAGCACGCTGTCGTGGGGCCTGTGGAACTACGTGCTGGCGCCGCTTGGGATCGGCGAATTCCTGTACATCCCGGTGTTTATATTCGTGATTGCGTCGTTCGTGCAGCTGGAAGAGATGTTCATCCGGAAGACGGCCCCCACGCTGTACAAGGCTATGGGCATCTATCTCCCGCTCATCACGACCAACTGCGCGGTGCTGGCGGCAGCCACAGAGGTGGCGAAGCCGGGGTTCCTGAAAATGAGCATCGATTACGGCTATACCCTGCCGGAGGCGTGGGTTTACACGCTGGGAGTGGCCCTCGGATACAGCGTGGCGCTGATCATCTTCGCCGCAATCAGGGAAAGGGTCGACTTCGCACCGGTTCCGGCGCCGTTGAAGGGTTACCCGATGGCGTTCGTGACGTCCGCGCTCATGTCCCTGGCGTTCACGGGCTTCACCGGACTCTTCGGCCTGTAAGGGCCCTGGGGGGATAAACGATGTTGACATACGCAATAGTAGTGATGGCCGTCATTGGAGCGGCTTTCGGCCTGCTGCTGGGTTTCGCGGGGAAGAAGTTCCACGTCGAGGTGGACCCCAGGGTTACCCAGGTACGCAACTGTCTGCCGGGGGCGAACTGCGGGGGTTGCGGATATCCCGGCTGCGACGGTTACGCGGAAGCGGTGGTGTCCGGTAAGGCCCCGGCCGATGCGTGCAAGCCGGGCGGGCCGTCAGCCGCGGCAAGGATCGGAGAGATCCTGGGAATGGCCGTCGACACGAAGGGCGATAGATTGGTGGCTCGCCTGATGTGCCACGGCGGCGGTACCTGCGGGAATCGCGCCACGTACAGGGGAATCAAGACATGCAAGGCCGCGATGCTGGCTGGAGGCGGGTTCAGGTCGTGCGAATACGGGTGCCTGGGACTCGGCGATTGCGTGAAAGCATGCCAGTTCGGCGCGATACAGATGTCGCCCGAAGGTATGCCGGTGGTCGATGAGGAGAAGTGCGTGGCCTGCGGCAACTGTGTGAAGGCTTGCCCAAGGGGCATCATCGAGGTCATCCCCCAGTCGAAGCCCGTGTACGTCGCGTGTCACAGCACCGCCACCGGCGCCGTCACGCGGAAGGCGTGCAAGATCGGCTGCATAGCTTGCCGCCTGTGCGTGAAGGCGTGCCCGGCGGGGGCCGTGTGTGTGGACAACAACCTTTCGAGGAGAGACTATTCGAAGTGTATTGCCTGCGGCGCCTGCGTGGAGAAGTGCCCCACGAAGGCCGTGGTGGACCTCCGGGCGCTCGCGTGCGGGAAGAAGGCCGCCAGCTGATGGTGGGTGGAAGTGACGGCGGAGACTGCCGCCCCGTGAAGGCTCCCGCAAGGGAGCCTTTGTGTTGGCGGACGCTCGGGCGCAGGGTATCCGCGGCGGCCCTGTCCGCTGCATTCCTGGGAGCGCTGTGCGTCGCCGGTTGCGGCTTCCTGGGAACATCGCGACCCGTGGAGAAGTCCGACATCGCGATGGACACGTTCATACGAGTGCGTGCGTACGGGCCCGGCGCGGCGGAGGCGGCGGAGGCGGCCCTGGCTGAGTTCCGGCGGTTGGATGCCCTGCTCAACCCGTACGTTGAAAGCAGCGAAGTGGCGGCCGTCAACCGTTCGGCGGGGGCGGGGGCGGTGAGGGTGAGCCCGGAGACACTCGAGGTGATCGAGCGGGCCCTGTGGTACGCGGGGAGGACCGGGGGTCTGTTCGATCCAACGGTATTTCCCCTGGTGAAGGCGTGGGATTTCGCCGGCGCGCCGCACGTACCCTCACGGCGGGAACTGGATAATGCCGTCAGGCTCGTGGACTACCGGAAAGTGCGTCTCGACCGCGCGAATTCCACTGTGGCCCTTGTTGAGAAGGGAATGGGACTGGACCTCGGCGGGATTGCGAAGGGGTACGCGACCGATCGGGCCGTCGCGGTGCTCCGGGCCAGCGGTGTGAAGTCGGCCATGATCGACGCGGGGGGCAACGTATACGCCCTGGGGGTCAAGCCGTCGGGGATACTGGGAGCGGCCCCCTGGATCGTTGGGATCCAGCACCCGAGGACACCCGGAGAGACGATCGCCACGGCCAGGGTGTCCGGGGAAAGCGTGGTCACCTCCGGGGACTACCAGAGGTACTTCGAATCCGGCGGCGTGAGATACCACCATATTCTGGATCCCACCACCGGCTATCCAGCCCGTGGATTCCAGAGCGTTACCATAATCGGGCCCTCATCAGTGGATTGCGACGCCCTGTCCACAGCCGTCTTCGTCATGGGAGAGGAGGCGGGATTCAGGTTTCTCCAGGATTCGACAGGGTTCAGTGCGGTGGCCGTCAGGAGCGACGGGACCGTGGCAACGGCGGGGGTGCCCCGCGAGGGGATCGAAGTCACTTCCTCGCGCCCAGGAAGCTGATGGCATATCTGGGCGGAAATGGGGAGATAGATACGACAGGAAAAGCCAGCGTTTGCACGAATGATTTAGCGAACCGGTCTAGCGATGCCAATCGGCCGTCAAGGGGGCGGAGAAATGCGGCGGGACAAGAACCCGTGGATTCTATTCCTGATTCTGCTCTTCGGGGCGATTTCGGGAAGCGCAGTCGGTCACATTCTGTCCAGGTATGTGCCGCTGCTCGGCGTTTCCATCGGGGGGGGATTGGAGCCGCCGGTAACGCTCGACCTGATCGTCCTCACGCTCACTTTCGGGGTCAAGATCGTGGCGAACGTCGGGACTGCTCTTGGAATCATTCTGGCGATGATGCTCTATTTCGGCAGGCGCTGACAGGGGAATGGACCGGATCGTTCTTGCCTCCAGATCACCCAGGAGGGCTGCGCTTCTCAGGCAAATCGGCCTCGAATTCACGGTTATGCCGGGGCCTGCCGACGAGCCGGCCGGATCAGGTGAACCCACCCGTGTGGCGGAGCGGCTTGCTCTGGCCAAGGCCCTGGCTGTGGCCGGCATGTTGGACGACGGGCTGGTCATCGGGGCTGACACCATCGTTACCGTGGATGGTGACATACTTGGCAAGCCGTCGGACCACGACGACGCATGCAGGATGCTTGCGAGGCTGTCCGGCAGGTCACATACAGTAATAACCGGTGTGGCGGTTGTCGATGCAGGGACCGGGAAACGGGTCGTTGAACACGAAGAGAGCCGCGTGTGGTTTAGGTCTCTGGATGATGGCGAAATTGCCGCATACGTGGCATCCGGCGAGCCGGTGGACAAGGCCGGCGCGTACGGGGTCCAGGGTCTGGGCGCGGTCATCGTAGAGAGGATTGAAGGCTGCTACTTCAACGTGGTGGGGCTCCCTCTGCCCAGACTGGCAAGGATCCTCAAGTCGTTCGGAGTGAACGTCCTGGAGCGCATCAGATGACGGTTGTCCCTGTTCCGCGACGGCGAAGGGCGCCGGGGTGGCGGAATGGAGGCTTTCATTGGTTACACGGGGAACCAGGGAATTCCAAAGGCGTGTCCGCGACCGCCTGGTGCGGTTGAAGGACCTGCCGGACGGCGAGAGGCCGAGGGAAAGGGTATGCAGGCTGGGACCGGAGGCGCTCTCGACCGCGGAGCTCCTGGCGGTGGCGTTGAGAACCGGAAGCGGTGGCAAGACAGCGCTGGGGCTTGCCCAGCAATTGCTCAGCCTGGGTAGGGAGACTGCCGGACCCGGTCGAGAGCTGGGCTACCTGGTGGAGGCGCCGGTTGAGGAGATTTGCAGTGTCAGGGGAATGGGCCCCGCGAAGGCGGCGCAGGTCAAGGCCGCGCTCGAACTGGGGAAACGCGCCGCGGCGGAGGCCGGTCACTCCAGGACATCGATCAGGTGCCCTTCCGACGTGGGCGACCTCCTTGTGAAAGAAATGAAACACCTGGACAAGGAGCAGTTCCGGACGGTGTTGCTCAACACGAAGAACCGGGTGGTCGGCGTCGAAGTGATCTCGGTGGGGAGCCTCAACGAATCCATAGTGCACCCCCGCGAGATATTCAAACCGGCCGTGAGGAAGAGCGCCGCCGCGGTGATACTGGCCCACAACCACCCGAGCGGGGATCCAAATCCGAGCGCGGAGGACGTGAACGTCACCAGGAGACTGATCGAAGCCGGACAGATCCTGGGCATCGAGGTGCTCGATCACGTGGTCGTGGGCGAGGAAAGGTTCGTGAGCTTGAGGGAAGCCGGGTTGGCCTGGCGCTGACAGGAAGGGGATTGGCATGTTCGACTTCATCTACAACTACTTCTCCCGCGACATGGGGATCGACCTTGGCACGGCCAACACGGTTGTACATGTGAAAGGGAAGGGCATAGTCATCCAGGAGCCCTCCGTGGTCGCCCTGAACAAGGACACGCGGGAACTGCTGGCCGTTGGGAACGAGGCCAAGCAGATGATCGGACGGACACCGGGTAACGTCGTGGCGATCAGGCCGATGAAGGACGGCGTCATAGCCGATTTCGACGTGACCCAGACGATGCTGAAATACTTCATTCGAAAGGCCAACCCCAGGGGCGTATTCAAGCCGCGAATAGTGATATCCGTGCCGACGGGGGTGACCGAGGTCGAGAGGCGCGCGGTGATTGAAGCGTGCCTACAGGCGGGGGCCCGCGAGGCTTACCCGCTCGACGAACCCAAGGCGGCGGCGATAGGGGCGGGACTTCCCATCACGGAACCGACGGGCAACATGATCGTCGACATCGGCGGGGGCACGTGTGAGGTTGCGGTCATCTCCCTGCGCGGCATCGTGACATCCCGCTCGATAAGGATCGCCGGCGACGAGATGGACGAGGCGATCATCAGCTACGTGAAGAAGAACTATAACCTTGCCATAGGGGAGCGGACGGCGGAGGAGATCAAGATCGAGATAGGCTCGGCGTACCCCGTGAATGACGGCCAGTCGATGGAGATCCGGGGCAGGGATCTCGTCACGGGGCTGCCGAAGACGATAGTAATCACGGCTGAAGAGGCGAGGAAAGCCCTGTCCGAGCCGGTGGCGGCGATCCTCGAAGCCATCCGGGTCACCCTGGAGAAGACGCCGCCGGAACTTGCCGCAGACATCATGGACAGGGGCATAGTCATGGCGGGCGGCGGGTCCATGCTGCGCGGGTTGGACAGGCTCATAGCGGAGGATACGGGGATGCCGGTCCACATTGCGGAGGAACCGCTGCTATGTGTGGTCAGGGGTACCAGTAAAGCGGTCGAGGACGTGGAGACTCTCAGGCGAATCGTCTCGATAAGCAAAGGGCTGAGATGAGAAGGGCGTGATGCTCCCTGGACCGCCGGTTGGGATTGCGTAGGCTGATCCTAGGGGCGCTCCTGGTTGTGGTCACTGTGGTGGTGGCCGGCCTGACGTCTGGGGAAAGAGGCGCGACCACGGGCATGGAGAACTTCATGAACGACGTGGTTCTCCCCCTGCAGGCCGCGATGTCCCGCATATCGGAATCGGTCGGATCGGCCCGTTCGTGGGTAGCCGATGTCCGCAGGCTCAAGGCCGAAAACGAGGAACTCAGGAAACGGACAGGCGAGATAGACTCGATCAGGATCCAGCTCGAGGAGGCCCTCAGTGAGAACCGCCGGTTGAGAGCACTGGCCGGTTTCGCCGAAAGGCCTTCGTTTTCTTTTATCCCTGTGGAAGTGGTCGGAAGGAACGCTGACAACTGGTTTTCGACCATAACGGTGGACGGAGGTTCGAGGGACGGAGTGGGAAACAACTGGCCGGTGCTCAGTAGCACGGGCCTACTCGGCCGCACCGTGAAGGTCACCCCGACGACATCCACCGTGATGTTACTCCTGGATACCGACTCGTCCGTGGGTGTCCTGGCACAGAGGTCGAGGGACGCGGGGATCGTGTCAGGTGGCAGGCCTGACAACCTGCTGAAGATGACCATGTTTTCCAGGGACGCGGATGTCCGGGAGGGCGACGCTATCGTGACTTCCGGCCTCGGTAGCATCTATCCGAACGGGCTCCTGGTTGGCTACGTCGAACGGGTCGAGCGAGAGGAGTACGGGTTGATCAAGTCCGCCCTGGTCCGGCCGGCCAGCGACTTCGGCAGGATAGAGGAAGCGCTCATCATGCGGCCCCCTTCGGGAGAGAGACCGCGATGAGGGCCTGGCCGTTCGTGGCGATACCCCTTGCGTGGGTGCTCCAGGTGTTGCTGGCGGGGCGCTTCGGCCCGCTCAACGCCGTTCCAGACCTGCCCCTGCTACTCGCCGCCTTCGCCGGCCTGCTGATGGGACCGGAAACGGGCGCCGCCACGGGGTTCTTCGTGGGACTGCTTCAGGACCTATCGTTCAGCAGGTACGTCGGGCTGCACGCCCTATCGAAGGCCGCAGGCGGCCTTGCGGCGGGTTACCTGGGGAAACGGGTGATTCCCGATGCCCTCGTGGTCCCGTTCCTCGTGGGGTTCGGCGTGACGTTCGTTGACGATCTGGCTGCGCTCATCATCCTGAAAACGGCGGGCGCCGGCGCATTTGTGCTCCACAGGCAGATGCTCGTGGTCACCGCGGGCGTCTATAACGCCGTCCTCGGCCCCCTGGCCTTCATGTTCCTTTCTCGCCTGTGCTCGAGGAAGCCCGCCGTGCAGGGGAAGGTATGAACAATGCCCACTGACGGTATCGGGGACTTGATGAAAAAGCGGATCATCGCCTTCTTCCTTGTCCTGGTGCTGGCATTCCTTGCGATTGGGGTGCAGATCGGGCGTTTGCAGGTCGTCCGGGGACAGGAATACGAAGACCTGGCGCGGGGCAACCGCCTCAGGCTCGTTTCCATCACCGCTCCAAGAGGCGTAATGTACGATCGCAACGGCGTCATACTGGCCACCAGTCGTCCCGCTTTCTCCGTCTCACTCTTCGTGATGGACCCATCGCGGATAAAGGCCACCGTGGCGAACCTGGCGGCCGTGCTTGGCATGGACCCGTCCAAGATCGAGAAGAAGGTGAACGATCATAAGGACCGGTTGTATGAGCCCGTGAAGATAGTCAGCGACATCAGTCCCGAGGTTTACACGGCGATCGAGGAACACAGGGCGGATCTACCCGGAGTCGTGGTGGAGGTCGAGCCGGTCAGGGACTACCCGAACGGCGTCGTTGCGTCACACGTCCTTGGCTACGTGCACGAGATCTCTCAGGAACAGCTCAGTTCACCCAGGTTCAGTGACTATCGCATGGGAGACATCATCGGCCAGTACGGCCTCGAGTCCGCCTTCGAAAGGGATCTCCGCGGGAAAAACGGCGGTAAACAGGTCGAGGTTGACGCCAGGGGCAGGTTCAGCAAGGACCTCGGAAGGATCGATCCCACAGCGGGGAACAACGTCCACCTCACGCTCGATCTGGAGATGCAGAACGCTATCGAAGAGGCCCTCGACAGGCAGATCGCGGAGCTCTCCAAGGCCGATCCCGAGGTCAGGGCGGGCGCGGCGGTCGCCATCGACGTCAGGAACGGCGAGGTACTTGCGATGGCCAGCCGTCCCGCGTTCGATCCCAACGCCTTTGCGCACGGGATAACACCCGCTCAACTGGAGGATCTCTACAGACTGAGAGCCCTCAACAATCTGGCCATTGCGGGCCAGTATCCGCCCGGGTCGTCGTTCAAGATGGTGACAGCCATCGCTGCTCTGGAGGAGGGCAAGGTCACGCTCTCCGAGAAGGTGTCCGATCCCGGACACCACTGGCTGGTCCCGACGCTTCCGTGCTGGAACAGATCCGGCCACGGCGCGATCGGCTTGCAGCAGGCAATCCAGGTCTCCTGCAACGTCTTCTTCTACGAAATGGGCAGGAGACTCGGCGTGGACCTGATCGCGAAGTACGGAAGACGCCTGGGCCTTGGTTCCCCCACCGGCATCGAGCTGCCCGGCGAGGCTTCCGGACTGATACCTACGACTGAGTGGAAGCGGCAGGCGTATTCCCGCAAGCTCGTCACCGAGCCGGACGTACTCATGGCGGAAAGCATGATGGCCGGGATGGGGCAGGTTTTCCACATGTACACCCCTGTCCAGATGGCGAACTACGTGGCCACGATCGCCAACGGGGGGACGAGGTACACGCCGCACCTCCTCAAGAGGGTGACGGACCCGGAAGGCAAGGTCGTAAGGGAGGCCGAACCCGAGGTCGCGGGCGTACTCGGCGCCTCCAGGGAAACCCTGGACGCCGTGAGGCAAGGTATGTGGCTGGTGACGCAGCCCGGCGGCACCGCGAGCGCGACATTCTATCAGTTCCCGGTGAAGGTCGCGGCGAAGACGGGCACTGCCGAGAACCCGCGCGGCGCCGACCACGCCTGGTTCGTCGCGTACGCCCCGGTGGAGGCGCCGGAAATAGCGATCGCGGTGGTCATAGAACACGGCGGCCACGGCGGAACGTCCGCCGCCCCCGTGGCCAAGGCGGCTTTCGAGGCGTACTTCAACCTGACGCCTGAGGGCGACGGCGAAGCCGGCGTCAGCCCTGAGTCAAACCCCTGAACAATGGCCGGAGCCCTGGAGTATTCTGGCACTTGATGAAGGATTTGCAGTTCGGGGCGAGAATCAGGCTACCGTAGCAAGGAGGCGCCTGAGTGAAACGGGACGGGGTCACGTTCAGGGGGACCAGGGATGGCGTACTGGTTGTCCTGGACGAAGAGATCGGGTTCGAAGCACTGAAACAGAGACTGGCGGAGCGCCTGGAGGAATCGGGGTCTTTTTTCCAGGGTTCCCGGGTAATCCTCGACACGGGGTCGCGTACCCTCGGGCCGGCGGAACTCGTGGATCTGGAAGAGATGATGAGCGAGAGGTTCGGTGTCCACCTGGAGAAGGTGGTTCACGGCCACAGCGCGTCAAGGCCGGCGGAGGTGGAGTACGTGAGCGCTCCTGCGCCGAAACAGGCCGTGGAGGAGGCGGAAAGCAGGCAGACCCTGCTCATCAGGAGGACACTCAGGTCCGGGCAGAGGATCGGGTATGACGGCAACGTGGTCGTCCTCGGGGACGCGAACCCGGGATCGGAGATCGTCGCCACGGGAGACATCATCGTGGTCGGCTCGCTGCGCGGAGTGGCCCACGCGGGGGCTTCTGGAGACGAGGGCGCCGTCGTGGCCGCTCTCAGGCTGGCCCCGACGCAGCTCAGGATCGCGGGTCGCATAGCGAGGCCGCCAGAGGAGATCTCGAATCCCGGACGGCCCGAAATGGCCAGGCTCTCAGACGGCGGCATAATCGTTGAGGCAATGTCCTGGGTCGCCGGAGGCTGACGGGGAGGTTGTGTGATGGGAGAGGGTTACGTCATTACTTCTGGCAAGGGGGGCGTCGGAAAGACGACCGCCGTAGCCAATATAGGGACTGCTCTCGCCAGTCTGGGAAAGAGAGTGGCGATGATCGACGCGGACATAGGCCTCAGGAACCTGGATGTAGTCATGGGGCTGGAGCAGCGGATAGTATACGACCTTGTGGATGTCGTGGAGGGCTACTGCAAGCTCAAGAACGCCCTCATCAAGGACAAACGGATAGATGGTCTGTGTCTCTTGCCCGCCGCCCAGACCAAGGACAAGACCGCCGTGAGACCGGAGCAGATGAAGAAGCTCGTGAACGAGCTGAAGAAGGATTTCGACTACGTGCTGGTGGATTGTCCCGCTGGAATCGAACAGGGCTTCAAGAACGCGGTGGCCGGGGCCGACGAGGCGATCATCATAACCACTCCCGAAGTCTCAGCAGTGCGCGACGCGGACAGGATCATCGGCCTGCTGGAGGCGACCGAAATCGCTTCTCCGCGGCTCGTGATCAACAGGATCAGGCCGCGCCTCGTCAAGAAGGGTGATATGCTGGATGTCCAGGACATCGTCGACATCCTGTCCATCGACCTCCTGGGTGTGGTTCCCGAGGACGACAGCATAGTGATCACAACGAATAGAGGCGAACCGGCGGTATTGCACCCCAGTTCCAGGGCTGGCGAGGCCTACAGGAACGTGGCCAGGCGGATCGCCGGAGAGCAAGTGCGGTTCATGTCCATTGAAGAGCAGGAAGGCTTTTTCGAGCGCTTCAAGAAGTTTATCGGACTTGGAGGCCGATGAGGGGGTGGGTGCCATAGGATTTCTAAGCCGACTTCAGCCGAGAGGTTTCGGTAGCAGGGACGTGGCCAAAGAGCGCCTCCGGCTCACCCTTGTCAACGACAGGGCGGGGGTGGCGCCCCATCTGCTGGAGAAGGTCAGGGCGGACATGATAGAGGCCGCGTCAAAGTACCTGGAGATCGACGGTTCGGCGGTCACCTTCACCCTGTCCAATTCGGACGCGTCGGTTGCCCTGGTTGCGAACATGCCCGTAAGGAGGATAAAGCGGGCCAGCGAAATCGACGGGGCCGCGCGCTCCTGAGATGTTCGGGGAACGGCACCTGAGGCGCGAATTGGATTGGGCCCTGATAGCCGCGGTGCTGGCCCTGGCCGGGATAAGTCTTCCCATGATAGCCAGCGCCACGCAGGCCCTCTCGACCGGGAATTACTCGTCCGTGAAGCGCCAGGCACTCTCGATCGCCCTCGGCCTCGCGGTGGCCGCCATCGTGGTCTCGATTGACTACAGCGACCTTCTCAGGTTCTCAAGGGTCGTATACATACTCAACCTGGGTCTTCTCGCCTCGGTCATGGTCGCGGGCCGGACCACGCTGGGCGCGCAGAGATGGATCCAGATCGGTCCGGTCCCCGTGCAACCCTCGGAGCTGGCGAAGCTGTGCGTGATCACGACTCTGGCGGCCGCCCTTTCGCGCAGGGAGAGTGAGACATGCGGCTGGCCCCAGATAATCTCGGCGTTCATTCACATTGCCCTGCCGATGGCGCTGGTGCTCAGGCAGCCCGATCTGGGCACATCGCTGGTATTCATGGCGATCGCGTTCGGCATGCTGTTTGCGGCGGGGGCCCCGGGCAGAGCGCTGGGATTCCTCATCGTAGCGGGACTCGGCGGGATAACCGGCGCGATAGTGGCCCATTTCCGCTGGGGTTTTCCGTTGCCGCTGGAGGAGTATCAGTTGAAGCGCCTGATCGTGTTCACGAACCCGGGAATCGACCCGCTCGGCTCGGGCTATCAACTCAGGCAGTCCATGATCGCGATAGGCTCGGGAAGGCTCGTGGGCAAAGGGCTGTTCGCGGGCACCCAGAATCAGCTCAGGTTTCTCCCGTTCCAGCACACCGACTTCATCTTCTCCGTGATCGGCGAGGAACTGGGATTCATCGGCGGAATGGCCATCCTGGCGCTGTATCTCTTCGTGCTGTGGAGGGGCCTCAGGATAGCGTCCATGGCCAGGGATTCCTTCGGGGCGCTCCTGGCGGTAGGGGTCGTCTCGATGCTCGCCTTCCACATCTTGATCAACATCGGCATGACTGTCGGGATGATGCCGGTGACGGGGATCCCGCTGCCCTTCATGAGCTACGGGGGCACATCTCTAATCACAAACATGGCGGGCATCGGCCTTCTGATCAATGTCTACATGAGGAGACACAAGATCGTCTTCTAGCATAGTATGAACCATCCTGAACAGTCCCGAGGGGAGTAGCTCGCAAAGCCGGCAGGGCCGCGCTTTGCACGCCGGAGTCGACACGCCGGTCCAGACCCGCTCCGGCGCAAGGTTCTTGAGAGCCAGACCTCCATTTGGACAGTGAGCGCTGTCCGGGTGGGGGTCTGAGCAGTTATGGGGGGCGGTCCGGATGCTGTCTCCGAGCATGGAGGATTACCTGGAAGAAGTGTACCGCGTTTCCGCAGGGCAGGGCCGCGTGCGTGTCTCCGACATAGCGGAACGGCTCCACGTCCGGCGCCCTTCGGTGGTGAAGGCGCTCCGAAGGCTCGCCTCGGAGGATTACCTGGAATACGGCCGGGACTCCAGGATCACCCTGACCCCCAAGGGTCGCCAGGTGGGAGGATACCTTGTGGAGAGAAACCGCGTTCTCGTCGAGTTCCTCCATTTCCTGGGCGCCTCGGATACCGCCTCCAGGGAGGCCGAGGCGATCGAGCACGGTTTCAGCCTAATGACGCTCACCGCGATCGGACGGTTCGTGGGGTATATGAAGGAGAACCCCCGAATGCGCGACGAGTTCAAGCGATATTGCGAGCTCGACAATCCCCCCTTTCCGGTCGCCGCCGGGACCTTCACGGACGGGTGGATCCAGAGGGGGACTAGAATGGGCTGAACTGCCCCGTTAATGCCACCCTGGCCAGGAAGCACACAAGGGAGGCAATCCCGGCCGGTATGAGGGCGGCTGCGACTACCCATCTCAGGCTACCCGTCTCCTTGAAGATGGTGATCAGGGTCGTGGCGCACGGGAAGTGAAGCAGTGAAAAGAGCATCGTGCACGCGGCGGTCACCCAGGTCCAGCCGTTGGCCTGGAGGATGCCTGCCAGCCCCGCGATAGCGTCCGCCTTCACCATCGTACTCGCCCCCGTGTAGCCCATCAAGGCCACAGGCAGCACTATCTCGTTGGCGGGCAACCCGAGAAGAAACGCCACCAGGATCACCCCGTCCAATCCCATCAATCTTGCCGCCGGTTCGAGCGAGGAGGCGGCCCACCGGATGAGACTGGTCCCAGCCACCCGCGTGTTGGCGAGAGCCCAAACGATCGCTCCAGCGGGCGCCGCCACGGTCACGGCGCGGCCCAGGACGAAGACCGTCCTGTCGATGACGGAGGTGAAGAGCACGCGGCCGATCTGGGGGCGGCGATACGGCGGGAGTTCCATGGTGAAAGAGGTGGGCACTCCGCGGAGGACGGTTCTCGACAATATCCAGGAAACCCCCAGGGTGACGGCGACGCCGAGGACCACTGCGCCTGAAACCAGCATGGATGCCATGACCGGACCCTGCGCGGCCCCGGGGGCTGTGCGCGAGAACCACGCCACGCACATCGAGGACAGGGTGATGATGCAGGGGAATCTCCCGTTGCACGGGACGAAGTTGTTTGTCAGGATCGCTATCAGGCGCTCGGGGGGTGATTCGATGATCCTGCACGCTATCACCCCCGCAGCGTTACAGCCCAGGCCCATGCTCATGGTGAGCGACTGCTTCCCGTGCGCTCCCACCCTCTCGAACAGGGGGTCGAGGTTGAAGGCCACCCTGGGGAGGTAACCGAGGTCTTCGAGCAGGGTGAAGCAAGGGAAGAATATGGCCATGGGGGGCAGCATGACCGAAACGACCCATGCCACCGACCTGTAGGCCCCCATCACCAGCACACCCTGGAGCCAGGGCGGCGCGTTGACCGTCCGGAGCAGGGACGTGAGCATGTCCTGGCCTGCGAAAAGGAGCCGGGCCAGGGCCGCCGATGGGTAGTTCGCGCCGATCAGCGTCATCCAGAAAACGCAGGCGAGCAGGAGGAGCATGACCGGGAAGCCGAACCACCAGGACGTGAGCAGGTCGTCCAGCACATCGCCCATGCCCCGGCGCGCGAGACTCCCGCACACGGCCTGGGACGCGATCCTTTCCGCATGCCTGAAAATGTCCTCGACGACATCACTGCCTGTGAGGCCGCAATCCCGCGAGATGCATTGCGCCTTCTCGGCCAGC
The DNA here is from genome assembly GCA_050260105.1 of Ignavibacteriales bacterium. Lineage (GTDB taxonomy): Bacteria > Bacillota > Sulfobacillia > JABLXB01 > JABLXB01 > SM1-B181. The sequence continues at coordinate 57,524 of JBLNBR010000035.1, read as the reverse complement.
CTGGTAACGTCGTCCGGCACGGGCTGGGGAGTCACCTCACGAACCCCCGGTCCCGGTCCCATCCGCCGATCGCCCGGCAATGAACCGCAGGAGCGAATCCCGGGTTGCGCCGGACGAATCGAGGAGATTCATCGCAAGCCACCGGGCGCCCCTCTCGTCGAAACCCAGCCCGAGGATTGCGGGGGCCAGGCGACGCGCGGCCTGCAGGACCCGCCTGGAGTATGGCACGGGCACCGGCTCGGGGCGAATCAATCCCGTGGCCACGCCCGCAATCGCCTTCTTGAGGTCGTCCAGACCGGCGCCGGACCTGGCCGCGGTGGCGACGACAGGGATCCCGAGACCCCGCTCAAGGCTCGGCACATCCACGGTTATCCCGCTCTTGCGGGCCTCGTCGATCAGGTTCACACACAACACCGTTCTCGGCGTGATTTCGATCACCTGGAGCGCGAGGTTGAGGTTACGTTCGAGACACGCAGCGTCCGCGACCACCACGGTGGCGTCCGGCCTGCCGGACAGCAGGAAATCCCTGGCGACCTCTTCCTCGGCCGAGTTGGTGAGGAGGGAATATGTCCCGGGCAGGTCCACCAACAGGAAGACGTTCCCGTCGTGGGTGTACCGCCCGCTGGCCACCGTCACGGTCTTGCCCGGCCAATTGCCGGTATGCTGGCGCAGTCCCGTAAGCCCGTTGAAGACGGTGCTCTTCCCCGTATTGGGGTTTCCCGCCAGGGCCACGACGAGTTCGCTTCTTGTCGCGTCGCGGGCGACCCCGGCGCTACGGAAGATCCCGACCCCGGTGGATCGCGAGGTCAGACCCATGGCACACTCCCCCGGTATCAACGGTTATTGTGAGACTGTCGCGAGGGCGCAACGCCACGAGCGTCCCCCTTATCAGAAACGCGGTGGGGCTGCCCAGCGGCCCCTTTCTCACCGCCCTGACCATGACGCCCGGAGTGAACCCGAGGTCGAGGAGTCTCCGCCTGAGCGGGTCGGTCCCTCCCACCCCGACGACGCGACCGATCATCCCGGGTTCCAGGTGTGACATCGGCATTTCCATGGCGTGTCCTCCCGGCGGCGTTCAGTTAGCCTCGGCTAACGTAATTCAGGTTATGAGGATCGGGGGAGAGAGGTTACACGGCATTATGAGGGCTTCACGGATTGTGGAAATTGCCACGAATAATGCCCGCCAATGAGCAAAATCGCAACCATAGCTGAAGGAATTCACAACCTACATGTCGAAGGGTGGCGGCAAGTGAGAGGGAGGGATGCAATCGTGAGGGGCAGCGAAAGGCGCAAGGCACTGCTCGAGGCCATCAAGCAACAGCCCATCGTGAGCCCGGCATCACTGGCGTCGGAGTTCAAAGTCTCGCCGGAGACCATTCGAAGGGACCTCGGGAGACTTGAACGCGATGGGCTGGTGGCCAAGGTTCACGGGGGGGTCGCTGCGATCAGGCAGCGTGGGGCGGAGGTTCCCTACGAGACCAGGGCCGTCGAGAATGTGGCCGAGAAGCGCGCGATTGCCCAGGAAGCCCTTTCCCTCGTAGTCCCCGGAGACTCTCTCATCATCGAGGGCGGCACGACTGCGATGGAATTCGCCGGCCTCTTGAAGGGACGAGATGACCTGTTGATCCTGACCCCGTCCATCCAGTTGGCCACCATGATGGCTGCCTCGTCGGACTGCCGGATAGTCCTCGTCGGCGGCTGGCTCAGGCGGAAGGACCTCATCATCTACGGGAACATCGCCTCCGAGATGGTGAGGAATTTCCACGTGGACAAGGCATTCATAGGCGGCGCCGGCCTATCGTACAGGCACGGGTTGACGGACTACTTCGATGAAGAGGTCAATCTGAGGAAGGAGATCATGAAAGCCGCCGAACAGGTCATCCTCCTCGTGGATCACTCCAAGTTCTTCAACACGGCGCTGTTGTCGGTGGCGCCCATTTCGTCCATCAACACCCTGATAACGGACGACATGGCGCCCGAGCCGGAGCTCGAGCTCATCAGGAAGGCCGGAGTCGAGGTGCGCATCGCGCGCGTCCCGGGAAGGGGGGTCGCGGCAAGTGAACAATCCAGTTGAGTTTGGGCCCCACCTGGTGCTCATGCCCGGGGATGTGCGGACGCCGGCCGTCGGAGACCGCGATGGCGCCGGCTATAGAGCCAGAGAGACCCTGCTCTCGCAGATGGCGGACTCGCTGGACCGCGCGGGTGCTGTGAAGGCCGGCTTCCTGCAGGCCCTCATGGACAGGGAGAAGGAGTTTCCGACAGGCCTGCAGGCCGAGGGGTTGGGCTTTGCGATTCCGCACGCGGACGCCCGCTTCGTCAACCACTCCGCGATCTGCCTGGCCATTCCGGCTTCTCCAGTGCCGTTTGGACGCATGGACGACCCATCGCAAACCGTTCCAGCGGGCATCATCGTAATGATGGCCGTGAACGATCCCGAGGGACAGCTGGAGATGCTGCAAGGCCTGGCGGGGTCATTCGCGGACGCTGTTTTCTGGTCGGGGGTCCGGAGGATGGGTTCCAGGGAAGAAGTCGCTCGGGCCGTGGGTTCTCGCCTATTTCACGCTTGAAAACCCGGGACGGAAAGGAGGGGTCGAATGGAGACCAAGAAGGTGCTCGTCGTGTGCGGGACAGGCGGCATCACGTCGACGGTTGCGGAACGCGAGATCCAGGCTGCCGCGAGGCAGGCGGGGATCCCCATCCAAACGATGAGATGCACGCCTCATGAGGTTCCTGCCCGGGCCGGGGACGTGGACCTGATCGTCAGCACGACGGCCCTGGCCACCGGCTTCAAGGCGCCCGTGATCAACGGAATAGCGTTCATCACCGGCGTCGGGAAGAAGGAACTCATCGACAAGATCATCGCATCGTTGAAGAGCGAGAGGCAGTAGGCAAAAGACCAAGGGGGAGGGCATCGCAGCAATGGAAGGATTCATGAACGTAGTCAACTTCATCATGAATGCCGGGGCCTCTGTGTTCATGCCGCTCATAGTCATGATCCTCGCGCTTGTTTTCGGCCAGAAGCCCGGCCGGGCGCTTCGCAGCGGCGTCACCGTCGGTATCGGCTTCATCGGCATCAACATGGTCATAACCCTTCTGTCAAACACGATCATGACCGTGGTCAACAAGATGGTCGAGGTGTACGGCTTCAAGCTGACCGCGGTCGACGTCGGCTGGCCCATCGCCGCCAGCATAGCCTGGGGCAGCGGCCTGGTCGTCCCGTTCATCCTCGTCGCCGTACTGGTCACCAACGTGATCATGCTCGCCCTCGGCTGGACCAGGACGCTCGACGTGGATATCTGGAACTACTGGCAACCCCTATTCATCGGCGGGATTGTCTACATGAACACGGGGAGCCTGTGGTTTTCGGTCCTGGGCGCGTGCGTCGCCATGGCGATCATCTTCAAGGTGGCCGACTACTCGGCCCCGTATGTGGCGGACTACTTCGGGCTCCAGGGCATTTCCATACCCCATATCGAATCCACCGGCTGGGCGCTGATCGGAATCCCCCTGAACAGGCTGATCGACCGGATTCCCGTCATCGGGAAGATAGACTGGTCGCCGGAGAAGATTCAGGAGCGCTTCGGGATCATGGGCGAACCGACGATCCTCGGGCTAGTGATAGGCACGGCGCTTGCCCTGATAGCCCGCGTCGATGCCAATACGACCCTGAACACCGCCATGTCGCTTTCAGCCGCCATGTTCCTTCTGCCCAGGATGATCGGTGTCCTCATGGAGGGTCTCATGCCGCTTTCCGAGTCCGCGGGGGAATACATGAAGAAGAGGTATGGGGGTAAGAACGTCTACATCGGCCTTGACGCCGCGGTTGTTGTGGGTTCTCCGCCCATCATCGCCACCGCGCTTCTCCTGATCCCCACCATACTGGTGCTGGCGCTCATCCTGCCGGGCAACATCACGCTCCCCGTGGCGGAACTGGGCGGGCTCGTGTTCTTCGTGGTCTGGGCCGTGGTACCGTCCAAGGGCAACATCTTCCGCGGCTGGCTGTTGGGGACGCTGTTCATGATCCCGATACTGTATATCGCCTCCGACTACGCGCCGGCCATGACCAGGCTGGGCCGGCAAGTCGGGTTCGCTTTCCCGGAGGGCGCCAGCATGGCTACTTGCCTGTCCATCGGTTCCCAGTGGCTCACGTGGGTGGTGTACAGGGTCCAGATGCTCTTGTATTCGATGTTCTAGTATTCGTGTTCCACCTGAAAGGGGCTCCTGACGATGAAGGCCGCCGTTTGGCATGGTCCAGGCGACATGCGAGTGGAAACCATCAAGGAACCGGTCCCGGGGCCGGACGACCTGCTCCTGGAGGTAATTTGCTGCAACATTTGCGGTTCGGATGTTAGGACGTATTCATCGGGGTCTTCGAGTATCAGACCTGGGACTATCCTTGGCCACGAATTCGCGGGCAGAGCTCTGAAGGCCCCGCGATGGACCGGATTGTCGGAGGGAGACCTGGTCACGGCGGCCCAGGATACGCCGTGCGGTGAGTGCTGGTATTGCAGGAACGGCCTGGAACACATATGCGAGAACAAGATGGAGTTCGGTAAGCACTTCCCGGGCGCGTTCGCGGAAATGATGGTGGTTCCGGAGATCGTCCTGCGCAAGGGATGGGTGAAGCGGATTCCGGCCGGCATGAGCGTCGAGGAGGCGAGCCTCATTGAACCCGCCTCATCCTGCGTCCACGCGCAGTCCACCTCCCCTGTGCGGCGGGGCGACTCGGTCCTCATCATAGGCGCCGGCCCCATCGGGTGCATTCACGCCGAGCTTGCGAAGAGCGCGGGCGCGGGCAAGGTCATCCTCGCCGACGTTTCCGAGGACCGTCTCGAACTGGCAGGGCGGTTCCAGGTCGACGTCCGCGTCAACCCGGCCGGGGAGGATTGGAGGGCCGTGGTACTGAATCATTGCCCGCAGGGTGTGGACCTGGCGATTTCGGCCTGCCCGTCCCCGAAGGCCCTGGTGGATGCCGTGGGCCTGGTCCGCAAGGCCGGACGGGTGGTCAGTTTCGGGGGCCTGCCAAAGGACGATCACCACGTGTCCCTGGACGGTAACCGCATTCACTACGACGAGGTAACCGTGACGGGGTCATACGCGTACAGTCGCCATGAAAACGACAGGGCGTTGTCCCTGATCGAGCGCAAAGTGATCCATGCGGCGATGTATGTGACCTCCTCGGTGAGCCTCGATGAGATCATTGAAGGCATGGACCAGGCGCGGCACGCACGCGCCCTGAAGGTGCAGGTCAGGCCGTGAAGCGTCCGAAGGGAGGTGAAAGACCATGATCTTGAAGGAACTGCGAGAACAGGTCGTGGCCGCGGGGGTTGGACTCCTCCGCACGGGCCTTGTGACTGTGACCTGGGGGAACATCAGCGCGAGGGACCGGGCTACGGGGTACGTCACCATCACCCCCAGCGGGATGGAATATGACAAGATCACCCCCGGGGACATAGTAGTGCTGGGACCGGACGGCAGGGTCATCGAGGGGACGCGCAAGCCGTCTTCGGAAACCCCGATGCATCTGCTGATTTACTCCAAGAAGCCCGAGGTGGGCGGCATCGTCCACACACACTCGACGTATGCCACAGCCATGGGGGTACTCGGCCTCGAGATACCACTGGTGATAGGCGAACTCGCCAACGCGGTGGGTGGTCCGGTGAAGACGGCGCGGTTCGCCCCCGAGGGCACGAGGGAACTGGGGGTCGCCGCCGTCGAGGGCATGGGGGAGACTGCCGCAGTGATACTCGCCAACCATGGTGTAGTCGCCACCGGCCCCTCCCTGAAAGACGCCTTCTTCAATGCGGTGGTCGTCGAGGATGCGGCGAAGGTGTTCTACCTGGCAAAGGCCATTGGCAAGCCGGCGACGATTCCGCCGGAGGAGGCCGCACGGCTGCACGAGGAGTTTCTGTCCTCATACGGCCAGAAGTAGCAGCATCCATTGAAGACGCGACTAGATATTCAATACGTTAATACGACGAGGCCTTCCGCACGGGGCGCGGGAAGCGGCCCGCGGAAGGCCTCAATTCCCCTGACGTCCGTCCAACCTGTCGAGAAACCCCGCCACCATCTCGGTCACCTTCTCCGTTTCGAGCAGGAAGGCGTCGTGACCGTATGAGGACTTGATGTCGCGGTATGTCACCGCCGATCCCGCGCAGCGAAGGGCGTTTGCCCACTCGAAACACTGGTCCGGGGTGTACAGCCAGTCGCTGGAGAACGACGCTACCAGCCAGGAGCACTTGGCGCGGGACGCCGCCCTGACCAGGTCGCCGTCGCCCCAAGCGGCGGCGTCATAGTAATCCATGGCCTTGGTGATATATAGGTAGGTGTTCGCATCGAAACGCTCCACGAAGGCCTTTTGCTGGTGTTCGAGATAGCTCTCTACTTCGAACTCGGGGTCGAACCGGAATCCCGGTCTGTCCCCGTTGCGGCGGTGCCGGCCGAACTTCAGGGCCATGCTCGTTTCGGATAGGTAGGTGATGTGCCCGATCATCCGCGCCACCCCGAGACCCGCCCCGGGAGAGGCCTCTCCGTAGTAGTCACCCCCGCGGAAGCCGGGATCGCACATTATCGCACGTCTCGCCACCGCGTTGAAGGCCAGCCCCTGCGCACTCAACCGCGGCGCCGCGGCCAGGACGATGGCCCCTCGCACGCGGTCCGGCGACGCCAGTGCCCATTCCATCGCCTGCTGTCCCCCGAGGGACCCTCCGGCGACGGCGAGCAACCGGTGAATGCCCAGGTGGTCTATCAGGCGTTTCTGCAGCCTTACCCAGTCTCCAACCGTCACGACGGGAAAACGCAGCCCGTACGGCCTTCCGGTCTCCGGATCCGGAGACGAAGGTCCCGTGGTGCCGTAGCACCCGCCGAGGACGTTGCTGCATATGACGAAGTAGCGCCGGGTGTCGAGGCCCTTCCCGGGACCGATCATCGAGTCCCACCAGCCGGGCCTCTTGCTGCGCCAGGCCCTGTCGTCGTGCTCGGCGTTCCGGTCCCACCCGGCCGCGTGGGCGTCGCCGCTGAGCGCGTGGAACACCAGAATGGCGTTGTCCCGCTCGGGGGCAAGTGTCCCGTATGTCTCATATTCCACGTCAACCGGCCAGATGTCGCGGCCGCAATCCAGCGGCAACGGGTTTGACCGGTCCGCCAGGCGTACGCGCCTCGGGTAGGTCCAGCCCACCGAACTGGGGGAATCGGGTGGGTCGTACCTGGCTGGTTCTTTGCTTGCTAGTACGTTCAATGGATCACTCACGCCGTCATACCTCTCTCTCGCCCGTCGCGGAGGGCCCTTCCGGAATCGGCTCGCGACGAAAAGACCCCTCCTGAGATATGGAGGGGGCTTCGGAATGCAAAAAGCCTCCGAGTGAGGAGGCAGAGTCTCCCACTCTCATCTCTCAGGACCCTCGTCCTGCAGGAGTTGGCACCTTACGGCTAATGAGACCGCAGGTTGCCGGGCTTCATCGGGCCAGTCCCTCCGCCGCTCTGGATAAGAGCACTCGAATATGCTGTTTTGCACGATATTACCACAGGGGTGCGCGCTGAGTCAACGATGTTTTTTCTGCTACGTCATCGGTCTGTGATATTGTCACCCTGTAATCGGACTGAGAAAATGTCACCATGACAGGTTCGCTACTGGCGCCGACTTCCCCCTTGAAAGACACTTGCCTCCAGACACACAATTCCCGGTCTCTTGTGTGCCTGTGCACATGAGACGCGATTGAGTGTGTGCCTATGCACGACACTGGCCTGTCGTGTGCCTGTGCACACAAGTCGGGACCTAATCTGTGCCGGCGCACATGAGTCGTGATTATGTCTGCGCCCGTGCAGCGCATTCACGGTCACCGTATGTGTGGAGGAGGCTGTCGTTGTGAAAGACAGGGTGAAGAGACAAGTTGATAGTTGGTTCGAGGACATACCCGAGACGAAACAGTTGCTGGAGCTCAAGGAAGAGATATGCGCCAACCTCCTGGAACGGGTAGGGGATTCCATCTCAGGCGGAACCAGCGAGGATGAGGCGTTCAAGCGGGCTATCGCCGAGTTGGGGGATGTAAGCGAACTCGTGGAGACTATACGCAATATCGCCAACAAGCGGGCCGGCGGGGAAGGTCGCGAGTGCGTCCGCTTCAGGCCGCTCGATAAGAGGACTGTCTTCGGCTGCGTCCTGGGCCTGGCCGCCGGGATGTTTGGGATCATGGTTGCCGGGATCGTGCACCTTCAGACCGGCGACCTCTCCGCCACCGCTGCCACGTTGCTGCCGTTCGTGGTCGCCTCGACAGCGCTGTTCGTCTTCTTCGCACTCTCCCAGGAGACTGCAAGGTGGCATTCACTTACCTGGCACTGACGGAGACGAACAGAGAGAAGGAATGGGCCAGGCAATTGACGGATAGGTGGGCGGCCGAATGCGAACAGAGCCTCACTTTTCAGCACAGTACTGTGAGACTGGGTTTGTCCGGCGCGCTCTGGCTCTTCTCGATTGCGATTTTCCTCATCATAGGACTGAAGGGCGGATGGAGGTACGCTTGGATCGTGTTCATTTTCGCCTGTGGGGTCGAGGCGCTCCTTAGCGTGGCATTCGCGGCCAGGGTGAAGAAATAGCCGGTTCATCCGTGCGTTCTGGGACCTGCCTCGAGCGCGGTTTTCGTTGACACCGGGGCGCAGTTGTTCTATGCTAGTGGACGGATGGGCTTCCATCCGTGAACCAGTACCCTTTAAGTTAGGTCCTGAGAGGCCAGTAAGGGGAAAGCAAGCAGATCCACATGCCTCCTTTGCTGGCCGGGTAGCCAAGCCAAAGGGGGCATTATTCATGAGTACGGTCCTCCAGGCGCTGCCCGGAGTGGAGCGATGCCCGGGCCGCACACGACCCGCCGCTCCGGCTTCGATCGAGATATGCAGCGTCGTCTCCAACGATGGGGTCGCCGCGGCAACACAGCGGCTGACTCTGCATTCCCCCGCAATTGCCGGCGCCGGCGCTCCGGGGCAGTTTGTCCACGTGGACTGCGGAATGGTCCTGCGTCGCCCGTTCAGCATAAGCGGGATCCATCGCGACCGCGGATTGGTGGACATCACTTACAGGCTGGTGGGCCCGGGGACCGGGTGGTTGTCCGGCTTGCGCAGTGGCGACCGCCTCAGCGTGATCGGACCCCTCGGCAACGGGTTCTCGCACCCGTCGAGACCCGGGCCGGCGCTGCTCGTGGCGGGCGGGATCGGCGTCGCGCCGCTCCTCGGCTGGGCCAAGGACCTGCGTTCCACGGGAAGACGGGTGTTCGCCCTGGTCGGGGCGAGGTCCAGGGACCACCTCGTAGGATTGGAGGCGCTGGATAGCCTCGGGGTATCCGTCACCGCGTGCACGGATGACGGGAGCGCGGGATTCAGGGGAACGGTGTGCGACCTTCTTCATCCGGCGCTCAAGCGGCGCCGGCCGGCCGAGGTCTACTGCTGCGGACCCTCTCCGGTGCTCCGGGCTGTACAGCAGGCCGCGGAGGAGCTGCGGATTCCCTGTGAGTTGTCGGTAGAAGACCGCCTGGCGTGCGGCGTCGGGGCGTGTGTCGGCTGCGCCGTACGGAGGAGGGTTCCCCTGGGCGAAAGCCTCTACTTCCGGGCTTGCTCGGACGGCCCCGTATTCCAAGCGGGAGACGTCGTGATCTAGGGGGTGCTTCCTTGCATGATCGTAGGCCGGATATGTCGGTGAACATCGGAGACCTGGAGCTGGCGAATCCGGTTATTGCTGCTTCCGGCATCGTTGGGTACGGTATGGAGTATGCCTCCCTGGGAAGCCTCCGTCACTTCGGCGCGGTGGTCGTGAAGGGGACCACACTCATGCCGCGGACGGGCAACCCGCCCCCGCGGTTGGTCGAGACCCCCGCCGGGTTGCTGAATTCAGTCGGCCTCGAGAACCCCGGGGTTGACGCGGTCATCAGGGAGGATATCCCGCGCCTCGAGGCGACCGGGGCTACGATAATAGTGAACGTCGCCGGGGCCACGGTGGACGAGTACCTCAGGGTGACGGAGAAACTCGACGGCGTGGAAAGCGTCAGGGCCCTGGAAATCAACATATCGTGCCCCAATGTGAAAGCGGGCGGAATGCAGTTCGGCACGAATCCCGACGCGAGCGCCTCGCTCGTGGAGAGCATCAGGGGCGTGACGGGGAAGACGGTGATCGTGAAGCTCAGTCCCAACACCTCGCAGCTCGTGGCCGTTGCCAAGGCCGTCGAGCAGGCGGGCGCGGACGCCGTCTCGCTGATCAATACGATACTCGGTATGGCCATAGACACGACAGCCAGGAAACCCGTCCTGTCCAACGTGTTCGGCGGGCTCTCGGGCCCTGCAGTGAAGCCGATCGCCCTCAGAATGGTATGGGAAGTGTGCGGCGCCGTGCGCATCCCCGTGATTGGGCTGGGGGGGATATGCACGGCGAGGGATGCCCTGGAATTTATGATGGCCGGCGCCGCGGCGGTGGAAGTTGGGACGGCGCTGTTCCGCAACCCCCTGGCTGGTGAGGAGATAGTGAACGGCATCAGAGATTGGCTTCGCGAGCAGGATATCGGGAGTGTACGAGAGGTCATTGGCATGGCGAGGGTGGTGAACCGCAGTTGAACGGAAGGAAGAACCCGCTCATCGTGGCGCTCGATCTCCCCGAAAGGGGCGGGGCGCTCCGCATCGTCGAGAGGCTCCAGGGCCACGTGGGGATGTTCAAGGTGGGCATGGAGCTGTTCTACGCTGAAGGACCCCGGATCGTAGAGGATCTCAACTCCATGGGGGTTGACGTGTTCCTGGACCTGAAGTTCCACGATATCCCGAACACTGTTGAGAACGCGGTGAGGCAACTCGCAAGACTGCGGCCGGCGATGATGACAGTCCACGCCCAGGGCGGGTTCCCAATGATGGCCCGGGCGTCCGCAGCCGCCCGGGAAATGGGGGACGCCGGCGGTTTCAGGCCGTTGATCCTTGCCATAGCCCTCCTGACGAGCATAGACGAGAGGTCCCTTCGCGAGGACATGATGATCAGCGCGTCTCCGCCCGAGTATGTAGTCGACATGTCCATGCTGTCGCAGGCCGCGGGCATCGACGGCGTGGTCGCCTCCGCCCAAGAGGCGCGGCTCATCCGTCGCGAATGCGGCGCAGACCTGCTCATTGTAACCCCGGGGATAAGGCCGTCCTGGTACGGGCACGGCGATCAGGCGCGGGTGACCACGCCCGCGGAGGCAATCACGGCCGGGGCCGACTACATCGTAGTGGGTAGGCCGGTCACACGCTCGGCCGATCCCCTCGATGCCGCCCTGAGGATCCTGGATGAGATCCACATGCGGGACGCGGAAGCGGGAGGTTGCCATCTTGAACGAGAATGACGTGATTCAGGTCTTTGAAGATGACGGCGTGATCATGAGGGGACACTTCCTGCTCACCTCCGGCCGCCACAGCTCGACGTTTCTTCAGTGCTCCATGGTGATGCAGCATCCGGCGCACCTCAGTAGGCTCTGCGCTGCGCTCGCGGCGAAAATGAAGGGCCTGTCCCCGCAGTGCGTGGCCGGACCAGCCATGGGGGGCGTAATATTGGCGTACGAAATGGCGAGAGCGCTCGGGGCGAGGGCCATATACGCGGAGAAGTCGGCTGCGGAGGAGACTGGTGCGGGTCTCGCTTTTCGCCGGGGCTTCGGGCTTTCGCGCGGCGAACGGTGCCTGGTCGTGGAAGACGCCGTGACCACGGGCGGATCCGTGCGGAAGCTGATGGAACTAATCAGAGCCGCAGGGGCGGAGGTGGTTGGGGTGGCCGCCCTCGTGGACAGGTCCGGAGGCAGGGTGGTTTTCGGCGTGCCGTTCGCATCGCTCCTGAAACTGGACGTACCGTCGTTCGAGCCGGGCGACTGCCCGCTGTGCCGGGCCGGCGTGCCCGTTGAGCGCCCCAAGTCCGCGCAGGGGACCCCGGGCAATAGCCCCGCGAACTGAGCCTGGCCCAAAAGATTGCGGGTCGGCGCCCGGATGGCAGGAATTCGGACGGGCTCACAGAATATGGGAGTTGCAGGAAACTGCGGAGGTATGTGAGTGAGCCGCGATCCGGTCAACGAGCTTGAATGGCTCGCCAACGCTGTGTTTTCGGGACAGCTCAGATTGCCCTACGACGACCAGTCCTACGTCCGCGAGGAGGAGCTCTACGATTTCGCCAGAGCCAACGGGCTTGACGTCGCCAGGATGCATTATCTGATCGAGCAACGCCTGCTGGTGCCCCAGAGGAAGACCCCCGGCGGTGACCTGTACAACGCATGCTCCGTCGCTGACACCATGGAGTTCATCGACAAGATGGGCGAGATGGGGCTGAGCGTCGACATGCAGCAGGTGATCGTCGAGGAACTCGCAAGGTTTGAAGAGGGCCTCTGGAAAGAGACTGTCTCCTCGTACAGGAAGGCCCATCCCGCAACTCAGACCGGTTCCCTCAGTGACGCACGCCTCAGGGTGGCGGCGAGCGTCAGCGTGATCAACTCCATCCAGAGGGAACGCCGGTGGATCCTGTCCGGCGTGACCGACGACCCCGCCCGCGAGAAGCAGTTGAAGCACTACTTCTCGCTCGTGGCCTCGCGGAAGCGCAGGCGCGCCGAACGCGCCCGCAGCCTCGAACAGTTCTTCGGAAGAGACTAGCTGCAGGTATTCCGCTCCCCCTGTCGTCATACCGTTGTTGCGAGAGGGGGATCGCTCCGTGGGGGTCAAGTCGTGCCTCGCGCTGTTTCTGATAGCCTCGACTGTGACGCTCCTGTTCCTGTCGTTGGTTCCTCCTGCTCCGTTGAAGCCGGCGGCGCACACAAGCCTTCAATTCGGACCGGGCGGCGCTAATGAGGGCGGCGCCGGCGGGGGCGGGGCCGTCGTCACGCATGACGCACTGTTCCGCGATCTCCCCGACGGCTGTGTGGAGTGGAGGGTGCTACGTGAAGAAACTCCCCCCTTGAAGGGGGAGGATGTGAGGGATCTGCAGGAATACCTGAAGAGCCTGGGATACTACGCCGGCGCTGCCGACGGTGTGTACGGGAAGGCCACGGCGGACGGGGTCAGATTGCTGCAGCAGGCGCTCCGGGTGCCCGTGACCGGGGTATACGACGTACAGACGTGGGTGGAAGTCGAGGGGGGATCCGCTGCCGGGCAGGCCGTGGCGCCTGCCCCCGCGGGGAAGGTGCACCTGACGATCAACCTCCACGAGTGTCGCCTGACAGTCTATTCCGACGGGGCTGTTCACAAGAGCTATGTGGTGGCCATCGGCAAGTCGGAAACCCCGTCACCGGTGGGTGAATTCAAGGTCATCTGGAAAAGCAGCGGGTGGGGCGGCGGGTTCGGCAGCCGCTGGCTCGGGCTCAACGTGCCGTGGGGGACGTACGGCATCCACGGCACAAACAGGCCATGGACAATCGGGTACATGGCCAGCCACGGGTGTTTCCGGATGTTCAACCACGACGTGGAAGAGCTGTTCCCCTGGGTGGAAGTCGGCACACCAGTCATAATAGAAGGCGATCTCTCCTACGTGGAGTGCAGGAATGTCCTGAGAAGGGGCAGCGCGGCTCAGGACGTGGTAGTGTTCCAGAGGAAACTGCGTGAGAAGGGGTTCTACGACCAGCAGGCGGACGGCGATTTCGGCCCCGCCACGGAGTCGGCGGTGAAGGACATGCAGCTGCACTACGGGCTCGAACCCAATGGAGTCACGTCTCCCGATCTCATGAGGCTACTCGGCCTTTGACGGCAAGGATTGAAGCCCTCCCACCCCGAAACAAGCTGCGAGGGAGGCGTCTCTCTTGAAGGTTGCGGAAATCGGGGAATTCGGTCTCATCGACCGCTGGATGAAGATGCTGGAGAGTAGAGACCCGAGGATAATAGTAGGCGCAGGCGACGATGCCGCAGTGCTGCAGCCTTCCCCCGGAAGGGTCCTGGTCGCCACTTGCGATATGATGGTTGAAGGTGTTCATTTCCTGGCCTCTCTGTCGAAGCCCCGGCAGGTCGGACTGAAGGCCATGGCGATGAATCTGAGCGATCTGGCGGCAATGAATGCCTCGCCCCTGGCCGCGCTGATCTCCGTGGCCCTTACTCCCGACCTCGATGTTGCTTTTGTGGACGAGCTGTACGCTGGGCTGTCGTTCATGGCGGACAGGTTTGGGTGTCCCGTGGCCGGCGGCGACACGGTGAGGTCGATGTCCTCGCTCGTGATAGACGTCTTCGTCGCCGGGGAGGCGGACCGCGAGAGGATGACGCTGCGCTCGGGGGCGTCCCCCGGCGACATCGTACTGGTTACGGGGCACTTAGGGGAGTCCGCCGCCGGGCTGGATCTGCTGCTGGCGGGCGGGGGTAGCCCGCCCCCGGGCCGGGGGCGCCGCGCACGGCCGGATTGTCCGGCGGGCGTCAGCCCCGGTGCGGCGGCCGAAGTGATCAGGGCGCATCTGACACCCGTTCCCCGCCTGGCGGAGGCAAGGGCCATATCGGAGGCGGGCGGCGCCACCGCGGCCATCGACATAAGTGACGGCCTCGCGAACGAGGTGAACCACATAGCCCGCATGAGCGGAGTGGGCATAGTCGTGGACGCCGGGTCGGTCCCGCTGAGTCCCGCCACGGCGGAGGTGGCGAGGGCTCTGGGGAAGGACCCGCTCCATTACGCGCTTTTCGGCGGTGAGGACTACGAACTGTGCCTGACGGCCCACCCTTCCACAGTCGACTCCATTGTAAGGGCCGTCAGGGATTTTACAGGCACGCCCATCACACCCATCGGCCGGGTCATCGCGAAAAAGGGGTGTTGGCTGTCCCGCGACGGGCGGCACGAGCGTCTGCCCGCCGGGGCGTGGGACCACTTCAGGAAGGGAAACGCACATGATGAGGTGTAATTATCTGATCAGGCAGACTGGCTTGAAAAGGCTGGGCTTTGCGACCGGCCTTCACATAGGGGAGTAACCGTCATGAAGGACATCTTGTGGCTGGGAACGGGCGCCCTGATCCTGGCCGCCGGCACCAACGGGTTCGTGGTACCCAACGGCCTGGGTCAAGGGGGCATCACCGGTCTCTGCGTCGTCGCGCACCGGTTTGTCGCTGCGCCTGTCGCATACCTCTACGCCGCGGTGAACATCCCGATCTTGATATTCGGGTATGTGAAGCTGGGCCGGAGATTCTGCGAGAAAACGGTACTGGGCGTCGGCCTTTTCACCGTCGCGCTGTACCTCACACAGGGGATCAGGGTCCAGATGGACGACCTGCTCCTCGCCAGCCTCTATGGCGGTGCCATAGGCGGGCTGGGGTCCGGTTTGATGCTGCGGGCCGGCGGGTCATCGGGCGGGATGGACATCCTCGCGTTCTACTTCAAGCGGGCGTACAACCTGTCCATGGCTGCGTCATATACTGTCGCGGACATCGTGATCCTGGCGCTCGTCGGCCTCACGATGGGCGCCAACACGGCGCTCTACGCCCTGATAATCACCTTCATCGGGGGGAAGGTCGCCGAATACGTACAGGAAGGACTGTCTCGCGCCAAGGCCGCGATCATCGTCTCGGACCGCCCCGAAGAGATCGCTTCAGCCATAATGGAGGGCCTGGAGCGCGGCGTGACATACCTCAGCGGGTGGGGTGGGTACACGTCGACCGAGAAGAGGGTAATCCTGGCGGCGTTGAACGCCAGAGAGGTCAGCAGGCTGAAGCGACTGATCAAGCAGGTGGATCCGCGGGCGTTTGTCATCGTCACCGATGTTGCGGAAGTGCTCGGAGAGGGATTCGAGGGAGGACTGGTATGATGGAGAGCGGCCGGATGAACGAAGTACTGTACCTGTCGTACGCGGATGTAGAAAAGGCCGGAATGTCGATGGCGGAAGTGGTCGAGGCCGTGGAGGCGGGATTCATAGAGAAGGGGAACGGCCGCGCGGAAGTCCCTCCCAAACCGGGGATCCATACACAGCCCGATGCCTTCATACACGCGATGCCGGCGTACATTCCGAGCATGGGCGTTGCGGGGATGAAATGGGTGAGCGGCTATCCCGAGAACTACAGGCTCGGCCTGCCCTATATAACGGGTTTACTCATACTGAACGACCTCGAGACGGGCGTTCCGATCTGTGTGATGGATTGCATGTGGATTACGGCGATGAGGACCGCGGCGGCCAGCGCGGTCGCAGCGAAGTACCTCGCCAACCCCACTTCGACCCGCATGGCGATCCTGGGCGCCGGCGTCCAGGGCAGATCCAACCTCGAAGCGCTCGCCCTGGTGATGAACGGCCTCCAGACCGTCAAGGTCTATGATGTCCGCCGCGATGTCCTGGATCGATACGTGGAGGACGCGAGGGGGAAGTACCCGTTCGAAGTCGTCCCCGTGGCTTCGCCTGAGGCGGCTGTCAGGGATTCGGACATCATCATCACGGCGGGACCGATCCTCAAGCACCCTGACCCCGCGATAGAGGCTTCGTGGCTCAAGCCTGGGGCGCTCGGGATCCCCCTGGATTTCGATTCCTACTGGAAAGACGACGCGCTCCAGGAACCGGAGCATTTCTTCACCGACGACATCGAGCAGCTGGATTACTACCGGACGGTAGGCTTCTTCAGAGGCGCCCCGCGGGCCGAGGGGGACATGGGCGATGTCGTCACGGGGAGGGTCGGCAGGGCCTCGCCGGACGAGCGAATTGTGTGCATGAACCTGGGCCTCGCTATAGAGGACATGGCGACCGCGATAGTCATCTACAAGAAGGCGGTCAAGGCAGGCCTCGGGAGGAAAATCCCACTTTGAGCCAATTCAGACAAGCTGGAGCGGCCCGGTTCCACACTACCGGAATGGTCCTGGCGATCGTCTCGGCTTCGGGTTTCGGCACCTTGCCCGTGTTGTACAGATACGCCTTCTCCCTGGGCGCAACAACGACGGGCGTATTGGCGTGGCGGTTTTGCCTCGCATCGGTATCCATGGTGATCTACTGCCGAATACTGGGGCTGTCTCTGCGCGTGGACCGCGTCACTCTGGCGCAGGTGGCCCTGCTGGGTGGCGGCGCGTACGGCGGGTTGTCCCTGTTATACTCGACCTCCTTCAGGTTCATACCGGCGTGGCTCGGCACCATGCTGTTCTACGTATATCCCGTCGCGACCGCCTTCATCGCGAGACCCGTACTGGGAGAGCGACTCGACAGGGCGAAGTTCCATGCCATGGCGCTCTCTCTGGCCGGGTGCCTTCTCATCGTGGGTACCCCGGCGATCGGGGGCGGCCTGCCCATCAATGTCAGGGGCGCGGTGATGGCGCTCGCCTCGGGCGTGTTCTACGCCGCCTATTCGGTAGTCGCCCGCAAGATCACGGCCAACCTCCAACCCGCCGTGTTGTCCACCCACGTAACCATATGGTCTGCCGTATTCTATGTCGCTTCCGCAATCGTCTCCGGCGATCGCTGGGCGCCGGCGGACGCCCGCTCCTGGGCCGTCGTGCTCTCGTTGGCGCTGGTTTCGACGGCCATTCCGATGTTCGCCCTGATGGGCGCACTGAGTCGCATAGGGGCGACCAGGACGGCCATTCTAGGCACGTTTGAGCCCCTGGTGTCGGCTGCCCTGGCCCTCGCCTTCCTTGGAGAACGATTCGGATGGCTCCAGGCCGCTGGGGCGGCCGCAGTGTTGGGAAGCGTGCTCGTGGTGAGGAGGGGCATGGCGCCGGAGGCCAGAGAAGGCTAGTCGAAGGCGCGGCGGGGAGGATTCTGGCGAGCCAAGTCGAAATGTGGCTGTTACCGTGTACCAGGAGGGAGTCAGCATGTCGCGGGCGTTCGACTATCCGGCCCGTCAAGTGAGTGACCTCCAATCTGAACTGGAGCAATACCGGACTGAAGAGGAGATCCTGTATCTCACCGCTCAAGCGGTTGGAGAGACCACTGATCCCCAGAAGCTGCTCGACTTCCTCGTAGAGCGCATCGGCAGGCGTTTCGGCGCGACTTACGCTCACATCCTCCTCACCGATGAGAACAGAGAGGTGCTCCGCGTCAGGGCAACCTGGGGGGTGCCGCTGCACAAGATGGCGCACGTCACGATCCGCGTGCCCGATGGCATCACCGGATGGGTGGCCATGACCGGACAGCCCGCGCTGGTCAACGACGTCAGGGAAGACCCCAGATACATCCTGGGACAGCGTGACACCATTTCGGAGATGGCCGTGCCATTGAGGGTGCGCGGGGAGATCATCGGCGTCTTCAACCTCGAGAAAGATAAGCCGGCCGGGTTCAGCGAGCACGATTGCAGGATGCTGTCGGTGGCGGCGTCCCTGGCCGCTTCCGCGATCCAGACCGCAAGGCTGCTGCAGGAAAGGGAGCGGCGCATCAGGGAGCTGTCCCTGCTCTATGAGATTTCCTCGAGTTGCGGTGGAGGAGGAGACAGCCTCAAACAAACGGCTTCCAGGGCGATCCAGGTGCTCAAATCATCGATGGGATGGCCCCAAATCGCCCTTTTCCTGACTGACGGTGATGGAGCCTTCAGTATACGATGGATTTGCGGAACGACCGGGGGTGGCGGGACCGGCGTCCCCGCCGATAGGGGTCTTGCGGAGTGGTCCGTACGGACGGCGAGCGCCGACATCATCTACGACGTGGCGAACGACCCCCGCAGCACGGGGGCGCAGGGGGCAGTGTCCGCCATTGTAGCGCCGCTCATGGCCGGCCGCACTGTGACCGGATGCATAATCGCCCAGCACTCCAGGCCGGATTTCTTCACCCCCGACGACCTCAACCTCCTCGAATTGCTGGCCCGCGATCTCGGTGTCATACTGGAGAATGCAAGGCTCAACGAGGAGCTGAAGCGCCGGGTCAAGGACCTCTCGGCGCTCTACGAAGTCGCGGCCGCCCTCAGTTCCACCCTGGACATGGATCGCGTGCTCAACGCCACGTTCGATATGGTTGGGAACCTGCTGGGCGTCGAGCGATGCTCGCTGATGCTGCTCGAACCCAATGCGGATGACCTCGTGATGAAGGCCGCCAGGGGGGCGGACCCGGCCTTGATCAACCGCGTCCGCTTCAAGATAGGCGAGGGGCTGGCCGGTTGGGCGGCCCTCGAGGGGAAGGCGGTCATCGTGCCGGACGTTTCGGTGGAGCCCCGATTCAAAGAAAGCGTGTTCGAGGGCCCCAGGATAGTGTCCATGGCTTGCGTCCCACTGATTTCGGAAGGGCGCGTCGTGGGCGTGCTCACGGTCGCCAGTTCCACTCCGAGGCAGTTCACCGAGGACGACACGAAGATGCTCTACATCATTGGGTCCCGCGCCGCGGTCGCCATAGAGAACGCGCGGCTCCACGAGGCGACGAAGCGACTCGCGATCATGGACGGCGTTACCTCGTGCTACAATCACAGGCACATGCAGGAGATCCTTGCCTCCGAGGTGCAGAAGAGCCTGAGGACCGGCGGCGAAGTAAGCCTGATCATGGCGGACATCGACAGGTTCAAGGACTACAACGACGCGTTCGGACACCCCGCCGGGGACGGGCTTCTACAGAGGGTATCCCAGTTCCTGGCCGGCAGCCTGAGACCCGACGATGTCGTCGCGAGGTACGGTGGGGACGAATTCGCGATGATTCTCCCCGGCATCGGCTGCGCCGGGGCTTCGACCGTGGCCGAACAGCTGCGTGCGGGTCTGGAGCGGGAGACGTTCCCCGGCGCGGATGGCAGGGAGAACGCGCGGATCACCGCGAGTTTCGGCGTCGCAACGTGTCCGGCCAACGCGACTTCGCGCCCCACGCTGGTGGAGGCGGCGGACGCAGCGCTGTACAGCGCCAAGCGCAACGGCGGCAACTCGGTCGTGGTCTCCAGGGCTAGGCCCGCTCCGGCGAGCCCCTGATCAGAGTCCCCGTCTTGGCCCAGCGCCCCGACCTGAATGCGATTGTCACGGCGCTCGCCCTCACGATCCAGTCAAGACCGTTTACCAGCCACACCGCGACGAGTGGCAGGCGCAGTGTGCGTACGGCGAGATACGTCAGCGGAATCCTCAGGAGCCAGGCCCCCAGGGCGGTTATCTTGAGGGGCGTGCGCGTGTCTCCGGATCCCCTCAAAGCCCCATTCAGCACGTCCGTCGCGGCGAGCACCGTCTGGAACAGGCCCGCGGTTCTCAAGGCGACCGCGGCCTGTGAGACTACGCGGGGCTCCTGGGTGAAAAGGCTGACCAGGTGTTGGGGGATGGCAAGGAAGAGAACACCGATGCCCCCCATGACGAGCATTCCCATACGCAGGCATTCAAGGGCGCCGGCCTTCGCGCGGCCGGCTTCACCCGCCCCGAGTGATTGCCCCACCATGATGCTCGACGCTATGGCGAACCCGTACCCGGGCATGAACGACAGCGACTCGCACGACACCGCAACCTGGTTGGCGGCAAATCCGATGTCCCCCAGCGCGGTCATGATGAACATCTGCACGGAACGCGCCCCGTCCATCAGCAGGGTCTCCAGGCCTGCGGGGGCACTGAGGGTAAGCAGGCGCCCCGCCGTTTCCCAACGCCACCCGGCCAGGGAGGGGAACCGCAGCCGGACGCCGTTCCTGCCCAGGACCAGGACAATCATCACCAGGGCGTCTCCCAGCACGAACGATGCGGCGCTCGCGATCGCCGCTCCCCTCACGCCGAGCCTGGGGAACCCCAGCTTCCCGAATATCAGCACCCAGTCACCCACCGCGTTGAACGAGTTGGCGAGGCCCGCGATGATGAGCGGAGTCCTGGTGTCGCCGGTAGCGCGCAGCACGGCGGTGCCGGTGAGTTGCAGGAGTATCGGGAGGGTGGCGTACGACAGGATATAGACATACTCCCGCATCTGCTCCCTGACCGCGCCGCTCATGGCTATGAGGTTTGAGGCGGGGCCGGCCACTCCCCTCAGGATGGCGAACAGGAACACCGACATGAGGGCCGCCACCGCGATACTCTCGGAAGCAAGCCGCGATGTCTCCTCCTTGTCGCCCGCGCCGAAGGCGCGCGACGCCAGGGCGACGGTTCCCGTTCCAAGGGCGCCGAACACCCACGTGACGGTCCAGAAGACCTGGCCTGCCATGCCGACCGCACTGAGGGCCTCCGGGCCCAGTCTTCCGACCATGGCGGTATCCACCATCCAGATGGACATGTGGGCGGTCATCTCGAGGATGGCGGGAAGGGCCAGGCGGAGAACCTCCTGTCTCAGCACGGTCCCGTTGTGGTTCGTACCGGTGGCGGTGGCGCGGCGGGCCTCATCGATTGGGTGGTTGCGAGTCTCCATACCCTACTCCACTCTTGCCGGACTCAGAGGAAGCCGTTCCTAGATTGTACCAGACCGCTGCGGACCGGTCAATTTCCACGTGCTATAATAGGTCTTGCTGGGTGACGGCGGTCCGCCGGCAGAGGGTGGAGCGAGGTGGCGTGGTGGGTGCGAGTGCGTGAGATCCCCTGCAGATCCGCTGTTGTGAAATCGGGCATCCCGGGGATCGACTTCGTCCTCAACCCATATACCGGGTGCGAGCACGGGTGTGTGTACTGCTACGCCTCGTTCATGATGCGTTTCAGGCCGCACGCCGAGCCGTGGGGGAGGTTCGTCGACGTCAAGGTCAATTTCCCGCAGATCCTTCGCAGGGAGTGCCGCAAGGTCAGAAGCGGCGAGATCATGCTCTCCAGCGTCACCGACCCGTACCAGCCTGCCGAGGCGGAGTACGGACTCACGAGGGAGTGCCTGCGGATCCTTGACGCCCTGCAGGACTCGCGGTCGGGGTCCGATATGCTCCCAGGCGCCGGCGTTACGGAAGCCCCGGACGTGCCCCTCGTGTCGATCCTCACCAAGTCGGACCTGGTGGCCAGGGACGTCGATGTACTGTCCCGGATGCGGTCCGTCCAGGTCGGAATGACCATCACCACTGCGGACGACAGGGTCTCGCGGGTGTTCGAGCCGCGTGCCCCGTACTCGTCGAGGAGGTTCAGGGCCCTGGAAACCCTCGCCGCCAGGGGTGTGTACACCTGGGCGTTCGCGGCGCCCCTGATACCGTACTACTCCGACGGGGCCGGGTCAATGGCCCGGCTCTTCTCCAGGATGCGCGACGCCGGGGTCAAGAGGATACTCGTCGACAGGATGAACATGTACCCGGCGTGCGTGAGCGGGGTACTGCGGGCGTGCCGCGGCGAGGACAGGGCGGTGAGGCGCCTGGAGTGGGCGAGGAAAGACCCCGCGGGCTACGAGGCTGAACTCAGGACCAGTATTGCCGAGGCGCAGTCCGGCGCCGGTTGTACTGTCGAGCCAGTATTCTGACGCAAGTCGCATTCCGGTACAGGAGGAGGGTCCGGATTGATCACACCGGTGGCGGATCTCCACACCCACACGATCGCCAGCGGGCACGCCTACAGCACCATGCAGGAGAACGCCCGCGCGGCCAGGGAGAAAGGCCTCCTGGCGGTGGCGATTACCGATCACGGCCCCGCCATGCCATACGGGCCCGAGCCGTTTTACTTCGGGAACATGTACACCCTGCCCCCGGTGATCGAGGGCGTCAGGGTGATAAAGGGGGTCGAGGCCAACATCGTCGACTACGATGGGTCTCTCGATCTGCCGGAAAGATATCTCAAGCGCATGGAACTCGTGCTCGCCGGCTTGCACTCCGAGTGCCTCGAACCCTCCAGCGTCGAGAAGAACACCGCGGCCGTGCTCGGGGTCTTGCGGAATCCCTGGGTGCACGTGCTGGTTCACCCGGGGAATCCCCAGTTCCCCGTCGACTACGAGAAGATTGTGACGGCCGCTGCTGACAGCGGAAAGATAATAGAGATAAACAACGCCTCGTTTTGCAGGGCCCGGGCCGGAAGCAAGGAAAACTGCGCCGTCATCGCCCGCCTGTGCTCCATGCACAGAGTGAAGGTCGTGCTGGACAGCGACGCCCACTTCTCCGCTCACGTGGGGGATCTCGGCGAGGCGGTCCGGGTTGCGGGTGAAGCAGGGATTGCGCCGGAGCATGTGTTGAACTGCTCCCTGGACGCCATCCTGGCCGTCCTGAGGCATTACGGGAGCCCGTTATGACAGAACGCCTGATCGCGGGGATTGACGTCGGCGGCACATACACTGACGCTGTGCTGCTGGAGAGAACGGACGCGGAGAATGCGAGGGTTCTCTCGTTTTCCAAGAAGCCCACAGGGACGGGAGACCCCGGTGGGGCGATAGTGGCCGCATTCGAGGCCCTGTTCGACGGGGCCCGGGACCGCGCCCCGTCCGGGCTGGAAAGGGTGGTCGTAAGCACCACCGTCTGCACCAACGCGGTCGCCGCGGGGAGGTTCGAACCCGTGGGTCTCGCGATCATGCCGGGACCAGGGCTTTCTCCGGAGGACCTCAGGCGGATGGCGGGTATAGACGGCAAGATATTTGGGTTCGCGGAACTGCGCGGGTACGTGGATCACCGCGGCAGGGAGGTGGAACCGGTCGACCCCGCGGAGGTGGAGACATCCCTGCGGGATCTGCGCTCCGCAGGGTTCGAGAACCTCGCTGTCGCAGGGAAATTTGGTGTCCGCAACCCTGATCCCGAGCTGCGGATCGCCGCTGCGGCCCGGTCCATGGGGGGATTCAAACACATCACACTCGGGCACACGCTTTCGGGCGCCCTCAATTTCCCTCGCAGAGTGGCGACTGCCTGCCTGAACAGCGCTGTCGCGTCCACTTTCAACGACTTCGTTTCCGCGCTGGAGAGGGCATTCGCCGGAAGGGGCGTTTCGTGCCCGGTGATGCTCCTCAAGGCGGACGGTGGGACAATGGACGTGAAGACCGCCCGCTCCATGCCGGTGAGGTCCATCCTTTCGGGTCCGGCTGCGAGCATCAACGGCTCGCTCGCACTCGCCCCTGTGCAAGGTTCCGGCGTCACGATCGACATCGGTGGGACCACGACGGATGTCTCCTTCTTCGTTGAAGGGGCGCCGCTGTTCGAGGCCAGCGGGGCGGAGATCGCGGGGAGGAAGACCCTCGTCAGGGCGATGTATTCGCGTTCCCTCGCCCTCGGTGGAGACACACCGGTATCGGCGGTTCCCGCGCGTGGTGATGCGGGAGCGCGCGATCCCGTTCTCATTGGAGGCTGGCGAAAGGGGGCTGCCGCGGCTTTTGGCGGTCCGGCCGCCACCCTGACCGACGCCCTGGTCGTGGCGGGGCTCGCGGACGCGGGTGATCCGTCCAGGTCCCGGCTGGCGATAGGGCGCGAGGCGAGGCGATCGGGCATGGACGATGCGGGTTTTGCCAACCGCGCGGTGGAGCAGGCCGTAGACATGATCGCGCGATTCGTCCGGCGTCTCCTGGACGAACTGAGGAAAAGCCCCGCATACACCGTTCGCGAGGCCGTTAATCCCATGGCGCTCAAGCCGGAGACGGTAGTGGGTATCGGAGCGCCCGCGGCGTCCGTCATCCCCCTCGTGGCATCCAGGCTGGGCGCGGCGCCGGTTGTGCCCGGGCTCGCCGCCGTGGGCAACGCCGTCGGCGCCGCCCTGGCGGCGCCCACCGTCGAGGCGACGCTCCGGATAGACACCGCACTGGGCTTCGCGACTGTGGCGGAAGACGGGTTCAGGGAGGAAACCGGCGACGCGCTCATCCGTGAGCGGGACGCCGCCGAAATGGCCACCCGTTGTGTCTTGCGGCGCGCGCCGTGGGCCGGGGAGGGGGACGTGGAAATGGTGGAGATGGAATCATACAACGTCATCAGGGACTTCCACACCGCGGGGAGGATCTTCGACGTGAAAGCGCAGGTCAGGCCCAGAAGGCTCCGCCTCTGCGGCGAAGGAGAGGTGGCCGGGCGGCGTGTCTAGGCGGGTCGGATTGGTGTTCTTTCCCGCGCTCGACTGGGCGATATCACCCACCCACCCCGAAAGGGAGGAGCGCCTCCTATATACCAGGGACCAGATCCGCGAAGAGGGCCTGCTCGACCTGCCCGAGTTCGTGGAGTACAGGCCCTCGGTAGCCACTGAGATTGACGTGCAGAGGGCCCACGTCTGCATCCCGTCCGTTGCGGCTGTCGCCGGCGAACCCCACATGGTGTCGGCCGGAGGGGCGATTACCGCAGCGGATATCTTCATGAGGCACGAGGTGGACAGGTCCGCAGCCCTCGTCCGGCCGCCGGGACACCACGCCATGAGGATCGTGCACGGGGCCCGCGGCTTCTGCAACATCAACAACGAGGCCATAATGGTAGAGCACATCAGGCGGGTCTACGGCGCGGATCTGAAGATAGCGTTCGTGGATACGGACGCTCACCACGCCGACGGTACCCAGGACATGTACTACAATGACCCCGATGTCCTGCACATCTCCATCCACCAGGACGGCAGGACACTGTACCCCGGCACCGGGTTCCCCGGAGAACTGGGCGGCCCCGGCGCCTATGCCACGACGCTCAACCTGCCCCTGCCGCCCCGCACCGGGGACGAGGGGCTGATGCTCGCGGTGGAGCGACTGGTATTACCGGTGCTCGAGGATTTCCGCCCGGACGTGCTCATAAACTCCGCGGGCCAGGACAATCACTACTCGGACCCCATAACCAGTATGAATGTCACCGCGCAGGGGTACGCGAGGCTGAACGCGGCCCTGGATCCCGATATCCTCGTTCTGCAGGGCGGGTATTCCGTCGAGGGCGCGTTGCCGTACGTCAACGTGGGTATCCTTCTTGCCATGGCCGGCAAGGACTTCAGCAGCGTCCGGGAACCGGATCTCGATGAGAGCGATCTGGCGCAGGAGGAATGGATCTCACCGTACGTGAAACGCCTGTGTGCGGGGCTGTTAGAGGTGTGGAGGGAACGCGGCCGGGTGGACCCGGTGAGACTATTCGGATCGGGCGATTTCTTCAGGAGACAGCGGACCATATACTACGATACCGGCGGCATCGTCGAACGCCAGGACGAGGTGATCCGGCTGTGCCGGAGTTGCCCTGGTTACCGCGCGATAGACACGGTAGCCGAACACCAGTCGGGGCGGGTTTCGCGCGGGCGCGCGGTCATTATACCGTGGAAGGCGTGCGGGTCGTGCCGGCGCGAGGGCAGGGCGGAGTTCGAGAGGTCGACAAGGGGTTCCGGGCCGGGCGACGTCTACCTGCAAGACCACCCCGGGGACCTGTACATTCACGAGACACTCGGTTGACGGGATGGCAAACGGCCGAGGGGGCCGGGTCGCCCCCAAACCGGCCCCCAAAAGTAGAAGCCCTGGCAGGGGCTCCCGTCATGGTCAGCGACCGATGTATGCGGCAGCGTGACCTCATCCCAGCGGTTTAGTGGGGGTAGGCTTCCGCACTGCCTCCCTGAACGTACCCATCATGACGAACGGGCCGTTTGCGGTCTGCGGCCCCGACCTGTCCTCGGCGGTTATGGCCACCGCGTTGAACTCGCGTAGCGAGATCGGGGCCGTGGCGTGGATTGTGTAGGCCCCCTGCTGCATCGTCATGATTCCGATGCTTGCGAACAGGTTCTGCGTGGTGTCCAGCAGCCACGCCTCGTAGGTGTTGAAAGGCCTCCCCGTGGACGGGTCGGTCCCGAACGCCGAGGGGTTTGGAAGCCCCGTCGCGACGATTTCCACCGTGTCGTCGTTGAAGTCCAGGGCGGCCGTAGCCGTCGCTTTCTGGGCCGCCGGCTGTGTCGGCATGAGGCCTACGACGCTTTGCGAGAGCACTGTGTATTCACTCATAGTCCCACCTCCTCCTACGGTTTCCTCCCCCACATGATATGCCCGCGACTGGCTGCCCGTGCTGCCTTCCACAGCCACGGCGGGGCTGGTATGATCGTGTTGGATTCTGATTCCGGAGGGTGACCGCATGATCGTCGACCGGCGGGAGACGCCCCGGGGAGAAATCGCCCTGAGGCTGCGCGGCGGCGGTTTCGAGATCGTCTACAATGGCGTGTTCGTGATGAGTCACGTCAACGGCGATTCCGAAACAAGACTCGCCGCGGAAACGTTGAGCAGGGTCATGGGGGCCGGCGCCTCGCGGCCGGATGGACTCAGGGTGCTCGTCGGGGGGCTGGGCATGGGATACACCCTGCGTGCGGCGCTGGACTACCCGGGGGTGTCGGCGGTGACCGTGGCCGAGATCGAACCGGCGGTCATCGAATGGAACAGGTTGCATTTCGGCGACATGAACGGGTTTGCCCTGGATGACGCGAGATGCGCTGTCATCTGCGGCGATGTTCTCGAGGTCGTCGAGGCGCGCCCGGCGCCATTCGACGCAATCCTGCTGGATACGGACAACGGCCCCGCATCGCTCGTCCGCGACGACAACCAGGCGATATACTCGTCCGCGGGACTGCGGGCATTCAGGGATTCCCTGAGGCGCGGCGGGTGCCTGGGCGTCTGGTCCGCGAATGCGAACGCCGGGTTCGAACGCCTGATGCGGCGGGTACTCGGCGGCGTGGAGGCGGTGGAGGTCCCGTGCCCGTACGCGCCCGACCCCGACTACATCTACGTGTCGCGACGGCAGAGCGTCCGGCCCCGGAGAGGAAACCGGGTGCGAGCATAGAATCGCTGGTGAGGGAGCACAGAGCATAGTCTAGGGGGGTTGACACATGTCCGGCGTACGGTTTGCTGAACGGGTCGTGGACCTTGGCACCGAAATGGCTTTCGAAATCCTTGCGAAGGCAAAGGCCCTTGAAGCCCAGGGCAAGCGCGTGATCCACCTGGAAATCGGGGAGCCGGACTTCGCCACTCCGGAGAACATCGTAGCCTCTGGCGTGGAGGCTTTGAAGAAGGGGTGGACTCACTATACTCCCGCCCCCGGCATACCCGAGTTGCGCCAGGCGGTCTGTGATTACGTGAAGGCATTCAAGAACGTGGACGCCGACCCCTCGCAGGTTGTCGTCACTGTGGGCGCAAAGCCCGCAATGACCTTCGGCATAATGGCGCTGGTAAACCCGGGTGACGAGGTCATCCACCCGGACCCCGGCTACCCGCTGTACGAATCAGTTACGCGGCTGGTGGGCGGCGTGGCCGTGCCGATCCCCCTCAGGGAAGAAAACCAGTTTCGCCTGGACGTCGGCGAGTTGAAGTCGAAAATCACCCCGAGGACGCGGTTGATCATAATCAACTCGCCACACAATCCGACAGGCAGTGTACTCACTCCCGAGGACGTGAGGGGTGTGGCGGAGGCGATCGAGGGGCGGGACATATATGTGGTGTCGGACGAGATCTATGACCGCATCGTCTACGGGGGGAAACCCCTCTCGATAGGCACGATACCCGAGGTCAGGGACCATGTCATCATCGTCGACAGCCTCTCCAAGACATACGCGATGACCGGGTGGCGCATGGGATTCGGGATCATGAACGCGGAACTGGCTGAGAAGGTGGCCAGGCTGGTCATCAACACGTACTCGTGCCCCGCGGCGTTTACCCAGGTGGCCACGATCGAGGCGCTGAAGGGACCCCAGGACTCAGTCGACAGGATGATAGCGGAGTTCCGCGCCAGGCGGCAGGTGGTGGTTGACGGGCTGAACAGCATCGAGGGGATGTCGTGCGTCATGCCGCAGGGCGCATTCTACGCCTTCACGAACGTCAAGAGGCTGGGCATGAAGAGCCGCACCCTCGCCGACAGGATTCTCGACGGGTACGGGGTCGCACTGCTTGGGGGCGACGCCTTCGGGCCCTGCGGGGAAGGCTATCTCAGGGTTTCATACGCGAATTCGCTCGAGAACATACGCGAAGGGCTCGCGCGGCTTGACCGGGCAGTGAGGGAGATCGCCCGGTGAATTAGCGCATACGGCGGTTTGGCGAGGGGCTGTCCCGGGGCGTGATCCCGGGGCAGCCCCGTTTTGGGTTAAAACCAGCCCATCTGACCATAATAAGTGAGGATGATTACCAGTTCAGGAGGTGAGCCGATGAACACCCGTTTGACGCAAAGGGAGCTGCTCAACTGCCAGGACGTGCTCGGTTCCCTGATCGAAAGCGCCCAGAGATTCCAGACGATCTCGCAGGAGTGCAACGATCAGGAGCTCAGGAGGGTCTGCCAGGACCTTCACGCTTCCCACCAGCGTCAATACCAGACCATCATGAAGCATCTGGGTGGCGGACCCACTCAAGTCTCCTAGAAGGGGGGTACAAACGGAGTGCCGCAGGACGATAAGAGTC
This sequence comes from Ignavibacteriales bacterium, assembly GCA_050260105.1. Lineage (GTDB taxonomy): Bacteria > Bacillota > Sulfobacillia > JABLXB01 > JABLXB01 > SM1-B181. Next base: position 28,515 of record JBLNBR010000035.1, on the reverse strand, counting down.
TTTCATGGGATGCGCTGATTCACCTGAAGTACCTGAATTCCACATACCATACCGCCGCGACGGAAGCCGCGACGGAAGGCCTGAAGAGAGACCTGATGGACATGTACAGGGATGAGCAGAACAACCTGTACAAACTGTTCAACGTGATGCAATCCAGGGGTTGGTACACGAGTCCGCAGCCCGCGGACAGCAACCAGATCAACCAGGCCAGGCAGCAAATTGAATCCGAGGGGCAGAAGGTGTTCTCCGGCATGAGGGCGCAGCCGGGGGTTGCCGGGATGCAGCAAGGGGCGGGCGCTCAGCCGGGAATGGGAACCCATCCGGGAGTCCAGCCACCCATCACCGGGCAGCCCGGCCAGCCCGGCCAGCGAGGGTCCCAGTTCGGAGGCCCAAGGCCGCAGGTCTAGCCGACGGAAGCGCTACGGGGACAACCTGAAGGGGCGTGCAACTAGGCACGCCCCTTCACCTTGTCGAGGATCGCTTCAGGGATGTACACGACGGCGTCCAGCCTGGTAGAATATGCCTGGACAGCGAAGGGGGGTGACCGCGCCATGCCCGTCCTGGCAGCCGGTGTGGACATCGGCGGATCCCACGTTTCGGTGGGCATCGTGGACTGCGAGAAGCGCCTCGTCGCCCGGCGTACGGCCGGCCACAACCACGTGGGATCACCGTCGAAGGTATCACGGCTGGCTGCTGACCTGCTCGAGGATTGCCTCGAGGAATGCAGCCGGTGTTTCGGTGGTGATGCGGCCCGCCTCACCGGCGTGGGGATAGGTGTACCGGGGCTGGTAAAGCAACCGTCGGGTATCGTCGCGATCGCCCCCAACCTGGGGTGGAAAGAGGTTGACGCGGCCTCCGAGTTCCGCAGGGCGCTGGGGTCCTTCACCGGCAACATAGCCATCGACAACGACGCGAATCTGGCGGCCCTGGGTGAATGGGCGGCCGGCGCGGGGGCCGGACGCAGGGTGGTCGTGTGCATCACCCTTGGGACGGGCATCGGCGGCGGGATCGTGGTGGACGGCCTGATCTACCACGGCGCCCTCGGATTCGCGGGGGAAATCGGTCACATCAAGGTGTTCGAGGATGGCCCGCCGTGTGCCTGCGGGGGCAGGGGGTGCCTCGAAACGCTCGCGTCGGGGACGGCGATAGGCCGGGCGGGGAGTAGAGCGCTCGGACGGGACGTCACCGCCAGAGAGGTGTTCGACGCGGCGCGGGAGGGCGACGAGCGGGCCGCGGCCGTCGTGACGGAAGCCGCAAGGTCCCTTGGCGCCGGAATCTCCACGGTGGCCAACATCCTCAATCCCCACGTCGTGGTCCTGGGAGGGGCCGTGGCCCTGGCGGGAGAAGTCCTGCTCCGTCCCGCCGTCGAAGAGATGAGGCGCCTTACGATGGCCCCGGCCGTGCCCGAACTCGTGACGGCCGCCCTGGGACTCGACGCGGCCATCATCGGAGGAGCGGCCCTCTTCCTGCGGTGCGGATAGAGATCAGATCCTGATGGAGGTGCCTGCGTTGGCGCCCGTGTTGTTCGGGGAGAAGCGTGTTGAGGTCAGGGCCGTCATATATGACAAGGACGGCACGCTGTTCAACGGGTACGTGCTGTGGCAGCGGCTGGAGGCGGAGCGCTTCAAGCGGCTCAGGGAGGCCGGAGTGACGCCGGAAGCGATGGCCTGGGTGTCGAGGACGGTTGGAATCGACCCTGAGACCGGCGCGATCGACAGGACGGGCCCGATGGCTCTGGCCACTGCGGCCGACGAGGTCATGGTGACCGCCACGGGTCTTTATCTTGCGGGTTATCAATGGCCGGAAGCGCGGCGAATCGCTCTGGAGGTATACAGGGAGACGGAGAGGGAACTGGATGTGTCAACAATGACGGTTCTCTGCGAGGGCGTTAAGCAATCGCTCCGGTCACTGCGGGCGTGCGGGGTCTCTCTCGGAGTCGTGACCACGGACACCCGGGAGAGGTCGCGCCGGATGCTCGAGCATGCCGGCATCCTGGGATTCATGGACGTGATAACCGGCGCCGAGGACTACTCGGCGCCCAAACCAGATCCGGAACCCATCCTCAAGGCGTGCGCGACCCTTGGGATGCCGGCAGGGGACTGCGCGTACGTCGGGGATTCTCCCAGCGACATGATGGCGGCGACCAGCGCCGGCGTCAGGCTCAGGGTGGGCGTCCTCACCGGAATCGGCGAAGAGGCCGTTCTACGCGGCATGTCCGACGTGGTCCTTCCGTCGGCGGCCTGTATACTGCCCGCTGCCGGCGGGTGAGTGGTCCGTCGTGACGAGCACGATGGCCCCCAGCACCATCGCCATCCCAGCCACCTGCAGCGCCGACAGGGATTCCCCGAGAACCAGGAAGCCCAGAATGGCCGCAGCCACCGGCTCTATCATCGCCGTTATCGAGGCGTGAGTGGCCGGTATGAGGGAGAGACTCCTGCCGAACATGTAGAAACCCGCGATGCCCGGACCCACGGCGAATAGTCCCATTGCCAGGGCGGCCTCACGAGGGGGCGCCGCGACCCTGGGAAGGGTGAGACACGCCATCGCGAGCAGGACCCAGCCTCCCGCGAATCCCGTCCAGCCGTTCACCGTGAGGGGGTGGTACCTGGACACCAGCCTCTTGGTCAGCAGGGTCTGGATTCCGTAGAAGAGGCCCGATGCCAGCCCCACGGCCAGCGCTGGCACAGAGCCAAGGCTGATGGACGACGGATCGTACAGGCCGAGGACCAGTACCAGGCCGCTCGCGGATACGAGTAGCGCAAGGGCCTTGCGCCTGGTGACGGGTTCGCCTGAATACACCCGCGATATGATGGTGACCCAGAGAGGAGCGGTGTAGTTGAGGATTACCGCAATGGCCACCCTGGTGTGAGCCATGGCGTAGAAGAAGGTGAATTGCCCCAGGACGAGGCTGGTCACGCCGGCGATGACCACCATCGGCCGGTCTTCCTTGTGGACCACCAGCAATCCCCTGTTGAAGAGCAACAACGCAAGGAGAATGGCGTGTGACGATATCAAGGAACGCCAGGTGAGTATGGAGAGTGCATCCATGCCGCCCGACTGCAGGTAGCGCACGAACAGCCCCGTCGTCGCCCATGTCGAGCCCGCCGCCAGGGCGTGGAAGTACCCCGTCATCGAGTTGGGTGTCATAGTCCGTCTCCTGCCGCGTAGTACATGCCGATTCATTCTATACCGGCCCCGCAGGTATTGTCCACGTAGGTGGAACGACCTGTTCCGCCGAATGATACCGGTGGCTGAGGTTTCTTGCGCGATGCGGGGTGGGGCGAGGTGACGGGACTCTGATCGATCCTGCAGCACTCATCGCGGAATACTTGAACAGCGCCACTTCTCCTACCTTCGACAGGCTGCTTGGCATCGTGTGCGGGGAATTCGCTTCAAGGTTGGGTGTGCCGCCGCCGGGTTTCCTCGGGCCTGTCGCCGGCGGCCCGCCCGGCCCTGCGTGGCTGCGGGAGGGTATCGGGTCCTCGGGTCCGGAGGACTGGGCATGGGCGCTGTCGAGCGTTACCCCCGGCCCGGGCGGCAGGGAACGCGGGGCCGTGAGCACGCTTCCTTCCCTGGCCCGCTTGATGTGCAGGCTGGCTATCGAAGAGTACGGTCCGTTCGACGCGTCGGTCTCGATCGTGGATCCGGCCGTGGGGGGTGGGGCATTCGTCCTGGCAATGGCCTCGGAACTCGCGGGGGCCGCGGGGGACCTGCGCGGCTGGGCGGTGGGGCGAGTGCGCGGCGTCGATCTGGACGAGTCCTGTGTGCGTGCCGCAAAGGCGTCCGCGTGGCTGTGGTCCCTGGCGGGTTGGGACGGCGCCGGCAGATGGGAACCCCCATGTGTCAAGGTCTTCGCGGGCGACAGCCTCCTTGAGGACGATGAATGGTGGGCGTCAGGCCCCGGGAGGCCTGGCTCTTTCGACTTGTTTGTGGCGAATCCCCCATACGTGAGGCAAGAACTGGTCGGCGCCGCCAGGAAGGCGGCTCTTGCCAGGAAATATGCGGGCCTCGGGGGAAGAACCGACGTGTACGCGCGGTTCTTCATGCTGGCCGGCAGACTGTTGAGGCCGGGCGGGGTCGGGGTGTTCGTGACGCCCGTTTCCTGGATGGACGTTGCATACGGATCGAAGGTGAAGCAATTCCTCCTGGACAACTTCGAAATAAGATCGGTGCTGGCCTCGGGCGACACGCGATGGTTTCCCCAGGCGTCAATAAACGCGCAGATAACAGTGATGAAGAAGCGGCGGCGCCCGGACGAAACGGTCTCAATGGTCCGGTTCATCAACACGGACGGGGGCGGTTCCAGGACAGTCACGGTGCCGCAGTCGTCGCTCAGGCCGGCTGACAAGTGGGGGGTGTACTTCAGGGCGCCCCGCGTGTACTTCAGCCTGGCCGGCGATATCATGAGCGGCAGGACGCCGGGGTTCTGCGGGCTGATCGATCTCGCCACTGTCTCGTTCGGCACAAAGACGGGGGCTAACGATTTCTTCTACCTCAGGGACGCCGCCGCCACACCCGAGGGACGACGACTGCTGGCGTCCGCGGGGAGCGGGGCCGTGCGGGCGATGAAGCCCCTCGGGGCATCGGAGACCGCTCAGGCCGTCCTCATCGAAGCCGGACTCCTGAGACCGGTCGTGAAGTCCCTGCGTGACGTCAATGGCTACCGAGTCGACCCGCGGGACATCGGTCTGTGGGCCCTGACTGTGGACCTGGACGGCGGCGCGGACCCGCTGGACGTGGCGGGATTCGCGCAGGCCTACGTCCGGATGGGCGTCGACATGGGCTATTCGTCGCGCCCCACGTGCAGGAACAGGCGACCATGGTACCGGATACCGCAGCCCCCCGCCGACATGTTGTATTCGATGTCCTGGGGGAGCAGGATGGGTGTGGTGCTGAACGATCCGAAGTGCCTCTATGACGCAAGGCTTTACGGGATCAGGGCGAGGGAGGGCATTGATCCTCTCGAACTTGCGGCCGTGCTTAACGCCACGTGCACCTGGTTGTTCACCGAGGTCAACGGGCGCCCGATGACGGGAAGCCTGCCGCTCCTCGACATCAAGATCTACGAGGTGGAGTGCCTGCCGGTTCTCGATGTCAGGCGTCTCGATGGCAGCCGGCGCAGGTTCTTGTCGGAGGCGATGCGGGGGCTCTTGCGCAGGGACATGCTGGACATTATGCACGAAGTGCGACTCGAAGACCGGAGGCGCCTTGATGTCGCGGTCCTGCACATGGCGGGGTATGCTATGCCGGAGGCGGAGACTCTCGCCGCCGAGATCGGGGAATGCGTCGCCACGATGGTGAGACAGCGGATATCCAAGTCCAGGAGGGTGATTTGCTGAAAGTGTTGGGGCAGGACCGGTCCAGCGCGATGGCCCTGATCAAGGTCAGGGCGCGGTTCCTGCGCCTGCTCGCGGGCGGGCCGCCCCGGGGAGGCCTGTGCTCGATGTTTGAGCCGGGTGGGTGCCCTGCCTGCGCCGTAGAGGAGACCGCCGCGGATTTCTGCGAATACGTGCGGTGCGCCGCGAATCTGTCGCTTGACCGCACGGCTGCCATGCTGCTCTCCGGACGCGGCCCCGCAACGACGCCCCTCGAGGGCCCGGCCCTGGATCTTCCGCTGGAATCCGCGATCTCGGCGTGGGAGGATGCCGCGGAGGCGCCGGATGGGGACAGTCTCGAAGCCCTTGTCGAGTCGCGGGGGGACCGCTCGCGGAGGAGGTTGGAGGGGAGGTACTACACCGCCGCCAGGGCGGTGCGGTTGATGGCTCGCCTCGCGCTGTGCGCGTTCCTGGCGGAAAGGGCCCCTTCGATCGCTGATGACCTGCGGCAATGGGTCGGTGGAGCGAGTCCGACGCCACGCGTCACTGAAATGGTCGCCCCGTTTCTCGACGGGATCCGGATAGTGGATCCCGCCTGCGGTTCTGGGGCGTTTCTCCTGGGATCGCTGGACGGACTGACCGGACTGTGCGCCGGGCGGGGCCCGGGGCCGGCCGCCCTTTTCCGCGTCATTTCCGGCAGCCTGTACGGCGCCGACTCGGATGCGGTCGCTGTCGCCGCCTGCCGGTACAGGCTCTGGACGAGGGCTTCCGCCGGGGCATGCCCCGCCGGGCTGAGGGCGAACATCGAATGCGCGGACAGCCTCTCCGGCGATTGGGGTTCGCACCGCGGCAGCGGAGTGTCCGGCGGCGGGTACGATATCGCGCTGCTGAATCCGCCCTATGTCAGGCACGAACTCCTGACGGCCGAACTCAAGTCGCGCCTCCAAAGGGAGTACCCTGGGTTTTCCCCCAGGTCCGACCTGTATGTGTACTTTTTCGCCCTGGTGGAGCGCCTCCTCAAGCCTGGAGGCGTGGCCGCCGTGATATGCCCTACCACGTGGATGGACGTCGGGTACGGAAGGGGCGTGCAACGCTACCTACGGGAACGCTTCCAGGTGCGGGCGGTCATCCGGTCGAGGGTGGAACGGTGGTTCCCGGGGGCCAGCGTCGACGCCGGCATCGTCCTCCTTGCCAAGGAGGCCCCGGGGGCGCCCACCGCGATGCTCACGCTGGAGAGACCCCTGGCGGACACCCCCTGGGACCTGCTCGCGGACGCCGCGTGTCCCGGGGGAACAAGACGGCCCGCCACTAGGGACGCGGGTGGCGCCGGGGCGTTTTCCGCCCGGATAGTGACCGCCGGCGCGCTGGCGTCCGCCAAGTGGGGCAGGCTTTTCGATGAGGAACCCCTCGACGCCGTCTTTCAGGCAAACGCGGGGCGCTTGTGCAGGCTGGCGGACATCGCCACTGTGAGAAGGGGGTTCACCACCGGCGCCAACGGGTTCTTCTACGTTGAGTGTCCTGGAGAGGCCCGGCGGCCGGGGTACCTCAGGGCGAGACCTTCCGGGGAACCGCCGGGGGGGAGGGAGTTCGAAATCCCCGCGGGGATGCTGCTGCCGGTGATCAGATCGCCCAGGGAGGTGCGGGGGTACGAAATCGGACTCGAGTATCTGAAATATCGCGTTTTCGTGGCGGAAGGGGCGCCGGCGCCGCCGGGCGTGGTAAACATTCCGGCTGGTCTCGACGAATTCATAGGATGGGGAGTCAAACGCGGGTTCGATTCGAGGCCCACGTGTTCGGCGCGGTCCCTGTGGTGGCGCCTGGAGCGCCCGGCGCCACCCGGCATCGTGTGGGCCATGACCATACGCGAGCGATTCTTCGCGGCGTTGAACGCCGGGGCCCTCATCGATGCGCGACTTTACGGCGTGTATCCGGCGGAGGGCATCGATCCGGTGGTTCTCGCCGCGATACTGAACTCCAGCGTGACCTGGCTGGCGGCCGAGTGTTCGTGCAGGACCTACGGGGGCGGCGGCGGCCCGCTCGACACCAAGGTGTATGAGGTACGCGGCCTGCCCATCCCCGATCCGCGGCCGATGGATCCAGGGGCAATCCGCGAAATGGTGTCGGCTTTCGGGGCGCTCCGGAGAAGGCCGGTGTCGCCTGTCTCCATGGAAATGGGTCTTCCCGACAGGGCGGCCCTCGACGAGGCGGTGCTGGTGTGCCTGGGTCTCGACCATCGTGAGGCGGCCGCCGTTGGAAGAGGGGTCAGGGATCTGCTGGAGAGAAGGGTCTGTTCCAGAACTCGGCGCGCCCGGAACGTAATGGATCGTGAGAGCACCCAAACCCCGTGATAGAGAAGGAACAACGGGACTGGTATAGAACACATAATGAAGATCTATCTGGTTGGGAGCATGGGAGGGGATTGAGTGCTCGGGGGCAGGATCAGATCGAAGAGGCTGGAGAACGGCCTCAGTCTCCGTGAGGTCGCCGACAGGGCGGGCCTCACGGCGAGTTTCCTGAGCCAGGTTGAGCGGGATCTCGCAGAGCCGTCGATCACATCGTTGCGGAGAATAGCTCAGGCGCTTGAAGTCCCGATATTCTACTTTCTGCTCGACTCTATGGAGGAATCCCCTGTTGTACGGCACAACGCACGGAAGGTGCTCCGCCTTCCGGAATCCCATATGGCGTATGAGCTGCTGTCACCGGACTTGAACCGGAAAATGGAGGTAGTAATAGGGAATCTGGCCCCGGGAGCGGCCACCTGTGATGTGCCTTTGACGCACCCCGGCGAGGAGTGCATAATCGTACTCGAGGGTTCGGCCGACATCGAACTCGGGATGGAAACGCACCATCTCCAGCGTGGAGATAGTGCTTACTATTTCTGCTCGTTGCCGCACAAGCTAACCAATGTAGGCGCCGGGACTCTGCAGTTCATCATGGTTATTACCCCGCCGACATTCTAGCGTCATCGTCGGAGAGTAATAGGAGTACCGGCAGCCGGTCCGCTTTGCGGGCCGGTTTTGGCAGTTGACGAAAGGAGGGCAACAGCCATGGAGAGGAACGGGTTCCTTCACCGTCTGGACCCCAGGTCCAAGATAGTGGCTGTTATCCTCTTGAGTCTCGCGGCGTTTGTGGCGGTTAAGATCGAGGCTGTTCTCGTGCTCCTGGCGTTCATCACGGCGCTCTGGATCGCCAGCGGCCTTCCATTCCACATCGCCTCGGGATACCTCAGGCTGGTCAGGGTGATAGGCCTGTTTCTCATCGTTACCCAATCCTTGTGGTACCCCGGTTCAAGCGTTCTGGTCTCGCCCGTGGTTCCCCGGTGGGTTCCTTTGCTCGGAGGAACGGGCACGATCACCGCGGAGGGTGTCTACTGGGGCGTCCTTTCCACAGGCAGGCTGCTGGCGCTCCTGTTGGCGCTCCCGCTATTGACCCAAACCACCTCCGCCGGCTGCCTGTCCCTGGGGCTGGTCCGGATGGGCGTTCCGTACACCACGTCTTTCCTTGCCACGGCCGCCCTCAACATGGTGCCGTCGATCAAGGATGAAGCCGAGTCCATGATCCAGGCACAGCTGCTCCGGGGGGCGACATCGCTCGAAAGCAGGGGCATCGCAGGCCGGTTGCGGGGGTACGTGTCCATCGCGGTGCCCCTCGGGGTGAACTCCATAAGGAAGGCTCACCTGATGGGGGTCGCCATGGATTCGAGGGCGTTCGGGTGCGATGTGCGGAGGACGTTCATCAGGCAGATATCCATGAAAGCGATAGACTGGGCGTTTGTGCTTGTGTGCGCCGCCGTGACGATTTCCGTGGCCGCCTGGAGCTACTGGGGGCCGGAGTTGCTGGGGGTTGCAGCGTGACTGTCGTTGAGGTGCAGAATGTCTCATATTGGTACCCAGACGCGCCCGCGCCCGCGCTCGACGGCGTCTCGGCCAGGGTGGAGGCGGGCGAGTTCGCCGCCGTGATGGGCGGCACCGGATCGGGCAAGACCACGTTCCTGCGCCTCATCAACGGCACCATCCCCCGCAGCTTCGCGGGCAGGATGGAGGGACGGGTCCACGTGCTTGGCTGTGACACCCGCACCCGCTCCGTGGCCTGGCTTGCCCAGAGGGTCGGCATGGTCCTGGAGGATCCCGACGTTCAGTTGTTCACCGACGACGTGTACTCTGAGGTGGCTTTCGGACCGGAGAACCTGGGCTGGCAGCCCGGGGAGATAATCGAGGCGACCGAATGGGCTCTCGGCGTGGTTGGGCTCAAGGGGTTAAAGGACCGCAGGCCGTCAGAGCTGTCCAGCGGACAGAAGCAGAGGCTCACCATAGCCGCCGCCCTGGCGACGAGACCCGACGTGCTTGTGCTGGACGAGCCGACGTCGCAAATAGACTCGGCCGGCGCCGATGCCATCTTCGAGGTGATCTCGCGCCTCCAGAGGGAGAACGGCCTGACCGTGATAGTCGCGACCAACGACGTGGAGAGGGTCGCGGAGCGGGCCGACAGGCTATTCGTCCTGGATGAAGGGAGATTGGCAGGTGAAGGAAGGCCGGGGGACGTATTCTCCGGTGCGAGGCTCGCCTCGATGGTCGGGTGCCCCCAGACCCTGCGGGTTGCCCAGGCTCTGGAGGCAAGGGGGCTGCCCTTCAGGGAGCGCCCTGTGAAGTTCAGGGAGTGCGCGGCAGTATTATCGGGATTGCTCGGCGGGAGGAACTGACGCGTGGAGCCTGTGCTGAGGGCGGTCAATCTGCGGTTTGCCTATCCTACCGGCGTCGTCGCTCTCGACGGGGTGGATCTCGGACTGCGCGCGGGCGAGACTGTAGCGGTGGTCGGGCAGAACGGCTCCGGCAAGACCACCCTGTTCAAGGTGATAGCAGGCCTGCTGGGCCCCTATTCGGGGCACATCGAAATCGGGGGCCGGGACACCTCCACCATGACCGTCTCTCAGATCTCACGGGTTGCCGCCCTTGTACTGCAGAATCCGGACGTCCAGCTATTTTCCCAGACTGTGAGGGAGGAAATTGGGTTCGGACCAAGAAACTCGGGGCTTGACCGGAGAAGGGTCGCCGAAAGGACCGCGGAAGCCATCGGGCTGGTTGGCTTGAGAGGGCGCGAGAACGAATTCCCGATGTCCCTTTCCAGGGGCGACAGGATGCGAGTTGTGATCGCCGCCGCCCTGGCCATGAAGCCTTCGATTCTGATGCTGGACGAGCCCACCACCGGCCTCGACTACAGGGGATTGAGGGACCTGGCCTCGATAATGAGGCACTACGCGTCGGCGGGCGGTGCGGTGCTGATAGCGACGCACAACACGGAGACTGTCGCCGAGAACGCCCAGAGGATTGTCGTGCTGGATTCGGGGGCGGTGAAGGTCAACGGGCCGACGAGGTGGCTCATGTCGAGACCCGGACTCCTCAAACAGATCGGCATGATCCCGCCGCAGGTGGTGCGACTAGACAGGGAGGTCCTGGACGGCCAGGATACGGCGCTGACAGTGGAGGAGCTCGCGTCGAAGGTTGAAGAGGAGTACGTGAGGTCGGAGCTTCGCCGGATCCGCAAGGGAGTGAGTTGAGATTTGAACGAACAAGTCCATCCATCGGTCATCGCAGTCTGGGCCGCGTTAATCGCGGCCGTAAGTATTGTCCCGACCGTGCCGATCGCCTTCACCGGGGGGACGTTCAGCCTGGCATCGGCGCTCATCCCCCTCGCGGGCGTGTTCTTTGGTCCCCGGAAGGGCGCGCTGTGCGCGGCCATAGGCCAGATAGTCGGCCAGTTCATCGCGCCACACACCGCCTGGCTGGGAGTGGCGACGTTCGTGATCGGTACGACCAATGCCTACGTGGCCGGCAGCGTCTCCCGGAGGCGCTGGGCGCCGGCCGCGGGCGTCATCGTGCTGGGCTGGATCCTGTGGTACACCACCTCGATAGGCCGTCAGGCCGCGGTGTTCCCGTTCATCTACTACAGCCTTGGACTCATTGCGGTGTTCACCGGTTCAATCTGGGGCAGCGCCTGGGTAACTTCCCAGAACGCCGCGGTGGCGGGTGTCGGGATATGGTTGTGCGCTTTCGCGGGGTTCGTGGGGGCAGCGGCGGTTGGCAACTACCTGGGCATCCTCCTGGTACGGATCCCCGCTACCGTGTGGAAGCTGCTCGTACTGGTGTCCCCCGTGGAGCGGGCAATCTTCTCCCTCGGCGCGGCCGTGGTCGGCGTCGCGCTGATCCAGGGCATGCGCAAACTGGGAATACCTGTCGGGCCGCGGCAGGACGACAATGACCCCATGATTCGGAGGTAGGCCCCGATGGCAAGCCTGGCCAGCCCATTCAGCGCGAGGCGTCTCCATCTCCGCAACCGCCTCGTCATGCCGCCCATGGCGACCGGCATGGCCCGGGAAAACGGGGATCTGACCCCCTCGCACGTCGAGCACTATCGCAAGCGCGCGGCCGCGGGGGTGGGCCTCATCATCTTCGAGCACTCATACGTGGACTTGGACGGCAAGTGCGGCCCCGGCCAGGCGGCGGTCGACAGGGACACACTCGTGGATGGATTCAGGGAAGTCACGAAGGTGGTCAAAGGTGAAGGGGCCGCGATAGCGCTCCAGATAACCCATGCCGGGAGTGCGGCCGCCCACGAATGCCGGGAGCGGCGCCTCCTGGGACCATCCCCGGTGCCCCACCCCGAGGGGCAGGGTGTTCCCGAAGAGCTCACGGTGGCGGAGATCGCCCGGATTACGGATCTATTTGCCGCTGCGGCTGCCCGTGCAGTCAAGGCCGGTTTCGACGGGGTCGAAATCCACGGCGCTCACGGCTACCTGTTGGGGCAGTTCCTGTCGCCGCTGACGAACCTCAGGACCGACGAATACGGCGGGACCATCGACAACAGGATGCGTTTCCCCGTCCAGGTGACGAGGGCTGTTCGCGCCGCGGTGGGGCCGGATTACCCCGTGCTGTACAGGCTCGGCGCATGGGATGGCGTCAAGGGCGGGCTCATGCTCGACGACGCCGTAAAAGTAGCGGGGGCGTTGCTGGAGGCGGGCGTCGACATCATCGACGTCTCAGGGGGGATGTGCGGCTCCAGGCCCGATTTCTTGCAGGGGGTACAGGGATACTTCGTGCCCCTCGCCGCCAGGATCCGCAAGGAGAGCGGGGCGCCCGTGATATGCACCGGCGGGATAACCGAACCGGAGTTCGCCAACAGGCTGATCAAGTATGACAGGGTGGATCTGGTGGGGGTCGGGCGCGCCCTGCTGGCAGACCCCGACTGGGCGAGAAGCGCCCTCGAGTACTCTAGGGACGAGGCCTGAAGCAGTGGAGGGCGTGTGAGATAACCTCTCGCCCGATATCGCTTTTCCGCGTGTCCTTTTCCCCCGCGCCGCTGTGCTCCGCGCCGCCTTGCCTTGCGCCGGCGTCCCCCGAGCCGGCCGGGCGCTCGTTCACGCCGCCGTGCGCCGCCATGGGTGTGCCGCCGCCCCTGCCGCCGAATGCCGCCATGGTGGACTTCATCAGCCCGTTCATATCCCCCTGGACATCTTCCGAGCGGGCGAATACCACCCGTAAAGCCCCGTCAACGCTGCACGAAAGCAGCGCGACTGCGTTTCCCCGCGAGGTGATTCTCGCGGCGAGTCCCTTGACCTCATCGAAGGGCCGGCCGGTGAATGACCGTGCGACGATAACCGGAGACCCCGCTGTGGCGCCCGCCGTGGCGCCAGCGCCGCTTTCGGCGACGCCACCCGCGCTTTCCGCGATGAGGGAAGCCGCCTCGTAGTCGAGCACCTCGGCGGACAAGCACTCCACCCGCTTCGCCAGGGCCTGCGCCCTGTCGTACTGCCTTGCCACAGCCTCACCCACCTCGCGAGGGGCCACCGAGAACCGCCGGGCGATGTCGGCGATGGTTGCGTTCTTCCACCTGTAGTCCCGCAGTGCCCTGTCCCCGGACAGGAACGTTACGCGAACCCCCGCGTGGGCCCGTTCCCATCCCACTATCTTGACCACGCCCACTTCTCCGGTGCGGCGCGGATGGGTCCCTCCGCAGGGTGAACAGTCGAAGTCCTCGACGATGACTATCCTGAGAGGGCCCTCGCGTTCGGGGGCCTTCCTGAGGGGCAGTCTCAGCGCCTCGTCCCTCGAGAGCCACACGGCATTTGCGGCGCGGTCCTGCATTACCACTTTGTTGGCGAGGTCCTCCGCGCGGTTGGCCCGGGATTCGTCAAGTGAGGGGATGTCGAGGTCTATCGTCACCGATTCCGGCCCCAGGTGGAAGCCCACGGTCGAGGCGTCGAGGATCTTCTCGAACGCGGATGAGAGGATGTGCTGCCCGAGGTGCTGTTGCATGTGATCGCGCCGCCGCACGGGCTCCACGCGGCAGTCCACCTCGCGTCCCGGCTCGATGCCCTCGCACGAGCGAAGCGTGTGGACGACTTCCCCGTCCCGTTCGGAGACGTCGCTGACCTCGCAGCCCCCGATCCATCCCAGGTCGCAGGGCTGGCCCCCTGAGGTGGGGTAGAAAGCCGTCCGGTCGAGCACCACCGCGCAGGAGGCGCCTCGCGTCACGGATACCACCGTGGCGCGGAATTCCAGCAGGTACGGGTCGTCATAGTACAGCCGAATGGACACCATCTCACCCCCGCAAACCAGGATTCTGCCCTATCCAGGCTTATCCTTCCCCACCGCCCGCACGGGCCCGGCAGGTTACGCCCCGGAGTCCGTCGAAACACTCCTGGCCTGTGTGGCGCATGCCTGTAGAATTACGGGGAGAAGGGGATATTCTTTGGATGAATGCCGCGTGGAGCCGGTAGGGCAGGGAATAGGGATGGTCAGAGTGCCGGTTCCACTGCCGGTCAAGGCCACCAACGTTTACGTCCTGGGCGATCCCCCCGATGTCATCGTGGATTGCGGGACTCTCCACCCTACGGGCCTCGCCGTCCTCATGGCCGCCGTCCGAAGGCCGCCGCGCGCTATCATGGTCACCCACCTTCATGTGGACCACTGCGGGGCGGCCGGCGCCCTTCAGAGGGAGTGGGGGTGCGAGGTCTGGATGAGCGAGGACGACGCCGAAGAGGGCCGGAGGTTCTACACGGGGCCGTCCGAAAACGACAGGGTATACTGGGAGATGTTCCTCCGCTACGGAATGCCGGAAGACGGCGCCAGGGCGACGTATGCGGCGGTGGACCGGATCAGGGGCCTCACGGACTACCCCGTCGTCGATAGGCTGCTGAGGGATGGGGACACAATAGAGGCCGGGGGAAGGCAATACGTGGTACTGCTCACCCCGGGACACACGATGGGGCACCTGTGCCTCCTCGAGAAAGACAGCGGCGTGTTGTTCGCCGGTGATCATATCCTGCCGCGCATCACTCCGAACGTGGGCCTGTCCACGAGGGAAGGGTTCAACCCGATCAGGGAGTACGTCGCGTCGCTCAGGCGGGTGGCGGCCCTGTCGCCGTCGGTGGCGTATCCTGGTCACGGTCCAGTCGTGGACGATCCCGCCGGACGCGCGAGGGAGACGGTGCGCCATCACGTGGCCAGGGCCAGGCGAATGCTGGATATCCTGTCGCGGAAGGCTTCCAGCGCCTACGAGGTGGCCGTGGAGGTATTCGGCAAGGACCTGGACCCGTTCCAGCAGCGGTTTGCGGTAGGTGAAACCGTGGCTCACCTGGACTGGATCGTCTCGGAGGGCTGGGCTTCGCGGTCCGACGAGGATGGGGTCACCATATACTCGGCCGCCAGGCCGGGGGAGATATTCGAGATTCCAACGGGGGATGAACCATGAATCTGACAGTCCTTGGCCGTTACGCGCCGTTCCCCGCGGCGGGTGGCGCGTGCTCGGGATACCTGCTGGAACACGGGGGGAAGCGTGTGCTCGTGGACTGCGGGAGCGGCGTGCTCGCCAAGCTGCAGGCGACAATGCCCCTGCGTGAGGTCACCGACGTGGTGTTGAGCCACCTCCACGGAGACCACACTTCCGATCTGATGGTCCTTCGCTACGCGGCCGACGCCGATCTCAGGCACAGCCACAGGCCGTCGGGCATCGATGTGTATGCCCCGAAGGCGCCGGAGGACGAGTTCTCGCGGCTCGCGTATAAGGAGGCGCTGATCCCCCACGGCGTCGATGATGGGGACAGTCTCGCCCTCGGTGGAATGCTGTTCGAGTTCACGGCGGTGGACCACCCGTTCCCGTGTTTTTCGGTCAGGGTGAGCGCGGGCGGGAGGGTTTTCGCATTCAGCGGAGACACCGCCTGGTGCCCGCAGATCCTGGAAGTGGCCCGCGGAGCGGACGTGTTCCTCTGCGAGGCGTCGCTCTTCGATGAGGATGCCTCCGGCGGTTACCGGGGGCATCTGTCGGCGCGCCAGGCGGGTGAGATAGCCCGCGAAGCAGGTGTTGGACGACTCCTCCTCACACACCTCTGGCCCTTTCACGACTTCTCCCGGCTCGTCGCGGAAGCATCCTCAGCTTTTGGGGGCGAAACCTCGGTGGCGGAGGAGGGAGGGACCTACCCGATTTGACGTGACCCGGCCTGACGGCGAGCGCCCCATTGCGTTGCGCCGGCAGGCAATCCGAATATTGTCCCACCCCCCTCAATAAGATCGGTATGGGCGGACCCCGGGCGGGGCCGCAACTGGCCTGCCGAGGTGAGGGGCATGAGTTACGGAACATTCCGCGTCAGGCGGGCTATCTCGCGACGCTACTACCACAGGATGGCTTCATCCGTTTCCCGCTCGATGGAGTCTCCGTTCATCCGGAAGGTGACCGCTTGCCTCGCGATATTCCTTGTAGTCTCGACCCTGAGCCGCCTTCCGGCATGGCCGGCCGCCAGGCTCACCGGCCTCCTGCGCTGGGCGTTCACCACCGACTCCGACTTCGCCCCGGTGCTCGCGGCGCTCAAGCGGGCTGCCGCCGGGGTATCTGCACAGGGATTCCTGGCGTTTCCCGTGACCGGCGCCCCCGCCGTCAGGATGGCCTGGCCCGTGAACGGCAGACTGACGATGCTATACGGCTGGAGGACCGACCCGGCGACCAGGATTGAGAATCTGCACGAAGGGATCGACATCAGCGCCCCCGCTGGCACGGCGGTGAGGGCGGCGGCGGCCGGCGTCGTCACGAACATACGCGACAGCCTGGTTTACGGCAGGGTTATCGAACTGGATCACGGCAGGGGCCTGATGACCACCTACTCCAACTGCTCGGAAGTGAATGTGATACTGAAGAGCAGGGTCGAACAGGGCGACGTCATCGGCACACTCGGGACGCCTGCCGGCACGGGTGGCACAGGCGGCACGGAAGGCGCCGGCGGCGCGGCCGGGGCGCACCTTCACTTCGAGGTGCTCCTGGACGGGAACCGGGTCGATCCGTTGAAGTACCTCCCTTCGCTTTGATGTGCGCGTCTTCACCATTGCGGGCATTCCTGTATACCTCAACCCCTACTTCGTGCTGATGATCGCCGCCTATGCGGCGGCCGGCCTCGGAGCGCAGGTTGTGGTGTTGTGCCTTCTCGTCATCGCCCACGAACTCGCCCACCTCCTCGTGGCGCGAGCTTGCGGCGTCGAGGTGCTCGGGATCGAGGTCTTCCCGTTCGGGGGCATGGCCAGGACGGGAGGGATGCCCGCGGATGAGCCCGTGGTGGAGGCGGTGATCGCGACCGCGGGACCCCTCAACAACTTCCTCCTGTACGGCCTCGGCCTCGCCGTGAGGAAGGTCTCCGGCGACACGGGCCTCCTCTCATTCTACCTTGACGCCACCCTGTCCCTGGGATTCTTCAACCTGCTCCCAGCCCTGCCCCTCGACGGGGGGCGTATACTCCGCGGGTACATCGCGAGGGTATCCGGGTACGGCCCGGCGACCGCGATCCTCTCCAGGGTCGGCAACGCCGTGGCCCTGGGCATGTTCCTGTGGGGCATCTACTCTGCGATGGCCGGAAACCTGGTGCCCAACGCGTTTGCCTTCGCGTTCTTCGTCTATGTCGCGGGCCGTCACGAGGCCGAATCCGCCCGGTTCCTGGTAATGAGGGCCCTCATGGTGAAAAGGGAATTACTGCGGAAGAGGCGGGTCATGCCCCTCGAACGCGTTGTAGCACTTGGGACGCTGACCGTGGCGGAGATCTGCCCGAGGCTGTCACCGAACAAGCATCACCTCGTCGCCGTAGTTGGCGGCTCTGGAGCCATCAACGGACAGGTTTGGGAGTCCGAGCTGCTGGAATGCTTCTTCTCGGGCAGGGGAGACACCACCCTGGAGGATCTCGTCCGGCAGGGTCCCCGAGATCGTACTCATGGTAATGCTGGCTGAATCTGGGTATAATTGAGTGGGTGATTTCCGGATGGCGCTCGACGTAGACGGGATGCTGCAGCGCGTCTCCAGGCCGGCCAGGTACACCGGCGGTGAATGGAACCAGGTGGTCAAGGATCACCGCGACGTTGACGTCACCTTCGCGTTCGCGTTTCCCGATGTATACGAGGTGGGGATGTCCCACGTCGGACTCAAAATCGTGTATCACCTGCTCAATCGCAGACCGGACGTCGCGTGCGAGCGGGTCTTCGCCCCCTGGATCGACATGGAAAGGCTCATGCGCCAACACGGCGTGCCGCTGTTCAGCCTGGAAACCCGCACTCCCATCGGGGAGTTCGATATTGTGGGTTTCACGCTGCAATACGAGATGACGTACACCAACATAGTGAATATGCTTGATCTCTCGATGATCCCGCTCGCATCCCGGGACAGGGGCGCCGGCGATCCGCTGGTGATAGGGGGCGGCCCGTGCGCCCTGAATCCGGAGCCGGTGGCCGGCCTGTTCGATTGCCTCCTCATAGGTGACGCCGAGGAAGCCCTGGACGAGATAATCGACAGGTACCGCGACTGGAAATCCGCCGCCGGCGGGCTGCCCCACGGGTCCGCGGAAAGGCGCGAGCTACTCAAGAGCCTCGCGCGAATCGAGGGGTGTTACGTCCCCTCGCTCTATGAGCCGGAGTACAACCCCGACGGCACTGTGCGAGGGATTGCCGTTCTGGATACCTCGGCCCCCGCGCGCGTCACCAGGCGCGTGGCCCCCAATCTGGACCTCGCCTGTTACCCCCTGGCGCCCGTAGTGCCTTTCCTGGATGTAGTCCACGACAGGGCGGTCGTGGAGCTGTTCAGGGGATGCACGAGGGGCTGCCGGTTCTGCCAGGCGGGGATGATATACAGGCCGGTCCGCGAGCGCTCAAAGGAGGACGTCGAGCGGGCGGCGCGGGAAATCGTTCGAAACACGGGCTACGACGAGGTGTCGTTGATGTCGCTCTCGAGCACCGACTACGGGGCCATCCAGGACGTGATCGGTGATCTCACGCGGGAGCTGGGCCCTGAATACGTGAACCTTTCCCTCCCCTCCCTGCGCGTTGATGCCTTCTCAGTGGGGATAGCGAACCGCGTCCGCGCGGTGCGCAAGTCGGGGTTGACGTTCGCGCCCGAGGCGGGGACGCAGCGTTTGCGGGATGTCATCAACAAGCGGGTGACTGAGCGGGACCTCGTCGAGGCCGCGGCCGCGGCGTTCGAGGCGGGCTGGGATTCGATCAAACTGTACTTCATGATCGGTTTGCCCACAGAAACCGATGATGATATCGAGGGAATCGCGTCGCTTGCAGGCAGGGTCGCGCAGGTCTACAGGGAGGTGAAGGGAGGCAGGGACAGGGCCGGGTCTCGCCGCGACGGGTCCCGCGGCGGAGCAAGGCTGACCGTTAGCGCGTCCACCTTCGTTCCAAAGGCCCATACGCCTTTCCAGTGGGAACCCCAGGACTCGCGCGAGGAGATCGAACGTAAACAGGGGCTATTGAGGGACAGGCTCAGGAGGACGGGCGCCCGTTTTGACTGGCACGACCCCGGCACGAGCGTGATGGAGGCCGTGTTTGCCCGGGGCGACAGGCGGCTGCGTGCGGCGCTGGTCGAGGCGTGGAGGCAAGGGGCGAGGTTCGACTCGTGGTCGGACCAGTTTAAAGAGGACGTGTGGCTGACAGCCCTGCATACCCACGGCATTGAACCGTCATTCTACGCCAACCGGAGGCGGCCGGACGGGGAGGTCTTTCCGTGGGACCACATCGACTCGCGAATCACGCGGGAATTCCTGTTGCGAGAGAAGGCGAGGGCGTTGAAGGGCGTCACGACCCCCGACTGCAGGGCAAGTGAGTGTGAGGCGTGCGGCGTATGCATGTGAGACTGTTGTTCGAAAAGGGAGACCCGGTGAGGTTCATTTCACACCTGGACACGATGCGGACTTTTTCGCGCGCGTTCCGGAGGGCGAGGGTTCCCCTGTCGTTTTCGCAGGGGTTCAATCCCCACCCGAAGATGTCGTTCGCCATGCCCCTGGCGGTCGGCCAGACGAGCTCGAACGACGTGCTCGACATCGAGACTGAAATCCCCGTGGATCTGCACAGGATCATAGGGGAGATCAACGGATCGCTCCCGCCGGGTTTCCGCGTGGTGTCGGCCAGGGAGATGCAAGAGGGCGGGCAATCGGCCATGTCCGAGGTTGGCGCCGCGGCATACAGCGTCGTTGTGCCGACTACGAATGATACGGTGGATGCCGGTGAGGTGGCGAACGGGTTTCTCTGTGCGCGGGACGTCCTCGTTGAGAGGCGACGCGAAGGGAAAACCCCGCTTACCGTGGACATCCGCCCACTGGTACTGCGGCTGGAGGGGCGCAGGGACCGCGGCGTGGCGGCGTTCGATATGGTATTGCGGGCGGGGGGTTCCGCCAGCGCCAGGCCGGACGAAGTGTTGCGGGCAATAGACTCAATGGGAGGGTGTTGGCTCGATCTCCCAGGGGCCAGGTATCACAGGAGCGGCGTTTTCCGGTTCGGCGGCGGGCGGATGGAGCCGATACTCTGAGCGGGTTCTGTTTGTCGTGGGCATGACCCACTTACTGAGGAGTGACACTCAATTTGGAGAAAGAGATCCTGATTACCGTAGACTACGACGAGACTCGCGTCGCCGTACTCGAACAGGGTGTACTTGCCGAGATCTACATCGAGAGGCCGGTAACTCAAAGGATTGCGGGCAACATCTATAAGGGACGGGTCGAAAACGTACTACCGGGCATGCAGGCATCGTTTGTCGACATAGGCCTCGAGCGCAACGCGTTTCTCTACGTGGACGACGCTACTGTCCCCCGAAACGGCGACGACGACGACGACCCCGGCGAGGAGTTTCGAAAGAAGACGATCAGGGATATCCTGAAGCCGCGCCAGGAAATCCTCGTCCAGGTGATCAAGGAACCGATAGGAACGAAAGGGGCCAGGGTTACCAGATACTTCACGCTGCCCGGAAGATACTTCGTACTCATGCCCATGGTGGACTATGTGGGCGTGTCGAGGAGAATCGAGGGCGACCAGGAAAGGGACCGGCTGCGGAAGATGGCCGAAGGGCTCAAGGCGCCCGGCATTGGGCTGATCGTGCGAACGGTCGCGGAAGGGAAGAGCGAGCACGAGCTGCGGCAGGACCTCGACTTCCTGCTTCGCCTCTGGAACAGGATCCAGGCGCGGGCCAGGAATTCCCAGGCGCCGAGCCTCATCCACAAGGATCTGGGCCTGGTGTACAGGATTGTGCGCGACCTCTTCTCGGCGGACGTTGCAAGGCTTCACGTGGATTCGCGCCACGAATACGACCGCATCCTGGAACTGCTCGACGTCATCTCACCCGAACTGAAAGGCCGTGTGCACCTCTTCGCCTCAAAGGACCGGAGCCTGTTCGAACTGTACGGCCTGGAGACGGAGATAGAGGAGCTGCTGAAGAAGAAGGTATGGCTCAAATCAGGGGGGTACCTGGTCATAGACCATACGGAAGCCCTCACCGCCATCGACGTCAACACCGGCAAGTACGTAGGCACGACGAATCTTGCGGATACAGTGTTCAGGACCAATATGGAGGCCGCGAGAGAGATAGCGCGACAACTCCGCCTGCGTGACATAGGCGGGATCATCGTCATCGATTTCATCGACATGCAGAGCCAGGAGCACAAACAGAAGGTGCTCCAGGCCCTCGAAGACGAACTGCGCAAGGACCGGACGAGGACCAGCGTCCTCGGGCTCACCCAGCTCGGCCTGGTGGAGATGACCCGCAAGAAGGTCCGGCAGGGTTTGTCGGCCATGCTCGAACAGCAGTGCCCCTATTGCCAGGGAAGGGCCCGGGTGCTTTCCGAGGCGACGATGGCCTCCAAGGTGAGGAAGGAAGTGCGTCGCATCCTGAAGCATTCGGCCAGCGAGGCCGCGCTTCTTGAAGTGCATCCGACCGTGGCCGCGGTGCTCATCGGCTCGGGTGGCGCGAACCTGAGGGAACTCGAGAAGGAGACGGGGAAGACCGTCTATATCCGCGGCGTCTCCAGCCTGCATGTTGAGAGCATCAACCTGCGGTCGCTCGGTTCCAGGGAAGAGGTGGAGGCCAAGGCCCTGCCTGTCAGGGTTGGCGACAGGCTCGAGATCAAGGTAGAGGAGCCGCACGCATCCAATCCCTGGGATGGCATCGGGCGCCTGGACGGGTACGTGATCGACGTCGAAGGGGCCGGGAACCTGGTGGGCGAGAAGGTTGAGGTCGAGGTCACGAAGGCGTTCCGGACTTATGCCAAGGCCAAGATGCTTGACAAGTGACGAGTTCCGGCGTTCCTTGACAGGTATTGTGGACCATGCTAGGATCGAGTGGCGGCGTTGTGCCTGCGCAACCGCACGGAAAGGGTCCGAAGAGGCCGTACGGCCCACCTTGAACCGGCGAGTCTGTAACGTAGGGGTGACAGTTGAATGTACGCTATCCTGGAAACAGGCGGAAAGCAGTACCGCGTTTCCGAAGGAGACCGCATCCAGGTCGAGAAGCTTGAAGTCCCCGCCCGTGAATCGGTGGAATTCGACAGGGTGCTGTACGTCCAGAAAGACGACGGGGAAGCCCTCGTCGGGACCCCCGTGGTCGAAGGCGCGAAGGTCCTGGCGAAGGTGGAGAGGCAGGCCAAGCACAAGAAGATCCTCGTGTTCCATTACAGGCACAAGGTGAACTACAGGAAGCGTTACGGCCACAGGCAGCCGTTCACACAGCTGGTGGTCGACAAGATAGTCCTCCCGTAGGCCGCGCTGCGGCGCCCGGCGGGCGCGGTGGACACGCCTGCCCGCGGTGTGCGGGACCAGATATGATCGAGATCAGGGTTACGAGAGATGCTCAAGGGGAGATCAGGGGAATCCGCGTGGCGGGCCATTCCGGGTACGCCGGCGCGGGTAGCGACATAGTGTGCGCCGCCGTGTCCGCCGTGGTCCAGACCGCAATCCAGGGAGTGGAGCGGGTGGCGGGCTGCGCAGCCCGGGTGACCACCGGTGAAGCCCTGATTGAAGCCGAGGTTTCCCCGCCGGATCCGCGCCACGCCGCGGCCCGGTGGGATCAGGCGCAGGCCATCCTCGAGACAATGGTGATGGGATTGCGGGAAATCGAGGACGGCAGGGGGCGCTACGTACGCGTGGAGGATTGTAAGGGAGGTGCGGCATTATGATGAACATACAGGTATTCGCTCATAAGAAGGGTGTAGGCAGCTCCAGGAACGGGCGGGACTCCGTGTCCAAGAGGCTCGGGGTCAAGAGCCACGACGGTGAGTTCGTGCTTGCGGGCAGCATTATCGTCAGGCAGAGGGGTACGAAGGTTCACCCCGGGCTCAACGTGGGCATCGGCAGCGACGACACGCTCTTCGCTAAGGCCGACGGCTTCGTGGCGTTCAGGAGCAGGGGCGATAAGAAGGTCGTCAATGTGTGTCCCGAACCGCGCATGAGCATGTAAGGCTCGCGGCCGCTGTCAACAAAAGGCCTGCAAGAGTGAGCGCCCGGGGGTGACCCCGGGCGCTGATGCTTGTTGGCGCCGCGCGGCTCGTGAAGGAATTGGTGGTGGGGTCACGAAGGGAAATAGGGCCGCGGCGATTGGCGAGCACGGAGCGACTAAGGTGGTGGCGCATGGTGGTGGGCGGGGACTGGGAAGCCCTGTGCGATGCTCTGAGGCGAGAGAATCACGCCTTCATGAATGACTTGCAGGTTATCACGGGGTGGCTCCAGCTCGGCAACAGCCAGCGCGCGATGGACTACATCGAAGAAACCAAGAAGCGCGTGCGGCGGCAGACGTACGTCATGAATAACCTCGGCCCCAAGATATTCGGCCTGCTTTGCTCGGTGAAGATCAGGGCGGAGGCGGATGGTGTCTCTGTCTCCATCCAGGATCCCGGCGTTTTCGACCGCGAAGGGTGGGAAGCGCCGGCGCAGATCGGGGAAATGCTGTGGCTGGTCGTGAAGACAGCGGGCGAGCAGGGCTTCACCCAGCTCGAACTGGGACCCGTCCCCGGCCCCGAGCCGGACAGATACGTAGTCCGGCTGTCCGGCGGGTGCAGCAACACCCGTTGTTTGAGAGACGCCCTGTCCGCTCTGTCCCCGGAGGGTTTTCGGTTAGTCGTGGAAGAAGTGCGCGGCCTGCCGGCGATCATCGTCGAAGGCGCCTGATTCACTCCTTCAAGGCATAATAGTGGCGGGGGATTCTCATGTTCGTCGACAGGGCCAAGATAAACGTCAAGGGCGGCGATGGCGGCAACGGCTGCGTGTCCTTCAGGAGGGAGAAGTTCATTCCCCGTGGCGGTCCGAACGGCGGGGACGGCGGGAAGGGCGGCAGCATCGTGCTGGTTGTGGATCCGGGCCTCCGGACCCTGATGGATTTCAAGCACAGGGTGCACTTCAAGGCCGGAAAAGGACAGCACGGCCAGGGATCCAACATGACCGGGGCGGACGGCGGCGACCTCTTCGTGAAGGTCCCTCCCGGAACTATCGTCAAGGACGAGAAGGGCGGCGTGCTTGCCGACCTCACGGAGGACGGCCAGACATTCACGGCTGCCCGCGGGGGGCGGGGGGGACGCGGGAATGCCCGGTTCGCCACCTCGACGCGGCAGGCGCCCAGGATCGCGGAGCCCGGCGAACCCGGGGAGGAACGCTGGATTGTACTCGAACTCAAGCTCCTTGCCGACGTGGGCATAATCGGATTCCCCAACGCCGGCAAATCCACGCTGTTGTCGTCAGTGACCGCGGCCAAGCCGAAGATCGCGGACTACGCGTTCACGACGCTCAGCCCGAACCTCGGAGTGGTTGAGCTGGATGGCGGCGATGGTTTCGTGCTCGCGGACATCCCCGGCCTCATAGAGGGGGCCCACGAGGGCAAGGGGCTCGGCCACGAATTCCTGAGGCACGTTGAGCGTACGAAGGTACTCATACACGTCATCGACGTCGCGGCAACCGGGGGCAGGGATCCCCTCTCGGACTTCCACGTCGTGAACGGTGAACTCGAGAAGTACAATCCCTCGCTTGCCGGGCTTCCACAGATCGTCGCCCTGAACAAGGCGGATCTCCCCGCTGCGGCCGCGAACATACCTGGGGTGAGGGCCGCCATCGAGAGCGCGGGCTTTCCGGTGTTCGCCATTTCCGCGGTCACAGGACAGGGAGTGCGCGACATCATGTTCCGGGCGGCAGAGGTGTTGAGGCGCCGGGAGGAGTCAGAACACACGACAAGTACCCCCGAAGGGCCCCCACCGGAAGGTAATGGGATTCCTGATTAATCGGAGCAGGAATTCTGTGTTTTCCGTAGAATTGCGGTCATTACACATCACGGAGGGCGAACTCGGCACGATAATATGATCCGCCTGGGGGTTATGGGGGGAACGTTCGACCCGATTCACTACGGGCACTTGTTGGCTGCGGATGAGGTACGCACCGGTTTCGGACTCGACAGGGTGCTGTTTATCCCATCCGGCCATCCCCCACACAAACAAGGCAAGAAGATAACCGACGGTTTACACAGATACACGATGGCGGTGCTGGCGACCGTTGATCATCCTCAATTCTCGGTGTCAACGATCGAACTCGATAGGCCTGGACTGAGTTACAGCGTCGACACTGTGTCCGCTCTGAAAGCAGGGCTTCCTGAGGATTCCGAGCTGGTGTTCATAACGGGGGCCGACGCGATAACGGAGATCCTGTCGTGGAAGGATGCCGAGAGGCTCCTGTCCCTGTGCGATTTCGTAGCTGTCACGCGGCCCGGATACACGATGTCCGGGATCGACCGGCTCAAGGAACACCTGGGTTCTCTGGCTGCTCGGGTTCACGTCTTTCCCATAACCGGTTTCGCGATTTCTTCGAGCGACATCAGGGAGCGGGTAAGGACGGGTAGACCCATAAGATACCTCGTACCGGCTGCGGTCGAGGAATACATTCATAAAATGGGGTTCTACACACAATCCGAGTAAGCGAGAAATATAATGCGGTGGAAGCTGCTCCTGTCCACCATCCCAGGGTTTTTCTCGATCCGAAGTCGTCCCAATGCGTGTTCGATTGGAAGGCGCCGAGTTCGAGAACGGACTCTGGCGCCCGTTGTTTTTGGGACGGCGGGAGGCGACCACCGGGTGAGGCCGACCTGCCCGGAAGGAGGTGAACGCGATTGACGAAGACCCTTTACGTAGGTAACCTTCCCTGGTCCACCACGGAGGAAGAGCTGGCGAAATCATTCCAGCCATACGTGGAAGTCAAGAGTTGCAGGATTATTATGGATAGGGAGACGGGGAGGTCCCGTGGGTTTGGTTTCGTTGAAGTTGGTGACGAAGACGCACAGAAAGCTGTCGACGCGCTGAATGGATCTCAGCTGGGCGGCAGGGAGATCATCGTCAACGAAGCCCGGCCCCGGCAGAGTAAGTATTGAGTTGAATCGCGCCTCAATGGCCAGCCTCCTGAGTTCCTGTATGTTCCAAGGGTCTGAGGAGGCCTTATTGTTTTTCGTGGGGAACTATGTAACCAGCGGATTCGTCCAAATACGCGTGTAGACCCTGGATTCGGGGAGCGGCGGGCGACTTGGCCACGGGCGGGATGACTGATAGAGAGATAGAGATGAGACTACGGGCGGAGTTGCCGCCGGAACTGTTCGAGCATGTCCTCAGGACGCGGGTCACCGCAGTCGAGATAGCGGGCCTGTGCGGCGTAGACCCCACGGCGTGCGATCTGGCTGCTCTCTTGCACGATTGCTGCAGACACCTCCCGGAGTCCCTGTTGTTGAATCTTGCGGGTGAGTTTAATATATTCGTTAGTGATGCGGAGAAGGACAAGCCTGTTCTCCTTCACGGTCCCGTCGGGGCGGAGGTCGCTCGCGAGAGATTCGGGATCACGGATGGGGAGGTCCTCGACGCCGTACGGTATCACACCACGGGTCGCGCAGGTATGTCCTTCGTGGAGCAGGTCGTGTATCTGGCCGACAAGATGGAGCCCGGCAAGCGAAGGACTTCGTTGCCGGTCAGTGGAAGATCCGGACTGCGGCCGGCGATCCTCGACCACGTGAACCGGATGATCATCCGGTGGGTGAAGAATGGACTACCCATACATCCGTCGTCGATCGAAATGAGGAACTGGCTGCTTGAGGCGAGGGTTGAGGATTGAGCATGGGTGACGGCAATCTCCCGCTGAGAAAGCGGGGAAGGAATCTCAACGTTAGACGCGTGGCGTGGGTGGTGGGCCTTCTCGTGGTGTTCTTCGCCTGCGGGATCGCGGCGGGCGCGTGGATGCTCCTATCGAGGGTGTACGATCCATCCACGAAACCGGAGGCGAGCCAGGGACAGCCCGTGGCTTCCCGTATCAACATACTGATCATGGGGCTGGACGCCGGTGTAAACGGGCTCGGCAAGCCGTCGTCTCCAACGGTCCACACGTCCCGGACCGACACCATGATGGTGTTGAGCCTGGATCCGGAATTCAAGAACGCCGGCATCATATCGATACCACGGGACACGAGGGTGAGGATACCGGGCAGGACCGGGTTCGACAAGATTAACCATGCCCATGCGTATGGTGGGCCCAAACTGGCGATGGAGGCGGCCGCCGCCCTCCTGGGTGAGGAAATACCGTATTACCTGCGCGTCGACTTCAAAGGGTTCGTCAAGATGGTGGACATGATCGGCGGCGTCGAGATGAACATTGAACACGACATGGACTACGACGACCCCTATCAGGACCTCCATATCCACCTCAAGGCGGGCAAGCAGGTGCTGAACGGCGAGAAATCGCTGCAGTTCGTGAGGTACAGGCAGTATCCTGAAGGGGACATCGGCCGGGTCAAGGCCCAGCAGAAGTTCATATCCGCCCTGGTGAAATCGTTCTTCGACATGAATACACTATGGAAAATCCCGAACCTGGCGAGCGAGGCCGTCCAGTACGTGGACACCAACATCGATCCGGCCATGATGGTGAGCATCGCGAATCTCGCGCGGCAGATCAAGCGGGAGGACATCCGGATGGATCTGGTCCCAGGACAGCCCGCGGACTACTCCGACGTCACGGGAACGGCGATAAGCTATTGGGTTGCCGACCAGTCCCAGCTGAAGAAGTGCGTGGATCTATTGATCAGGGGCATAGACCGCGAGGCCAACTCCAAGGTCAGGGTCGAGGTATTGAACGGGACCGGCGTCGCCGGGCTGGCGGAGAGGGTGGCCAAGAATCTCAGGGACCTGGGATACCTGGTTGTCAAGGTCGACAATGCGCCGAAGGCAGCCAATGGCCCCACCGAAGTGACGGGGTCGGCGGCGAACGTGATGGCCGTGAAGTCCGTTTGCAGGCAGGTACTGAAGTTTTCCCCTGAAGCGGTGATAGAGAAGCGCCCGGCAGGGGAAGAAGCGGATGTCTCGGTTATTCTCGGAGCAGACTGTAAACCTGAATGACCATGGGGAGGCGGTGCATTGGAGCCCAGGGCTTTGGCCAGGCTCGCACTCGATGCGGCTGTTGAGAAAAAGGGGCATGACGTCGTAGTTCTCGACGTGAGTAACCTGACCACAGTGGCGGACTACTTCGTGATCGCCGGCGGATCGAATAAGGCGCACGTCCAGGCGATAGCCGACCATGTGGCCGACAGGTTGGAGCAGAACGGGGTCAAAGTGCACCATGTCGAGGGCAAGGGCCCTGCGAAATGGATACTGCTGGATTTCGGGTCCGTGGTGATTCACGTTTTCAACAATGAGGAGCGGGCCTTCTACAATCTCGAAAGGCTCTGGGGCGAGGCTCGGTTGCCGGCCCTTGACTTGGCGGCCCCTGTTTCATATAATTGAGTTGCCCTTAAGCAGGGTGAAGGTAAGTTGTGGGGCTGTAGCTCAGCTGGGAGAGCGCTTGAATGGCATTCAAGAGGTCGTGGGTTCGATCCCCATCAGCTCCACCATGAGTCTTCCGACTTACCG
>JBLNBR010000034.1:0-26262 GCA_050260105.1 Ignavibacteriales bacterium | reverse complement strand
TCCACCTGGGACCATCTTCTGCCAGTTCCGGGACGGCATCCTATTGCTCATCGCCCCGCTACTCCCTATGCAACTCCTAATCCCTAACCATCTTCTGCCATTGACATTCCACCGCGGGTCTCCACAAACCCCCTCGCGACTGGCACCGCCCTCCCCCTTGAAAGACATGTGCCTCCAGGCACACAAATCCCGGTTTTTCGTGTGCCTGTGCACGTGAGATGCGATTTATTGTGTGCCTATGCAGAACACTGACCTGTCGTGTGCCTGTGCATACAAATCTCCGTTTGTCGTGTGCCCATGCACACAAATCGGGACTTAGTGTGTGCCCATGCAATGAAGCCGGCGCGCAGTCTGCAAAACCAGGACAACAGGCCGGAACTCCCGCTGCATTAACCGGGGTGACATTCTCTCGGTCCAGATCAACGCGTTCTAAGGTGATATTCTCACTGTCCGTTGACAGCCACGCGAAGCAGAAGCCCGGGCGCCCGGCAGCGAGGTGAAAGGCGCAGTGTTTCTTGCGGTAGTGCTAGTACTCCTTGTACTTGCGGGTATCTACTATCTGGCCAGACGGGGAAGGCTCGAACGCGCTTCAAGGGACTCGGATGCAGCGGGACACTGAGAGAACCCGTGAAGTCCGCAATGGCGAGATTAAGCGAAGCACGGTACCTGCACCTTTCCGCCCCGGACAGACTCACCCCGTTCATGGTTGGCCAGTCCGCTTTTGAAGCAGGGAAGGCCGTTGCGTCGGCCCTCGAAAAAGCGCCGGCTCGGCACGACTCCCAGGCACGCACGGATTCGCTCCTCAGGCAGGCGCCACGCTTTCGCGCGAGACTCCGGTCCCTGGCATCAGCCACGAGGAAGAACAAGCAATCGAAGGACTGGTGAGACGGTTGGCGGCGAGGAAAAGGTCTTCCTCCGATCTGATTGATTGGCTGATTGACCAGCGGTCGCAAGTCAATCAGATCAAAATCACCAAGGCATTCTTCTCCGGGCCGCTATCGTGAATCATGGCGTGTAGGCCACATCACGAGGCCGTCCGGCGCGATAGATGTGCCGAACGCCCGCGAGAGCGTGGCTACCCGCTGCAGGATGCCGGCGGCATCCTCGCCGCCCGCCGCGACCGGTGAGCAATTGTCTATCACGACGGGGATCACCTCCGCCCGCAGCAAACCGGCTTCACCTACTTCGACCTTCAGCACGAAGGTCTCGCTGGTAGATGCGGTGTCGACTACACCCGCTCGAACGCCTTCCTGGTCAAAGACGAAATTACCCAGACTGTACGCTATCAGCGAGGTCCTGTCCTGCGTCCCCCCTGCGGGGCGATAGACCTCGATGCCCTGCATCACGTGGGGATGGTGCCCTATCACCAATTCCGCTCCCCAGTCACAGGCGCGGTGTGCAAGGTCCACCTGCGCAGGGCCCGGCACGCCGGAGAACTCCTTTCCCCAGTGGAATGAGACCACCACGACGCCGGCGGCCTCGCATGCAGCCTCGATTTCATCCCTGATCGTGTCCGGGTCGAATGAGCATACCCAAGGGCGATCGGGGTCGAACACCACCCCTTCCTGGGGGAACAGGTTGTACGCGAGGAGGGCCACCGTGATCCCGGCGTCCCCGTTTCCAGACCCGAACCGGCGGACCAGCGGGGCCCTGGCCTCCCGGAAGGTATGTCCCGCGCCCACGACGCCGAGGTCTGCCCCCAACGCGGCCTCGATTGTATCACCGAGGCCGCCAGGTCCCTGGTCGAGGGTGTGGTTGTTGGCTAGGCACAGGTCACTGATACCCGCCTCTTTCAGAGGCCGCAGCCACTCCGGCTCAGCCCTGAAAACGAACCGCTTGGCCGCCGGGGCTGCGGTGGTCGTGGCGGGACATTCGAGGTTGACCAGACCTATGTCTGCCTCGCTGAATAGTCCTGCCACACCGGAGAGAAGAGCCTTGACGCCAGCCGTTCCACCCCCCGAGTCTACGCCGCCCGTGACGTTCTTTGCGGTTGTATTGCCCCTTTCGATGGCCTTCCGCACACCGCGATCGAGCAGAACATCTCCAGCCGCCACAATGGTCACGGTCCCGCACGCCCGCGCGGCGCCGCCGTCATGGCGGCCTGCCGGAGTCGCGGCGACGACTCCGACGGTCGCGCACAGGATCGCGGCCGCAGCCACAACACGCGCCTGCAAGCCATGAAGCGTGCGGCCCAGCGCCCCGCTCAACATCCCGAGTTGTACGGCGTGGCCGGGACCGGGGGCTTCGCCTTCACCGGCGCCAGGAACGTCCTGGTCCACTCCGGAATGCCCGGCGCCTCCCCCTTGTCCAACATGCCGCGCCATTCTTCGTCGGTGAGCCTCCGGTCGCTCACGAATTCGTGGTACGAGAACACCGCACCCCGCGTTAGATACAGCTTGCCTTCTATCGGGACTATCACGTATATCTCGTTCGCCCTGCCAACGCCCTCCTCCAGGAACGAAGACTGCGAGGTATGCACGTCCGCGATGACAGCCATGTCCTTGTCACCCTCGTCGGTCACCTCGAACCATCTCACGCCCAACCTGCCGCCCTCCCCCTCAACCAGGGAGGCCGTCAGATCCTCGAGGAAGGCGCCGTACATCCTGATCTGCGTGTATTCATCCCTGGTCAGCGGCTGTCCCTCCAATTCCTTGATGGACGTGCGCTCCAGGAACCCGAGGAGCTGCTCGAAGGTCGACAGCCGCTGAGACACGGATTCCGTCAGGACGCCACGGACCCCAAGCCCGTTCCAGGCCTTCGTGACCAGCCAGCGAAGCCTGGAGTAGAACTCGGGCTGTGGCTCGACGTATCCCCGTATGAGAGGCGGTGGCTCATCCCCTCCGCATTCCGCCCCGCTCTGCTTGCCGTAAAGAAGCGTGTCGTGCCTGAGCTCCGCCCACCCCGCGAGGGTGGTGTTCAGGCTCTTGTCCTTCCACGCTGTGTTTCTCATGAATGAAGGATACCCGGTGTCCCGGGACTCGAGAAGGGGTCGAACCGCCCACAGCCATCCCCAGTACAGGTCTGATTGCCACGTGGATTCCGGCTCCCGCGTAAGGCGGGCGTTCTCCTTCTCCAGGAGCCCGGCGTAGTCCGGCCACTTGATAGCCTCTTTGTACATTTGGAACAGGATGGTCCTGGCCTCGGTGGATCCCATCGCCGCCATCACGTCCAGGCCCTTGGGGAACGGGCGCTCCGGCCACTTCGAGAGGTTCTGGAGGACCTCCGAATCGGCGATGTACCTCTGTCCCATGAACCTGAACTGCAGCCCGCCGGGGATCCCCACGAGCTTTACCTTGATTCTCGCGCCGGGGAGCCTCCGCGCTTCTTCAATGAAAGATTCGATGGCGCGGCTGTCGCTGACCGTGTCCGGGTCCAGGCCCTTGCCCGACACCGCTTGTGCGACGCCCATGAGGGCGATGGGGGTGAGGTCGTCGGCCTTGCCCACGAAGAACGAAGTTGGCTCGTATACCACGTTCCACAACTCCAGCAGCCGCGGGTCCACCCTCAAGGCCAGGCAGATCAGGGCCGCCACGCGGGCGAGCTCCAAGTCGGGCTTGCCCTCCGTGGTTTCCAGCGCAACCGGGACGTTGCCGTACCACATCATCCCGCGAAAATACGCTTCGAGGTCGCCGCTCCGGGTGTAGTGGCCCCTTGGTTTGAACTGGGAGTAGTCAATCATGTAGGGGAACAGGTTGGATTGCGCCCTCCCCTGTGACTCGAGCGCGAGTGCCGATTCCCTGGCCACGAGTGACTCAGTCTCGGCCGGCAGCGAGAACTTGGGGTTCCGCTGCATCCCGAGAAGCCGCGCAGCCGTTTCGAAGTAGGCCGCCGCCTTGAGCGAAGCGCCCTTCGCCTCGGGTGTCTCGGAGTCGTGGTAGAACTCCAGCATCATGCCGTACATGCGGTCTGTGAGTTCCTTGACCGCCGGGTACAGCCTCTTTGCCTCCATGTTCCTGAGGGTCGAATCGTATATCACGTGGTATAGCTGGAGCACCGAATCCACGGAGATGAAGCTGGGGAGCAGCAGGTACTCGTTGTTCTCGTAGATATAAAACAATTGCTTTTCCATCGTCGGGCTCACGAAGAATCCGTTCTTCGCCAACAGGGACTTCTGGTCCGCCGTGAACGACCCGAACTGCGCCAGGTTCTCCACGTTCGACAGGTCCGCCTTCACGGTGTACGGCGCAACGACCGGCTTGACTGAGGGCGGTGACCATGCAGGCACCTTTTCGGGGAACCGCACTTCACCCGCTTCGCCGGAGCCGGGTCCGCCCTGTTCCGCGGGTTCCCCGGGTTCACCGGGTTCCTCGGATTCGGCCGGTTGCCCGGGCTCTGCCGGGGTCTGCCCCTGGGGCTCCTGCCCGGCAGGCTTGCCGGGGGTCTCAGCCTGGGGCCGCCCGCACCCGGCGGCCACGCTGCCGAGGATCGCCAGCACCGTCATAATCGCCGCTATCCGAGTCATCGCCCGCATCATGGAACCCTCCCTACAAGCCCACCACCGGGCTGCGCGCTACTACAATCGACTGCTTGAAACCCGAATCCACTCCACTCGTACGCCCTGGTCGAGAACACCCCTGAACGCTCCAACTCCACGGCCATCAACTCGAGGTCGCCGTCCCCGTCGACATCTTCCAGTCCGAAGTCCACAAACGGCCTGGACAGCCGGGATCCCAGCCACCGCGGGGCCGGACCATGTTCCGACCAGGCGTACACGAACAGCCGCCTGTCGAATACCGGATCGAGCCTAGTCTGTTTCCATACTCCAACGAGGAGCTCGGGCAAACCGTCGCCGTCGATGTCGCCCGAGGCCGTTTTCCAGGGATTGAGACCGCGCAACCCGGTCCAGGGCCTGCGGTCGAAGAAGATAACCGTCACCTGCCTGCCGAACCGTTCCAGGGGGCTGCCGGTTACCACGACGAATTCGCTCCCACCGTCTCCATCGACATCGCCCAGGCAGGCCGACCTCGGGAAGACCCCTATCACCGCGGCCGCAACAGCGCCGACAACCAGCAGCGCAGCAAGGGTTACTGCAGCGCGGGCTTTGACAGGGAGCCACCTACGCATGGCCATATGCTGCTGGTAAGGCATCCAGCCAGATCTCCTCCCCCGGAGGCCGCACGAAATCCGGCACATCCATTGGCGCAAGACCGCACCGGATCCTCTGACGGCCGGGTTTCTCGCGTTGTTCCTCGCCGCGGCGACATCGCCGTGGAATGGCCCGGTCATGCCGGCCCTTCGAGTTCATCGTCCTGGCTCCGGTACGCGCACACGTTCCTCCTGGTGCATGATTCGCAGGCAAAGTGACCCCGTCGAACCCTCGAAGGGTCCCCGATTCCAAACGCATCGGTTGCGGATTTGATGGGCTTCATCATCGAACTGGGCGTGAGCGTCACGCCGATCTTACCGGGAGAGAGCAGCCTGAACAGGGTGTCCTGTTCCTTCACGTCCCAGTCGAGCTGCCCGGGCGACATCGTCACGGTCGCCCCCAGACCCGGGAACTCGTTCCTCGCGCTCTGGTACATCTTGCGGAACAACGAATTGACGGCAACGGATCCGTACGTGTCCAGCAGGTACGCCCTAAGGGTGTCCCCCTCGGCGCTCAGGGATGCTGCCGTTTCCTCCAGCGCCGGCCCTATCGTCCCGCACATGAGCACTATGCGGTCAGCCCCTTCGAGGAGCGTACTGAGGTGAAGGCTGTTGAACGATGACCCGTCCTCCAGGACGACGCGCCCCTCTTCCACCCGGGCAATCTCGAAACACTCTGTGACGGACGCGGGCTTTGCCAGCTTCGAGCCGAGTTCCACGATCTCGTCGTAGACCCTCAACATGCGCGTGTTATCCGGGCTGCAAGCAGCCTTCTTCTTGAGGTCGTCAACGGTGATTCGCAGATCCCAATCCATCCTGATGTCCATTGTCCACCCACCACTCCTCGACCGCCAGCATTCGCTCACCGGGCCGGCGTTCCCTCTCCGGGTGTCCTCCACCCGCACTCAGCAAGGTCAGAGTGCGACCCCTGGATTCCTTTTCCCGATCCGGCGAAGCCGGAATGGGTAGGAGACATCTGCATCTGCAAAGAATACTCGCGTATCCGGTCAAAGGGGTGGGGCAGGTTGAGGTCGTTTGAGCCGGGGTTCATTGCCCGTCAGCCGGTGACACAGGAGCTCATCAAAACCATACGCGTCCTGGGCGAGTACAAAGGAAAACAGGCCTCGTACAAGGACCGCGCCCCACAAGTGCTGGAGACTCTCAGGACCGCAGCCATTGTGAGCAGCACCGAATCATCGAACCGCATTGAAGGAGTCACTGCGCCTGCGGTCAGAGTCGCCGCTCTGGTGGCGCACGGCGCCACGCCCCAGAACCGGCCCGAACAGGAAATAGCGGGCTACAGGGATGTCCTCAACACTATACACGCGAGTTATGAACACATGCCGTTCAACACCGGCGTTGTGCTACAGTTACACCGGGACCTGTACCGGTTCACCGCGGATGCTGGCGGCCGGTGGAAAGACACTGACAATCAGATTGTGGAATTCCTTCCGGACGGGACAAGAAGCATCCGTTTCAACCCGGTCCCTGCCCATCTCACGCAGGAGGCAATGGGAAGGCTGCACCTGCGGTTCAATGAATCCTGGAACGTCAGAGATACGGAACCCCTTCTCTTGATAGCCACCTACATCCTTGATTTCCTCTGCATTCATCCCTTCAGGGACGGGAACGGCAGGATGGCCCGGCTGCTCAGCCTGCTCTTGTTGTACAAGGCCGGGTATGATGTCGGCCGCTACATAAGTCTTGAACAGATTGTCGAGAAGACTCGCGAGAGCTACTACGACACCCTGTACCGCTCTTCTCTCGGGTGGCACGACGGACGCCATTCCTTGATCCCGTGGTGGGAGTATTTCCTCGGCGTGATGCTCTTGCAGGCCTATCGCGAACTGGATACACGCGTCGAATCGCTCACTGCGGCACGAGGCGCCAAGACCAAATTGGTTATGGACGTTGTCGCCGCCCTTCCCAGCGCATTCCGGTTGTCCGAAGTCGAGCGCTCCTGTCCCGGAGTCAGCCGTCCGACCATCAACCGCGTGTTGGCTACTCTCAGGAAGGCAGGCCAGCTGAGGTGCTCGAAGCCTGGACGGAATGCCGTCTGGGAGAAGAAAACATGATCACGTGCGTGCTAAACATGATCATTTGCCCCACGCATGATCATGTTTAGCGGTTTTTGCGCCAAGCTCTGATATGGCAAAACACCTGCTTGAGCGGAACTTCTTGTGACTATTCGCGTCGATCTTTCATGGGCGTGCTGCCGCAGTGCGCCGCAGCGTACTGCAATGCACCGTGGTTCGCCGTGGAGTGCCGTGGCGCTGGCGTGGTGTGCTGCGTGGCGTGCTACGACGCTGTGTGTGGCCCCCGGAGGAGAGATGATGATGACTCGAAGAACGCTTGCGGTGGCCGCAAGCTTGGTGCTGGTTGCGGCCGTATTCACCGCGGCGGCGACTGCGATGGGTGACCTGAGGGTGTTCGTGAACGGCGACTACGTGTCGTTCGACGTTCAGCCACGCTTAGAAGACGGTCGAGCCCTCGCGCCCATACGCCAGGTCGCGGAAGCACTGGGAGCGCGAGTCGAATGGGACCCCACCGAGAACGCCGTCCGGATAACGAGTTCAGGATTCGTCCAGGGAGAGCGCAGGATCCATCTGCTGGAGAGCGCCCTGGCCCCGCTGACACCCGAGCAGGCCGTGAACACCTGGGCAAACGCAGTCAAGATGAGGAATGGGGCAGCGCAGTTCGCGGTTCTCTCGCCGGCCCTCCGTTCGGCGTACCGCGGGCAACTCGAGGAAATCGCATGGGTGACAGGGGTTTCCAGCCCGTGGGTCGAGCGGTACGAGGTACCGGCCGCCACGAAGATCGGGGACGATTCCTATGCCTACGACGTCAAGTTCCATATGGCGACCTCGATGGGGCCCGAAGGCGTGGACTCCGTGCGCGTCTACGTTGAGAAGCCACCTGCCCGACCGGGTGAGGCGCCGGGCGAGGAATACCGGATAGCGCAGATCTACAGGCCGTCGCCCGTCAGCCTCCAGCAACTTGGGTGCTCGGTCGCGCTTCCGTCCGATTGGCAGGTGAGGGATCCCGCAGCCGCCGAAGTCGAGATCCTGGGTCCCTCCAGGGAGACACTCGGCGCAGCGCAGGTACTCGGGGGATTGTTCCTCCCCAACCACAGCGCCACTCAGTCTGAGGAAACGATCGACGGACAACCCGGCAAGAAGGTGTACCTGTTGACCCTGTCGCAACCAGCGGCATCCGGGTCTGCCGAGACGTGGCAGGAGCTGCACGGGTTCATCGCGCGGAGCGACGGCTCATACGCCGACGTGTGGTTGAGGGTGAACGCCGGTTGCAGCATCGATGTTCAAAAGGATCTGTTCAAGCGAATTATCTCGAGCGTTGTGCTCAATTGACCTGGATTGACCCGGATCACCTCTCGGGGTAATCCGGGTCAGGACGCCCGCCCGCCGCAAACCAGGTGAGGAACCAGGCCGGCGGCACGGCGACCAGGGTCATGAACACGGACGTCGCCCACATGGCGGGAGTGACCCGGCCGGTCAGGAGCGCCTCTTTTAGCAGCCCGGTGAATAGGATTATGCTCACTATGCTCACGATGAACGCGCATGCGAGCGACGCCGCCCTGCCTCCCCAAGCTGTTCCCCGGGGGAGACCCACGATGGCTACGACCAGGAGTGGAAGGACAAACGAGAAGAAGATCACCGGGTCCCTGAGGGCTGGCTCACCCCAGTCGACGACGCCGCTTTCTTGCATGGTCATCTCCAGCATTCGCCCGGTTGCGCTGGCCAGGAGCCTTCTCCCCATCATGCCCAGGAACGCCACGGCGATGAGGGTCAGGTAGCCCGCTACAACCCACCGGGATCTCCTCGCGAGGCCGGCGCCCGGCGGCAGCAGGGGCCACACGAGGCACAACGCCGTTCCGGCCAGGGCAAGCTTCGCCACCCAGAGAAAGATCCAGAGGTTCTGGCGGCCGGTCACTATCATGGCGTAGTTGTACGCGAAGTTGACGGCGACCCCGGCAATCAGCACCGGACCCCAGGCGTTGCCCTTGCGGGTGGCAAGGAAACCGGCCACGCCTAACGGTACGAGGAAGAACGCTTCGTACAGGTCACCGAGTACATTCAACTCGAACGAGAATGGGGGCGAGGCCGGATAGTCGTAGCCGGAGACTTGATGGTACAGGATACCCGCCAAGGTGACAGCCAGTAGAAGTCCGAACACCGTGGCGATACCCACCACGTTGCCGCCCGCGGTGGCGACGCCCATGGCGTTCATGCTCGTCGTTCTCACAACAGTCCTCTCGTCCAACAGCATTCCCCCCACACTACCAGCATTGCCCCTGCGGCTTGGCGGTAAACTTCTCCCTTCCGGTCCAGGAAGCCTCCACTGACGAGCGTACTGGGACGAGTATGCGTAAAAGGAGGCCGGTCTCCCGGCCCCTCCGCTGTCCCTCGCTTCTGTCCCCCCGCACGAACTATACCTTGAACGCCGAGACGATGCTCTTCAGTTGCTGCGCCATCTGGGCAAGGGATTGCGCCGAACTCGACATCTCCTCAACGGACGCCCCGATCTCTTCCGCCGAGGACGATACTTCCTCGACAGACGCGGCGTTCCTTTCGGCAGCCTTCGCTATGCTCTCCGCCGAGCTCAGGACCTGCGAACTAGATGCCGCCATCTCCTCGGTGGCCGCGGTGCTTTCCTCCACAATCGAGGCCGAGTCGTCTACCGCCTTCAACACTCCCTTGCTCGCTGATTGCACCTGCTCCACACCTGTCTTGACGTGCTCGAACTGCCTCCCCGCTTCGGCCACACTCTCCACGATGTGGTCCAGTATCTCCCGCGCCTCGGCCGCCACCTTCATGCCTTCCTCTACTGCCACAGCCCCGTCCTCCACGGACTTCACAGTTGCCTCCGTACCCCTCTGTATATCGTCGATGATCGCAGCGATCTCCTTGGTCGACTTCCCCGACCTCTCGGCAAGCCGCCGCACTTCGTCCGCCACTACCGCAAACCCGCGCCCGTGCTCTCCCGCCCTGGCGGCCTCTATGGCCGCGTTGAGCGCAAGGAGGTTCGTCTGGTCCGCTATGTCGTCTATCACCTGCACGATCTCCGCTATCTTCTGCGAGTATTCGGTCAGCTGCTTGATGTTCGCGTTTATGCCGTCACTCGCGTCGCTGATGGCCTTCATCCCGGATACCGTCTTGTCCACGGCCACCTTCCCGCCGCCGGCCTCGACGCTCACCTTCTCCGACGCCTCGGCCATCTGCCTGGACGAAACGGCGATCTGCTCCACAGCTTTCGCCATCCCGTCGACAGTCCTCGCGGCCTCTCCCAGGCTCTTCGATTGGTTCTGCGCCCCCGTGGCGACCTGATCGATCGCCTTCGCGAGCTGATCGAGAACCTTACTGGTTTCCCTGGCGCCGTCCGCCTGGCTGCCCGTGTCCTTCGCGATCTCCTGGATCGTCTGCGATATCTGGGCGATTGCGCTGCTCACCTGCTCGCTCGTCGCCGACAGCTCCTCGCTCGACGCCGCTACCTGCTCCGCCGATTCTGACGCCTTCGATACCAGGTTCTTCAGGTTTTCCAGCATCTTGTTGAAGGCGACCGACAACCGCGCAATCTCGTCCTTGCCCTTGACAGATACCCCCTCGGACGTCAGGTCACCCTGCGCAACAAGGTCGGCTACCCGTGCGAGCCTCACGACCGGCCTCGTAATCGAGAACGAGAGCGACAGCCCCAGCACAACGCCAAGGACGACTGCAGCTACAAGAACTACGATCCCGATGAATATCGACCTCTGGGAGGCCTCCGACTGCACATCCGCTGCCTGCATTGCCTCGGCCTCCAGACGGGCCTCCAAATCACCGGCTTTCTGGTTCAGCGAGTTCAAGACCGGCGTGGCCTGAGACACCAGCGCCGTTGCTTCTTCTTCCCTCCCCTGTTCCACAAGGGGGAACGCCGACTCCGCCACCTTGCAGTACTGGTCCAGAAGTGCAAGCGATTCGGAAATAGCCTTCTTGTCCTCCTCGGCGATCCCGAGATTCATGACCTTTGCCCCGCTCTCCTGGGCCTCCTTGACTCCGGCCTGATATTCAGTCACCAGAGCCCGGTTTCCTGTCAGAATGTACCCGCGGACGCTGGCCGAAGCCTGCCAGATCGCGGCCATCAGGTCACTCGTGTTGTTATTGGCCTCATCGAGCGTGTGAATCACGTACTCCAAGGCGGCCACGCTCGACCTGTACTGGACAACAATGTAAGCGCCTGCCGCAGCCGCAACGAGCAACACAACTAAGAATCCGCCAACCAGTTTCACACCCAATGACTGTAGCTTCACCACAGCCACCCCCCAGTATAGTGGTGTTGAAAAGCAGCCCGGGCCTCGCGCCTCAAGCTGCTCCCTCCACCATGAACTATCGTCGAGAACATGGCTGTGATTTACGGAAAGAGCCATGTTACGTATAGTGTGGAGTTTCTCACTTGCTCCACAACTGCGACATTGTATCAGACATCTGCCCAACCAGCCCCGGGCGTACGTTATGTAGCCGCCGCGATTCCACTTGGTAACATCAAAGAAAGTTGATATGATTATTTCATGATTGACTGCGTGAAGATAGCCAGGGCTCTGAGTGACCCCATTCGCTACCGGATCATGCTCATGATCGCCCGGGGCAACAGGGGATGCTGTTCCCTGCCGAGAGATGGAGACAGGCGTGGGATCTGCAACTGCGAGCTGATAGCCGCCACGGGAATGATCCAGTCCAGAGTGTCCTACCACATGAAGGAACTGGTCGAAGCGGGACTGGTGCTCGAAGAGCCCCGCGGCCGGTGGAAGTTCTACTCCGTCAACCCGGAGGCGTTGAAGTGTTTCGTCGGACGGTTGCAGGAAGACTTTTCGCTCAGCGACTAGGAAATTCTTGTGAGCCGAGTGTCAACTTATTTGGATGGAGGAGGAGCATCTGTGACTGAGAATATACGCGAGACAGTGCGGAAGAAGTACGCACAGGCCATTACGCGGAAGTCGAGTTGCTGCGGCGACGCCTCGACGGGTGGCTGTTGTTGCGGCCCGAGCGCCGAGGCCGATAGGCTGATCACAGGGGATCTATACCAGCCGGACGCGACAGCGGATCTCCCCGCGGACATTATCAATGCTTCCTTCGGATGCGGCAATCCCACCGCCCTTGCCGAACTGCACGACGGCGAAGTAGTGCTCGACCTCGGCAGCGGCGCGGGCCTGGATGTACTGCTGTCTGCCAGGCGGGTGGGCCCATCCGGAAAGGCCTACGGCCTGGACATGACCGATGAGATGTTGGCCGAAGCCAGGTCAAACCTCGAGAAAACCGGCCTGAAGAACGTGGAGTTCCTGAAGGGGCACATCGAGGACATACCCCTTCCTGCTGAAAGCGTGGACGTGATCATCTCCAACTGTGTGATCAACCTATCTGCCGACAAAGACCTCGTGCTGAAGGAGGCCTACCGTGTCCTGAAACCGGGCGGCCGTTTCGCCGTTTCGGACATCGTGCTGACCAGGCCGCTGCCCCCCAGAGTGCAGCAGGACCTGATGGCCTGGACAGGTTGTGTGGCCGGAGCATTGCTCGAACGGGAATACCGGGAGAAACTGGCCGCCGCCGGTTTCACCGGCATCAGCGTCGAGATCACCAGGCAGTACGACCTCACCAGTCCGCTGGCGAAGGAACTGCTCCCCAGTCTGTCTGCCGCGGAAATCGAACAGGTCAACGGGTCGATAGTCAGCGCGTTCGTCCGGGCGCGGAAGCCGGCGCATGAGGGGTCTGGCGAGGAAGATGTGTGCAGTTGTTCATGAATAATAGACCCAGTAATCGGGCTCCGGCCAGTGTACTGACCGGAGCCCTTCCTTTCACTACTCTTTGTATGCTGGTGGTGGCGCGATGCCACACAGGCATATGAGCGGCTCCTGACCAGTATTGTGGTAAGGCCCGTGTTTCACGTTCGGCGGAATGTAAATGAACTTGTACTTCTCCAATTCCACGGGGACGAAGCTCCCATCCTCACATTCGGCGTCCATGGTACCTGTTCCCGAAATAGTGAAGATGCACTCTTCGAATTCGTGCTGGTGCCTGATGTGCTCCTGCCCGGGATTCAGTATCAGCACTGACATCGCCAGCAACTCGGAGCCAACCGTTCTGGGGTGAATGACCCTCCGGACATACCCTCCAAACTCAGTAACAACTATTCCTTTGTCCATCGTGATCTCTTTGACTAACACAGACAACCCTCCCTATTCAGGGAACCAGGACGGCTCTCCCAGGAATACGCCCCATCTTGAGATCCATCATCGCCTGGTTCGCCTCTTCGAGCGGATAGACCCTGGTGAGTATCGGCTTAACACTACCCTCATCGGCCATGCTCGCCAGCTCGTTCATCTCGGCTCTTGTGACCGAGCGAGCCCCTAGGATCTCGATCTCGTCGAGAACCAGCCGGGGCGTCAGCGCAGTCAAAGGGACATTGGGGTGATAACCCAGCATGACCAGCCTGCCGCCCCTCCGCAGAACGGCGATGTTCTCCGTAAGCGTATCAGTCAGGCTTACGGTCTCCAACACTATCTCCGGCCCCTCACCACCGCACAGCTCTTTCACCTTCCGAACATAGTCCTTGCATGGATAGCGTATGGCTTCCTCAGCGCCATTCTCCAGCGCCATGTCGAGATGCTCCTGTTTCACATCTACGGCAATGACCCGGGCGCCAAGCGCGCGAGCAACTTGAACTCCGTGAAGCCCCAGCCCCCCAACTCCCATGACCAACACGGTCTCGCCACGTTTCACCTTGGCTCGTGTTTTCAGAGCGTGGTATGGAGCACTCGCAGCGCCGACCAACACCGCAGAATTCGCGAAATCCATGGACTTCGGCGCCATCACGCACACTCTCGACGAGACACGCAGGTATTCCGCGTGGCCGCCATTCTGGTTGAAACCGACCTTAAACTTGGTACACAGGTTGGTCTTTCCGACCACACAACACGAGCACTCGCCACAGGGGATCGCGCTCAACACCATGACCCTGTCCCCAACGGCAAACTCGTTCACACTTCCCCCTACAGCCACTATCTCTCCGGCGGGTTCATGCCCCATTATGAGTGGGGTCCTCGTGTCCGGTATTTCGCCTGCGGCGATCTTGAGATCCGTGGCACACAGTCCACATGCCCCGACGCGCACGACTACTTCCTCAGGACCGGCTTCTGGAGTAGGCACTTCTTCCAGGCAGAGCGGCTTGCCATACTCCCGGAGCACCATCGCCTTCATAGCGTACCCCCCTTTCCCCATTTTGCGGGACACTCAGTGAAGCCACATTCTCGCAGACTGGCCTGTAGTTCTTCGAGCCGGCTCCGGTGGAGACCGTTGCTTTCCCTCTGAGGGGATTCCTTCCACGACTGCCATACTCGTGTCAGGGGCATCTGTGGTCGATCCAGAGAGTGAAGCTATAGACATGGTGCTATGAGCAGCCATTATCCAATTTCACTGAATCATCCTGGGGGTGAGATGTAGTAACGTACGCCAAAGGCTTGGCGACTGGAGTATCCCTTGGATCGCCGCCCGGATCCGTCCACTTGAGGGCATGAGATCAGCGTTAGGTGCGAGACGTCTTATCATATATCCTATCGAATCGTTTGCGTTCTTACGCGAGTGCGCTCTTACACGAGCGGCCCGTATTGAGCAGCAAGGTTCTGCACTTCCGAACCCACCCTCAATACCTGGTCGCTGACAAGCGATTCCAGACGCTCAAAGTCCTTTGCTCGAAGGGCGTCCAGCATCGCGGTGTGTTCCGCCAGGGACTGGGCGGCCGAGACCGTGGCAGCCCTGAATGCGCCGCTGGCCCTCTCTGTCTGGCTCCACATATCCCCAATCAGGTCTTTCAGCTTACGGTTGCCGCACCTCGAGTACAACACGTTGTGGAATTCGCGATCAACTCTCGAGTAGTCCCAGTACTTCTGCTCGCGCACCAACGTGCTCATACTGTCGAGCAGATCGGACATCCGCGACACGTCTTTTTCCCTCAGCTTCGGGGCGGACAGCCGTGCGGCAAGGGGTTCCAGCACACTGCGTATGACCAGCGTTTCCCTAAGGTCCTCGATGGACGGGACACTCACGAGCGCTCCCACGTAGGGGGTGCACTTAACCAGCCCGTCGGCCTCGAGTTTTCTCAACGCCTCCCTGACCGGTATCTCGCTCACTTTGAGCGCGTTCGCGACACCGTGGATGATGATCCTCGTCCCCGGTAGCAGATCGCCCCCGACAATGGCGCTCTTCAGGCTCTCGTAGACTATCCCTGATTTCGTTTTATGTTCGCTAGCAGCCTTCATGACGCGCTCACCCCATACCCACGGTGGCTGATGCCGTGTACATGCCCGATTGTTGTTTTCCTTGCCGGCTATCCCAGCGGCTTGAAGGTCATTGTCAGGTACCGCGCCCGCTCTTCCCCGACTCCCGAGATACTATGGATCTCACCAGGGTCCACGATGAGCCCCATCCCGGAGGCCAGCAGTTCCTCCCGTCCCTGATAGGTCATCCTCACGCGCCCCTCCAATATGTAAAACACCTGGTACTGACCTTCGTGCACGTGCGGGTCCGCGTGCCCGCCCGGCTCCAGCCTGGAGACCCCTATCTTGACGCCACCCGCCTCACTGGCACTGGCGAATGAGCGGGCGAAGATGTCGTAGTGGAGAGGAGACACAGTCTCCTTTGACGGAAGTTCTTTGACAAAACCCATGCTTTTACACCCTCCATTCATGATCACTTAGGCACGCTGACCACTTTTCCCCGCGT
Organism: Ignavibacteriales bacterium; assembly: GCA_050260105.1. Taxonomy (GTDB): domain Bacteria; phylum Bacillota; class Sulfobacillia; order JABLXB01; family JABLXB01; genus SM1-B181. The sequence continues at coordinate 10,408 of JBLNBR010000034.1, read as the reverse complement.
ACGGCCCATGTTCCTTCTCTGTTCCCGGGCTTCGAATTCACGATGACATACCATGACATAATCGTGTGCGTGTGGTAGCCGGCGCTCTTCCCTCCCATCCATCCGGCAAATGACTTAATTAGCTCAATTGAGCTAATTTATGTGGAAATCGCCGAATTCTGCCAATTAGTCTGAATACGAGCAAATAGCTGAAGATTAGCTAAACGAATCTCTGTCGCTTTCGATATAGAGCGGTGGGAGATTCTATAGCGCACATTGGGGGGACTCACATGAGACTGGGAGTTGGGCCGAAGATCATTGCGGGCTATCTCATCATGGTTGTGTTACTGGCTGCAGTCGGCCTGTACGCTGTGAGCGGCGTGAAACAGATAGAGACCGCCTACGAGAGAGACGTTCTGAACTACGTTTCCCGGGTGCTCTACATGCAGCGACAGCTGAGTACCTTGATATCGGAGCAGAACTCGAGCGTCAGGGCATTCGTGATCACGATGGATGAGAGATTCCTCAGACAGTGCGATGAACTCGGCGTGGCAACGGACAAGCTGTTCGCCGATATTGAGAAGACCGTCAGGACCGAGGAGGGGAAGGCCTTCCTTGCCAAGGCGAGGGGGCTCGACGCGCAGGTAAGGCAACTCAATCAAGAGATCATCACTGGCGCGAAACAGGGGAACACCGGTTTGGCGGTCACGGTGTCGAAAGGTACTGACCTCGAGGGCCAGATGGGCGCCGTCCTGGCGGACTGGGAGAAGTTCACGAACGATTTCCTGGAGATGACCAGGGCCAATGTGGTGAAGAAATCGAACAGCATCGTACAGGTGGCTTTCGCCGCCGTAGGTGTTGCCGCCCTGATCGGCCTGGGACTGGGGCTGTTCCTGGGTAGGGCGATCTCCAGGCCACTTGGTGCGCTGACCTCCGCCGCTCAGTCGGTTTCCGGCGGCGACCTGAGGGTCCAAATTCCGGCTGTCAGGACACGCGACGAGATCGAGCGCCTGGCCAAGGCATTTGAAGGCATGCTGCGAAGTCTCAGGGATCTGGTGAGCAAAGCCGCATCCTCCTCTGAGCAGGTGGCTGCAACGAGTGAAGAACTGTCGGCTACCGTCGAAGAGGCTGCGAGCGCCACCCGTCAGGTATCTGAGTCCATTCAATCAGTAACCGTTGACACGAACGCTCAGGCGGAGGGCGCCCGGGAAACCAGCAAGGTGCTGGGCCAACTCGGGACGGCAATCCAGCAGGTAGCCGCCGGCGCGCAGAGCCAATCCAGAGGCCTCGCCGAAGCCAAGCGCAGCGTGGAGCAGATGGTTGAGGCTGTGGAACGAGTTGGGGAGGCCTCGAGCCAGGTGGCCGCTTCCGCGGAGACGGCCCGGAGTTGTGCACAGGCGGGCGCGGGTGTCGTCGATAAGACCATGGCCGGCATGCAGACCATAAGCGAGACAAGTGAAGATATCCGGAACAACATCATGCAGCTGGCGGAGAACTCGAAGCGGATCCAAGAGATCGTCCAGGTCATCGGCGATATCGCGGATCAGACCAACCTGCTGGCGCTGAATGCGGCCATAGAGGCCGCCAGGGCGGGGGAGCACGGCCGCGGGTTTGCGGTGGTGGCCGACGAGGTGCGAAAGCTCGCTGAGAGATCAAGCAAGTCCGCAAAGGAGATCGCCAACCTCATTGCCGACATACAGAAGGGAACGACCGCCTCCGTGGCTTCAGTCGAGACGGGTGTACAGGCTGTCAAGGAAGGTATGCAGGTGACCGCTGAAGCAAGGCAGGTGTTCGCAGACATAGTCTCCGCGGTTGAGAAGGCGGGCTCGGAGTTCGATCGCATTAACCGGGGCGTCGCGGAGATTCAGGTAGGCGCCAGAGAAACGCTCGCGACGGTGGACTCAAGTGTATCCGCTGTGGAGGAGGCGACCGCAGCGACCGAAGAGATGGCCGCCTCCAGTTCCCAGGTGCTGAGTTCGGCCGACTCGATCGCGAAAGCTGCGGAACGCAACGCCAGCGCGGTCGAAGAGATTTCATCTTCAACTGAGGAGGTAGACGCCTCAATCAGCCAGATTGCCGGTTCCGCGCAGGCAATGGCTCAGATGGCGCAGGAATTGAAGAAGATAGTCGAGGCCTTCACTCTCTAACCGGAGAACAGATTTCCCGATACCCCCCAGGTAGACGGGAAGTGACATCAGCAGGGCGGCTCACCCCAAGGGCCGCCCTGCCACTCTATTCCTGATTATCCCACAGCCCGGGGGTGCGTCCTTTACGGCTCCTCCAGGACGAGAATCCGGTCAATTCTCGTCGCACGTCCTCTTTCCGATCCCCAGATCTTTGTCACCTTCTTGCCCTCGTCTATTTCGTCGGCGATGACGCCCATCTTCCGATAGCCAAGGGGTCTCGCCGACTCCTCCCAAACGGCCCCGGCGAGGTTCAGGTCTCCTACGTCGCCGATGACCCACGCGCTTACGGCGCCGGGGGCCATTACCTGGGAGACTGCGGCCAATGACTCGCGCATAAACTTCAGATATCCATCCAGGTCGTGGTGGCCGTCATCGAGTGAGGAGTCGACGGCTTCGTCGAGTGATTGCAGCCGGGCGCCAGTCGTGGTCTCCACCGGCGGTTGTCCCTCCAGGAACCACAGCCTGATCCAATTGTACTGACCGTATTTGACTACGCCGAGATATGGCGGCGACGAAACGAGAAGCCTGGGTTTTCTGCCCAGTGAAGCCAGGAATGCCCCCAGAGTCTGCGACAGATCCCGAACGTCTCCGATGAACGAGACCCCGCGCACGTAACGAGCAGGCAGCGGATCAAGGAGGGTGATCTTCCGCCGCAGGCAGTCAAAAACGTTTTTCGATGGCAATATGAGCATGTTCTTGTAGGAGTAGGCAAGCACATACCTTGGGGTCATACTGAAGGTGTTGGGCATGGGGAGGGAAAGGTAGTGCCTTCCGCGCCCGTGCATGATACCCAACACCAAGCCCCTGATGAAATCGTCCTCAGGCCCATCGCCGAGATTCTCCCGGAGATATACGAGCTGCCTCAGGGTTTCCGGGTGGTAGAAGAGCCATATGCGATGATGAAATGACTCATTGTACCCGATGTCTCTGGCGTTCTCTTCTCGGAAATCGTAGTCCTGGCTCCTCAAATACGGCATGCGCGCGTCTGAGCCGGCATACAGGTACCTCATCTCCCGGAGCATCTCCGCAAGCCGCTCCCAGGTTTCCCTGTCCAGCCCCACATCGCCGGACCATTTGCTTTCCTGCACCCGGGAAGCCGTCTCGGACAGCTCCCGGTAGGATTTGAGTAGCGATTCCGAGCCGCTGAGGGGTTGATAGTTCCGCTCGAGGATCTGCAACCGCGAATAGACGGCCTCGTACGGAGGTATCTGCACCTTCGCCCTGGTCAGACAGTACGCAAGTGGGTTGAGGTCATTCCCAATCCCGATGCGACCGGTAAGGCACGCCTCCAGTGGGGTGGTGCCCCTTCCGGCAAAAGGATCAAGGACTAAATCCCCGGGCTGCGTACACTTCTCGATGAAGTACCTGGGTATGGACGGAGGGAACATCGCCATGTAGCTGCATATTGAATGGAGTCTGTTGCCGTGTGCCCTGGCGCTGTTCTTCCAGCCGTTGACGAACTCCAACATTGACACCCCCGGGACAGCGATTCGGTGCTGGGCAGATGCTTCCCTTCAGTCCCGCGGGCGCCTGTACGAGTGTGTGAGGAATTGCCTACCGCGCCGCTCTCAGGGGTTTCTGAGCCTTCGCGACTGCTTGCCTCGCCTTCACCTGATCCATGTATTCTCCCAGCTCTCTGAGTCCCAGGAGTCGCGTGTTATTGCTCCGGGCCAGGTTGCGCGCCTGTTCGGTGTAGCCCGACGTGGCGACCACAATTGTCTCATGGCATCCGTAATGCGCAGCGCCGCCGACCACCTGCTGGACGGCATCGACTCGCACCTTCTTGCCCTTCCAGCGCTTGGCCTGGACCGCGATGCGCCTGCCTTTTGGCGTCGTCAGTACGAGATCGACACCATAATCTCCCTGGTACGGCGTGCGTTCGACTCCGTAGCCGACGCCTCTGAAAAGGTGTTCCAGGTATTTCTCGAAGTCTTCGCCTGACATCCGCTTAATGTCCTTCAAGCCCGCGCGGGCAAATCGCGCGCCGTCGATCCACTGTTCGGTCCACTGTTCAATCCGTACCATGAGAAACTCCACGAGGATGAAGGCCCCCACCAGCAGCCAGGCCGGCCACAGAGCCAGCAGGCCCCTAACAACGTCGAGCATTTGTTTCAATCTGATGCCCCCCCTTACACCTGGTCCACTGTCGCCAATAACAACATCGGACCAAGTCGTGGTCCATTGAATAGATGGGAGGGAAGAGTGGTTTCATACCAGATGACCTCGGAGGATTAACCCCTCAAGAAGACCAGTTGGTACAGCGTGCGTTCGACTCTGCGTTTGTCAACTTGATTTTGATCCACCGGAGGTGCGGACGTTTTCTTGGACTTCTTCACGCATAGCTTAAGCTCTGCCTGTATTCCATCGGGCTCCTTCCGCCCAGCGATATCTTGATGCGCTTCTCATTGTGCCAGTGGAGGTAGCTATCGAGTCTGTCAATGAACTCCTCGATACTCACTCCGGCCCACGATCTTCCGTAGAACAGTTCGTTCTTCAGCCGCCCGAAGAAGCCTTCGCACGCGGCGTTATCGGGGGAACAACCTTTCTTGGACATGAGCGGGTGAGCCCTGCGGCTTCCATCCTGTCAATCCAGCCTGGCCAGCGATAGTGGCTGCCACGATCGCTGTGGACCACAGGACGCTCATCCTCTCCCAGGGTCGATATCGCGTTATCCAGCATGGAGTTCACCATCCCTGCATCGGGGCTGGTCCCGATACTCCAGCTGACCGCCATGCCGTCAAAGCAGTCAATCATGGGGGATAGGTAGACCTTTCCGGCAGGCAGCGGAAACTCTGTGAGGTCGGTGAGCCACTTCACATTGGGGGCCTCAGCGTGAAAGTCGCGCTCAATGAGGTTGGGCGCCGGGGGACTGATCTCCCCCTTGTAAGAACTGTACTTGCGCTTCTTACGACCGACCACGATCAGGTTTTCTTCACGCATGAGCCGGCGCACTACCTTTTCGGACACAACCTCACCGTCTCTGGTGATGACGGCGTGAATCCGCCGGTAACCATAACGCCCGTCGGCTAGAGCAAAGGCAGCGCGCACGCGCTCGCGGAGCTCGGAATACTTGTCCGGTATGGATAGGGCAGCGTAATGGTAAAAGTAGCTGCTCTTGGGCATAGAAAGACACTCCAGCAGCTCATTCAGAGGGTATCTCTTCCTCAGGGCGCCGATCGCTGCTGCCTTCTCCCGGTTGGTCAGATTCTTCGGATCGGCGCCCTGGTCTTTTTTTAGGATTTCTGCCGTCACTTCCAAGACGTCTCGTTCAAGTTGAAGCCGGTGGACCTGTTCTTCCAATGCCTCTACCTGTCCCTTAAGCGACTCCACCTTAGCCAATAATGCGTCCCTGTCGTCGCTGGGCTTGGGTTTACCACGCTTTAGCTTGCTCACTGGGCGCTCCTTTCCGAGCAGATGGTGCTTCCATTGGTACAGAGCGGTGCGGCTGACGCCATACTTCCCAGCAACCTCTCGGGCTGGGCCGTCTCTGGAACACAAGTCCAGAACGGCTGCCCGTTTCTGCTCACACGTGAATTCCACCTTTGGTTGAAGTGACCTTCCGGAGCGCAGCCCGCGCCTGTCCGGCACCGCCTCGTCGAGCCATTGCCTAAGCGTTTCCCGGTTCGGGTAACCCAGAGCCTGGATGCTCCGGCGCAGACTTCGGCCGTGTTCCAAGTAGTAATCCACCGCTGCCTGTTTCTGCTCGTTCGAGTACTTCGGTGGGCGAGCGCGATATCCATCGTGAAGCGCGCCTGTGGCCTCGTATTCCCTGACCCACTGCTTCAGCGTGTTCTTCGTAGGATAACCCAGTTCCCGGCGAACGGCGGCTGAGTTGCCGCCATACTTGAGGTAGAGATTGACTGCCCTCATCCGGTCTTCCAGTGTGTACACGGCGGACATCCTCCTGTCTCAGTTCGAGTCCAGGTTTTTGTCCGCACCTCCACCCTGCTCACGTGGAAGTGATCCAGTTGTGCTCATCTGAATGTGATCCGCCCCTGATAGGTTGTACTCTGTTTCTCGGCGCCGCTGCTTGAGACGATAGGATTCGCCGTTCATGTCAAGTATGTAGGACTTGTGGGTGAGCCTGTCCACCAGGGCCGCCGTCATCATGCTGTCGCCGAATACCTCTGTCCACCGAGAGAACTCGAGGTTGGTCGTCACGATTAAACTCGCCCGTTCTGTCCTGTCGCCCAGCGCTTGGAACAGTAGTTCGGCCTGCTGCTTGGACAGCGTGAGGTAGGAGAGCTCGTCCAGTATCAGGAGATCCGTCTTGGACAACTGCCGCATCAACTTCAGCAGCCGGCCTTGCTGCTGCGCCTCGACCAGTTCAGCGGCCAGGGAAGATGCCGTCGTGAATCTAACCTTAAACCCCTTGGCGCAAGCCCGAACGCCCAGCGCAACAGCAAGATGCGTCTTCCCCGTGCCTGGATTACCGATCAGGACGAGATTCTCATGGTTTGAGATGTAGGACCCGTCAGCGATTTGCCATACTCTCTCGGCGTCCAGGTTAGGCAGTTGCTTGAAGTCGAACGTGTCCAGCGTCTTAATGAGCGGGAACGCTGCCGCCTTCACTCGCCGGCGCTGTTGGTTCTCTCGCCTCTGCGCAATCTCGGCGCTCATTAGCTCGCACAGGAACTCCTCGTAGTTCCAGCCGTGCTGCGTCGCATCGCGCAGAACATTCTGATAGCGCCCGAACGTCGGTATCCGCAATTGCCTTGCGTAGATCTCGATGAGAGCCTGCTTCCCGTCGCTCATGCCACGCCGCCTCCCTGGAGGAGGCAGTCGTACTCGCCGAGATCCACGGCTTTGACCAAGACCCCGCCCGGCTCCGTCACCCTTCGTTCTGGCGTTTCCCCGAGCCTGCTGAGCACCGCCTCGACACCCCGTTCACCGGCCAGCAGAGCATCATGAACCGCCGCATAGACAACCTCGCGTCCTCGCGCCTCTATGAGTCTCAGAAGACAGACCAGAGCCATGTCACCGTCATCCCGTTCGGATTGGTAGCAGTAGGCGAACAGTTCTCTGGAAAGTCCGGAATCCCTGACAGGCGCCGCATTCCTTACAGCCCTTGGACGAGTCTCAAGAACATCGAGGTATCGCGCATAACCGCCGTAGTACTTCTTTCACCCTGGGTGTAATGACGTTCGTGAACAGCCAACTCCTCGCCCCTGTGAAATACCCTGACCTTGGTCGCCGTACCTTTGACCGTCACTACCTTGCCTACAAGCTCGGGCGAGGCGCAGTACCAGTTCCGGTCGAACGACACCATCCCGTCCGGGCGGACCTCTCTCTCCACCTGTTCAGCCGGTGTCAACTCATGTCGCACCCCAGACAAGGAAAGACACTCAGCCCAATCCGCTCTGTGGGATGAGGACTACATACGATTTTGAGGCATGAGGATCCTGCAGGGGTTGACTGACTGCAGGAATCTGTAACAATATGGCGTTCATGAGACAGGTATCTGATGATACATTTCGGCCCAAGTCCCGCTCCCGACACCAAGACAACACGCAGTAAGGTCCGGGTAGAAAGAAACCTTGACCTCCTTTTTGTCTGGGAGTTTGAGCCTGCGGACGAAGGTCCAAGTGAGGCACTTCTTCTCCTGGACAGGAACAGACTCAAGGGATGTGGAAAAAGCGGTGAAGTAGTCCTTCACTTCCTGAGCAGAGACGTTCAGGGTTGTAGGCGGTTTCGCGATCTCGTCACTCAGAAGAGAGACTCTTTTCTCTTTCCGCGTTGATCGAGGGAGCTTCATCTAAGGGAACACCAAGTTCGCGATGAGGTGGGGCCGGGGACCCCACCCCCGCCCCACCCGGTCAGCAACCCCAAGTCAATCCCACTGGTATTTGGACTCTCGGTTTCGAAATGCTGGTTTGGTCCCCTCAAGAACTTGCACAATCCTAGCATTCATCTCGGGGTCCTCTATACTACCTGATTCATAGGTTACCTCGTTTCCGTTTTCTTTGTTAATGTGCGCATAGATGACCTGTTCCGAATCGCAGACAACAGCAAGGTTGGGATTGTGTGTAACGATGAACACTTGTCGCCTCTCCTTCGCTTCCCTGATGCAGTCAACCAGCAGCTCATAGACCGACTGATTATCCAGGTTTTCTTCCGGCTGGTCAATAACCAACGGTATGTCGCTCTTGTCTATCAACAGGTAGAAGATAAGCAGCAGAGCACCCTTCTCTCCGGGAGAAAGCTCCCCCAACTCCCTTTCGCCAAGTCTCAACGCAGGTCGTGGCATCAGGTATTCGAGGGAAAACAGGTAGTTGTAGAAATCCGGCAACGTCGTTCCTTTCAGTTGGCCATCGATGGACAGCGATGTCTTTGTTCCGTCTTTCTCATAGGTCTGAAGGCTTGAAAGGATTTGGTCAAGGAACGCCAGAGTATCCCCTTCGTTGTTGAAATCGTGGGCGCTGATCATGTCTCTTAGCCGGTTCTCAGCTTCAGGGCCATAGAACGTGCCCCGCACACTCTTATCAATCTTGCCTAAGAACTCCTCCGTAAATCCTGGGTCCACAGTTATCGAGGTGCTGAAGTTTAGGTGGAACTTGTCTTTCACAAGAGTGTGACCCTGTATGAAACTCTGAACCGGCCTGTTCAGATCGGAGTGGATTGCCGCTATTTCGCAGATCTGTCGGTAGATTTCACTAGTCTTCTTGCGCCGAGACTCCATCTTCTCTGCTAATCTCGTCGGCACGTTCCTCAGGTCCTGGAGCAGATGCTCATAATACTGTATGGACTCCGGTAGGTCCGGGGCCCCCTTGATACTGGCGCACTTGGCTGACCAAGCCTTCATAGCCTCCAGGTAGGCCTGACGTCTTCTGCGGGGTTCATCCAATTGCATTCGTAGTTTGCGGATACTCTCTTCGATCCTGGCCTTCTTCGAGTAGAGACTACCGGGGTCGTCTTTACTCAGCTGCCTGTCAACGTCGTTCTTCTGAATCTGAATCGAAGACCTCTTTGAGACAAGCACCTCGGGATGTGCATCAAATGTCACTACGGAATCCCACTCGATACCCAACAGCTTCATGTCCGCTTCATTTTCCTTCTTCAAGCGTTGGTAGAGCATCTCGAAATTCTCAACTCTCAACTTGACCCGATCTATGGCTGCAATCTTGGCTGTGCATTCGCTCTGGAGTGCTGCAAGGTCACTAATCTTCTTGTCAATTTCTTGAATCTCCGACATCCTCTTGCTGATTTCCTCATTTGCTTTGCTGCTAGCCTCCAATTGTAGGGCACCAGAATCAGAAGGTTCGATCGGCTTAACCTGTTCAAGTGAGGCCAGTTCATGCTCTTTGTCTTTCTTCTTTCTGATGAGGGCATTATAGTACTCTGCAGTGGTCTTCTTTTGCAGGTCAGCGATTTGTTCGTTAAGCGTCTTGAGATCGCCCTTAAGAATCTCGATTGTCTGGTAATGGCCTTTCGTCCTCTCTTTAATCAGATCGGGAAGAGAGGTGCAATTGAGTCTGTCTTCTATCGGTACGTGGGAAAAGATTACATTTTGAAGTTCTTGCTCGAATGTTTCCTGTTCCTTGGGGTCGCTACACACTAGCTCCAAGAATGCCTGGGGTATGTACTTGACGGCCTCATCCTCACTTGGAGCGTCCGCAGGATCGAGGGTGGCCACAGAGACGGTCTTATCGCTTCTCCAGTGCATGGTAGCATTAAAGTGTTTGGACTTGTTTAGCTTCTTGTGATTGCAGAACCTGTCCTTATTTAGAAACCCGAAACGCCCGGTCTTTGAGTGGCCCAAGAGCGCAATCACATCTGCCAGCGCACTCTTCCCACTTCCCTTGTTGCCAATGATAGACACCAGGCCCGTGTTAAAACACAAGTCATTGTCAAACCATTTCTCCGATAACTTGCTATTGGCATTCTTCCTTATCTGGAGCGAGTCGATGTACTTCGTTCGGTTGTTGCGAACTATGGATTCTTTGGGTGGTTCTTCTCCAATGTAGATTCTATGTTCGGGTTCAGCCAGGATTTGTTTCAAGCCTTTGAAGGTTGGATCGGCCTTAATCCAACAATACCTGCCTAAATCCGGTTTGCACAGATTCTCAAATGAGTGAGCATCCGAACCGTGAACGCAGGGCTTGAGGTTGAGAAACTCACTTAGGTGCGGATTCCGGAAAAGATCGACCACCTGTTCCGGAAAGTCTCGGACACCGATTCCGGTAATTCCCGTCCACCTGTTCCGATAAATCCCGTCCATCGATTCCGATAAGTCTCGACCACCC
>JBLNBR010000033.1:0-221433 GCA_050260105.1 Ignavibacteriales bacterium | reverse complement strand
CCAATAGAGCTATTTGTCCGCCATTATTTTCGAAAATGCCAAGCTATCGTCACTCGACTGCTTACCCACTCCTATCTGCGATCTTCTTCCCCCACGGCTCCTAACTTGCGGAACCCCTGGCCACGCCGGCCGTCACAGTATGCCGCAACGTCAGGGGCCGGTCTCCGGCTGGTCAAACGGATACTCTTTACCAGGAACGAGATATCGGCATAATGCTCGGGGGAGCTCAGTTCGATGAGCCGGAGGGCCTGCTTGATGTTCTCCTGGAACCTCTTAGAGCCTTCTATGCGAGGGTGTAACCAACCGGCCCCAACCGGCGCCAACTGGCTGGAGCGGCGGTTTCCATGGCGTTGAGTATGCGCGGCAGGAGCACTCCCGGCGAGAAACGCGGGGGTTCTCCCGGGTCAACGTGTCTGGTGAGTGTAATTTGCCCCACAGCCTCTATTGACACGGGAAGTAGAGTTGCTATCATTAGATATACCAAACACATGTTCGGGTAAGGTGATAATATGGGCTGTAGCAGCCCTATTGTCTTCATTGAACTCGCCGGTCTTTACACCGGCTGCGAAAACCCCGGCGCTGACACCCCTCTCGCCGTGATTAAAGACGGTGTATGCCTCGACGTTTCGGCAGCGGCATACCGCTCGGGCGTGAGGTTGAACATGACCAGGCGCCAGGCCGCGCTGACCTGCCCGTCTTTGATCTTCGCCGGATACTGCGAAGGGAAGTACGCCGAACCGTCAAGGCGTTTCTTCGAAGCGCTTTACAGGCATTCCCCATTGGTAGAGCCCGTTGGGTATCACCGGGCTTTCATGGAGTTGCCGGGGGCTGGCGGCGTTAACGGCATCAACAACGTTGATTCCACTTTGCGCGAGATTGTGGCCGAACTCTCCGGTCTCGCGTTTATCGCGCTGGTGGGAGTGGGCGGGTCGAAACTCGTGGCGCGGGCCGCGGTCATGATGTCAGTGGCCGCGGGGACAGCGGCAACCGCGACCGGGATGACCGAGGGAACAGCCTCGAACGCAGCCAGGGCGGAACCCGGGATTGAACTGCATATCACTCGCATCCAGGCCGAAAAGGAGTTCCTCGAACAACTCCCCGTTTCATTCTTGTGGAGAGTGCCGGAGGAAGTACGGTGCAAACTGGATGCCCTGGGTATACACACAGTGGGGCGCCTGGGCAAAATCTCCCAACTGGAGCTGGTGAAGCAATTCGGGCGAATCGGATATGAACTCTCCAGGTTGGCCGCGGGACTGGATAACGATCCCGTCAAGCAGGCCTATCCACCCCCCGCGCTCACCATTCACACCACGTTTGAAGGCGGCGCCGGTTCGACGGAAATCATCGAGAAAAGGCTGGGGGCGGTCTGTGCCCGGCTCAGTGAAGAACTTCGAGCGATGGGGTGCACGGCGGGCAGGCTCCGCCTAGAAGTAACGTTGGCCGGCGGCAAAAAGTTGACCGCTTCACGCGTTTTCCCCTACCGGAGGTGTTCGCCTGAATCCCTGGAAGCAGGGGCGCGAGCGTGTTTCAGCAAAATGACCATCCCCTCCCCTATTGAAGAGATGACAATAACCGCTGATAACCTGGGAAAAACACAGAACGTGCAGGCGCGCCTGCCGCTCGACCGGCCGCGAGACCCGCTGCGAGACCCGCTGCGAGACCGGTCATCCACGATCACCCTCGAACAGGCAATATCCGCCCTGAGCGGCAAGTACAAGAAAGACGTCATCGCAAGGGGCGGCCTCAAACCCTCGAGGCGGGAAATGCTGCTTTCCATCTGGGATCCCGTGAGAATCAGGGGTGGTGGTATGAGATGAGCAAGATAGTCAACCAGCCGGTGCTGGTGTTGGCCGATAAGCAGATGAGGCCCTCCCGGTTTTTCTGGTTCAACCGATGGTTTTACGTATCCAGGCTGATGGATGTCTGGAACGAGGCGGGACAGTGGTGGGAGGGCGAACCTGAAAAGACCGTCTACAGGGTGCTGTGCAACAGGGATACGATGTTCGAGCTCGAGTTCCGCGGCGCCGAAAGACAATGGGTGTTGTATAAGGTGTACGATTGAAGGGGGCCGGCGCCATGAAATTCGCCCACCTTCACGCGCATTCACCATTCTCGTTTCTCGACGGGGCCAGCTCGATGGAATCGATGGTGGACCGGGCCGCAGATTTAGGCATGGAGGCCCTGGCGATAACCGATCACGACAACGTCAGCGCGGCGATAAGGTTCCGCAACGTTGCGCTGAGCCGCGGATTGAAACCCATACAGGGCGTGGAGGCCACCCTGAAAGGCGACGGGCCCGGCCTACCTACGCACCTGGTGTTGCTGGCGGAAAACCCTGAAGGATATAGGAACATATGCGCCGCGCTCACCAGGGCCCACCTGGATAACCCGAGGAGGAAGCCGGCCCTCGACCTCGAGGTCCTCCGAGATCACGCGGCTGGAGTGATCGCGCTGTCCGGCTGCCGCCGGGGCGAGATCCCCTCGCGCATATTGAGGGGCGACTACACCGGGGCTCTGGAGGTTGCGCGGAGGTATCTGGACATATTCGGCAAGCAGGGTTTCTTTATCGAGCTCTCCGAACAGCTCCTCCCCGGGAGCATGATGTTGAATGAACGGCTCACGGAGCTCGCGAACAGGCTCGACCTGAATGCCGTCGCGACCGCAAATGTGCACTACTCGAGAAGGGACGATTTCCCCGTGCACGACCTCCTGACGTGCATAAGGACCCTGACCACGGTAGATGGCGTTCACCCCGAGAGGAAACTCAACGCCGAAAACTATCTCCGTTCGCCCGAGGAGATGACATCCCTTTTCTCGAGATATCCCGGCGCGCTGAGGGGCGCCTACGTCATAGCCGAACGGTGCGGCCCGGCGCTGGAGGTCGAAGAAAAGTGTTACCCCTCCTTCCCCGTCCCGGAAGGGACATCACCTGGGGAAATGCTCAGGGACCTCGTGCGCGATGGGGCGCGAAGGCGGTACGGGAGAATCACCGCCAAGATCCGGGACAGGCTCGAACACGAACTCGACATCATCTTCAAACTGGGATACGAGGACTACTTCCTAATCGTCTGGGACATCGTGAACTTCGCCCGCAGGAAAGGGATACGCCACTCCGGGCGTGGCTCCGCCGCGGACTCAGCAGTCGCATATTGCCTCGGAATCACCGGGGTGGATTCGATAGCGCGCGGCCTGTTGTTCGAGAGGTTCATGAGCCTCGAACGCGCGCAGAAACCCGACATAGATATAGATTTCGATGCCCGCTACAGGGACGAAGTCCAGGATTACGCCTGCGAGAAGTACGGCGCCGCCAGGGTTGCCTCGGTTTGCACGTACAATACGTTCCAGGCGAGATCGGCCATCCGGGACCTCGGTAAGGCGATCGGGTTCTCGGAAGCGGAAATCGACAGGCTGGCCAAGAGGATGCCCTACATCCATGCGGACAGCGTAAGGGAAGCGCTCGTACGCTTCCCCGAGTTGAGGGACTTGAACCTGGACCCCGTAAAATTCGAATGCCTGATTAGCGCGTGCAAGAAAATCGCGGGGTTCCCGCGGTTCCTCGGGACCCACCTCGGCGGGATCGTGATAAGCAGGAGGCCACTGACAGACCTCATGCCCCTTCAGATGGCCGCCAAGGGGGTGATCGTCGGGCAATTCGATAAGGACGACGTCGAGGAACTCGGCCTCATCAAACTGGACCTGCTATCGCTCAGGATGCTCTCCGCGGTCGAGGATACCATGTCGCTGATCAACGGCCCCGGCGCAGGTAGCCCCGGCGCAGGTGGCGGGCGCGGCTGTGGGTGTGGCAGTGAACGTAGCGGTGAGTGGCGACTCGATTATGACAGCATTCCCACCACCGACAGGGATAGCTACGAACTGCTCCGAACGGGCCAAACCATCGGTGTATTCCAGCTCGAAAGCCCCGCTCAGCGGGCCCTGCAATCGCGCCTGGGGGCGAACAGGTTCGAGGACCTGGTCGCGAGCGTGGCCTTGATCCGGCCCGGTCCCATCCTGGGCAACATGGTGGAACCGTACATCGCGCGCCGGAAGGGCTTGGAACCCATCGGATACGTGGACTCGCGGCTCAAGCCGATCCTGGATAAGACTTACGGGGTGGTATTGTTTCAGGAGCAGGTAATCCAGATAGCGACGATAATCGCGGGATTCACGCCGGGCGAAGCCGATCGCTTGCGCAAGGTGATGAGTCACCACAGGTCGCAGCAGGAAATGGACGAAATAGGAAAGGTGTTCATCGCAAGGGCGGTTGAAAACGGCGCTTCGACAGCCATTGCCGGGGAAATATTCTCGTACATCGTGGGCTACGCCGGCTACGGCTTCTGCGAGGCGCACGCCGCCGCATTCGCCACCACCGCCGCGAAGACGGCATACCTTTCAAGGCACTACCCGGCCGAGTTCTTCGCCGGCATCCTCACCAACCAGCCCATGGGATACTATCCGCCGGAAACGATATGCGTAGAGGCAAGGAATCGCGGCGTGAAGATATTGGGGCCGTGCGTCAACAGGAGCGGGAAGGCGTTCACCGTGGAGACAGCGGGGGATTCCAGGGCAATAAGGGTGTCACTGGCGTGCGTGAGGGATATGACGGGGCAGGCCCTCGATCGCATCGTGGAGGCCAGGCGTGACCGGCCGTTCATCTCGCTGGAGGATTTCTGCAGCCGCGTCAATCCCCCGAGGGACATAGTTGAGAATCTGGCGCTATGCGGGGCGTTCGATGTGTTCCATCCAAACAGGCGGGCGATGCTCTGGCGGGCCGGCAGCACGCTGGGGACTTCGCACTCCGGGCATCCCGGGTGTGCCGCGGGTGACCGCGAGCTCCGCCTGGAATGGAACGAAGCGGGCGACTACTATTCGATTCCGGATCTGACACCCGCCGAGAGGATATACCACGAATACCGCATACTCGGGATTGCCGTATCCCAGCACCCTATGGCCCTGTTCAGGAACAATCTCAAGGCGGACGGGTTCTTGTCCAGCAGGGATGTGCGCAAAGCGAGGCAGGGGGCCATGGTGAAGGTCGCGGGGTTTCCCGTCCGCCCGCACCGGCCCCCCACGAAGAGCGGCAGGATCGTCGTGTTTTTGTCCCTGGAGGATGAGTTCGGCCTGGCTGACTTGACCATTTTTGAGAACACGTATCAGAAGTATGGTCAGGTCATATTCACAGACCCCGCGCCCCCTCTCAAAGTAACCGGCAGGATCCAGCGGAGGGGCAATGGGGTGAGCGTTGTGGCCCGGGAAATCGAGATACTTACAGGGAATCACCGCCACGAATCTCAATTATGAGAGGGTCAACCCCGTTCAAGACCTGACTGAGGGATCCCATGGCCATTGCCGTGTCCCTGAGCGAGCAGCCCACAATACCTGCCTCGCCGCGCGGGTACGCTCCGTTCAACGCCATCCGCGCCGCAAGAATGCCCTCGGCCACCCCGGACGCGCACTTGTTGGCGCAACTGGTCTTCGCGCCGTCGCAGATCATCCCGTACAAATTCCCGAGCACTATCTGGGCTGCCCCTTCGACCTGCCCCCTGTCCCCTCCCATGAGCCAGCAGACAGAGGCGGCCACTCCGGCCCCCACACTTACGGCCCCACACAGGGCCGATATCGTCCCCGTGAAAGCCTTGATATAGAGGTTCGTCGCATGGGCCAACAGCAACGACCTCAACTCCTCGACAGGCCCCGCCTTCACATGTCTCGCCGCCATGAGGACAGGGATCGCGACAGATATGCCCTGGTTGCCGCTTCCGCAAGAAGTGAGTACCGGCCACACGACTCCCGCCATCCGGGCGCAGACCGCTGCGGCGACCGCCAGCCGCGCTCTGGTCACGAGGTTGCGTGCCCCCCCATCATCCGGCGCCACACATCCAAGGGCGTTGGAAAGCGCCCGCTGAAAGCCCGGCGGCGAGATAGCACAGCCCCCGCGTAGGGATTCTTCCGCGAGCCTCAGGGCGGACACAGCGCCCTCCTTGAGGTACTGGATTTCAGCGGCGTCCGCGGACATCACCGCCTCGAGGAGGCGATCGTACGACAACCGCCTGACCGGTTCCAGAGGAAGCCCGGCGCGCAACACCTTCTCCCCCTCGCCCGAGGGCCCGGGGAGGCTGGTTCGATCGCCCACCTCCCGCCCATCAACTCTCACGCTGACTATACGTGAATGCCCGCCTTCAATCGTGACTTCCGCCGTTCGTGTGGCCCCGGCGACCCTCGCCGTACAGTACACATCCGAATGCGTGGAGTCGCAGGCGACCTCAACGCCATCATCGTCCAGGAGCCGGTGCGCCTCCAGCACGGACTCCGGTGTCACGCCCCGCAGAGCCTGGAGTCCCATCTCCGGCCTACCTGCGACGGCACCCAGGGCCGCCGCCACCGCGGGGCCCTTCCGGTCCGTGCACGGGAGGCCGACGGCCAGACAGTTCTTCATTACGCCCGGGCTTGTCGTGACTTCCACACGAACGGGTGGTTCACCGGTGAGGCTGCTCGCCTTGGCCACTGCGAACGCTATCATAGCAGGTTCAGTGCACACAGTGGCCTCCTGCGCTCCCCGGCGCACCATATTCATGATTAGCCTCGTGTCCTCCATCATCCGTTGGTCGCCCCCGATCACCAGTCTTGTCACCGCTCACCATTTCACTAGCAATCCCCGTGCCACGCCGGCTCCGGTGAATATCCCCTTCTCACGGCCAATTTGGGGGGCCCACTTGAGTGTCACATTGCGACGAGTTGCATCTTGACACGCAGGATGAGAAGGAGATCCCGCTCATCATGACAAATGACTCAAGTCAGTGCTATCGGGACCGGGAGGTCGGATGTGTATGCCGTCAGTGAGTGGTAGCATCCTGGCGACTGAACCGCTGAAATCGTTCATGCAAGAGGTCGCCTACTCCGTCTCAACCATCCTCGACCTCGACGTGACGATCGTGGATGCGTCCCTCGTGCGGGTCGCAGGCACCGGCGTCTACAACAACATGGTGAACGAGCAGCTGCCTGCCTTGTGCTCTTTCGGGACAGTGCTGCGATCCGGCGCTCCGTGCCTTCTCTCGAACCCCAGGGAGGATCCGAAATGCGCGAACTGCGACAAACTGGATCGCTGCCGCGAGACGTGTCATTTGGCCTTCCCCCTGTCGCTGGAAGCACAGCCCGTCGGGGTACTGTCGCTGGTCGCCTTCAACGACGAGCAAAGGCAGAGGATCATCGCCCGCCAGGGCGAGTATTCCTCGTTCCTTCATCATATGGCGAGACTCGTGGACATGTCCCTGTGCAACGAGGCCGCTTCCCGGCGCCTTGCCGAAGAACGCGATCGACTCAGGGGCATTGTCAACGCGATATCAGACGGGATCATAGCCGTAGACGGCGAGGGGGTCGTCGTATGCTGCAACCGCGCAGCCTCAGGGGTTCTTGGAGTGGGCGCCGTGGACCTGACCGGAAAGCGGCTTGCCGATTTCATTCCCGGGTCTCCCGTATTGGATGTCCTGGAGTCAGGAACCGGCCATTTCAACCAGGAGATGACACTCCCCGGCCGCGCGGAACAGTCCAGGCACATCAGCACCGGGACCCCCCTGTTCAGCAACGGTAAGGTGGTTGGCGCGGTGGCGGTACTGCGTACCACGCAGGAAGCGAATCGCATGGTCTATGACCTCTCCGCGCGGCAACCGGACAGGGCCATAGAACACATTCTGGGCAACGATCCACGCCTCCAGGAAGCCAAGAGGATGGCTCTCGTCGCCGCCGCCGGGGATGCCACCGTCCTCCTGACTGGAGAGAGCGGCACCGGCAAGGAGCTGTTCGCGCGGGCCATCCACTACCACAGCCCCCGCTCCCAGGGCCCCTTCGTAGCGGTGAACTGCGCGGCTCTTCCCGAGGACCTCCTGGAATCCGAATTCTTCGGTTATGAGGAGGGCGCGTTCACCGGGGCCAGGCGCGGCGGTAAGCCCGGGAAGTTCGAGCTGGCCGCCGGCGGCGCCCTCTTCCTGGACGAAGTCGGCGATTGCTCTCTGAGGCTGCAGGCGAAACTGCTGAGAGCGCTCGACAGGCGCGAGATTCAGAGAGTCGGGGGCACGCGCCCTCTCTACGTGGACGTGCGCATAATCGCGGCCACCAACCGGGACCTCGAGGCGATGGTGCGCCTGGGCGAGTTTCGTGAGGACCTGTATTACCGTCTCACGGTAATCCCCATTCACATCCCTCCCCTCAGGGAACGAAGGGGCGACATTGAACTCCTACTCGATGCGATGTTAGAGCGCCACTCGCGGAGCATGAACCGCCCCGAGGTCGGATTGTCCTCGCCGGCAAGGAGGTTACTGTGCGACTATTCATGGCCCGGCAACGTGCGCGAAATGGAAAACGCGGTTCAATACATGCTGCACTCGTGCGCCGGTCCCCTGATCCAACCGGCGGACCTGCCATCCCGCATCCGCCGTGATGCACTCGACGCCCCCAAACAAGGGGCGACGGCCCCGGGGCACGACAGCCTGCTCATGCCCGCCGCTGAATGGGAAAGGCAAGCGATCGCTGAGGGTCTGCGGCGGTACGGGAGTACGCCCGCCGCGAAAGACCTCCTCTCCCGTGAACTGGGAATGAGCCGTTCCACCATATATCGCAAGATAAGGCGCTACGGCCTGGACCTCGTGTAGCGGAATCAGCCATCTAGATCCCGTGATGCGTCCCCACGGTGGCTGGAATCCCGATCGAAGCCACTGGTGACGAAACGGAACCGGCGTGCTATGATTAAGTTAGGCTACCCTAACTAATGGACGGTGATAGCGTGTCCAGCGTTCGAGTGTCACCGGCTCTGCAGGATTACCTGGAAGTGATTCTCCGGCTATCCCAGGGGGATGGCGGCGTACGAGTCTCCGACATAGCAGCCGGTTTGCGTAATTCCAAACCCACGGTGACCCAGGCCGTGGGGGTGCTGCGGTCCATGCGCCTGGTTTCACAAGAAAGGTACGGCCGCGTACACCTCACGCGGGAAGGGATCGTCCAGGCAGAGAAGGTCCTGGCACGGCACCAGGCGCTCAGGGCTTTTCTGGTTGATGTCCTCCGTGTGACCCCCTCTATCGCTGAATCTGACGCATGCTCGATCGAGCATGTCATCAGCGAGGAGACTCTGGAACATCTAAGATCCTTCATGAGCAACCGGCCCACAGGGAAAAGCGGAGCCGTGAAGGAGACGGGAACATGAGTGTTGTGCTGGTGGGTCAGCCAAACGTCGGCAAGAGCGTCATAATGAACGGACTCACCGGAACACGGGCGGTGGTCTCCAACTACCCCGGCACAACAGTGGAAACCACAAACGGGCTAATTACCCACGGGGCCGAACGACTCGTAGTACTTGACACCCCCGGGACTTACACGCTGCACTCGGATTCCGAGGACCAACGCGTCACGCAGCGAATTCTGATGGGTAACGGGACTCTCACAATTGTGAACGTGGTTGACGCCACGAACCTGGCTAGAAACCTCTACCTAACAATCCAGCTGCTCGATTTCGAGCTGCCGATGGTGATTGCCCTGAACCAGATGGACAGGGCCCGTGATCTCGGCCTGGATATCGATGCCCTGGCTCTAGAACGGCTACTCGGTGTGCCGGTCGTCCCGCTGTCGGCGACCCAGGGTCTTGGAATCGAAGAACTCAAGTCGGCTATCACCGGCAGAGCGGTCCGTGGCCGAGGCATGGTGTTCTCGCAGCAGGTCGAGTCTTCAATAACAGAAATCGTCCATGTCCTTCGAAAGGGTCTTCCCCATGAATCAAAACACACCGGTCATACTGAGAGAGCCCTGGCGATACACCTGCTCGAACATGACGCTGTCGATGAGGAACTCACATCACGATTACCGGATCTAAGGGCCGCAGTGGAATCCTGCCAGCAACAGATGGGCCGGGGAATCTGTTGCCGCCATGACTGCTACCGCGATTGCCGGCACTGCGAGGCGCACAATGGTGACCATCCCCTTTTCCCCACCTGCATAGAGAGGACCAACGAGGCCCGCAGGATCGCGCTTCAGGTCACAAGGCACCTGCACCGTAGCGGCCGCCATCCGGTCGAACGGATCGAACAATTCATTGACCGGCCTTCGACTGGAATCCCCGTGCTCGTTGCCGCCCTATTCCTGTCCCTCCGCGCGGTTACGGCGGCAGTTGCCTCATTCGAGGCGGTGGTATCATCGTTAGCGCCTCACATCAACCGGCTCGTCGCTTGCGCACTGGGATTCCTGCCCGCCGGCACGGCGAACGTACTGGCGGCGGCCATAGCGGAGGGACTGCTCCTGCCGGTGGAAGTCGTACTGCCCGCAATGCTCAGCGTGAACATACTGATTGCACTGTTGGAGGATTCCGGCCTGATGTCGCGCTTTTCGGTGGCGGGCGACCGTCTCACGAACCTGCTTGCCCTGCCGGGACACGCTGTCATACCGATTATCCTGGGCTTGGGGTGCCGGGCGCCGGCCATACTCGCAACCCGCGCACTCGCAGACAGGCGCCAGCGTTTCATCGCTGTGACGCTGATTGCTGTGGCTGTGCCCTGTGCAGCGAGCCTGGGTCTTCTTTCGGGGCTCGTGGCGAGGTTCAGGGTGAGCATCCTGGTAGTGGTCACGACAATGGTCAGCGTGCTCCTCGTCCTGGGGGCGCTCCTTGGCAGATATCTCCACGGCAAACGCCAGGAACTGGTGATAGAGGTGCCGCCCCTGAGGATACCCTCGATTCGCAACGTGGTGTTCAAGACCTGGATGAGGTCGCGGGGCTTCCTGGGACACGTGCTTCCCCTTCTTCTGTGCACCAGCATAGCGGTTCGCCTGCTCGTTGACAGCGGAATCCTCAAAGGGCTGAGCCCGCTAAGCCACTCAACTCTCCCCCTGTTTGGGATACCGGGTGAAGCCTGTGCGGGAGTCGTTCTTACTGTGCTCCAACGCTACCTGGCCCCAGCCGTCCTGCTCGGCCTCCCGCTCACCCCACGGGAGGCGACTATCGCCTGTACCATGGTATCCCTGTCATATCCTTGTCTGCCGGTGTCGGTCCTGATCCTGAGGGAAATGGGCTGGAAGGGGCTCCTTGGAGTGCTCGCGGTAGCCACGTGCGTTCCGGTGGTTGTGGGGATCACGCTCAACCTCATTCTGCCTTAGGAAAGGAGCGCGTCATGATACTGACCGATATGCAGCCAGGGCAATACTGCATGATCCTCTTCGTGCGAAGGGGCGGCGGGGGCGTCAGGCGCCTGGCGGACTTGGGGGTTATTCCCGGCGCCGTCGTGCAAGTGCTCGCTTGCCACCCGGCAGGCGGCCCAATCGTGCTGCAACTCGGAGGATCCCACGTGGCTGTCGGCCGGGGGCTCGCCTCGGCGATCGAAGTGGTCCCCGCGGAGCCCGACGACCGCCGGGGCAGTCCCTAGTCTACACCGGGACCCACACCGCCGCCAACCACTCTCTGCAGGTCGCCCTCCAACCCCTTCCTCCTCCTGACGAGGTAATACCTCACGGCCTCGTGCAAGGCCTTCGCCCCCAGATTCGAGCAATGGATCTTGTGCTCGGGGAGTCCGCCCAGGGCCTCCACGATGTCGTTGTCAGCTAGATCCAGGGCCTGGTCAAGAGTCATTCCCCGGGCCATCTCAGTCAGTATGCTGCTGGTAGCGATCGCTGCCGGGCAACCGAAGACCTCGAACGAGATGTCTTCTATTCGCTGCTCGCGAATCCTTATGTAGATCCGGAGGAAGTCGCCGCATGACGGATCGCCGGTACTACCGACCCCATCAGGATCAGGCAGTCGTCCCACATTGCGCGGATTGATGAAGTGATCGATTAGTAGGTCATTGTACATCTGACACCACGCCCGCGAAGTCTATAGTCATCTTCCCGCGGTACTTCTCGACGAGACCCTCGTCGCAGGTCCTCGCGAACTCGGGGTCGAACGGCAGGGACCCCAGGTATTTGGCGCCGGCCACCGCGGCGAGTTCTTCCCCTGACGGCCTGCCGAATGGGTAGATCTTCTCGCCGCACTTGGGGCACTCGACGAAACTCATATTCTCGACAACTCCGAGTAGTGGTACGTCCATATGCTGGACCATCTTGACGGCTTTCCTTACCACCATTCCGGCCAGGTCCTGCGGTGAGGAAACGATGACGACACCTCTTACCGGCAAGGACTGCATCACCGTAAGGGGGGCATCTCCGGTCCCGGGGGGCAGATCGACGATCAAGTAGTCGAGGTCACCCCATACCACGTCCGTCCAGAACTGTCTGACCGCCGAGGCGATGAGCGGCCCCCTCCAAATCACGGGGTCGTCCTCCCGCTCAAGCAGCAGGTTCAGAGACATGACCCGGATGCCCGAGTCAGTCCTGGGGGCCATCAGTCCCAGGCTCGAGGCCTCAGCCTTGCGGGATAGACCGAACATCTTCGGGATGCTCGGACCGGTAACATCCGCGTCCATGACCCCGACGGCGTAGCCCCTCCTCGAGGCGTCCACCGCAAGCAGCGCGGCCACCGATGATTTGCCTACGCCGCCTTTCCCGCTCATCACCGCTATTACATGCCTGATGTTGTTCAACTCGTTCTGTGGGATCTTCGCAATGGCTTCGCCTTCGGTTTCAGTCACGCATAAACGCCTCCTGTACATTCCGCCACAAATCACGTATGGCCGTTGCGGCCGGACCATCCGAATACTCGACTACCGGCATTCCGTGAACAATTGCCTCTATCACATCGCGGTCCACAGGGACCCGCCCCACCACAGGGGTCCCCTTCTTGCAGCACCTGGCTTCAATCTTCTTCGAAATACCTTCATCGAGGTCAAACCTGTTTATACAGGCCACCGTCCTCACGTTGAAGTCCTTGCAGACCTTGAGAATCCGCCCGAAGTCGTGTAGGCCGGAGACCGTCGGCTCAGTGACGAGTACAACGAGCGACACCCCCGCCATCGAAGCAAGCACGGGACAGCCGATCCCGGGCGGCCCGTCCAGGATTATCATGCCCTTCCCGGCTGACTCCGCCACCTGCCGCGCCCGGTCGCGAAGGGCGGAGACGAGCTTCCCCGAGTTGCCCTCGCCCGCCAGCAGGCGGGCGTGCATCAGAGGACCGTAGGGAGTCATCGAGTGAAACCAGTGACCGGAAACGCAGTCCACCATCTTGATCGCGCCCTCGGGGCATACGCGCACGCACAGCCCGCACCCCTCGCACGACATCCTGTCCACGGTGTATCCGTCGACAGCCTGGAATCTGCACGCTGCACCGCACTTGCCGCACCCCGAGCACCTGGAGGTATCTATCTCGGCTTTCCTGGATGCGATGAACTCGTTCGCGGCGCCCTTCTCGCAGTGAACCACCAGGTGGAGGTTCGCGGCGTCGACATCACAGTCAACCAGCACCGCGTCACCGCACAACGCGGCGAACGACGCCATTATCGATGTCTTGCCCGTGCCGCCCTTCCCGCTCAGCACCAGCAGCTCTCTCAACGCGCCTTCACCCGCTTCTCAGCCACTTTGACAACCGCCTCCCAGAGGTCCTGGAACTGCCGCCTCCACTCCGCGGACAACGTGGAGACAGGGATCCCCCTTGCGTATGACTTCGCCAGATTGTCATCGTACGGTAATCGCGCCAGAATGGGAAGGCAAGCCCTGCGGCAGAACTCTTCGACCTCTCCTGTGCCCACGTCCGAACGATTGATCACCACTCCGCACGGCACACCGATCTGGCAAAGCATGTCCACTGCGATGGACAGATCGTTGAGGCCGAACGGGGTCGGTTCCGTCACGAGGAGGCAGAAATCGCAGCCCTTCACCGATTCAACAACAGGGCACGACGTTCCGGGCGGGCAGTCCAGTATGACGTTGCGGCCGTCGCGGGCCAGGCTCTTCACCTGCCTTATCAGGGGCGCCGCCATCGCCTCCCCCGGGGTAAGCCTGCCGTGAGTGAAGCGTATCCCCGATTTCGTTCCTTCCTCTGTCTCCCCTATTCTCCTCGTCCCCTCCACCAGAGCCCCTGCAGGGCACATCTCAATGCACGCGCCGCAGGAATGACACAGTTCCTTCAGAACGAACACTTCCTCGGCCGAGACGAGGAGCGCGTGGAATTCGCATACCTCCGAACAGACCCCGCAATGCGTGCACTTGCCCTCCATCACGCGCGGCGCCGTCGTGAATGCGCCCCGCCTGACTTCCCACGACGGCTTAACGAAGAGGTGCGCATCCGGTTCTTCCACATCGCAGTCGATCAGGTGCACGGGCTCGCCGGCGGCGTCCAGTGCGAATGCGATGTTTACGGCCACAGTAGTCTTACCGGTGCCGCCCTTCCCGCTTGCCACGCAGACCTTCACAACCGCTCACCCCCACAAGACAGCGGCAGGCCGGCCGCGGGTCACCGCCTGCCGCCTCAGGCCTCTGCGACGGGCCTACTTGCCGGCCCCGGCCTTCTTGTCGTCGTCATCCCTTCCCATCTCGGATAACCGCTTCTCCACCTCGCTCAGTTCAGCCCTCAGAGAGTCCGCTCGTAAGCCGAGGATCGACGCTTCATCCAGGGGGCCCCCCTGTCGCGCCTGGCGCCAGGGCCCCCAGGCCGCCAATCCGGCCACCCCCGCGGCTAGGGGAGCGTAGGCCCACCATCTTCTCGGAAGCCAGGGATACAGCCTGCAGTTGGAGCTCTGGAAACCACCGCGCCCGCCGAAACCCGGCCCGCCGTATCCAGGCCCACCGGCGCCGCCCTTCCAGAATCCGGGTCCGTAGATGTCTCTGCCTCGAAGCATGTACTTCACCTCCCATCAGATCTCGTTGGATCAGTCCCGGCCCGCCGGCCTAGGACTGCTGTTCACACCCGTCCGAATGCGGGTGGTCGCAGGCGCTCCTGCCCCGCTCCAGAGTGCCCGCCAGGTAGTTCGCAACCGCCCTCTCAATGGTCCCCGACACTCCGGTCACAGTCTCGATTCCCTGCTCAGAGAAGAGCGCCTCAGCGCGGGGGCCCATGCCGCCCGCGATGATGCAGGAGACTCCCATCCGCCCCAGGTATCCCGGGAGGAAACCAGGTTCGTGGCCGGGGTTTGGGATTATCGTGCGGCTCTTCACCTCTCCGCCCTCGACTTCGAAGATGGCATACTCCGGGCATCTCCCGAAGTGGGCCGAGACACTTATTCCTTCCGTAGCCACCGCTATCTTCATCATCAACACCTCCAGTGATGTCGGACGCCGGCAATAGTCCGCCCGCGCCTGGTCAACCACGTCCAACGCCGGCATGCTGCGGCACTGTCGCGCGCTCGACCCGGGCGAGAGTCCCAGCTTTGTACGCGTCAACGGCGTCCGCGACCGTACCTCCTGAGACGATGTACGCGCCGATCCCCGCGGAACTCAGCGCGGTAATAGCGTTTGGACCGATGTTGCCGGCGATGACGGCGGACACTCCCGCTTTGACAAGCGCCTGAGCGGTGCTCATCCCCGCCCCTCCAGAGGCGCCGGCCCCCGGGTTTGGCAGCGACTCTCCCTTCATCGTCTCGGGATCTACCACCACGAAATAGGGACAACGGCCAAACTTCGGGTCAACGTGCGAATCCATCCGTTCTCCTTGTGCAGCGACGGCGACTAGCATGACACCACTCCTTCCTGCGGACTGGATGACAGACTGCCTAACGTTACCTCCGCCGCGATCCTCCGTAGCCCCGCCCCCATGGCGGTCCATCCTGCGACCTCTCCGCCGGCCGGTCAAAGACCACCGCAACCGGCCCACGCCCGCACCTCGGGCACGCCAGCGCGGGCAATACTCCGCCCGACTCGCTGGCCCTGACGGTCGTGTCGTTCCATTCCTCCCCGCATCCAAGACACCTGAACCGGTCCCCGGCCAACTCGAACCGGCCGCCCTCGATCCGGATTGCCCTTCCCTCCACCAGTCCCCTCACCAGTTTGAACCTGGCGGCCGCCAGCATCCTCTGGAAGGTGCTCTGGGATATACCCATCTTTTCGGCGCACGAGTCCTGGTCCAGGCCTTCGAGATCCTTCAGCCTCAACGCTTCAAACTCTTCCATGGTCAGGACCTCTTCGTGCAGCGCCGCCATCGGGACCCCCGCGGGCTTGAAGTATCTCACATATGGGATGAATGCGACGTTGCGCGGCTTGGGTGGTTTCGGCAATGCTATCCCTCCCTCACACCTGGTTTATGACTTAGTATGTGCATCTATACCCATTATAATGCCGGCCGCGTGTGTGCGCAAGACAAAAAACGAGCAGGAGGGGGTAGTCTCCTGCTCGTTGTCAAGGGGCACCTGGTTGTTGGTTACCCTCAAAACTGTCGATCAAGTGGCCGGCGCCGGTGAAAGCGCCGGCAACTCCCAAAGTCCTATCAGTGTGACTCGATTGTCACCTTTTTGCCCAGCCTGCGGAGCTGCTTGACCATGTCGTCGACGATTTGTGGCTTCAGAGCAAGGAGGGGTGGCACACCGGGCGATTGGTGCGCGGGGTTTATGGCGCGGCCCACAATGAAGTGCACCCTGTCGGCCTTCAGCAACATGACCGTCAACTTGCTCGCGCCGTCCGTGTTGAAGTACAGTCTGGACAGCGGAACTTGCTCGCGTAGGTTATTGAGCGTCCTCACGAGCGTGAGCATGCCCTCCGTCACGAGGTCGATGCCCTCTATGACCCCGACGGGCGGGACGTCCTCGTCGCTCGACTCCAGGTCCACCTCTATCTTCTTGCCGAGAACCCTCGCGACGATGTTCCCCGTCGTTCCGCCGCATACAACCGTCTTGCCCGGCGACCTGCACAGCCTGGCGACCACTTTGGGGTCGTCCGCTGGGTCTCCAGGCGGTCCGATCAACAGGGTCACCTGCCTGGGGATGCGAGCCTTGACCACTATCACCGAGGCGTCGTCTCCCGCCTTCCCGCCGTACAACTTGCTACACAACCCGATGATCTCGCCGGCGAATTCCTGGGCGGGCAGTTCCTGCCCGGCGACCTGCTGAACGAAGGCCCCGACCCGTTCCCAGCCCCAGCCCAGATTCCAGATCCCGCCTATTCCCGCGTGGAGCACGCCGTCGCTCACCATGCACAGCCAGTCGCCGTCGCGCAACGTGAAATACGACTCGCGGATGGTCCGCTCCCCGACCAGGCGCTCCACACAGGCCAGGCGCCGGGCCCCCTCTTTGTCTCCGGCGAATACCTCCGGGTTGTCGTACTCCGCCAGGTATGCCCTGCCATCCCTGAATACCTGGAGGATGCTGAAGGTGCTGTATGCGAGCTGTCTCACCTTGCATACGGGAAGCGTGGCGGCAAGCGTCCCCACGACGTCGTCGATGGTCGAGCCGCCCTTCAGCATCGTGGACGCTATCTTGGTGGTGAGCGACGACAGGATGTTGGCCTTCACGCCACTTCCGAGGCCGTCTGAGAGGACTACGATTGTGGAATCCCGGGTCTGCGTGATCTCGATCGAGTCACCGCAGAGTTCCTCTCCCGCCTTGTTCAGTTGGGCCTTGCCGATTTCCACGAATAGGTCGCTCGTCCGTCCCGGCACCTTCACTCGTCCCTTTTCATGAGCTCCATCAGCTTCGTGAGCAGGATCTTCGTTTCAGCGGTAGTCTCACCAAGAAGGCCGGCGATCTCCTGCGCCACCTTCATCTGCTTATCGATCACTTCCTGGGCCCGGCTGATTACGGATTGCCTGGTCCTGAGCGCCTCGCTCTTGCGTTTCTGCTCTTCGGTCCTGTCTACGAAGATGCCGATCACGACGTTCTCTTTTTCAACGTAGAATACGGACTGCTCGGTCGAGATCGAATACTGCGGGTAGTCGACCCTGACTCTGAGCATCTTCTTGCTTTCCAGCACCCTCTCAAAGTTCTCCGGGTCTATCAGCTCCACCAGGGGCTTGCCGGTCATCTTCTGCCTGGCGCAGCCGAACATCGTCTCGGCGGCGCGGTTCATGTCGATCACGTTCAGTCTATGGTCGACCACCACCACCCCGTTGGGCGTGGATCCCAGCACCACGTTCGAAAGGGATTCGGCGCGTTCCCGCATGAACGGCATGCACATCTGCAGGTCGGCAAAGCCATGGAAGACGGCCACCGCTTTCTCCCTGCACGATCCGTACCCGCACGCCCCGCAGTTGAGCTCGTCCTCCGGAGTCAGTTTTCCCGTTTGCGCCAGTATCCCCCGTATAGTGACCTCGTCCGGCGCCGCCAGCCCGGGGCTGCGCTCCTTGTAGCAGCGGCTCAGGTCGATCCGCACCGGCGCCGGGGCCGGCCGCTCGTCCCCGGCGTGTGCCCGGTAGTACTCGATGACCGTCTGCCTCCTGTCGCTTGCCTCCACCACGGGTACGCATCCCTGGACTCCCGGCCCCGCAATGCAGCCGCCGGTGCACGCCAGCATCTCAACCAGCCTCAGCCGATTGCCCTCGGCGTGGTCGGCGCGCAGGCGATCGAAGAACTGCATGCAATTCTCCACGCCACTGATTACCCTGTACTCTTCCGATAGGACGTCGGTAGACAGGGTCGCGGTCCTCAGCAATCCGCCGTCTATAGGGAACAGTCTCGCTGCAACCGGTCCCGGCCCGTCCGGCGCGCATTCCTCGAGTGATTCCAGGTCGATGCCTTCCTCGCGTAGCCACTCGGACAGTTCGGCGAACGTCAGTACGGCGTCCACGTCTCCGCTCCTCTCGGCCTCGTCCTTCTTGGCAACGCACGGGCCGATGAATACTACGGCGGCGCCGGGGATTGCGGCCTTCAGGTATCGCGCGTGCGCCACCATGGGGGATACGACCGGCGCAAGGTGAGCCATCACCTCAGGGTAGTACATCTCCACGAGGTTGACGACGACCGGGCACGAGCTCGTTATCACCGGGGGCTCCATGCCATCCAGCGCCTTCACGTGCTCGCTGCTCACACTGCCGGCTGCGTACGCCGTCTCCTCGACGCGCTCGAACCCGAGCCTCTTGATCGCGGAGACCACGCGCCCCTGTCTCTCGCGGAGAAGCGCGCCGGCGAAGGATGGGGCCAGGCTTGCGATGACCGTTCTGCCGCTCTCGAGCAGCGCCTTCACCGCGTCCTTCTCGAGCCTGACCTTCTTGGCCCTTTGCGGGCAGGCCAGCAGGCACGTGCCGTCAAGGATGCACCTTTCCGCCATCACCTTCGCGTGAAGGTCGGACTTCGAAGCGCCCCCTACGAAGCGGATCGCCTTCACCGGGCACGAACGCAGGCACTTGTAGCAGTCCTTGCAGCGAGCCTCAATGGTGCTGATCACCGCCACGCCGGCACCCCCTCATCAGGATGGCCCCTGTTCGAGGACGGCAAGGATCTCGTCCTCGAACAGGCGCGGAACATCCTCTTTGTGTACGTGTGTGAACACGCGGTCGCCGATTCTGACAGTCACGCCGTTCGTACACCGTTCCATGCAGAAGCTCCCCTTCAGCACGACCTTCTGTTCGAGGCCCCGGCGGGAGAGAATGCCCTTGAAAGCGTCGACCACCTCTCCGGAACCCCTCAGGAAACAGGAGCTTCCCATGCATATCTCGACTGTGACCATCGCCGCCTCACGTCTCCCAGCTCAGTGCTTCTTCCTGTTCAATTTCGCCACAACATGTCCGGCGAACACGTCCGCCGCATTCACCTTGTTGACGCCGGTTATCACTTCATCGTTGACCTTCACGGACACACCCTGGCCGCAGTGTTCCAGGCAGAACGTGGCCTGCAGGTTGACCCTGCCCTCCACGCCGCTGGACTTCGCAGCCTTCATGAAGGCATCGAGCACGTCGTACGAACCCTTCAGGAAGCACCCCGTGCCGACGCACACCGATACATCCACGGCGCCGGGTTCGGTCGCCTTCAGGATCCCGGTGATGCCGCGCTCCCTGATCCTCTTCCTGTGAACGTACGTGGTATGCAGCGCATGGTGGGCGATCTCCCCGCCGGGCTTGCCCAGCCACTCTTCGTACACCTTGTCGAGGAACGGGTTCTCCTTCGGATTCTTGATCTGGAGTTCCTTATCTATCCGGTAGAGCCCCTGGCTCCTCTTCGCCTTCCTGTTGGCCGCCGCGCCCTCCTTCTGGAGGCCGCTCCCCACAGGCTGGCCTCCGCCCCCGACGCAGCCGCCCGGACATGCCATCACTTCTATCGCATCGTACGACTCGGCCCCGCTCTTCACCGCCTGGATGAGTCGCTCGGTATTGGCGAGACCCGACACGACGGCCATCCTGATTTTCGTGTCTCCCAGGGTCACCTCAGCCCGCTTGATGCCTTCCAGACCCCTGACGGGCGCGAACTCGATGTCCCCAAGGTCACCGCCTGTCGTGAGGGCGTACGCCGTCCTCACGACAGCCTCCATGACGCCGCCGCTTGCCCCAAATATGACGCCGGCCCCGCTCACCATGCCCAGAGGGGCATCGAGGGCACTCGGCTCGACCTTGTCGAACATGACCCCCGCTTCCTTTATCATCGCCGCCGCCTCAACCGTTGTGAGCACGGCGTCAACGTCGGGAGACCCGTCCGTGGTGAATTCGGGCCTCTTGGCCTCGAACTTCTTGGCGGTGCACGGCATGATCGAAACCACGAAGACGTCGGCCGGGGTCTTCCCCATCTTCTTCGCGTAGAACTTCTTCACGATCGAACCGAACATCTGCTGCGGTGACCTGCACGAAGAGAGGTTCCCCAGCAGCTCCGGGTGGAATTGCTCACAGTACTTCACCCAACCCGGACAGCACGAGGTGAACAACGGCAGCTTACCGCCCTCGCTCACCCTGTCCAGGAACTCCATCGTCTCTTCCACGGCCGTCATGTCCGCGGTGAAGACGGTATCGAACACTTTGTCGACACCGGCCATCCTCAGGGCCGTCGCTATCTTGCCGGTGGCGGGCTCTCCCGCGGGGAGGCCGAATTCCTCGGCGAGCGCCACCCTGACGGCCGGCGCTATCTGGACCACCACGGTCTTGGCGGGGTCGTTGATCGCCTGCCACACCCGGTCGATCTCGGACTTCGCCGTCAGGGCGCCGGTCGGGCATATCGCGACGCACTGGCCGCAGTTCACGCACTCGACCTCGCTCAACTGCTTTCCGAAAGCGGGCACCACGGCCGTCTTCGGCCCGCGGTACGCGAAGTCCAGCACGCCCACACCCTGCACTTCCCTGCACATCCTCACACAGTCGCCACAGAGGATGCACTTGTTGGGATCCCTGACCACAGACGGGCTGCTGGTGTCCTTCGCGGCCGTGGTCCCCGCCTGCCCGTACCTTATGGATGTGACTCCAACCTGGTCGGCGAGGCGCTGCAGTTTGCATGAGCCGTTCTTGCCGCACGTCGTGCACTCCCTGTCGTGGTTGGCCAGGATGAGCTCCAGCACCATCCTGCGTATCTTCCGCGTCCGCTCCGTGTTGGTCCGTACCACCATGCCGTCCCGCGGCTCGATGGAACACGACGCCTGCAACCCCATTCCCTCGATCTCGACCAGGCACATCCTGCACGCGCCGTACACGCTCAGCTCCGAGTGGTAGCAGAACGAGGGAATCTCTATTCCGTTGTCCCTTGCCAGTTCGAGCAGGTTCTTCTCCCCGTTGATGGGTACGAGCCGCCCGTTGATTCTGACGTGTCCCTGCGGCGCTACGGTAGCCCCGCGGGCCGCTGCCGTATTCTCAGCCATCATGATCTCCTCCCCCGTGATGCCATGGCCCGTCTCGTCATGACACCGTTATCGCGCCGAACTTGCACTTCTGCGCGCACGTGCCGCACTTCGTGCATGCGGCGTCGTTGATGACGTGGGGCTTCTTTATTTCCCCGGTAATGGCGCCCGCCGGGCACGCCTTCGCGCACACACCGCATCCCTTGCACTTCACAGCATCGATCTGGTATTTGACTAGCGCCTTGCACGCGCCGGCAGGACACTTCCCGTCGCGCACGTGAGCC
Source organism: Ignavibacteriales bacterium (assembly GCA_050260105.1). GTDB lineage: Bacteria > Bacillota > Sulfobacillia > JABLXB01 > JABLXB01 > SM1-B181. The sequence goes on along the minus strand of JBLNBR010000033.1, from coordinate 199,579 downwards.
AGGTACTCATCCCTGAAGTACTTCATCGTCGTCAGCACCGGGTTGGGCGCCGTCTTCCCAAGGCCGCACAGGGCGCTGTCCTTCACATTCACCGCCGTCTCGTACAGGAGGTCGAGGTCCGCCTCGGTCGCCTTCCCCTCCGTTATCTTTGTCAATAGCTCGAGCATCCGTTTGGTGCCCTCTCGGCAGGGTACGCACTTGCCGCAGGACTCGTTCTGCACGAATCCCATGAAGTACTTGGCCGTCTCCACCATGCAGGTGCCCTCGTCCATGACCACGAGGCCGCCCGAACCGACCATCGCGCCCACCGATGTGAGCGATTCGTAGTCGAGCGGGAGATCCATATGCTCACTCGTGAGGCACCCGCCCGACGGCCCGCCGATCTGCACCGCCTTGAACGGCTTGTTCCTTCTCATGCCGCCGCCGATCCCGAAAATGACATCCTTCAGCTTCGTGCCCATCGGCACTTCGATCAGGCCGGTCCTCGCAACCTGGCCCGCCAGCGAGAACGTCTTGGTGCCGGCGCTCTTCGCGGTGCCGTACCGGCTGTATGCCTTCGCCCCGTTCTGCACGATGAAAGCCACGTTCGCGAGCGTTTCGACGTTGTTTATGAGAGTCGGCTTCTTCCACAACCCCGACACCGCCGGGAACGGGGGTTTCGGCCTCGGCATCCCGCGTTGGCCCTCGATAGACTGCAGCAGGGCTGTCTCCTCCCCGCAAACGAACGCGCCCGCGCCTTCCCTGATCCTGATCCTGAATGAGAAGCCCGTCCCCATTATGTTCTCGCCGAGGAGGCCCGCCTTTTCGGCGTCAGCGACAGCCTGGCGCAGCCTCTTCACCGCAAGCGGGTACTCGGCGCGGCAGTAGATGTAGCCCTCGTCCGCCCCGACCGCGAATCCCGCGATGGCCATGCCCTCGAGCACCCTGTGCGGGTCGCCCTCGAGAACGCTCCTGTCCATGAAAGCACCCGGGTCACCCTCGTCGGCGTTGCACACAACGTACTTCTTCGGGCCGGGCGACTGCTTCGTGAACTGCCACTTCTTGCCCGTGGGGAATCCGGCGCCACCGCGACCCCTCAACCCGGAGGCGGTGATTTCGTCGATTACCTGGTCCGGCGTCATTCCGGTTATCGCCTTGGCCAGGGCCTGGTAACCGCCCGCCGCCACGTATTCCTCGATGTCCTCGCAGTCAATGAGGCCGCAGGCGCCGAGGGCGATCTTCTTCTGCCCCTTATAGAACGGGATCTCGCTCTCCGTACGGGCGATCTCACCCGTCTCAGGATTGCGGTAGAGCAGCCTCTCGACGAGCTCATTCTTCTCGATCGTCTTCTCGATTATCTCGGTCGCGTCCCCGGGCTTCACCTTGATGTACATGATTGAACCGGGTTCGATCTTCACGAGTGGGCCGATCTGGCAATACCCGTGGCAACCGGCCTTGACTACGCCCACCTTGCCCGCCGCCCGGTTATCCTCACTGACCAGCGACACCTCCGCGGAGAGGCTCTTCCGCCGCACCACGCGCCGCAGTTCCTCGTACACCTTCAACGAACCGTTCGCAACGCACGCGGTCTCGGCGCACACGAGGATCCTCGCTTTCTCCGAACGGACCGCAGCCTCCGCACGCTCAGCCGCCCGCGTGAGATCGTCCTTGCTCGCCACCTTGAGAACGACAGGCTTGAAGGGGCCGTCTTCAGCGGCCTTCTCCTCCGCCACCCCTTCGTCCCCCAGGAGCCGGGCGACTAGTTTCCGCCCTTCCTCCGCCGTCATCTGGCCGTAGACGGTGTTATCGTTGACCATGACCGCCGGCGCGAGGCCGCACGCCCCGAGGCATGCCACGGACTCCACAGTCAGTCTCAGGTCCTTCGTCGTGGTTTCATCCTGCTTCAGTCCCGCGGCCTCCATTACGGCGTAACGCACCTGCTCGGAACCCCTCACGTGACAGGCGGTGCCGTCACACACCTTCACCACGTACTTACCCTTGGGGTTCAGAGAGAACTGTGCGTAGAACGTCGCAACGCCATAGACCACCGACGGCGGGACCTGGAGGGCCGTTGCGATGTACGTCAGGACTTCCTCAGGCAGGTACCGGTATTCGGCCTGCACCTCCTGGAGAATGGCCACCAGGTTGGATGCCTTGCCGCCGTGCCTCTTTACGATGTCGTTAAGCTTCGAAAACTCCCTCTCCGTTTGGGCCGATGTCACCCGTGAAACCCCCTTCCCCTACGCGCCGGGCGGGCAGACAACCCAGAGACCGGCTGTAACCTTGTCCCCGGGATTCCTGATCAACCCGGGGTGATCGAACATGAAGTAGCCAACATCCCCCTCGGACAGGCTGTAGACCTTCTGCCCGACTGTGATCTCCAGGGTTCCTTCCTGGACGAAGATGAGATCCTCCCTGTCGTGGTCGTAGATGAAGCCATCGTGGGAGGCCCCGGGTTCCAGGCGGAAGACTACCGGCTGCATCCGCTTGTTCCTCGGCCCCAGGAATCCGAGGAGTTCGACCGTGAGCCCCGGACTACCGGTGACCACGTGCCGCCTGCGATCGCGCCTCACAACCTCCCACTCCTCAGGGAGTTCATCGCCGGCCAGCACCGAAACCGACGTGTTCAGCGCTTTCGCAATCCCCTTAAGAGTGGAAAACGACGGGGAGACCTTGTTCTGTTCCAGCTGGTAAATGAAGCTGGCGGACACACCGACCTGAGCAGCCAGGGCCCTCACAGAAAGGTGACTGTTGGCCCTGAGTTTCCTTAGCCGCTCTCCGATCACCCTCATCCCCTCCTGCGCCGGCAGATCTCACTCTCCTTGATCATTATCCAGCGCCACTTGACACATGTCAAGTATAACCGTGATGGTATTCACAAAGGCTAGGGCTGGTCGGGGCCGGGGTATTCACTGAGAGGCTACGGTTCCGTAGGACTTGAGAGGGTTATCAACTCATCCACGGTGACGAAACGAAATCCCCTATCCCTTAGGTTCCTTATCACCACGGGCAGGGCCTTGACCGTGTTCTCGCGACTCCCTCCTTCCGAAGTGACGAGGCTGCCGCTGTCGTGAAAGAGGATGATGTCGCCGTTCGACGCCCGGTTGCAGGCGCTCACTATCTCTCTCCAGGAGGGTTCGGCCCAATCGCGGGAACTCAGTCGCCACAGCACGACAGTGTATCCCCTCTTGCCCAAGGCCCGGCACATCTCCATGTCGGCGAGACCCCGGGGTGGCCGGAACAGGTGCGGGCGGACGCCGCATACCCGCAGAATTGCCTCCTCGCACCTCTCGACCTCCTCCACGGTCTTTCCCTTTCCCAGGAGAGGCATGTTGAGATGGGAGTAACTGTGATTACCGACGCAGTGCCCCTCCTCAACTATCCTCCTCGCAACCCCGGGGAATCGTTCCACGTGCTTCCCAACGAGGAAGAACGTCGCCGACACACGCTCTCTCTTGAGGATGTCGAGTATCTGGGGGGTATACTTCGGGTCAGGCCCGTCGTCGAACGTGAGAGCCACCACCGGCAAATCGGGATTCCCCGAGCGGATGACGTCGACCCCAACCCCGAAACCGTGATAGACATACTGATTCCCGAGCCACACCAGGGCCGTGAGTACGCCCAGTACCCCGGCGGCGACGCGCAATCCCGTCCTCTTCCTGCGGATGGGTTCGTCCTCATTCTCCCCGTTCTCGTCGCCTTCGTCGACGAACGGCCCTTCATCGTCGCTGTGGACGATTCTCCCCTCGGAGATCCGCGCGAGGCCGCCCGCCATCTGTATCACGGCCATGGCGGACATCAGGACGCCGTAGATCACGAACACGTCCCGCCGCCGGACGAAATAGAGGATGAGTGGCAACACTCCGAAACTGGCCACCCAGCTGACCGACGCGTACCTGGTCAGGGCGAAAACGGTCACCCACAGCCCCATCATGACGGCGACCGGCAAGGGAGCCACCAGCAGCATCGCGCCGACCGCGACGGCTACTCCCTTTTGCCTGGGAAGGAATCCGAGAAACGGCCACGTGTGGCCGAGGACGACGAAGAGCCCGGCGATCAGCATCCCCATTGGAGAGGCAGGGTAGTATCTCGCCGCCAGGACGGCCGCGAGTCCCTTGCTCACGTTCAGGATGACTACAGGGCCGTCCCTGAGCAGGGGTAGGATCTTTCTGCCGGCATTACCCGGCCGGTCGAGCCATCTCGAACCGGCGACCAACCTCCTGAGCAGGCCCTTCAAGCGGGTTGCGAGCGGGTCCACGGACAGGGAGCCAAGAAGGTATGATAACGCCGCGATTAGACCGAATCCATACAAGCTCGCCATCACTCCGGCAGAAAAAGGGCTAAGCCGGGGTATTCTTCGACGAAGGGATCACTTCCTGCCAGGAAAGAGAAAAGCAGGCCACGCCACGGTATGGCCAGCTTCACGCCCCGCGCGTTCTCTGCATCTACAGGATTATGCAAATCAGGCCCGCACTGCCCTCGTTCACGATCCGCGTCAGAGTCTCCTGCAGTTTCTCCTGCGCGTTCTCGGGCATCCTGTACAGCTTGTTCTGAATTCCCTCTCTCATCAGGTCGTGCAGCGACTTCCCGAAGATGTTCGACTCCCAAATCCTCTTCGGGTCATCCTCAAACTGATCGAGGAGGTACTTCACCAGTTCCTCGCACTGCTTCTCGGTGCCGATCAGGGGCGTAACCTCCGTGGATATGTCGGCGCGGATCAGGTGGATGGACGGCGCCCGGGCCCTGAGCCTGACACCGAAACGGTTGCCCTGGCGAATGAGCTCCGGTTCCTCGAACACCATCTCCGACAGCCTCGGCGGAACCATACCGTAACCCACGTCGCGGACCTCCCTGATCCCATCCGCCACCTTGTCGTACTCCTTCTTCGCCGCGCTGAGGACCTTCATCAGTCTCAGGAGGTCACTCTTGTCCCTGATCTCCTCCTCGCTGATCTCGGCCAGCACGTCGAAGAACAGTTGCTCCCTTGCGGAGATGTCGATCACGGCGACCCCCGTGCCCATGTCCATTTGCTTCAACGACACCTCGTGCACCATCTCGTTGAGCGAGAGGCGGTTCACGGCCCTGTCGACGTCTTTCAGTCTCCTGACGCTCGATACGGCATCAGTGACAGCCTCCTCAAACTTCGCCTTGAGCCAGTGCCTCGCGTCCAGCTCGTCAACCCACTTCGGAAGGCTGATGTTCACTTCCTTTACGGGGAACTCATAGAGCACCTGCTCCATGCAAAGTACGATGTCGTCCTGGGAGAGGTTCGCACAGTCCACCGGTATGACGGAGACGTCGTACTTCTCCTCGAGTTCACCCGCGAGTTCGGATGTCTCCTTGGAGAACGGGTTCACGGTGTTGAGCAGGATGATGAACGGTTTGCCGAGCTCCTTCAACTCGGCCGTGACCCGCTCTTCAGCGGACACGTAGGCCTCCCTCGGTATGTCCGTGATGCTGCCGTCGGTGGTGATGACCAGCCCGAGGGTTGAGTGCTCGGAGATCACCTTCCTGGTACCGATCTCGGCCGCCTCCTGGAACGGTATCTCATGCTCGACCCAGGGGGTGAGCACCATGCGCTGGCCCTCCGGTTCCTCGTATCCGAGCGCTCCCTGAACGACATATCCGGTGCAGTCGACCAGCCTCACTCTGAAAGTGATATTGTCCTTGAGCGAAATCTCGACGCTCTCGTCGGGCACGAACTTCGGTTCCACCGTCATTATGGTCCGCCCCGCCGCAGCCTGAGGGAGGGCGTCCCTGGCCCTCTCCCTGTCGTTGAGGTCTCTTATATTGGGCAGGACCAGGAGTTCAACGAACTTTCGAATGAAGGTGGACTTGCCGGCCCGGACCGGCCCGACGACTCCGATGTAGATGTCGCCGCCGGTGCGCTCGGCTATATCTTTCAGGACATCGAATTTCTCCATCCACCTATCCCTCCTTGCTCTTGGACACCATATTCTTATGCCAAGCCCGAATAGAACTTTCCTTTTCCAAAAAAGATATAGCCCCCCAGAAACTGTGTTCCGGGAGGCCGGTCAGCAATTGAGTGTTACTCGTCTTTTTTCTCGCGGGTCATGATCTCGGGCACAACGTCCGCGGGCCTCCTGTTCTCGAACAGGACCTCGTGCACCTTCTCCGCCACGGGCATCTCCACTCCCAGCGACGAGGCGAGCGACAGCGCGGAACCGGTCGTCCACACGCCTTCCACGAGCACTTTCTGTTCACGCATGAAGTCGGCGAGCGTGGAACCGCGCCCCAGAGCGATGCCCGCTCGTCTGTTCCTGCTGTATTCGCCGGTACAGGTAAGCACCAGGTCCCCCATTCCCGCGAGGCCGGCGAACGTATGCTTGTCCGCTCCCATGGCTATCCCGACCCTCGCTATCTCGGCGAGGCCCCTCGTGATGAGCGCCGCGCGGGCGTTGTATCCAAGCCCGAGACCCTCGGCCATCCCCACAGCTATGGCCGTGACGTTCTTCAGGGCGCCGGCTATTTCGACGCCGATCACGTCGGGGTTGGTGTAGACGCGGAAGTCGGGCGTCATCAGCATGTCTTGGACGGCCTTCCGCGCCCACTTGTGTTCGCAGGCCACCACCGTCGCGGTGGGCTGCCTCGAGGCGACCTCAACGGCAAAATTGGGGCCCGAGAGAGCGAGATATGCCGCGAAGCGTTCACCGAGCTCGCGCCCGGCCACTGCGGATATCCTCTCACACGTGCGTTCCTCCAGCCCTTTGCAGGTGGAAACGAGCAGGGGTTTCCCACCGCGGCCCCATGCCGCGTCAGCGTCCACTGCGGCGGCCAGAGCGGTCAACACCCCCGTGGCCGCAGTCGAGGGCACCGATATGAAGACAGCGCTGGCGCCGCTCAAGGCATCCCGCATGTCCGTAGTCGCCCTGACCTTATCGAGCACCGCCCCGGGCAGGTACTCCGCATTCTCGTGCCGTTCGTTGAACCTGCTGACCGCGTCCGCCCGCCGGCCCCATATCACAACCTCGTTTCCGGCGTCCGTCAGCGGGACTCCCAGGGCCGTCCCCCAGGCGCCAAGGCCCAGGATGCACACCTTCCTCACAACGGTACCCCCCCCGGTTTCTCTACTCCCTCTTCCTGAACTTCATGATCACCGGCGTGCCTTCGAGACCGAACGATTGCCTCAACCTGCCTTCGAGGTACCGCACGTACGGTTCCTTCACCAGTTCAGGGCGGTTGGCGAAAACGAGAATCACCGGCGGGCTCGCCCCCGCCTGGGTGGCGTAGAACAGTCTCAGCGTCTTGCCTCTGTCTGACGGGGGAGGCGTGAGCAAATACGCCTCCCGCAGGACCCGGTTCAGCTCGCCCGTCGGTATCCTGCGCGAACGCTCTCCCGCGACCCTCCACACAACGTCCATGAGTCGCGCGATTCCCTGTCCTGTCTCGGCCGAAGTGAACACCACGGGGGCGTACGAGGCGAATCCAAGGTGCCACCTCGCAAGCCCGGTCAGTTCCTCCCGCCTCTTACCCTCGGCCGCCCCCGGAGTCACGAGGTCCCACTTGTTGAAGCACAGCACCAGGCCCTTACCCTGTTCGTGAACGTATCCCGCAATCTTCCTATCCTGATCAGTGACGCCGTCGCCCGGAGACAGCACGAGCACGACGACATCCGATCTGTCCACCGCCTTGAACGCCCTGTTGACGCTGTATTTCTCGAGGGGCTCGTCAATGCGCGCCCTGCGCCTGATGCCCGCCGTATCGATGAAGAGGAACTCCCTTCCATCCGAGTCCCACGGCACGTCCACGGCATCCCGCGTAGTGCCGGGCAGGCTCGATACTATCACCCGTTCCTCTCCGAGGATGCGGTTCAGGAGGGATGATTTGCCGACGTTGGGGCGGCCGGTTATGGCCACCTTCACGCGCTCTTCCTCTTCGCCGGGCGCTGAGTGCCATGGAATCGTCTCGACGATGCGGTCCAGGAGATCCCCTATCCCAACTCCGTGTATCGCGGACACGACTATGGGATCGCCAAAACCCAATTCGGACGCCGCGGCCGCAACGAACCCTTCCTCCAGTCCCTCCGCCTTGTTCGCAACGAGCAACACGGGGACGCCCGCGCGCCTGACCACGTCCGCAACGTCCCTGTCACCAGGGAGTATCCCTTCCCGTGCGTCCACGACCAGGAGGACAACGTCCGCCCCCGCGAGCGCGGCCTCCACCTGCGTCCTGACCTGCGCCGCCATTTCCTCGCCGCGGGCGACCAGGCCCCCCGTGTCCACCAGGGTGAACGCCTTCCCGTTCCATTCGGTGTCAGCCGTGATCCTGTCTCTCGTGACCCCCGGAATGTCCTCGACTATGGACATCCGCTTCTGGATCACCCTGTTGAACAGGGCCGACTTGCCGACGTTAGGCCTGCCTGCAATGGCGACTACCGGTTTCACCGGCCTCCGGCCTCCTTCACGAGCGTATGTAGCAGGTCCGCCGGCCCCGGCCCCGCCGCGACGGCCCTCCTGCCCAGAATCGCGCTCAACTCGTCCAGGCCGCCCCCGTCGAGAAACACCCCGTCCCGCAAGCATATCGAGGGCACCACCACAATGTCTCCCGCCCCGCCGGGCGATGGGGCACGGATGTCACGCAGGGATGCTGCGATGTCACCGCTCGTCAGGAGGCCCGACACCGTCACGGTCCCCCCGAAGAACCGGTTCTTCACCGGCGAGACCGCGACGCGGAGGCCCTCCACGCGGTTGAGCGCCGCGGCCGCCCGTCTGATAAGGGGGGCCGCCAGTTCGCCGCACACCAGTGTGGCAGCCAGGCGCCGGTTCATCGCGCGTGGCAGACTGAGGCCGTCCAGCTCCTCCAGGAACGACGGTCCGATGCCGATGCCGTTCTCATACTGTGGGAAGTCCTCGTAGGCGTCCGTCCCCGGGAAGGGCGCTTCAATCCCCAGGAATGCCTCGTCAGCGAGGAATACGAACCCGTATCCCAGACGTCCCTTCAGGGCCGGCTGTGTCTCACTCCACCAGTCGACGAGGCCCCGCAGTTCGCCGCGTTTGAGCGGCCTGACGCCGCACGCGCGCTGGAATCGCGTCAGGCCCACGGGAACGACGCCAACCGAAGCTATGCCGGGGAACATCGCCGCCAGGTCGTCAATCGTCGAGTCCAGCCGCGGGCCGTCGTTCATGCCCGGGACCACGACCACCTGCGCGTGTATCCTGATCCCGCCGTCCACCAGGAGGCCGAGGTGTCGCATCACCTCTCCGGCCCTGCTCACCCCCAGCATCCGCCGGCGGGTATCCGGGTCGGTCGAGTGAACGGAGACATACAGGGGGCTCAGCCTCTGCTCCAGGATGCGGTCGAAATCCTCCGCTTTCATGTTCGTCATGGTTATGAAGTTCCCATGAAGGAAGGAGAGCCTGTAGTCGTCGTCCTTCAAGTAGAGGCTCTCCCTCATGCCGTCGGGCAGCCCGTCGACGAAGCAAAACGGGCATGCGTTGGAGCACCGCTTGACCCCGTCGAACAATTCCTCCCCAAAGTCCAGGCCCAGGCCCTCATCGGGGTGCTTCTCTATCCCGAGACTCCGCCGCCTTCCATCAGCGTCTTCGACCTCGAGTTCGACGAATTCCTCAGCGGTGTAGAACCTGTAGTCGATCACATCCCTCACAGCGCGGCCGTTCACAGAAACAACGCGGCTGCCCGGCCGGATGCCGAGCCGCGACGCAATGCTGCCCTTCGCCACAGAGGCTATTACCGCAAGGCTATCTCTTCCGCTTGTCCCGCCATTCATGTCTTTTCCATTATGTAATACCCTGGGGAACGCGTCAACTAAAGCGGCCGCTTCCTTAAGCCTTTCCAAAAGCCGCTTCTTTATCGCAGCCCGGCTCCAGGCGACTCAGGATTGCTCGTTCTTGACCGCGGATCCCCCCCGGAACATCGAGATCTTTCCGGTCCTCGACATTTCGATTACGCCGAACTTCCGGACGAGCCCGATGAGGGCCTCGACCTTCTCTTCATCGCCGGTCATCTCAATGATCAGGCTCTCCTCCGACAGGTCAACGATCCTCGCCCGGAATACCTCGGCAACCTGCATCATCTCCGCCCTGGCCTCAGGGCCCGCGTTCACCTTGAGCAGCACGAGTTCACGGTCGACGGTGCTCCTCCTTGTGAGGTCCACGACCTTGATGACATCGACGAGCTTATCGAGCTGCCCCATCACCTGGTCGAGGTCGCGTTCTTCGCCGGAGACCACCATCGTGATCCGCGTAACACCGGGGTCTTCCGTCAGCCCCGCCGCGATGCTCTCGATGTTGAAGGCGCGCCTGTTGAGCAGCGACGAAATGCGGGCAAGCACTCCAGGGCGATTAACCACAAGCGCGACAATAGTATACCTGTTCATCTAGTTCACGCTCCCGGGACCTTCTATCATCTGGTCGAGCGATGCCGCGGGCGGCACTATCGGGTAGACGTTCTCGCCACGATCCAGCCTGACGTCTACGAGCACCGGGCCCGGCGTCTCGAAGGCCGCCCTCAACACGGGCGCGACGCTTGACGGCGCGGCTAATGTCATCCCCGTCATCCCGTATGCCTCTGCCAGTTTGAGCAGGTCGGGCGAGCCATCGAGTACGGACTGGGAGTACCTCTTCCGGTAGAAGAGCTCCTGCCACTGCCTGACCATGCCGAGGCATCCGTTGTTGAACACCAGCATCTTGATGGGCAGATTGTTGGCTTTCACCGTGGCCAGTTCCTGGGAATTCATCAGAAAACTGCCGTCGCCGGAAACCAGGACGACCGTGGCCCCGGGCCGAGCCACCTGCGCCCCGATTGCGGCCGGCAGCCCGTACCCCATCGTCCCCAGGCCGCCTGACGTCAAGAGCGTCCTGGGGCGCTTGAACCCGTAATGCATCGCGACCCACATCTGGTGCTGTCCCACGTCCGTGGCGATGATGGCTTCTTCGCCCGCGACCTCCCTGAGCTCGCGCAACACCCGATCCGGCTTCGGGCAATGCCCGTTCATGCTGGCGGAAGCCGCGCGGGATCCGGCCTGATCGAGCGAACTCAGGTATCTCAACCATTCGGCCCGCGCGCGGTGGACGGCATTCCCCCGGCAGCTGCTGACCGGCGCTTGCCCCGTCGTCCCCTCCATTCCCCTAATCCCCTCGAGGAGCGCCTGAAGGCACGCACGGGCGTCTCCGGCCACGGGGTAGTCCACTCTCACGTTCTTGCCCATCTCGGCGCGGTCTATGTCTACGTGCACGATCTCAGCCCCGGGCGCGAACCTGTCGGTACTGCCGGTCACCCTATCGTCAAACCTCATTCCAACCGCCACGAGCAGATCGCACTCCATGATGGCGCGGTTTGCGACCACGGTTCCGTGCATGCCCGGCATCCCCAGAAACGACGGCCAATCGTACGGGACCGCCCCAAGGCCCATGAGAGTGGCCGTGACCGGGGCGCGCATATACTCGGCGAGGGCCGTGAGCTCAGCGACAGCCCCCGCCGAGATGACGCCGCCCCCGGCGCAGATCACGGGCCTCCTGGCCTCCAGCATGGCCGACGCGGCGCGCTCGATCTGCGCTGGGTCGGGTTCGGTCCGCGGCCGGTACCCGGGCAGGTCGACCGGCTGCGGCCAGACGAACGCCCCTTCGGCCTGCTGCACGTCCCTCGGGATGTCGACCAGCACCGGCCCCTTTCTCCCTGTCGACGCGATGTGAAACGCCTCGCAAACCGTCCTGGTCAGGTCGGCCACATTCTTGACGATGTAGTTGTGTTTCGTGATCGGAATCGTGATGCCGGAGATGTCCGCTTCCTGGAAGGAGTCGCGGCCCAAGAGACCCACTGCCACCTGCCCCGTGATCGCGACGACCGGAATCGAATCCATGAATGCGGTGGCGAGTCCGGTCACGAGGTTCGTGGCGCCGGGACCGGATGTGGCGATGCACACCCCCGTCTTTCCGGAGGCCCTCGCGTACCCGTCGGCCGCGTGGGCCGCAGCCTGCTCGTGCCTCACAAGCACATGCCTCAACCCCGAATCGAAGAGGGCATCGTAGAGCGGCAGCACCTGGCCCCCAGGGTAACCGAACGCGACTTCAACGCCAAGCGCTTCCAGCGACTTCAGTACGATGGATGCTCCGTTCAAACCCAAATCAACCACCTCCCCGGTATGTGCCCAAAAAAACACCCGCCCCTGCGTAAGGGGCGGGTTCTATCCCGCGGTACCACCCTTTTCACCGGAAATGAAGCGCCCGGCCTCTCCCGGGTACGGAGTCCCTCCCGCGCGGGCGGAATCGCCCGGAGCAGGTCACTCGATACCCTGGCGCGTTAACGGTTGCCCACCGGCGCGGCCTACTCGGATTGACTCCTTTCGGGGCGCGGCTCAGGAATGATCTTCGGGAACGCGACCGGTACGGCTCTCTCAGCATTCACCGCTCTCTGTCACCGGAACACCGCGGTCCCTACTCTTCCCGTCATAGCCTTTTGCCATTGATTCTACCCCGGGAAGGCGGGTCCTGCAATACCCCGGCATAAGAGTCGTCATTTTTCGTGCGTCCACGCATGCAGGTCGCGACCTGTAGTTGCGCCTGGCACGCCAGCGAAACGAATTCCCAGTATCTTCGCCTTATGCCGGCTGCCGCGATGAACCGCCCCACAGTAACCGCGCCCATTCTTCGCGACATGAATCCCCCGATCCTCACAGCCGCCCCCGCAAGGGGAAGGCAATCAACCGTGAGAATCCGCGGCGAGAGGCCGCACAGTTCGATGAACTCCCTGACGAAAACGCGCGCGCTGGACCTGGACGGCCCCAATCCCAGAATGAAAACACCCACACCGGGGGGGTTCTCCCCGATGAAATACGGGGCGCCGATCTCCTCGTGGCGCACACGATCGAACCATGGGAGGGCGCACACCTCACTCACCGCCGGAATGCGTGAGGAGGGCAGGTGACCGAGGTGGATCGCCGCGGCGACGACCGACGAGTGGGCGGAGCCATAGCAATGATAGAAGACGTTCAAAGGGCGACCGGCGCCTGAGCAGCCCCGCGGCGGCGCGTCAAGTCCGCCGGGGTGCCGGCCGGACCCACATGCGACCATCCGGATGTCGCGGACGGCGGGAAACGCCTCGAGTATCCCCCTCGATGCCCTCAGGCAGATCCGGGCGGCGGACCCCCCAAACCCCGCGGCGAAGACCTCGTTCTGATCGCGGTCGCGCCCGACACGATAAATGAGGCCGGCCTTCGCCGGCCCCTCCGGAGGGCTCTCGCGGGACCAACCGCCCAGAGCGCGCAAGGCCTCATCTATCGCGTGCCTCGGGGAGCCGGAGCTCCAGTAGAGCACCTTCACTCCGGCCCCACCCCATCTCTAGCTCCCGCAGCCACCCCTGTTCTCGTCCGGATCGTTCTCGTCCGGGCTGTCACCACGCCCCCCGGACCGCCTTCTCCTGGATCTACCTCCCAGGAAGTTCGCGAGTTCGCGACCCCCGAACTTTCCTATCTTCGACGCCGCCTCCCGCAGGCTGCCCGTCGAGATCAGCAGGTATCCGGCAACGCCCACGGCCAACACTATCAGTATCCCCCCGAGGGCCCTGGCCGCGCTCCTTCCCTGCGCTCCAGTGGTTCCAGTCAGCCCGCCGCCGGGCTCGGTCGACGCGCCCACCACCTTGGGTATGTCGTCGGCCAGGAGACGCACCGCCTTTTCAGCGTCCGCCCGGCTATTGGACTCGGCCCCCACCTCCAGCAATAAGGCCCTGTCGCTCAGATCCTGGTTGAAGTTGCCCCCCGCGATCAAGATGCCCTTGATCAGGCCCGGGTGGGCTTTGTCCGCGGCCGCCTTGAGTCTCCTGGCGAACGCCAGGTTCGATTGGTACTTGGGGTTTTGCCTGCCCACGACCATCATTATCTGTGTGACCTTCTCGCCGGACACCTGCTTGTTGTACTCGCCGGGTGGCGCGGCGTCCCTGTGCACGTCAAACAACGCAAGGCGCGCCTGCCGCATCAAGTTCATGGCCGTGCGGCGCGAACGCGAATAGGCCATGGCGTCGTGGGGGGCATGGCTGGTCGTATCCTGGATGGCCGTCAGCGCCCTTGACTTCAGCGCCTCCATCAACGCGGAACCCACCCTTATTACCCCGCCCTTGCCGCTCTGGACGCTCTCGGTCCCCTCCGTCGGCTCATACGATTCATCGCTGTGCGTATGGTATATCCCGATGGCGCCTGCCGTCCCCCCGGAGGGCTGTCCGGGCGCCGGCTGTGGGGCCGACGGCTGCGACGGCTTCGTTTCGGCCTCCATCATGCCCGCGGTTCCCTGCTGGACCGGCGGAAGCGCCCCCACGAGCCTGCACCTCGCCCTGTTGCCGGACACTTCCGATACGCGGTACCACCTGTCGTCCTCCGTGATGAACTCGTCGCCCGCCGCGAGATAGTGCCCGGTGTAGGCGATGGCGGCGCCAGTCTCATCAGTCACCCTCAGGAACGATCTCGCAGGCAGTTCGTCATGTGATCCCAGCGACGCCCGCGCCACCGCCGCCTGGTCAATCCTCTCCTTTATGGCCCCGCCCGCGAACGCCGCCACGACTAGCACCGCCAGTACCGCCCAGCGCCACCTCTCCTTTACGTCCTTCACGACCCACCACCGCCTTCGCCGCTACTGGACCCGCTGCGGTCACTGGAGGACGGGCCACTCAGACTGCTGCTGCTGCTACTGCTACTGCTACTGCTGCCGCTCTCACTCGAGCCGACGCTCCCGCTGTCGCTGTCGAGCGGCCCCAACATTCCCGCCATGCGGCGGGTACGTTCGTCCGTCTTGTCCGTGCCACCCTGCAGCCTCTCCCTCGTTTCACCCACGAGTTCAGCCAGCACGACGGCGATTATCCCCGCGATGATCACGGCGTCGAATGCGCCCGCGCCCCCTATCCAGGTCCTCCCCGGTGTGCGCCGGATGAGGAGCTCGATGTAATGGAACACGTCGGCCAGGATGACGCCAACCGTTCCCGCTACGAAGCTGCCACGCCTGGACCTCCCCGCGATATAGCCGATCACGCCCGCCACGATACCGACCACGTAGAGCGTGTCTATGAACATTACGGGCGGTTCGGCCGGTAGCAGCTTGGCGAGAGCGTATAGCGCGGCCCCTGTGATTACTGCCGCGATCGTCCCCCTGGTTCTTTCCGCCGCCTCGTCGGCCGTAACGAGCAGGTATACCGCGAGGGCGAGCGGCACCAGGCCACCCCCGATATTGAGCATCAATTCAGGCGCCCTGATGAGGGTCACGTTGAGGAACCCGCCAACGATGAGCGCCACGATGAACGCAAGCGCGGTCCTGTCGTTGAGTCTCATCCTGTCCAGGACCCTGTGGGCCAGTCCGAAGTAGATCAATATTGCCGCCGCAAGAAGGGCAATGATGCCGATGGGCATCCTCAATTGCATCAACTCCTTTCCCTCTTGTTCCAGACCCCGGTAACCGGCTCTAATGATCCCCAGCGCGAGCGGGATTTATTCCGCCGGCGAACCGTGGGCCCACCCGAACAGGCACCCTCCCCCGGACGCCTCAATACAATACATGGAACGGTCGGACGGCCATCAACTGAGCACTGAGGAGGGGATTCCGTGAACAGGCGCAAGGGCTACGTCAAGAAAGTCTTCCCGGGCAATAACACTCCAGGGGGGTTCTACTCGTTTTACGACCAGATAATCACCCCCGACGCCACCAGGATCCTGGTGATAAAAGGGGGCCCCGGGGTGGGCAAGTCCACTTTCATGTCGAAGATTGCCGAGGCGATGGTGGATCGCGGGTTTGATGTCGAACTCCATCACTGCTCGTCTGACAACGATTCAGTCGACGGTGTAGTCTTTCCCGACATAGGAGTGGCGATCATCGATGGCACCGCCCCCCACGTGGTGGATCCCAAGCATCCCGGGGCGGTTGACGAAATCATTCACCTGGGGGACTTCTGGGATGAGATCGAACTCAGGAAGCACCGCGACGAGATCGTGGCAGCCAACAAGGAGGTAAGCCGGTGTTTCGATCGCGCCTACAGATTCTTGCGGGCCGCCAAGGCCGTTTACGATGACTGGGAGTCTGCGAACCTGGAGGGCCTCGATTTCGGCAAGTCGAACAAGCTGGCCGACGACTTGATATGGGAGATCTTCGGAGCGCAGAGGGTCACGCAGAAGGTGGGCCGCGACAGGCGCCTCTTCGCCAGCGCCATCACCCCCGACGGCCTCAAGAACTACCTGGATACCATAGTGGGCCCGTGCAGGAAGAAATATATCATCGTCGGGGATCCCGGCACAGGCAAGTCCGTTCTCATGGGCAAGGTGGCGCAGGCCGCGGTCGAGCGGGGTTACGACGTGGAGCTCTACCACTGCCCGCTCAATCCGGAGAAGATCGAGCACGTCGTCATAGAGGGCCTCAGCGTCGCGCTGGTCAAGTCCATAGAGCCACACACCTACCAGCCCTCGGCCGACGACACGATCATCAACATGAACGACCTTCTCTCCCAGGTAGTGGTGAAAAAATACGAGGAACTCACATCCGAAGACGCCCGTGTTTTCAACTATCTGTTCGGAAGGGCGATCTCGTTCATCCAGATGGCCAAGACCGTCCACGACGAGATGGAGAAGTACTACACCTCGTGCATGGATTTCGACGGTATCGCCGCGCTGAGGGAGCGTACGCTGGAGCGAATCCTGCGCTACGCCGAGGAGGCGAGGACCGCGGACTGACAGGACGACCGCTGGAGCCACCCCGCCCCGGCGTGGCTCCAGCGCCGGCTTCAGATGTACAGGTTCAGATGAAAAGGTTCACGCCGCACTGCTCGGCCGTCCCGAGGTACGACGCCACACCCGCGAACTCCAGCCCGTCGATCAGTTCCTCACGTCTCAGCCCCATGACGTCCATTGACATTGTACACGCCACCATCCGTACACCGAGGTCACGCGCCTGATCGATCAGCTCTTTCAGGGGCATCACGTTCTTCCTGCGCATTACGTATTTCATCATGGCGGCGCCCATGCCGCCCATGTTCATTTTCGATAGGCCAAGGCGGTCAGGCCCCTTGGGCATCATCCATCCGAACAGCCGGTCGAGGAGGGGCTTCCTCACCCCGGCGGGGCCGCTTTTCCGCAAGACATTGAGGCCCCAAAACGTGAAGAACATGGTGACCTCGCTGCCCATGGCCGCCGCACCTGTTGCGATAATGAACGCAGCCATGGCCTTGTCCAGGTCACCGCTGAACACTATGATGCTCTTGCCGTCGTTCGCCGATTGAGTCACGCCGCTCCCCCCAAGGTTCAGCCGTCAGGTTACACTGTGCGCGTCACGGGGCGGTCACGAAATGCGGATCCTCGCCCTGATCAGCCCGCCGGATTCCTCCAGGCTCACCAGTTCGTGCCCGGTCTTCCCCGCCCACGCGGCGATGTCTCTCTTGAATCCCATGTCGGTGGCCTCGACCACCAGCACGTCGCCCTTCGAAGCGTTCCTTGCCTCCCGCGCCACCTGCACGAGCGGCCCGGGACACTGCAGCCCCCTGCAATTCACCTGTAGCTCCGCCAACCGCATTCACTCCCGTTCATATGGTCTCGTAGGGGTAGGCGCACATGCCCCCGTCCAGGATCTTGACGGACCGGAACCCCTGGTCCCTGAGCGCCAGAAACGCCCTGTATGCCCGCTTGCCCACCCTGCATACCACGATGATCTCCTTCGACCCATCGACCTCCCCCAGCCGGCCTTCCAGTTCATCGACGGGGACGTTGACGGATCCCTCGATGTGGCAGGCGGTGAACTCCGGTTCGGTCCGCACGTCCAGGAGCAAGAGGGCCGGGTCGCCCAGCCTATCCCTCAACTCGCGGGCAGTGATCCCGTCGAGCCCGCCATCCATCTTGTTGAGCAGGACGTTGGCGGCGGTGATCGTCGGGGCCATCGCGCTCGAATACGGCGGCGCATAAGCAAGGTCGAGCGTCGCAAGGTCATCCACTGTCGCGCCCAGCGTAATCGCGGTGGCGATCACGTCCACCGGCTTATCCACCACTCCACGCCCCACAACCTGAGCCCCCAGAACACGCCTCGTGCCCCTGTCCGCGATCAACCTCACGATGATCTCCCGGGCCCCCGGGTAGAAGTGTGCCCTGTCAGGGGCGGGGACGGTGCACGAAACCACGTCGTGCCCGCGATCGAGAGCCTCGCGGAGAGTCATCCCCGTGCGGGCGCAATTCAGATCGAACAGCTTGAAAACAGAGGTCCCCAGGACGCCCTTCAGGGACTGCGCGGACGTCCGCGCGGCGCCAATCCCCACGGGGCCGGTTTCCTCGTCGCGCCGGCAGGCCTCGGATCCGGCGATCCTACCCATCTTGTTCGCGGTGGAACCGAGGGGGAACCATGCCGGGTCGCCCGTGACGAGGTTGGTTGTCGAGGCGCAGTCACCCACGGCGTAGATACTCGGGTCAGTAGTGCGCATATGATCGTCCACCAGTATCGCGCCGTTCCGTCCGACCGCGAGGCCCGCTTCCCTGGCGAGCCCCGTCTCGGGCCGGATACCGATCGCGACGACCACGAGGTCGGCCACGGCGTTGCCCGCAGTGGTACGGACCGATCGCACCCGTCCCGAGGACCCCTCGATCGCCTCGACCTTCTCCCCCGCACGCACCCTCACACCGTTCTCTTGCAGGCAATTCCTGATCAGCCCGGACATGTCTGCGTCGAAGCCGGGCGGGAATTGCTCCATCATCTCTATCAGCGTGACCTGCATGCCGCGGGAGCTCAGATTCTCAGCCGTTTCCAGGCCTATGAACCCTCCCCCGACAACCGCCGCCGAGCGCGGTTCTTGGGTCTCTATGAACGATTTCAGGGCGTCCGCGTCCGCCACGTTCCTAAGCGAAAACACCCCGTCGAGGTGGATCCCGGGGATGTCGGGGATGACGGGCTTGGCGCCCGTGGCGATAATGAGGGCGTCATACTCCACCTCGAACTCGCGGCCGGTGTCGAGGTCAATCGCGGTCACGCGCCTCCGTCCCCGGTCTATCGCCGTGGCCCTCGCCCGCGTGACGATCTCTATCTTCTCCGCGGCCCTGAACGATGCGGCGTCCCGCACCACGAGCTCCCCGCGCTCCTTTATCACGTCGCCGACGTAGTACGGCAGGCCGCATCCGGCGTAGGAGACATCGGTCTCCTCAGTGAGCACCCTGATCGAGGCGCATGGGTCCATGCGGCGGGCCCTTGCGGCGGCCTTGGTTCCCGCGGCCACGGCCCCTATTACGACGACACGATTAGCCATTCCGCCCTTCTCCTCCGTTCCCATCCGAGATCAACCTCACTATGGCCGCCACCTTGCTGTCGGCCACGGAGTAACACACGTTGACCCCCCTCCTGGTGGCGGTCACGATGCCCCTCGCCCTCAAGACGCTGAGGTGCTGCGACACAGTGGACTGCGGGAGGCCCAGGCACTCCTGCATGGTCCCGACGTTGCACTCGTGATCCATCAGGCCGTTGAGTATGCATAGCCTCACGGGATGGGCAATCGCCCTGAGCAGATCGGCGTCCCTCCGGTACCTGGAATACTCCCGCACTCCATCTCCCCCCAACCCGTTGGTTTCCAAGACCATTATATCCCTATATCATTGTATTGCAATATCTATATATATGTTGGGAACGGGGCATTTCCCGGCAGGTAGATGTGCGATGGAGTGCGGGTGGACGAACACCCGCGAGGTCGAAACGGAGTCGACGGGAAAGGGCCCCCGCCGGGGGCCCTCATATGCTTTCGCCGTGAGGGACTAGTCCTGGCCGCTCTCCGCTTCGGGGGCGTGTTCCAGGGCCCTGTACCTGTCCCAGAATACCTTGATGTCCGACGCGGCGCGGATTTCGCTGATGACCTCGTCAACCGGTTTTGCCCTCTCGTTCTCCAGCGCCTCGACGATCTTCTCGCGCGAGTCCTCGAGCGTGGCCGGCTTGGCCTCCTCACGGGCTTCAACCTTGATGACGTGGAATCCATAGGATGTCTCTACGACGTCGCTGACCTCGCCCGGCTTCAACGCGAAAGCAGCCTTCTCGAACGCCTCTTCCGTCTCACCGGCCTTTATGAACCCCAGGTCTCCGCCGTTAATCTTGGTCCCAGTGTCTGTGGAGAGCGCGGAGGCCAGTGTGGCGAAGTCCTCGCCTGCGCGTACCCTTTTCAATACCTCGTCCGCCTCGTCTTTCGTGCCGACGAGGATGTGCCTCGCCCTCACCCGGGCGGGCTGTCCAAGGGAGTCCTTGTTCTCCTCGAAGTATTTCTGGATGTCCTCTTCGGTGATGGTGACCCCCTTGAGGCTCAGTTTCCTCACGAGCTCGTTCAGTCTGACGCTGTCTCTCAAATCGCCGAGGCTCATCCCGGAGTCCTCGAGCGCCGCGTCGAATTCGGCCTCCGTGGCGAACTGCGACTTAATCTCGTCTATCCCTTTCTGAATCTCGGCGTCTGACACGGAGATGCTCTGCTTCCTGGCCTCCTGCTTGATGAGGCGCTCGAGCATGAGTCGCTCCAGGGTCTGCTTCCCGGAGTCATTTTGGAGAGCGCTGTAGAACTCTGAGGGTGTTATCCGTTCGCCGTTGACCGTCGCCACTCCCGATCTCATGTAAACCGCAAGCGCGCAGCCGGCGATTATCACGACCACGCCCGCGATGATCCATTTCTTCACTGGCCCGCCTCCCCTGAAATAGTGCTGGCGCATCACGCGCCGCAACAAGAGCAAAATCGGAGTCCGCGATAACATACCTCTGTGATTATACACCAATCTTACTCGAGCATGTCCACCCCACAAAAGTGAGAAAACAGCAAAAAGGCCCGGGTACTCCGGGCCGGTGGCGCAAGACCGCTGCTTACGCGACTCGCTGCCTGGCGCCCTGGGGTAGTTCGTATACCACCCTCGTGCGGGCAAACCTGTCCCCGAGGCGCATCGCCTCGGGATCTGTCAGCATGAATACCACTTCAAGAAGCAGCACCGCCACGGACAGGGGCGCGGCCACGATTGTGGCCAGCGACGGGGCGATCAGCAACACGTCGGGTACCGCGAATATGGCGTTGCGCTTGACTGAGTCCACGTACGCCGCGCCGCGCCCGGTATCGGAACGGACCACTCTGAGATTGACCAACCTCTTGCCGGGGCTCCGGCCGTCCATGAGTCCATCCCTGGCGAGCATGTAGACGGCCGACAACAGCAGGCCGACGACCGGCACCAGCGCCAGGACCATGCATATGACGCCGTCCGCTGCAAACGCCAGCGCTCGCCTGGCGAGACCGGCCTTGGTGGTGTTCATCAGCCGAACCCTCCCTTCGGAGGATTTATATTCTCCCGGGTCCGGCCTTTTGCCCCAACTTGTTCTCCTTTCCAGCCAGCAGTCGCTTGATGTTCGACCGGTGACGGACTATGACGACCACCGCCGCAAACGCGACGAACGCGGTCACCGGAGGCGGCTGCCTGAACGCGATGGAAACGAACGGCGCGGTGGCGGCCGCCGAAATCGACGCAAGAGAAACGTACCGGGTCACGGCGATGATCACGGCCACCAGCCCGAGTTCCACGAGGCAGACGTACGGCGCGAGCGCCAGTAATCCCCCGCCCGCGGTGGCCACGCTCTTCCCGCCCTTGAAGCCGAGCCACACGGGGAAGGAGTGACCGATGATCGCCGTCATGGCCGCCGTCGCGCCACCCCACGGCCCCGCCAACTTCGACCCGATCAGGGCGGAGGCCATCCCTTTCGCCAGGTCACAGGCGAGTACCAGGATCGCGGGGACGGGACCCAGCACCCGGAGGACATTGGTGGCCCCGATGTTGCCGCTCCCGTACCGCCTGACGTCGACGTTGCCCCACCTTTTCCCCACGATCACGCCAAACGGGATGGACCCGGCGAGGTAGCCTGCAATCCCCGACAACACGATTCCGGGCAGATCCACTTCCCTCACCCCTTCACTTGAAGGATTTCGCGGATTAGCATGCCCGCCCCTGCGGCCGGCTTCTCACTTGTGCGCGCCACAGAAGCGCAGGGCCGTGCCCGCAAGCGTCTGCGCGAGATCGTACACGCTATCCAGGTTCACGAATTCTTCGTCACCGTGCTGCCCCTGACCGCTCGGCCCCATGATCACGCAGGGGATGCCCCGGGGCCCGAATATCCCGGAATCCAGCCAGGCTGCGACGCCCACCACGTGCGGCGGTTTCCCCATCACGGACGTAAAGGCGTCCGACACCGCAACGGCGATCGCGCTGTCCCCGCCGACTTCGTATGGCGGTCTGTACAGAGTGACCTCGCACTCAGCCACGAAAGATCTGTCGGACCTCGAGAGGCGGTCAAGGATGCCCTTCATCTCGCCCAGCACCCCGTCTGCGGTCTCCCCCGGTATGGTTCTCCTTTCGATCATGAGCGTGCACCTGTCCGGGTAGGTGCTGAGCTCCGTGCCGCCCGTTATCGTCGATGCATGTACCGACGGGTTCCCCAGCAAGTGGTGGGTCCGCGTGCCAAGCTCCGTACGGGAGTACTCATCCAGTTCGGCCAGGAACTTGCCCATCTTGGCGATGGCGTCGACCCCGGCGGCAGGCAGGCTCCCGTGCGCGGCCTTGCCGTACGTCTCCACTTTGAGCCATGCGAACCCCTTGTGAGCGAGGCACAGGCCCATTCCGGTAGCCTCGGCGATAACGGCGCCTCCGGCGTCTATCTCCCCCGCGACGTGCTGCGCTCCGATACTGGCGTATTCCTCGTCACTGGTGGCTGCGAGGACCACGTCACCCTCGAGCCGCAGGTTCGATCTCGAGAGGGCCTCCAGGGCACCCAGGATCGCCGCGAGCCCGCCCTTCATGTCCAGCGAGCCCCTGCCGTAAAGCCGCCCGCCGCTCTCGCGTGGAACCAGCGCGTCCTTCATGCCCCCGAGCGCCACGGTATCGAGATGGCCGTTCAGGAGCAAGTTCCTCTCACGAGACGGCCTGGCGCCTCTCAACACCGCGATGACGTTCGGCCTCCCGGCCGACGGCTCATCAATCCTGACGTCCAGTCCCATACCAGCGCAAACATCCGCGACGAACCGCGCCATGGCTGCCTCGCCCCCGCCGCCCGGCACGAGGCTGGGATTGACCGACTCCGTGCTGACCATTTCTTTCAACCATTCCAGGATCTTGCCGCGATCGACGCGCGGCGCCTCCCGGTTCACCATGTCCTGCCACCTCTCCCCCATACCGCGCTCTGTCTGTGGTGCCCGGCCTATGATGAAGGGGCCGCGGTCGCGGCCCCCGGCAAGTCAGACTGGTTCCAGCTCGTGTCAGGAACCTGATCTGGACCCGTTCTTAGCCTCATCAAGTATGTCCCCGAACACCTCGCCCAGGGTCACCTTGTCAGGCGACGATTGCCCTGACAGGTAATCGTCGACCTGCTTCTTCTCACTATCATCCTCCACAGCCTTCAGGCTGAGGCTGATCCTTCTCTCCTCGGGGCGACTCTTCAGCACCTTCACCCTGACGCCCTGTCCGGGTGACACGACCTCATCCGGCTTGGACACGCGCTCGTGAGACAACTCGGATATGTGAATCAAGCCCTCGATCCCGGGTTCGAGCTGCACAAACGCCCCGAACGGAGCGAGCCTCGTCACCTTGCCCTCTACCACGGAATCCACAGGGTACTTAGTCGCCACCGTGCTCCACGGATCGGGGAGAACCTGCTTCAGACCCAGAGAGATCTTGCCCTTCTCCTTGTCGATCCTGAGTATCATCACGTCTATCTCGTCGCCTTCCTTGACGACCTCGGAGGGATGATTCACCCTGCCCCAGGACAGCTCCGACACATGCAGGAGACCATCCACCCCGCCGATATCCACGAACGCGCCGAAATCGGTTATGCCCTTGACGACACCGCGCCTTATCTCTCCCTCGGCGATGGTGCCCCAGGTCTCGGCCTTGAGTCGCTCCCGCTCCTCCTCCAGGACGACCCTCTGCGACAGCACCACCCTGTTCTTACCGCGGTCGAGTTCGAGGATTTTCATCCGGAGCGTCTGGCCGACGTACTTCGCCAGGTTGCTGACGTAGCCGCGCTGTATCTGTGACGCGGGGACGAATCCCCTGGCGCCCACGTCAACCACGAGACCGCCCTTGACCTCCTGGACCACAGGCGCCTCAATGACCCTGCCTTCCGCCATGGCCTCTTCGAGCTTTCCCCATGCAAGGCTCTCATCCGCCCGTTTCTTGGAGAGCTTCAGTATCCCCTCCTGGTTGTCTACGCTGAGAACGTACACCATGATTTCGTCACCGGGCTTGACAACCTCGGCGGGGGGGACCTGTTTGCGGGAAACCTCGTTGGGCGGAATGATCCCCTCCGACTTGTACCCGACGTCGACCATGACGCCGTTGTCGTCGATGGACACCACCCGGCCCGGGATGATCTCTCCCTCTTTGAGACTCTTCATCGACTCATCGTAGATCCGGCCGTCACCGGGCTCGTCGGGAGCCGCAGGCGTCTCTGGAGTCGCAGCCTCCCCCGCAGGTGCTTCCGGCGCCGCCTCAACCGCAGCGTCCGGCGACTCGGCGCCAGTCTCCACCGACGTTTCCGGCGCAGTCTCGCCAGCAGCTGCCGTTCCGGAAACCAGTTCGCCCCCCTCGACTGAACCTGGCTTCTCCTCCGCGCGCTCCTCCGGGGCCATTGCTTTTTCGATGTCCTCCACCTTGCCTACGACCTCCTTTATGATCCAGTCGGGTGTCGACGTTCCGGCTGCAATTCCGACCGAACCCTTGCCACGAAACCACTCCGGTACGAGATCCACAGCCGTCTCGATGAGATGGGTTTCGCACCCTTCCTCGATCGCTATCTCAGCAAGCCTGCGGGTGTTAGCGCTGTCCCTGCCGCCTACAACCAGCATGACATCACAATCCCTCGCGAGCTTGCGGGTAGCCTTCTGACTCCTCGACGTGGCCTCGCAGACGGTCCTGATCACTCTCAGTTCCCCGCAGGCCTTCTCGAGCACCCCGGTGACGGAATCCAAGAGATCCTGCCTGACAGTGGTCTGCGCCACTACTCCGGCCTTCGGCACAGGGCCGACCGCACGCGCCGCCTCGACGCTGTCCACTACAACGCACTCGCTTCCCGCGTAGGAGCTCGTCGCCCTGACCTCCGGGTGATCCGGATCCCCCACTATTATCACACGATAGCCGTCCTCGCGAAGCCTCCTGGCGGCCTCCTGGGAAGCCCTGACATGCGGGCACGTGGCGTCGACCACCTTCAATCCGCGTGCCACGGCCCGCTCCGTCACTTCGCGGGGCACTCCGTGCGCCCTGAGTACGAGCACGCCGCCGCCCGCCGCAGGCACGTCCGCCACCGGAATCACCCCCTGCTCGCGAAGCCTGGCGATCTCCTGCGGATTGTGTATCAGCGGTCCAAGGCAGTACGCCGCGCCACCCGAGACTCGCGCCGCCTCCTCCGCCATCTCGATGGCACGGCGAACACCATAGCAGAAGCCCATGCCATCAGCCAGTCTGACCTGCACTTGCCTGCCTCCGGTTGAGGAGCCCCGCGATCGCCTCCATGACCCTGGCGGCCGCCTCCCCCATCTCCTGCGACGATACCCTATCTTCGCTGCCCGCCAGGGTCATCGCCTTCCCAATGTTGACCCTGACGCGTCTTCCAACCCTGTACGGCCCTATTATGGCCACCGGAAGCACCGCGGCCCTGTTCCGAACGGCAACATACGCCGCACCGTTGTGTCCCTTGCCCATTTCCCCGGTCCTGCTGCGCGTGCCCTCGGGAAACATCCCAAGTACCCCGCCCTGCCGCAGCACCGTCGACGCCGCGTGGATGGCGCCGCGATCGGCCTTTCCACGCTTCACAGGAAAGGCGCCGACCCCCCGCAACACCTGCCCGAACACCGGATACCGGAACAGCTCCTCCTTGGCCATGAAGGAGATCTTGAGTGGGACCACCATGGCCAGTACGACTGGGTCGAGCCAGGCGATGTGGTTCGAGCACACAATCACAGGCCCACTGGACGGGACGTTCTCCCGCCCGCTGACCTCGAGCCCGAACAGGGCCGACACTATCCCGCCCATTATCGCCCTTACGACCCAGTAGAGCAACTTGACCCGCCCTCACATAGTCTGAGGACAGCCCTGGTCACCTCTTCGGGAGTCATGCCAGTGCTGTCCACTATCACCGAATCCTCCGCGGGACGCAGAGGGTCCTTCTCTCTCCCGGAGTCTATCCGGTCCCTGGCAGCCATCTCGGCCTCTACTTCGCGGATTGAGGGCGAGTATCCTTTCTCGACGAGCTCTTTGTGGCGTCTGCGAGCCCTTTCGTGGAGATCTGCTGTGAGGAAGATTTTCAGTTCGGCGTCAGGCATAACCCTGGTACAGATGTCCCGGCCCTCCATGATTACACTATCGCAAGCCATTGCCTGCTGAGTCCTCACCATCAACTCTCTCACACGGGGATGCCTGGCCACCACGGATACCCATCTGTTCACGTCAGGAGAGCGGATCTCGCGGGTGACATCGCGGCCGTCCATCATCACCATCTGCTCCCCGCTTCCCGCACGCGGCTCCAGGTTGATTCGAGTCTTCTCCGCCAGGGACACCACTTGGTCCGCGTCAGCCGGGTCGACCCCGGCCTCCAGGACCTTGAAAGTAAGGGCGCGATACATCGCGCCCGTGTCCACATACCGCACCCCTAGTTCACGTGACAGGCGCCTTGCCAGGGTGCTCTTCCCAGCCCCTGCCGGGCCGTCGATACCGATCCTGATCAGCCCCATCTTACGGATACCTGTCTTCGACATGGCCTGAGCCTTTTCCTTTTTGCGCCCGCCGTGGAATCCCCGCCTTACAGCCTGCGTTTTCCTATTCAGATATACCATAGGGTACGCGCTTTTTCAAGAATGGCGACACCCGCCCTCCCGCTGCCCCGTGTTGTGGATGCCACGTCTTGTAATCAGCTTGACACAGTGTTGATCGCCGCGTTACGCTGAAATCACTGCTGGTGATCAATGGAGGGAGAGGAAGCCATGTACGAGGCAGATGGAAGATTACGAGATCGCGGCGTTCGCTGACGGGCGGGTCCCGAAGAAGTACAAGGAACTCATGGGACTTGCCGTTTCACTGAACGTCAAGTGTTACCCATGCGTACAGTACCACGTCGACGCGGCCATGCAAGCGGGCGCGACGCGAGAGGAGATCGTCGAGACCCTGATCGTGGCGGTCGCCCTGGGTGGATCGGTGACCCAGGTCGTGGCGCGTTTTGCCATGAAGGTGCTCGAACGCTGGGAACAGCGAAAAGCGTGACGGGGGAGGCAACGCACGTTGACGCGGGCGCGGGGGGAACTGTTCGCAGTAGCGGCCGCCGTCCATGGCCGTGGGACCAGTCGTGTTGATCGGATTCGGACTGTCCCAGTGCGCCGAGCCCTTCCGGATATTGACTCTGAACCCCTTTGAATGGCTCGGAATGGCTTATGTCGTCGTCCCCGGCACGGTTGTCGCCTTCACGTTCTGGTACAGGGGGATAAAGCAGACCGGCCCCGTGAAGACCACCCTGTATCATTACCTGGTCTCCGTGGTCAGCATGGTGATTGGACCATTCCTCACCGGCGAGAAGGTGACGGCGGGACAGGTGGCCGAAGGCGCGCTCGTCCTCGCCGGCCTCATCATCGCGAGGGCCGCCCCCCGCCCGCTTCGGGGCAACAGGATCAGCGGGTCTTGAGCCGGAACCGGCATCCCTCTATCGTTACAAGGAATACGTCGCCGCGCGCGGGGTAAACCACCTGCGGGGAAACGGCCGCCACCACGACCCGGGAAGCCTCGCCCTCCTCCCTCAGCCGCAGGGCCACCTCCGTCCCGCCGGCCGCCTCCACCGTGACGCGGGTGGGCAGCCCATGCCCTGCCGGTATGACCCCCGCCGCTTTGCCTTCCACTTCCACTTGAATGGGAACGGCCACGCCGCCCCTTACCGCCTCCAGGGTTATGGAAGCCATGCCGCCTGCCCGACCGGCGCGTCCGGCCGCCGGCATGTCCAGCGAGATCGTACCCGCGAGGTCTGGATCGATTCTCACGCCCTCCGCCCGGTGGGCGAAGTTGAGCAGCGGCCGCAGGGAGGGATTGGCGAGCAACAGCTGTGCGGCCACAGTCAGGGCCAGGCAGGTGGCCGTCAGCCTGACGAGGAACACCTCCATTCCACCCATCCATCCGGGCAACCCGCTCTCGCGCCTCAATGCCGCACCAACTCCCCGGGGATGTCCCTGCTCTATCCTATGCGCCACCCCGCGAGCATATTATGGTCAGCGGCACCCGACGCCAACCTCGAAGGTTCGGACCCGGCTGACCTCGAGGCGATCGAAAGCGGCACAAGCAGCAGGCAGGTCGGAACTCGCGAGATCCGCCTGCCCTGTGTATGCCATCGTTGTCAAGGCGGCCCCATGACAGCCGCCTGAGGACCACGTGAACCCGCGCAATCAGAGTACTTTCTTCAAGCGGGGATTCGGGGTAATCCCGGGTATTCTCCCGCGTTTGGCAATCGGCTTGCCTTCTATCTCCTTGAGGTCCAGCGTCATGTCGATGGGCTTCGCGCCGGATATGTAGCTCCCGACCCCGAACGCATCGGCGCCGGCCTCCGCAAGGACCGTCATTCTCTCGGGGGTCACACCGCCTGACACGAATATGTTGACGTGCTTGAACCCCGCCTGGTCGAGCCTGGCCCTCACCTCGCGGACGAGATCGGGGGTGACGCCCCCTCGTTCGCCCGGGGTGTCCAGCCTTACCCCGTCGAGCCTCGGCCCCAGCTCCCTCGCTACGCGAAGCGCCTCTTCCGCCTCGTCCTTGAAGGTATCCACGAGGACGATTCGCTTGGTCCCCGGGGGCATTATCCTGTCGTACTCCATCGCAACCTTGACGGTGTCTCCCACTATGAGGACGACCGCGTGAGGCATGGTGCCGACCGGTTCCTGCCCCGCAAGGCGCGCACCCAGGATGTCGCTCGCTCCGGCCGCCCCGCCAATGATCGCCGCCCTTTCCATCACCGGCGCCACAGCGGGATGCAGGTGTCTCGCGCCAAAGGCAAGGAACGTCTTCCCGCCCGCCGCCAGGCGGCATTCCCTGGCGGCAGTCGCCCACGCGCTGGACGAAGCGAGGATGCCGAGGAGAGCCGTCTCGTATATCCCGAACTCCCCGTACGAGCCCCTGAGGCGCATTACCACCTCTTTGTCGGAGAATTCGTCGCCCTCAGGCAACGCCCACACCTCAACGGCCTTCCTCCTCAGAAGGGACAGGCATTCCGGCAGCCCGGCCAGGACTCCGCTCCTTGACGCGAATATCTCGGCTACGACGGGGGTGTTCTCGAGGCCCAGGGATTTCAGGATCTCGTACGTTTTGACGAAGTAGATGTCGGTCGTGGCCCCCATCCGTATTTCTTCGTGTGTGGCGGAATGGAGCCGGTCGGACCCGTCGACCGTGAACCCGGCGACGTCCTTCAGAGTCCTCATGTATTCTGGCGCCAACTGCGTTCCCTCCTCGAAACGGTAACGGGGCCCCCTGCCTGCCGGGCCGGCGCCCCCTCTTCCTCAGAGACTCGATCTCATCGTCCGTGAGCCACCTGAACTGCCCACGCTTGAGTCCGCCGAGAGCCAGGCGCCCGTACCTGGTCCTCTTCAGTCTCAGCACCCGGTAGCCGAGCGCTTCGAACATCCTGCGTATCTGCCTTTTCCATCCCTGGTGGACCGTCACTTCCACGACGGCCTTGTCCCCACGCGCACGCAACAGCCTGACCGCCGCCTCGGACGTGACGCCTTCATCGAGCTCGACGCCCCGCCTCAGCGCGTCCAGCGTCTCACCGTCCGGAATCCTCGACACCGTCACCTCGTAGGTCTTGTCCACCTCGTGCCTGGGATGTGTCAACTGGTAGGTCAGCGACCCATCGTTGGTCAGGAGAAGGATCCCTTCAGTATCATAGTCCAGCCGGCCCACGGGGTGAAGCCCGGGGATGTCGCGGCCCACCAGGTCCATGACTGTCTTCCGTCCGTGGGTATCCGACCTGGTGGTTATGTACCCCCGCGGCTTGTGGAGCATGATGCACACCGTCCGCGCGGGACGGAGGTCCACCGGCTTTCCGTCGACCGTGACACTATCGACGAGCGGGTCCACCCTGGATCCCAAGGTCGCTGCCCGTCCGTTTATCCTGACGCGCCCCTCGGCCACGAGCCTCTCACATGAGCGCCTCGAGCCCGCGCCCGCCGCCGCCAGGGCTTTCTGGACTCTCTGCAACCCTCCGGACGCCAAGGCGTTTTCACCCCCACTGTGTTTCGCCGGAACCCTACCGTTTCCTCCTGCATGCAACGTCCCCTGGATGATCCTTCCCTGGCACAGGCCCCATCACACGACGATGGCGCCGGGAATATGATAATCCGGCCAGGCGGAGGTGGCTCCGGTGAGACTCGGCATCGAACTGGTCTCTCTCTGCGATCTCCTCATCCCCCCGGGCAGCCACTTCGAAGCGCGTGTGATCGTGAACGGCGCCGTCCAGGAGAACACCGCCGGCAGGGACGAGTACCGCACGGCCGCGGCGATAAAGGCGGGCCACCGTCTTGTCGCCACAGGACGCCTGAATATCTGGGATTCGGGGCTGTCCCCTGCCTACGTGCTGCGCGTCCGCCCCGCGTATCTGGTTCACGTCGCAATCCGCCCCCGCGATAGGATCGGGTTCCTCCTGAGGACCTCCATCCCCTTCAGTCAGGGGGAGATTCAGGGAACCACGGCCGTGAGGATAGTGGGCGAAAGCGGGAGATCCCACGGGGAACTGGCCCTATCCAGGCCGGGGGTCACGGTGGACTGGGAAGGACGCGGCCGCTTCCGCGTGGATCTGGGCGTATGGCCGGTATTCGGCGTGAGAAAGGGAGGTGAACCGCGGTGAATATCGGAGTCGACTTGATCGCGGAGACCAGCATCAGCGTAGACCTCACTACATACTTCAATCTGGGCCTCGAGCTGAACGGCCGGGCCGTGCCCGCTTCGCAGGGCAGCGACCGCTGGGGCCTGAACGGGATGATCCTTCCGGGAAAGCGCATCGCCGCCACGGGCAGGTCCGCAACATATACCCACTCCGACACGTACACTGGGATCGGTTTCGGGCCCATCGAGGCCCACGGGGCCACACCCTGCCCCGTGAACCTGGAGGAGGGAGACAGGCTGGTAGTCATAGTGGACAACAACGCCGTCCTCGATCCCGGGCTCTTCTGCATGGATTTCTCGTTCCAGGTCGTCCTCGATGGCGGCGGCCCGCGCAGGCAACTAGACATATCCCTGCGGAGGCCGGACGTCACGATGAGCTGGCCGTCCAGGGGGCTGTTCAGGTTCGACATAACCGGTGCGCTGTCCCCCTGACCCCGGAAAGGCAATGGAGGAGGGTCGAGCCCCTCCTCCTTCGCTTGAGTCGCGGCAGGTGTGTCGCCTCGAAGCCCCTAGCTCACCAGAGGCGTGAGCAAGATCGCCAGTAGGAACGCGCTCACCACCCTGAGAATCGCGCCCAGGGTCGCGGCCTCCATGGCCTCGCGTTCGTTGAGGTTAGAGTTCGCCGCCCACACGGCCGGGATCTGCCCGAAGATGACCTGGAGCGGGAATCCTGACGCGGCAAGGACGAATGAGCCGACGACGAGCTTGGGCGCCAGCGTCGCCGCGGTGTCCTTCAGCGTGTTCATCGCCAGGGTGGGCGATGCCAGCACCGACAGGATGCCTGTCTTGGGATCGATCGACAGGGCGCTCAGCACCGAGGTGAGGCCCGCCTCGATCGGCTGCCACACCTTGATGTACTCAAGGGCGCCGATGATTGAGAAGACCATGGCTGCCGCGGGGATGATCAGCAGGAACATGATCTCCGCGCCCTCTTTGGTACCGTTGGAAAGCGTCTGCAATACGCCGGTGTTCGGGGTGAACGAGGGTAGCTCGTCGAGTGTGACCCTCTTCGTGTTCCGGTAGATCGTCTTGGACAGGAGAAGCGGCACCACCACGAGCGGAGCGAAAACCCCGAGGATGATCACTGGAAACGCCCAGATTCCGCCATTGGACATCGCTATCAAGCCGAGCATGAACGTGGAGAATGACTGCTGAGACTGCACCATCGTTGCCACGGCGATCTTCTGCTCGTCCTTGGTGGCGCCGGCCCTTTTCAGCACAGGGCCCGAGATGCGGCCCGCCGCGTTGATGTCACCGAGGATGTTGTACACGCCCGGCACAATCACCGCGGGGTTCACGCCCAGGAACGACGCAACGGGCATGAATACACGCAGCAGGGCGTCCGTCATGCCCAGCCTCTCGAGGACCCTGCCCATGAGGACGCTGCATATGATGGCGCAGCCCAGGGTCTTGGTGAGGTATGCGTCGACGACGATGCCCTTGACCCTGTTCACCATCGCATCGAAAATCCCGCCGATGAACCCCGGGTTCACGAACAACCCAACCATGGACAGGGCCAGGATCACGAGGCCTACGACCTCGATGGACTTCAACGGCCGCTTCGCAACACCCTTTTCCATCTGAGCCATTCTACTGTCAACCCCCTGTTTCGCAGTAGTTCCTAACGGTTAGATTCCTGAAGCAGGTACTTCTCCGACATCTCCCTGCCGTACTCCCGTATCGCAACCGTGCCGATTTCGGAGAGCGGGTAGCTCGATACCCTGTCTCTCAACACGACTACTTCCACGCCCGGCAGCGCCGCCTGAATAGCCGCCGCAAGCGGGACGCCGTTCTCGAGGATCTCCATGGCATGTGAGTTGCCGACGACGAACGTCAGTCCGAGTTCCCTGGCCTTCTCGACGAGCGGGTGTTCCCGTCGTACGCGGCTTATGGAGGCAAGCACCGTATCGATCTCGGGATACTCCTTCTTGGCCTGCTCGAGATGGGCGGTGGTGAAGCCCGTGTGCGGGTGAATGTGCAGTATCGTCTTCACGGGGCTGGACTCGTCACCATTCAATATACATCCACCCGTCGCGACGTTCGTCTCCTGGACGGAATCCGACTTGCGCACCTTCCTCTCCGCAAGGAGCATCGCGTGCTCATCGTCGTACCCCATGAAGCGAGCCAATCGCTTGAGGATGTCTCCCGCCGTCTTCACGCCCTCGAGGGCGGCGCCCACCGACATGACGTTGCCCGGTAACCCGCCGTACGCGATGTCGACCCTGAACGGCTTGTGCCCGTGAAGGTACGTGATCCCGGGGTGAAGACCGTGGAACGCCTCATGGAGTTCCAGGGCCGCGATGCCGTACAGTCCGAGGTAGGTCTTCAACGGCACACCCCCGGAGTTCGCCGCGTCGGCCACCGGGTGATGGGCCACGATCGCGTCGACGCCAGTGGCGCCGGCGAGCTCGATGTGACTCTCGGTGAGCGTCATACATACCGCGAGTTTCTTCACCACCTGCCCGGGGTCGCCGAACACGAGGCCCGGAGTCTCAGTAACGGCCTTGCCGGGGATCCCCGACGTCTTCGTGACCACAAACCTGCTCTTGCCGGAGAAAAGGTCCGATGCCTGCCTGCACACTCGTCCGCCTGTGATCCTGTCAAGCGCAGCAACAACGTCCGCCACGGTCACCGGCTTGTCCAATACCCCACCCCCATTCAGTGCTAGTTGACCCAACACAACCAAAAAACCGCTGCCCCCCGAGCGGTCCGGCGCCACGTCATGGCGGCCTCCCGTCCCGGGATAGTTCAGCGGTCTCGCGGGGCTCTCCGCAGGAGCTCCCCGCAGCCAGCTACCCTGGTTCAGTAGCGCGTATCCGGTTCCGCTAATCGTCACTTCGCGACCTGGTTTCCCCCTGCTCTGGAACCTCCAGGTCCTCGAGCCTCTCCTCCGTCACGATAATAGTCCCCGCCAGCTGGTACTCCGGGTCGTAGTCCTTCAGGATGGATCTCACAGTGATGCCGAGCGATTCCTGGATCTCTTGCCGCAGCCTGGATTTGTACTCGTTCAAGAGTGCGATATCGGCCAGCCTGGTCGCAAGGCGATCCTTGTCATCTATGGCGGCAAGGGGCTTCACCCTCATGTTTTCCGCTAGAATGATTATCTTCTGCCCGATCACATCGACCTTCTGCCATCTCAATCCGTTGCCGAAAAGAGACTGGTTGACCCTGTTGTTGATCTTGATAATCTCCTGCTTCAGGTCACCAATCGACGTTATCCCGGCATAGTGGATATTCGTTGAGAGTCCCCTCCTTACCTTCAGATTCTACGCGGTTCATCATGGACTCAAGGGTTTCTCCCAGACCACCCGCGCCCTCCCTGACTATGTCCCATACCGGCCGCGCCACATCCTTCCTGAACGAGCGCATCATCTCCAACGCGTCCACGAACCTCGGCTCATAGTTGCCTGCGGACACCCTCACCGGATAGTACGGGTTTACTGTGATCCCCAGGAGGCGCGGCCGCCTCCGGACCCACACCCTCGCCCCAAACGACCTCAGCTGCGCCACGGCCCTTGCCGCGGCAGGCGGATCCCCGCTGACCAGGAGGCTTGCCGGCGATGAGAGCACCACGTGCGCTGCCCGCAACCTTGGACCAAGCGCCTCCGCAAGGGCTGCGAGCGCCGGCGGGAACACCGCCCCTGGGATGTCAAGGTACTCCACGCATTCCCGGCCCGCGGGCGGTTTCACGGGCCCCAGGAGGCCCGCTTCCGGCAACACCTCGGTTCGCCCACCCCTGAGACGGAATTCGCCGCAGGACTGTTCCACACCCGCCACCCCCGCCGGCGCCCTCGGGATGTCGAACACCTGCACCATGTCCCTGGTCTCACTGACCAGGAGGTCGATGGACGGGTTCCTCGCCGCGCCGGTCGCCAGGACGATCGCGTCAAGGATGCTCATCGGGGCCATCCTGCCAAATGCGCCATCAACCAGCGTGACACCCGGGCGCCGGTCGACCTCCTCGATAATCTGTAGCAGCGACTGGAGATCCGGAGTCTTGTTCGGCCCCGCGAGCACCACAAGGCCCTCACGCTCAACGACCCCAACAACGACCTGCCCCAGGGCGGTCTCGATACTTGTCCCCGCAAGCAGGCGAACCCGCGCGCTCCCAGCCTTGACGCACCCGCGCGCCGTCGCGAACAGCGTACCCCTGTCGCAGTATATCCGCGGCTTGGGCAGGCCCGTGACGTTATCCACGTCCTCCCCGTCGAACCCTATGCTCGTAACGCGCACCAGGCGCCCGCGCTCCTGGCATTCCCGCATGGCGCCCATCAAGGTCGTCGTCTTACCGGTGTTCTTTGCGGTCCCGGCTACGCCGACACTGACGCCCGCGGGGCGTCCCCCAAGCCTGCACTGCTCTCCCATGGCGCACTCACCTGTCACGTACTTGCCTTTCTCACAGTCCCCCGGCCGGAGCGACCCGGGTAGGCGCCTTCCTCCCTGGTACCGAGTATTCCCTCGTAGAGCGCGGCCACGAACGATCCCCTGCGAGACACCTCTTCCAGAACCCCCGCTATGCCTTCCACGAGCCCCGAAGCCCACTCCTCCGCCTTCATGGTGGGCGTCACGGAGGCCGCGCCGAAGAAGCGGAATCCTTCACGCACCGCCGTGAGCGTGTCGACCCTGGCCGCCGCCGATATGGGACCGCCCGAGTAGGCCTCGTCCGCTGATGATATGGATATCGCGTCCACGCCAAGGGACGACGCGAGGCAGGCGTGGAGGGCAGTCGTCATCGATGCCTGAACCCTGTCCTCGGTGTGAGTAAGGAACCCCACCGGGGCGCCCGGCCAGATCGGCGCGTCCATTATCCTGCGGAGCGCGATCACTTTGGCGGCGTTGAAGTCGACGTAGTTGTCCTTCATCTGCCCCTCTATCATCACCTGGGGGGAGTAGCAAAACAGTGGCTGGAGTATCGGCTTCCCGCCGAGGCGTTTCGCCATCGAAGCGACTATCAGCATTCCCGCGAACGCCTTGTGGGCGGGTACACCGCACAATTCCTCGTTGGTCACCACGTCAAACGGTAACCCATACGAAACTGCCTGCACCATCGCTTCGACGCCGTCGACCACGAGTCTCTCGGGGTCGGTTCCGCCACCAAGGGAACCGTACGCCATGTTGATCTTGGTGAGTGACGCTCCGCACTCCCCCGCGAGGGCTACAGTCTCGGCCGTGTTCAATCCCCTGTGGGCCCTCACTTGCCAGAGAGTCGACTCCATAATCCCGGACCTGGTCAATCTGAGGTTGCCCTCGGTTATGAGCGAACCATCCTCCTCATGGGTGAGCTCCCCCTGGAGCATGCCTTCCTTCCTGGCGGCCCACGACGGGTCGAAGTGCACTACACCTTCGGCGCCCCACGATTCGCCGACCTCGATGTGAGCCACGTCCATCAATGGGCAACCCGTGCCATACTGGATGAAAACGACCGGCCTGTCTTTCCCGTGGCGGACCGACTGCGGATTCTTCTTCGCCCTCACCTCGTCGACATGCGACGCCAGGGCCGCTTTCTCGGCGGCCGAGACCGGCCTGGTCTTACTCACGGGTCGTCCTTCATACGACGCGGCCACGACCGGGTCGCACAGCTTCACGTACTCGTCGATCAGGCCCTTCAGCCCGGCCTCGTCCGCCGATCGCTTCGCCTCGAACATCCGCCGCCTTACCCTCGCCCTTTCCACTCCCGGCGAGGTCACGCTCTTCGCCCATGCCACGGCCTCCGAAGAGATGGATTCGAGTAACCGTTCTATCTGGGCGTCCCTGCAACCGTATGAATAGCCCGCCGTCAGAGACGGCTTCACACGACCGGCGGTGCGGCCCGTCACCTCGTACGGCCGCCCCTCGACGTAGGCGACCACCTCCTCGACCGGCGTGCCGGGACCGAACCCGGCGTCATAGCCCATTTCGGCGGCAATCTCCGGTCGTATGGCCATGCCGCCCACGACCATCTTCACCCTCCGCCTTACCCCCGCCGCGTCCGCCAGGTCAGCCAGTTTCGACAGGACGTCCGCCACTCCGTAACCCAGCGTCCGCCCGATCAACGCGAACTCACAACCGGACCTGGCCATCTCCGCCACGATTTCCTCCGGGGGAAGGTCCGGTTGCAGCAGGACTGTCTGGTGCCCGTGCTCCGCCAGGGCCCTGTTTATCATCTTCAACCCGATGTCGTGAACGGGATCAAGTGGAGCAAGGAGCACCTTCCTGCCCAACCGCGTCACCCCCAAGCCATCCGTACCGGTCCCCGGCGCGGTGGATATATGCCCTCGCCCTCACGCGCGCCCCGGGGCCGGCCGCCTGGACGAACACCACGTCCACTTCCTCCAGCCCCATGCCCGCCGCGAGTTCCCTGATGATCCGCTTCGCCTCTTCCTCAGTCGAACACGCGACGAATGTCTCCAGGTCAATGGCGTCCATGATTCTGTCCACTG
This sequence comes from Ignavibacteriales bacterium, assembly GCA_050260105.1. GTDB lineage: Bacteria > Bacillota > Sulfobacillia > JABLXB01 > JABLXB01 > SM1-B181. The sequence goes on along the minus strand of JBLNBR010000033.1, from coordinate 162,304 downwards.
CTCTCACGTTCTCCACCCCTCGATGCCCGTCCCCGGCTTACTACTCATCACGGATGAGTAGCCTCCGGCGCCAGAACGCGGACGGCAATGGGCCGTCCGCTAGCTCAGGCGTTCGTGTTTCGACCAGTACTTCCTCACGTCACGAATCAGATTTTCTATGTGCGTGACCATGGCAGTCTCCGCGGCAGAAGGGTCACGGGCGGCAATTGCCTCGTAAATCCGCACGTGGTCATCGACGACCGTGCTCTTCACCTGCTTGCGGATGAACGTCATCATCGGGGCCAGCTGCCCGTCCTGGCGGATGAGGTCACTGGCGGCAATGAGCACCCTGTTCCTCGACGCCGCCGCTATCAGGCTGTGGAAGCGAACGTCCTCATCGGACCCGCTCCCTCCGGCGTTGGCGACTTCGCGGTGGCGTTCGATGGAACGGCCGAGCTCCGTAACCTCGTCCGCCGTGGCGTTCATCGCCGCGAGGCGCGCTGTCTCCCTCTCTATCGCACGCCTGGCGATGAGCACCTCGATGAGCTCGCCCTGGCCCCTCGCCTTCAGCACCTTCAAGAGCTCGCTGCCGAAGTTGGCCCTTTCGCGTTCCCGCTCCAACTCGTGCAACCGCTGGCGGCCGGCATCAGTGAGCATCCTGCCCCTGAACGACACCTTCTCAGTGTAGCCCTTCCTATCGAGCTCCCTCAGGAGTCTGCCCGCCGTGGCCTCGCTGACGCTGACCCCGACCCGGGCCAGGCCGTCCTGTAGGCTTCCCGACCCGACGAGGTCTCCGGTTCCCGACGCCACCTTCAGTATCTGGTACTCCATCTCATCCCTGGGGCCGAGCACCCGAGACTCCACCTCCATCAGGCGAGCCTTTTCGCCAGCGCGCCTTCGACGCCGGCGTCCCTCACGCGTTGCCGGATCGCGGCGGAATCCGTCGTATACAGGCCAAGCCCTTTCATCCTCTCGAAATACACCGAACCTGAGAACGTGTACTTCTGGTTCAGACCTTCGCCTGACTTGACCAGCCTGCCGACGAGCGCTATAGCATCGCCGATGGCGGTCGACTCAGGTATCTTGAGCAGATCCATCCCGAGCCCGTGCCTCACGGCGTTGTGACCAGCCAGCGCGCCCGTGACGATCGCCTCGGTGTGCCCCACGAGGGGTCCCGCCTTTTCGCCGCCACAGAACAGGTTGTCCATACCGTCTACCTTGAGGTAATCATCCCTCGGGGATATCGCGAAATAGCGCATCGAGTTCCCCTTGCCGCCGGCGTACGGATCCTCGAACCTCGCGTTCTCCATGCCCGGGATCTGCCTCAGGATCTCGAGCGGGAAGTACGGGGTCATCAGCTTCGCATGGCCGGTGTCCAGCAGGACCAGGTTCTCCGCGAACTCGGCCAGCGCGTACTGTTGGCAGCACTTGAATGCCAGGGCGTCCTTCTTCCTGAGATCCTCGGGGACCGGAATCACCGCTACACCGGTCTTGTCCAGCGTCTCCACTATTTCCCGCGCCAGTGAGTCCTTCAGCAGCTTGCACGAACCGCTCATGGATCCGAGGGTACCCTTCGAGGTACCCCCGATGAACTCCTTGACCCCGGCCTTCGAGGCGATACTCACCCGCGGGCCGAATGACGGGCACCTCAGTACGCACATCGCACACCCGTTGCCGTACTTCGTGCAATTGCCCTGTGGACCGGCCGTCCCCGTCGCATCTACGAACACATCACCGTCGTACCGGTTCTCGTTCTCGTCAACCAGGGCATTCACCCGTTTCCCATCCATCTCGACACCGGTCACCCGGCTCTCGAGATGGATCTCGATGCCCTGATCCAGAAGGTGCCGTCTCACCGCCGGTTCCACCCTCGCCACGTCATAGAGCGTGGCGTGGCTGTGGCCGGGGAAATCGATATTCCGGTGGCGGGCGACGCGGTCGCATATCTCGAACAGGTCCCCGGCCCCCATGGCTATGGCTTCTTCAGCCGCGGTGAACCTGCCGTTGTTGCGCATGATCCCGCCGACCAGCCCCGTGCCGAGAAGCTGGTCCGTACGCTCGAGAAGCGTCACCGCTGCGCCCGCTTTCTTCGCCGAAAGCGCCGCGGCGCACCCGCACCAGCCTCCTCCCCCTATGACGACCTTCACTCGACCCATCCTTCTCCTCCTCCAGGTCAGCCCAGGAAACCGCTGTACTTGCCAACTATCTCCATGAGCCTCACGAGGCCCTTCACCGCAAGCCTCATCTTGCTGTCCACGATTTGCCCGTTCTCATCGCAAGTGCCAAGCCCGGGAGAGATGAAGATGTTGGCATCGTACGCGATGGTCGGAATGATCCCCATCTGGGAGCATCCGGACTGGAGTATGTTCGAACCCGCGTACATATCCTCGATGCTGAACACGGGGAAGCCGAGTTCCTTGCCCGCCCACGTTTTCTCATAGTTGATCTCAACGGTCGTCGAATTGTACGACTTGTTGATGATGAGCCCGTCCTTCAATTTCGCCGGAAGCGCCCCGAATTCTTCGATGACGATCTTGTAGAGGTCGTCGACCGGCTTCTTGAACAACTCCGGATTGTCGCGCAACTCCTTGAGCACCTGTATCTGGGTCAGGAGCGCCTCCTTGCCCGGGTCCTGAGTGACATACGCGGCCTTTCCGTACGACGCGAGCGTGCCCCACCTGTCTCCGTGCATTCCCAGCGCACGCCTGATCGGGACCATCAGGTCCTCGCGCCCGATGATGAGCCCGCTCGTCGCGGCCCCGGTCGCCTTGTCCATACTATACACCATGACGTCCGCGTTGACCTTCCTCGGGTCGGTTCCCACGAACGGCAATCCCCACGCGTTGTCCACGACGTACGGAACGTTGAACTCGCGAGCCAGTTCGCCGATGTACTTCTGGAGGAGGGGCGCGCCGTTCTCGTCTTTCGCCCCGTACCCGTACCCGGGGGTGTCGTAGCCCAGCGACGAGAATCCGGCGAGGCAATCAGCGTTGTCTCCCGCCACGGAGGCGATCTTGTCGATGGCCTCGTCGGGGTTCACGCCGGTCAGCATCGGCACCGGCCAGTACTTGATCCCGTGATTGTCATACCTGGCCCCCGGAAGCGGGACTATCACGACGTCCAGGTTGTTCAGCCTCTTACCATAGAACCCCATCTCACCCGCCGTGCTACCCCTGTCTGCGAGGTAGTCCTTGTACTTCGGAGGGAAGGGCCTGCCGTAGCCGCCCTGGTGGTGCATGTGCTTCTCGAGGGGCACTACGTACCTCGTCCGGTAGTTGTCGCCACGGCCCAGAGAGGGCGGCGAGAAAAGGCAATCGAAAGTCACCCACAAACCGGCCTCGCACGTGTTGATGGGGCAAACGTCGAACTCGTCGCCGTATACGTCCTTGACTATCTCCCGTATCTGCTCAACAAGCGTCGCAAGGGGTATCACTTCGGCGCCGCCCTTCTCGGCGGCGGCCATCACGGACTTCCTCATCGGCGCGGGACAACCGGAGATTGCCCCCGTCAGCCCGAACTTCCCCCTGAGTTCAGCGGGGATTCCTATCTCGTCGGCGGCCTTCTTCGCCTCCGCGTAGATGTTCGGAATGTTCGCCTGGAGCTGCTTGTACATCTGGAATTTGTACTTGGGAGTCGCCATGTTTCGTTCTCCTTCCTTCCCTTGCCCCGGCGCGGTCAGAGCGCCTGTGCCGGAGTGCTGAATTGGATGATGGACCCAATCTCAAGGCCCATCTCCTCACCCGTCTTCCTGGAACCCGCCTTGATGACAATGTTCATATGGTTTGGGAAATGCGTCAAATCGAAACCCGCCAATTCCCCCAGCCTGACACCACCCGTGCTCACCGTATCCCCCGCCACGATGACACCACTGTTCTGAACCTCGAAAAACCCCAGATACGCCACCATGTTGACCCTGCCGCCCGGAGCGGCCTCTTCGTCCGTGACGATCAACTCGTGAACCTGGCCCTTTACCAGGCACCTCGACAGCGCCTTGATCAGCTCGAGCTCGCGATCGTCCGCCCGCCTCCTCAGGATGGCCACCAGCCTCCCCGAGACCGGCTCTTTGCGTGCGAAGGGGTTTTCTGTCAGCGCTCCCGTCGCGTAAGGATCGGGCATCGTATCCCCTCCTCATCATTGATGAGCACTTTTGCTTTCATTGTAGCACCCTGCCGGGCCGCCAGCAACGATTTTTTTCGCGGGGGGCGTCATGCATGCGCAAGAGCCCGCCCCTCTAGGTGTTTCCAAGGCGGCTGCAAACAATCAGGATCACGATGAACCCCACCAGGTCCCCCAGCAGCGCCGATACGATGGTGTGCCGAGTGTTCCTCACGCCCACCGAACCGAAGTACAGTCCAATCACGTAGAACGTCGTGTCGAAGCTCGCCTGGCTGACGCACGCGAGGAACGCGGGGTAAGAATCGGGGCCGAGTCGCCTGATCAGGTCCATGGTGTAGGACAGCGAGGCGGCGCCCGAAAGCGGCTTCAGGATGAGGAGGGGAACTACATCCGCCGGAATGCCCGCAATGGAGACGACGGGGCGCAGGAAGGAAACGACCAGTCCCATGGCCCCCGACGACCTGAAGAGCGAAGTGGCGAACATGATTGCCACGAGGTACGGCAGGATCCTTGCCGCAACCCCCAGCCCTTCCCCCGCCCCCTCCACGAAAGTACGATAGACGGAGACACCCTTCAGGTAACCGTAGAGGGGTATCCCGAGGATGATCGCCGGCATCGCCCACCGCGAAATCGCCGATACAACTGAGATGAATGCATTCATGCCCGCACCGCCATCTTCCGCGCCTGCCCACCGGCCCAGGGGATCAGCGACCGCTCCTCACGGAGCGGAGAATGGCATCCGACACCAGGACGGTCACCCACGCCACGAACCCCGCGACGATGGTGGGCCCCACTGTGGCGCCGGGATCCGCGGAACCCATCTGCGCGCGCAGTGCCACGATAGCGCCCGGAACCAGGGTCAACCCGGCGCACGTCATCGCCACAAACGTGCACATCGCATGCGACGCGGTGTCATCCCGCGCGCCCGCGTCACCGGCGTCGCGCCTGCGCAGGTGATTGAGTTCCTCCATCGCCTTCAGGCCCAGCGGTGTCGCCGCGCTCCCGAGGCCCAGGAGGTTGGCGCTGACGCTCAGTGACACCGCGGCAAACGCCGGGTGGTCGCGCGGGACGGAGGGCATGATGAGCCGCAGCAGGGGTGACAGCAATCTCGAGAGGGCTGACGCCAGGCCCGACCGCTCGGCTATCTTCATCAGGCCCAGCCACAGGCAGGTCGCCCCAAGAAAGCCAATCACCGTATCCACGGCGCCCGCAGCCGACCTCAGGGCCTCGTTCACCGCCGCCTCCGCATTGCCGCCGAGAACGGCAACAAGCGTACTCCCCGCGACCAGCAAGAGCCATATCAGTTCCACGGAACGACCCCCTCGATTACGAAAACTATGTTGATGTCGAGGAAAAAAATACAAAGACGTCGCCGCGGTTATCGATCGAAGCAGAGGTCAATACTATTTCTGAGGGTCTATAGCAGCCGAGCGAAGGCGATTGCAGGTCGAAGTGTTCGATCTGCAATCGCCGGGCAAAGGTTGCTACCGGTCCGAGTGGCTTGTGTTTCACCGGAACCTCATTGGATCGGTAGCAGCCGGAGCGAAGATCATTGCCGGTTCGAAGCCCGGTTCGTTGCAGCCGAAAGGTTGCAGCGGGCCGGCCAGGATCGGCAATGGTCGGGCCAAGACGGCCAGACGTCCAGTAGTGGTTGCGGATAGTCGCTGTCGATTATCCGCATCTGCGAATGGACCTCATCCCGTCGGGCAACGGTCGAGAATCGGTTCCGTAAGATCTGCGGATAGCCGAGAGGCTGTCCGTGGATCCGGAGGAATCGTTCCAGTCGGCCAGAGCGAAGGTTGCTATAGGCCCTCTGTTCCGGAGGAGGAAAGAAGAAAGGAAGGTGTGACATGCCGCGCAGGGGGTTGATGTCAGACGGGCTGAGAGAACAGATCGCGTATGATCTCGGCGTCTACGACACTGTGCGCAACGAAGGGTGGGGCGCCGTATCCTCGAGGGACTGCGGCAGGGTCGTGAGGAGGGCCATCGAGATCGCGGAACAGGCCGTGGCCACCCAACCCGGGTTCAACGGGCAGGGGCTGCGGTAGAGACTCCGAGCAACGAGGCTGCTTCGTCCAACGACTGCTTATCCCACAGAACAGGCTCAAATAAGTCACCTACCGATCCAATCCTCGCAGGAACAGACCTGATGTGAAAGCGGGCGGGGTCCATTGTCTCCAGTTCATCCCAGGCGAACGGCGTCGACACGGGCGCCCCCGGCCACGGCCTGGGGACGTACGGACCGGCGATCGTTTTTCCCTTGATGTTCTGGAGGTAATCAATGTAGACCCTGCCCGTCCTATCCTTGACAGCCCGCTCCAGAGTCACCTTCCCTGGCATCGCTTCCAGGATCAACCCGGCGACCGCCCTTACGAACGCCGCCGTCACGCCATACGTGTAAACTGGCTTCAAGGGAACGTACACGTGAATGCCCGTGGACCCTGAAGTCTTCGGATATGATCTCAGCCCCAGGTGGTCGAGGCATGCCCTGACGGCTCGAGCCACCTCGATCACATCGGCGAACGACGCGGGCGGCGCAGGGTCCAGGTCGAATACGGCGAAATCCGGATTGTCGATTGAATCCACGCTGCTGAGCCACGGATGGATTTCGATTGCCGCCTGATTACCGATCCAGGCAAGGTCCCTCAACGATTCGGCAAGGATGAACCGGATCACCCGTTGCTCACCGCAGTAGGCGAACGTCTTTAGCCAGCCGGGGGCGTACTCGGGACAGTCCTTCTGATAGAACCACTCACCGCTGATGCCGTCCGGGTATCTGGTGAACACCAGCGGCCGGCCGCGCAGGTGTTCGAGCAGCACCGGGGCGACGCCCATGAAGTACCGGATGAGGTCCGCCTTGGTGTAACCATCATCCGGCCATAACGCCTTGTCCAGGTTGGTCAACGTTACCTCGCCACCGTCAACCCTTACTACCGTCCCGTCGATCGCCAGCCCTCCCTTCACTTTCCACCTGATCAAACGTGCACTCCAGCGGCGACTTGTCGCTGCGAAGCCGCTGGTAGGACGGGTGCCTCAGCCTGAGGTCATCCGTCATCTCGGTGTACGACACCTCGCACACCGTATCGGGCTTTACCCATTTCACGCCCCTCAGCTCGGGCGGCAACCGCCGTGTAACGATAGTGAACGGTGGCTCGCCGACAAATGTAAACAGTGACAACAACTGCTCGCGCTCCCTGTCGCTGAAGCCGGTGCCCGTATGCCCGGTGTAGATGAGGTTGTGTCCTGCGTAAAGGCCGAGCGCCAGTGACCCCAGCGGAGAACCTGCGCCGCTCGACACCCCCCCTATCACGCAGTCCACCGTCCGCTTGCACCTGACTTTCTTCCAGTAGGCGGTCCGGGCCCCCGGCAAGTAAGGGCTGCCGCCGCTCTTGGCCACTATCCCCTCCAGGCCACGTTCCGCCGCGGCTTCGAACAGTGACACACCGGCGCCCGGGAAGAACGGCGCAACGGTGATCCTCTCGTCGCCACCCACGGCCGCCGCTTTCACGGCTGCTGCCAGCATCCGCTTCCTCTCGACCAGGGGGTGATCGAGGAGTCCCTCCCCGTTCAGGGCGAGGATGTCGAACGCGACGTAGATCGCGGGCCCCTGCCTGTGCTGCAATGCCTGGAAGTCCGGCCTTCCGCCCTTCATGACCACTATCTCGCCGTCCAACGTCATGCTGGTTCCCGGGAAGCTCCTGTGGAGATTGCCCAGGTCAGGGAACTCCCCGGTGATGTCCCTGAGCCTCCGGCTCTGCAGCCGCGTTTCGCTACCAAGGAAGGCGATGGCCCTGTACCCGTCCCACTTGATCTCGAAAAGGTACTCCAGAGAATCGAACGCCTTCTCCACCGGTGTGGCGAGCATCGGGGCAATCGGCCCATTGACGGGGTCCCACATCAGTGCGCGCGCTCTGAGGCCGGGACCTGGGTGCCGCCGTCCCGGGCGCGCTTCTCCTCTGCGCCTGCGATGCTTCTCTTCAACGCCTCCATCAGGTCCACCACCTTCGCGGCCTCGGGGGGCCGCGGGGCCTCCACCCCGCGCCCTTCCATCTTCGCCTCGATCATCTCCCCGAGCCTCTCCCTGCGCTCGCTCCTGTATTTCGCGGGATCGAAGGCCCCCGAGAGCATCTCGACGAGCGTCCTCGCCATTTGCGCCTCGCGTTCACCCATCTCGTCCCCCGCCGGAACGGACAGGGCCGCGGCGGACCTGATCTCGTCCGGCCAGAACATGGTCTCCATCACGAGGATGCCGTCCCCGTACTGTCTGACAGTCGCCAGGCTCTCCTTGGACCTGATCGCAACACGCGCGACCGCGATCCGGCCACTATCCCTCATTGCCCCGCGCAGCAGCGCATACGCCCTCTCGCCGCCCTCGGCCGGCTCCAGGAAATACGTCTTATCGAAGTAGACCGGGTCAATCTCACGTATGTCGACGAAGTCCTCGATGGTGATCGTCCTCGGCGCGGGTGACGGGATGCCCTCCAGCTCATCCTCCCGGAACACGAGATACTTGCCTTTCTCGTACTCATACCCCCAGACGATTTCCTCAGACCGGACCTCCCTGTCGCAATACGGGCACCACTTGAGGTACTTGACCGGGGAACCGCAGACCTGGTGCAGGTAGTGAAACTGCGGGTCCTTCCGTTCGGTGGCGGCGTACAGCCTCACGGGGATGTTGACCAGCCCGAACGAGATCGCGCCCTTCCAGAGGGGTCGCACGGCCCTCGCCTAGACGCTCCCGGGCGGCCTCGGGGACTGCATGACAGGCGCGTGCTGAGCGGCGGCCGGCGCCGGCGTGACCTGTTCCTCCTTGCGCAGCATCGCTCTCAGCTGCGCGAGCAGCCCGGGCGCGGCGTCTATGATCCGGTCGAACACGGCGCCACCCGACACCGGCAGCATCCTCACTGTGCCCTGGCCGACGACCAGGAACCCGACGGGCTGTACCGAGACCCCCGCCCCGCTTCCACCGGCAAACGGCCTCGTGCCACCGTTCAGGTTCCCTCTCCCCTCGCCGCCTCTACCTTCACCGCCTCTGCCTTCGCCGCCCCCTCCGAACGGGCTGAACTCGCCGCCACCCGCAGTGAACCCGAATGTCACCCTGGAAACCGGCACTATCACGCTGCCGTCGGGGCTCTCCACAGGGTCCCCTACCACCGTGTTCACGTCAACCATGTCCTTGATGCTCTCCATGGCCGTCTTCATCAGGCCCTGAATCGGATGTTCGTCCAACCCTGGCTCCCCTCCTCAACGCGTCCGCTCCACCCCAAGAATCGCGATAATAGCATGGCCTGTGCGGATCCTGAGTATGCAGCCGGAACTCCCCTCCCGGGTCTTCACGGCCGCATGGCGGCACGAGGAAGGTTGCCCATACCTTGCCAGGTCAATCACACAACCAGGCAACGACGGGCTTCGATGGTGGACATGTTTCTCGACAGTAGATCTGTCTCTCGACGGCAGATCTGCTCACCAGCAGCGTCCGGACGGCTGTTCGATGTTCACCGGCAGCAATTCGTTGGTTATTCGCTGTACAGCAGCATACTTGGCGGCTAATCGCTGCGCCCCAGCAACGTTCACGGCCCGCATCGCTGCCGTGGGACAGTGATCGACGTGAGCACCGCTGCCTAAAGGCCGTCCACAGCCACGCCGATTCCTCAAAAGGACCCGACAGGCAAGGAACCACGGGGGCGCTTCCCGCGTCCCTTAGACAACTGGGATGATATTCGGGGAGGCTCACTATGAAGAGGCGACTACTGTGTGTGCTCGTTCTGTTGCTGAGTGTCTTTGTGCATGGGTGTGCCGACGGGCAAGATGGGATCCAACCGGCAGAGGAGAAACCGCCCGCCGGGACACCGCAGGCGACTGCTCCCGGCGCCTCCGGTGAGTCCGCAGGCGAAACCGGCTCCATCGTGTACAAGAATACCCAATACGGCTTCAGATTCTCCCTGCCGGAGAGCTGGAAGGGCTATGTGATTGTGGCTGACAAGTGGGAGGGCCTGGCCCCACGAGGCCCACAGGGTGAGACCGCCAGCGATACCGGCCCGATGATCTCCATCAGACACCCTCAGTGGACTTCTCAGGACCCGCGCCAGGACATCCCCATCATGGTGTTCACCCTCGCTCAATGGGAATCACTCCAGCAGGGGAAATACCACATCGCCGCAGCCCCTATCGGGCCCAGTGAACTCGGTCGCAACAGCGAATACGTCTTTGCGCTTCCCGCCCGTTACAACTTCGCATTCCCGACGGGGTTCGAGGAGGTGGAACACATTCTGAAGGGTCATCCCCTTCAGGCGAGCGAGGAAATCCAGCCTGGCACCCAGTGAGTATTCGCGCCCGGCAGGTATTCATGCCCGGCAGTATTCGCGCTGAATCGGATGCTCATCAACTGGGTCGCGTCCTCAAAGCCCTGCCTGCTACCCCGAGAACGGCGATGACGGCGTGGCCGAGGCGAATCGCCAGTACGCAGTCCAGGTCCAGGTCCACGCGGCTTTCGACAAACGATGGCGAGATGTTGACGGTGGGAGAGCACCTCCACCTCCCCACCGATTCACGCGCGAACGCCACCGCCACGCCTACCGCCTCCCAGGCCAGACCGGTCGAAATCCCGGTGGAAGAAGCCTCACCAGTCCCGATCCTGGCGTTCATCACTAGCCGCGTGCAGGTCGTTTTCGAAAGGAGAGACCGGGCTGCCCTCACCATGGCGGGGATCGATGCGGGGAGTCTTCCGGAGACCTCCGCCCACGCCCGAGCCCACGCCCGAGCCCGCACCGTACCCCGTGACCAAGTCAGCGGCCACGCCCGACCCCGTGACCAGCCCCATGCCTGGGACCTGCCCGTCGTACCGGGGCCGGCTTCCCGGGGGCGGACCCGCCCGCTGCGATCCCCCGTGCCCAATTCGAGTCGGACAAGGCCGTATACCGCGGATACCTCCACGCGGAACGATCCCCGGAGGCCCCTGACCTGCGCGGTGAACCTCACCCGCAGCCAGGATATCGCGAGTAGAAACAAAACCACCCCGGCAATCACCAGGGTGATCAGTGCGACTCTCAGAGGGCACGCCTCCCAGCCCGCCCGGGGCGCAGTCGATTAACCCCTATTGTCCCACGGATTCATCCGCGTATTCAGTCTCGCTGGGAGGGCGAACCTCCGGCAGGTCATCGATGGACCCGAGGCCGAAATGCTTCAAGAATTCTCTCGTGGTGGCATAGAGCATGGGCCTGCCCAACACCGGCTTCCGGCCGGCTTCCTTGATCAGGTTGCGCTCGAGGAGAGTGCTGATCGCGCTCTCGGACTTGACCCCCCTTATCATGTCGATCTCCGCGCGCGTCACCGGTTGCCTGTATGCCACAATCGCGAGGGTCTCGAGGGCAGCCTGCGACAGTCCCGCAGGCTTCACCCGCGTGAACCTCTCGACGAATTCCGAAACGTGGGGCCTCGTGACCAGACGGAAGCCCCCCGCAACCCCCTGTATCTCAATACCGGAATCGTCCCTCGAATACCGCTCCCCGAGTGTGTCAAGCGCCTTCGACACGGCGGCGGCGTCAACCCCGATCACCGCGGACAGCCTGTCCACCGCCACCGGCGAATCGGATATGAAGAGCAGAGCCTCGACGGCCGCGACTATCAGGGATTCGTTCACCGTTTCACCCCGCCTTGAATATCTTGACGTCCCCGAACAGCTTGTGCTGTTCGATCCTGATCCGCCTTCGCCTTACCAGTTCGAGTAGCGCCAGGAATGCCACGACCACCTCGCGCTTGCTCGCGGCGGCGGACGTGAACCGGCCGAAACTGACCCCGCGTCCCCGGGCGGCCCCCGCCACCCACTGGAGCAGCTCTTTCATTTTCTGCCTTACGCTGACGGATTCCCTGACGATCCTCGAAAACGCGGGGCGCTGTCTCGCCAGGATTTGCCGGAATCTCTGGGCTAGATCGTACAGCCTGACATCGCCGATCTCGACCTGCTTCTCTGCGGCAGGCAGCGGCTTCACGTTCCTGGCGAAGCGAAACGACTGCATCTGCTGAAGGGATTTCAGAGACGCAGCCGCTTCCTTGACCTTCTTGTATTCAAGGAGCATGTCGACGAGTTCCTGCCTCGGATCCGGCTCGGGCGCCTCGATCACGTCGACTTTGCGCTTCGGCAGGAGCATTCTCGCCTTTATCCCCAGGAGTGTCGCGGCCATGACGAGAAACTCGCTGGCTATCTCCAGATCGAGTTCCTCCATCGCCCTGAGATAGCCCAGGTACTGCTCCGCCACCTCGGCGATGGGTATGTCGTATATGTCTACCTCGTTCTCCTCGATAAGGTGCAACAGCAGGTCCAGGGGGCCTTCGAACACCCCGAGCCTAACCGGGAGCCACTGCACGGGACGGGCCAACACTCGTCACCTCTACCAGGGGATGAACCAGGTAATCGCGTACACCGACCGCACAAGGGCCGCCTGCACGAGGTCGATCATGGCGCCGAGCAGGCCGTGAAGCATGCCGGTGGAGACCAGGACGACGAGGAGAATGGGGCCGTACTGCTCCAGGCGGTCGATGAACGTGGCGACTTCGCCCGGCACGATCCCCGCGAGTATCTTAGATCCGTCGAGGGGTGGAATCGGGAGGGTGTTGAACACAGCCAGGCCGACGTTCAGAGACGCCCCGGCCCAGAGTATTTCCCGGAGAAATGGGATGTTGACCAAACCTGAAACGAGCCTCCCGAGCAGGAGGAAGCATATGGCCACGACGATGTTCATCAGCGGCCCCGCCAGGGCGACCTTCAGCATTCCCTGCCTGGGGTGTCTGAAATTGTACGGGTTGACGGGCACCGGCTTCGCCCAACCGAATCCATAGACGAGGAGGAGGATCGTGCCGAGCAGGTCCAGGTGCGCCCACGGCTCCAGGGTGAGCCTACCGTAGGCCTTGGGCGTCACATCACCCTGCCTGTACGCGATCCACGCGTGCGCGTATTCATGGAATGCAAAACCGGCAACCAGCCCCGGAAGGCCGACGAGAATCCACTGGAGATCGGGCAGCAACTGGTACCACTCCCAAATAAGTGCTACGTCATTATATCACGGAATTCGCGCGGCGCGGAATCCGGCCGCCGTCTTCCACAGCCCAGCGGCCGCAACGCCCTCCCCACCTGGCGACGACCTCATCGCCCGACCTGACCTCGGTTATCTCGCAGCAATTGGCGCACCCGCCGCAGTCGAATCCGCCGGAGACGAACGTGCACCTGGAAACCCCGAACCCCTTGAACTGGGTCTTCTTGCTTGCACAGGCCTCGCGCCCGAGGATCGCCGCGCCTATCGCCCCCATCAGGTTGTGGTCCGCCGGTACCATCACCTCCATCCCGAGCGCGTCCTCGAATGCCCGCTTCATCCCCGCGTTGGCTGCGACGCCGCCCTGGAAAACGACGGGAGGCTTGATATCCTTACCCTTGCCCACGTTGTTCAGATAGTTTCTGACCAGGGCCTGGCACAGCCCCCACACGATGTCCTCGATCGCGTGGCCGACTTGCTGCTTGTGGATCATGTCCGACTCGGCGAACACCGCGCACCTGCCTGCTATCCTCGTAGGGTGGGACGATGTGAGAGCGACGCGCCCGAACTCCTCGATGGGAATGCCCAGGCGGGACGCCTGCCTGTCCAGGAACGATCCCGTTCCGGCGGCGCAGACGCTGTTCATGGCGAAATCCACGACAACCCCCTCGCGCAGGATGATTATCTTGGAGTCCTGTCCGCCGATCTCGATCACGGTCCTGACCCCCGGGACCCGCGCCATGGCAGCCACGGCCTGGGCCGTAATCTCGTTCTTGACCGCGTCCGCTCCGGCTATGGCCGCCGCCAGGTGACGCCCGCTTCCCGTGGTCCCCACGCCGCAGATCGTTGTTCCCTCCGGAAGCGACGCCACTATCGTTTCGAGCCCTTCCTGAACCGCCCCGATCGGCTGCCCTTTCGTCATGAGATACGCCCCGCAGGCCAGGTTGTTCGACTCATCGATAAGGGCGATGTCGGTGCTCACCGAGCCGACGTCTATGCCCAGCCAGGCCCTCAACGCATCGCCACCCCCCGCCCGCGGGACGCCCGCTTCCTGGACAGGAGGTCCACGAACGCCTCCAGCCGAGTCTGCAGGCCCGCTTCGCCGGTGTGTTCGTCCAGACTCACGGTTAGCACCGGTATGTCCATGTCCCTCGCCACATCCCTCAGAACGCTCTCCGCCACTATCTCGGGCATGCAAGTGAACGGCATGACCTGGATGACGCCGTCGAAGCCCATCCGCGCGTAGGTGGTGGTCCCGCCAACAGATTCGACCCCGTGCCCTCCGACGAAGTGGTTCAGCCAGGGTCTAGCGCTTTCCACCAGTTCCCTTTCCCCGGGAGGGGCAAACGACTTCGGGAGCAGGTTCGACCTGACCCAGTCGCTCATCGACAGGAACCTATGTACATAGACCCCCATCTCCCCAAGCCGCCGTTCCACCTCGAGATTTGAGAAAGCGTCCAGGATCATGAAAATCTCTCCGACGATGCCGACCCTCACGCCGGGCGTCCCCGGGCGCGAGCACCTCATTATTATGTCGCCGCCCTTCTCGACGGCGGACTTCACCCCCGCGGGGGTTTTCGCCGAGTCAATCATCCGGAGCGCCTCGTTCAAAGCGCCTGTCACGGCCCCTCTCTCGCGCTCGAACGGCCTCGCCTCCCGCGCGAGTCTCTCCACCTCGTCCACTGCGCAGCACTTCACCCAGGCGATCCTGATCGCCCTGAGGAGCGTCCCCACGCTGCACCCGCCGGTGACGCGCTTCACCTGCCGCACGAGGCCGCCCCATCCGAGGCACGGTGGTTCCAGCACAACCAGGTCCAGGTTGTAGCCGAGATCCCCCATGATTGCCCTCTGCACCTGGGCATAGTACCCGAACCGGCACGGTCCGATTCCCCCTGCCATGACGACGGTGTCCGCCCCCATCTCCGCCGCCTCGATGAAGTTGCCGATGTTGACCTTCAGGGGGAAGCACGCGAATTCCGGGGCGTACCTGGCCCCCAGGTTGATCGTCCTCCTGGTGCTGGGAGGCGGCGTCACGACGTCGACTCCCGCCGTCTCGAACAGCGCCTTGAATGGTATGTGAGAATTGCCCATTCGCGGAAACGTGAGTCTCAAGAGTGCGCCATCCCCCGACTGCACAGCATATCCAGGTACGCCTCCAACCTGGTCACCGCCCCCGCCTCCCCTGTGTGCTCATCTACGACCATCGCCATATATGGTACCCGCTTCCTGCCCGCTTCTCTCCTGATGAGCTCCGAGATGAGGGAGTCGGGCCCGCAGCCGAACGACATCATCTGAATGATGCCGTCGCACAGACCGTTCTCCACGCAATAGTGTGCGCTTCCGAAGAGCCTCTTCTCGTATGTCCAGAACAGGCGCTTCGGAAGAAATGCGGCATGGCGGTTCGCCACACTTTCCGGGACAGAATCGGGCGCGATTGCCCGCGCGCCCATTCGTTCGATGTGTTCCTTGATCCCGAGATTGATCGCGGCGTCGTTGATGACGTACGAGTGACCGAGAACCAGGATCCGCGCGCGACGATCTCGTGCCTCGCGCCGGTCAGGCGCCTCGCGGGGGTCACGGGCCTCCCGGGGGCCGGGGGCCTGGCGGCGCGCCGCTTGCACGCGATATCCCGCCGCGCCGTCGCAGGCGCCGGCGAACCACCCCTCTTCCCTCTCCAGCCTTGCCCTGAATTGTCTATGGCGCGCGACCGCAATCGCGTGGGCGCGGGCGGACCTGGTCCGCGAGACCCCGAGCTTCTCACCGATCTCGATGGCGGCCCCGAACGCGGCGAACCGCCTCTTGGTGTAGTCCACCACGGCGGTCAACACGGGCGCGGTCCCCGGCACCGCCCTGACCATGTCCGGCAGTCCGAGGAGCTTCGGGCATGTGTACGCCCCCGGTTCCACGCTGACCATCCTCGGGACGAACAGCATGTCGCAGCGCCGGCTCATGTCCAGGCAGTGCCCGAGGAACACCTTCACGGGAAGGCACGCCTCGTCAACCGCGCACAGGATACCCTCATCCACCACTCTTCGAGAGGGCTGCTGAGAGGTGGCCTGGGCCACACCGAGCGCGTGGAAATACGCCCTCCACATGGGGTAGAATTCGTAGAACAGCATGCCCCGGGGGATCCCCACCGTAGTCATCCCATCACCACCCACCCGATCGCCGCCAGTACGCCCACAGCCACGTACACCCATCCAACGCCCACGGCGATCGATGCCGCCGCGTCGTCCCCCGCCTGCGACAGGCCCCGTGCGGAGACACCAAGCAGGTACAGGCCCGCAAGGAGAAACGCTATGGATACGTACTGAAGAGACCCCGTTATCTGACGCGCGAACACCTACGCCTCACCCATCCCGAATCTCCTGAGCCTCACGGTGGCCTCGACCTGCACTTTGGCCCTGGGAAACACCTCATCCCACTCCCCGTCCTGGAACTTCAGCGAACCGGCGTGTCTCACGAATCCAAACACATCCGCGCCGGATTCCTCCTGCACCTTCCTGATCAGGTCGGTCACGCGCCGGGCAATCTCATCGCCCAGGGCCCGTTCCACCCGGGGGATTCTACCGGATACGTCCGCCCATGCGGGCGCGCCGCCGCCCCCGTGCCCCGTATCCTCCAACGCCTCGGCCTCCGCGATTATTCGCAGGCGGATCACGACCTCGCCCGCTTCCCGTTTCACACTAACCCTCGTGCGGGGGTTCATAATCTCGGCGTAGAGCCGGCCATTGCCGCGCGGCGACGGGGCTGAGTAGACCCCGACAGCCGGGGCGCCCGTTATCAGGGAGTAGTCGTGTATCAGCGGGTGGTCGATCTCGCTGACTGCCCTGTCTCCCCGGAACACTGACGCCCCCGTTATCTCCATTGAATCCTCCTCAACACGGAGGATGGGAAGTAACACGTTGTACCCGGGCGTGTCCAGCCGGACGGCGACGCTGGTGAGCCGCGAATCCGGCGCGTGCCCGGCCGTCAGCCCCACGTCGAGCAGGTTCTCGATGAATGCGGCCGGGATTCGTTCGGCCTTGGGTTTGGCCCGCAGGAGGTCCTCGGCCCTGCCGCCCGCTTGCACGATCCATACCCGACCGCGGACTTCCGGGTCCCTGAGCAGCGTCTCAATTGCCTCGGAGATGCCCCGTTGCCTGGCGAATTCCTGCCCCACCACAACCACCTTCAGGTGCCCCAGGTACACCGGATGGGCGGTCGAGTCCTGGAGGAGGTTCACCCCGGCCGACGTGCTTTCGGAGTCGTGATGGACGACTATCACGGCCTCTCCCCCACCTCCCCCACCTCCCCCACCTCCCCCATCTCCTCCGCCGCCGGCCCCCGCCCCCGCCATCCGCTCGTTGACCGCCACCTGGGCCGACACCCTGACACCCTCTTCGCTAGTATCGAGGCCCAGCATGAGAACGAACGCGCGCTCTTCGATGTCTCTAGAGCCCCAGCATCCCGCGCACCCGACCAGGAGTGCCGATAGAAGCGCGATGAGCCCAAGGGCCGTCGTCCGAGCCCGGCGATGGCCGCCCGGTGACCCCGGCGTACGGACATTCTGCGTCCTAGGTCCCGGTACCGGCGCCACCGCCATCACCCCGCTTCCCCGTGGCGACTGCAACCACATACATCACCAGCGAGATGAACGTCGCATAGAGCACAATCGCAACACTGACACGGGATGCAATGCCCAGGGCGCTGAAGACGTTCTCGGGCGCCAGGCCGGTGACGTACACCAGCGGCCCTATGAGGGGAACGAGCAGGTTACTGTGTTGTAGGCCGGTTATCTCCGAAAGGATGCGGACCCCTGTGTATACAAGCGCCCCCACAGTGGTAAACGCCGCGATCATCCACACCGTGATGAATAGCGCCTCGAACCGCTCGATTCCCAGTGCAGACTCGCCGCCAAGCACCTTGATTGCCTCAAGGACGGGCCACTGCAGCCTGCTCAGGTGCTGAGGTCCGAACACGCCCGTGACTCCGGCGACCGTTGCCACGTAAGCCCCGCCGACAAGGCTAATCCCGGTCAGCGAGGCCCTCATGTTTTCACGAGGTTTGTCCGCAAAGCCAAGGAAGTACAGCATGACCTCGAAACCCTGGAAGGCCAACACGGACTGGGCGACTCCGCCCAGCACCGGCGCAAGCCCACGCCTCAGCACAGGGGTGAGGTTCGCGAGGTGGGCATATCCGTACGTACCGGCGATGAACAGGGCGAAAACCAAGCATATGCCCGGGAAGAAGAAGGCATTCACCCGGCCGAACACACGCACCCTCTGGAGACTCAGGTAGAGCGTCAGGAGCACCATAGCCCCTGATAGCACCTCGATGGGCGCCCTCACGAGTATGACAGCTCCCACAGCCTCCGCAAACACGCGGGCGACCAGCGCGCCCGATATGGTCTCGAGCAGGCCGAATACCACGCTCACCAGGACCCCCAGTCGCTTCCCCAGGATCCGGCTCGAGTAACCGACCAGGGTCTCGCCGGGAAACCTCAGCGAGAGCGACACCGTAACGGCCGCGACGCCGGACACGGCAGCCCAGGTGATAAGGAACGACAGCCACGCGTCAGGCCCCGCAATCCTGCTTACCACCCCTGGAACGGTGAGGATCGACACGCCCAGCATGGCCTGCGCCACGATCGACATTACCTGGTTCGTGGAAAGGGTGTCCCTGTTCACGGGCTTTCGTCACCCTTTCTTCCGGAGTCGCCGGGCGGGATGCTGACCTGCTTCTGCGCCTTCCCCGATTCATAGGCGCTCGTTCTGTCAGCCATGCGCCTCACGTCGCCCGGGCGCAGGAACAGGGGCCTTTTCTTCATTGCCCAGGTGGGGGCGCGTACGAACGTGTCCTTCAGGTCGGATACCGTGAGAGGAACCACTGGGGCAAAGTAGGGCACTCCGAACGAGTCAAGGCTGCAGAGGTGTGTGGCGATGGCTATGACCCCAATCATGATCCCCACGAGCCCGAGGACGGAGGCCAGCAGTATCAGCGGAAACTTGAGTATCCTCACCGCAACCCCCATGCTGTAGCTCGGCGATACGAACGACGCAATCGTGGTGATGGCGACGATGATGACGGCAAGTGGCCCTACCAACCCCGCACGGATCGCCGCTTCACCGATTACAATCGCCCCGACAATGCCTATCGTGGGGCCGATCGGGCCCGGTAGACGCACACTTGCCTCCCTGAGGGTCTCAATTGACAATTCCAGTATCATGATCTCCATTAGCACGGGGAACGGGACCCCCGCACGGGAACCGGCCAGGGGTAGCGCGAGCCTGGCGGGTATCATCTCCGTGTGAAACGACGTCAGGGCCACGTACACGGCGGGTAGGCTGAGAGAGAGGAACATGGATAGCAGCCGGAGAGCCCTGAGAAACGTGGAACTCATCCAGCGCTCGAAATAGTCGTCCGGGGCCTGGAGGAAACCCCAGAACGTGACGGGCAGGATCAGGGCGAAGGGCGTGCCGTCGACGACTATCGCCACCCTGCCCTCCAGTATCCCGGCCTGCACCCTGTCCGTCCTCTCAGTGACGTGGATCTGCGGGAAGGGCGAGAACGGGTTGTCTTCGATGAGTTGCTCGATGTCCCCCGCAGCTCTTATGGCGTCCACGTCTATGTCACCCAGACGCGAAAACACCTCGTTCACGATCTGTTCGTTGGCGATCCCCTCGATGTACATTATCGCAATGTCAGTCTTCGTGCGTTTGCCGAGCGTCATCTGCTTGATCCTGAACCTGCTGTCCTTGATCCGCCTGCGCATGAGCGCGGTCGAGGCGCGGAGCACCTCGTTGAATCCCTCGTGGGGGCCCCGGAGCGTGGCCTCGTTTTGCGGCTCCTCCACGGACCGGTGCTCCCAGCCCTTCGTGTTCACCACGTAACACGTGGCAACGCCGTCGATGAGCAGGGCGGTGTCCGAATTGAGGATCCCGTCGACCACGTCCCCCATGTTGGTGGACGGCTTGACCTCGCCCACGGTGAGGGAGAAGTCCTTGATGATCTCCCCCAGCCGTTCGCCGCTCAGCGGAGCGGGGCGAATCCGCTCGGTGAACAGCATGAGCGACCTCATGATGTGGTCGTGAATCGTGTCCTTGTGGACGATCCCGTCGATGAACACGATCTCCGCCCTGATATGCTGCTCGTAACCTATGGAGATCTCGCGGAAAACGACGTCGTCGCTGGGGCCGAGGATCTGTCTCAGCAGCGACATGTTGCGGTCGAGCTCCGCGGAGACCGGTATGTCGCCCAGCTGGAGCCCGGCCGCCCGGCCCTCCGCGAGCTCGGCGGAGAACTCCTCCGTCATCCGCTTCCTCTTCAGTTCGTGAGGCTTGAGCGGTTTCCTGACTCGTTTCATCCGCGGGCTACCCCTTGGGGTTGAACAGAACGGCCATCGTATATCCGAGGATGATCGCCGCGGACAGTCCGAGGGACGTGGCCCTCAGTCCCCCAGTCAGTAGTCCGAGGAAGCCCAGCCTCGAAGAGTCCTCAATCATGCCCTGCACCAGGGCGTGTCCGAAGCCCGTGAGCGGTACCGTGGCCCCCGCTCCCGCAAGGTCGACGAGGGCGCCGTACAATCCAAGCCCGCTCAGGACAGCCCCCAGGCTGACTGAGGAAACCATGACCATCGCGGGGTTGCACTTCGTCAGGTCGACCACGAGCTGGGCGATCATACATATCGCCCCTCCAACAACGAACGCCAGCAGTAGGTTCATCCTCCGGCCCCCTTCTCCACGCACGCTGTTCCACCGCACTCGATGCTGATGGCGTGGGCGATGCAGCAGATGGTCTCGCCCTGCTGGCAGGTGGTGGGGCTGTGCAGCGCGCCTGTGGCCACGAGGAGCACCTTACGGTACTTGCCCTCCTTGAGAAACCTCATGAGCCTGGCGGCGAAGACGAGCGCAGAGCAGGCGCAACCGCTTCCCCCGGCGTGCACGTCCTGGTTCTTCCTGAACAGGAGCACGCCGCAGTCGTCGTACCTGCCGGCCAGGTCAACCCCCTCGCGCCTGAGCATCTCCTCGCATATGGACTTCCCAACGCCGCCGAGGTCGCCCGTCAGAATGGCGTCGTACTCGGACACGCGCCGCCCGGTATCGGAGAAGTGTCTCTTGATGGTGTCCGCCGCGGCGGGGGCCATGGCGGACCCCATGTCGTTGACATCCTTCAGACCCATGTCCACGACCCTGCCTATCGTCGCGTGGGTCACCCTCGGCCCGCTCCCCGTGGCTGACAGCAGGACCGCGCCCGCACCCGTCACCGTCCACTGCGACGTCGGGCAGCGCTGCGCCCCGAATTCAGTAGGGTACCTGTACTGCCTCTCGGCCGTGTTGTGGTGGCTCGACGAGCACACGGCCACCTTCCCCGCGTATCCCCCGTCGATCAGCATCGCCCCCAGGGCCATCCCCTCGGCGTACGTCGAGCACGCGCCATAGAGCCCCAGGAACGGGATGGATGTATCCCTGCCCACGAAGTTCGCGCACGTGATCTGATTGAGCAGATCGCCGGCCAGCAGGAAGTCCACCGACTCCGGCTTCAGGCTGGCCTTCTTCAGGCAGATCTTCACCGACTCGAGGAGCATCTGCGTCTCGGCTTGCTCCCAGGATTTCTGCCCGTTCAACGTATCGCCAAGCACGAGGTCGAAATCGGGGCCCAGCGGCCCCTGCCCCTCCTTCGGTCCGGCCACGGACGACGCCGCGGCTATGACCGGCGGATTCTGGAACACGACCGACTGCGCTCCGAGCTTCTTCACCGCCATCCGTCAGAGCCCCCGCTGGAATATCATTCTGAGCAGGGTCACCACTGCCGCCGTAACCAGGCCGTAGACGATCACGGGGCCCGCGATGGTGAACATCTTCGCGGACGCCCCGAGTACGAACCCCTCGCGCTTGAACTCCATCGCGGGCGACACTATCGAGTTTGCGAACCCGGTGATGGGGATCGCGGACCCCATGCCGCCCACACGGCCGATCTCATCGTACAGCCCCAGGCCCGTCAGCACGGCGCCTACAGCCACCATCGCCCCCGACGTCAGCGGCGTCGCCATCTCCTTCCCCATTCCGGGCAGGAGCATGTTCAGGACGACCTGCCCGATGAGGCATATCGCGCCGCCGACCAGGAACGCCAGCGCCGCGTTCTTTAGAATGGGCCTCGGCGGAGTCATGCCGGTCACGAGTTTCCTGTATTCGTTCGCTTGACCCGTGGTCGCCTTCAACCGATCTCCCTCCAACGCACCGGGGCCGCCCGGGGGCGGCCCGGAGACGATTAGCGCAAACCTTCGTCGCCGACGTAGGCGACCTTGACGTTGGCCTTGTACTCCTTGATCTCACCCTCCGAGACGTTGGCCGTCCAGTTGATTATCTCGCAGGCCACGATGTTGTCCACGGTCCTGCTGGCTTCCGCTATCGCGTTCGATGCCGCCTCCTGCCACCCGCTGGTGGACTCGCCGACTAGTTCGAGCACCTTCACAACCGCCATTGCCCATCCTCCTTCTCTCTGGACCCGGCGCGGGTCCGCGCCGCCCCGGTCCGGAATCAAACTGTATTATGCTCGCCCCTCCGGCCGAAAATCCCCGGAAAAACGAAGCCCCCTCACCGGGGGCGGAAATATCCGCTGCGAAAGACCTGCAGACGCGGGAGAAACCTCATGGATCAGGCCTGTGATAGTTCAGCCGCAGGCCTCGCCGGAGACTGACATCATCCTCCTCAAGAGGTCCAGGGCCTTCCTTTCGTGTCGCGACACCTGCGCCTGGGAAATCCCCAGTCGCGACGCCACCGCTTCCTGGCTCAATCCCAACCTGTATCTCAGCGATATGAGCATCCTCTCGCGCGGTTCCAGCCTGCTCAGCGCGTGTCTCAGTGCGAGATCCTCGATCACGCGCTCGCTTTCGTCCTGGCGCCCGGGGATCCCGAGATCGCACCGCGCTCCGTCCAGATAGTGCAGTGGCCCTGCCGACTCCAGGGCCTCCACCACCTCGTCCGGGGCCAGTCCCGCCTCCGAGGCGAGCTCCCTCAAGGTTGGTTCGCGGCCCTCCCTCGCCTCGAAGGCCTGCCGCGCGCGGGCGACGCGGAGCGACGATTCACGTATCGAGCGGTCGACGTGCAGTAACCCCGAGTCGCGCAGATAGCGCCTGATTTCACCCGTGATCACGGGGAAAGCGTACGTGGAGAACCTGGTCCCGCGGGTGGAATCGAATCCGTCGATGGCCTTGAGTAACCCGAGATATGCTACCTGCAGGATGTCCTCGAACTCGTCTCCGGCCAGCCTTCTGAATCTGCCGGCTATCGCCACCACGAGGCCCTTGTTGGCCTGGACAAGTCTGTCCCGGGCGGCGGGATCCCCGCTCCGAGCCTGGTCCAGAAGGGAATGGAATTCGTCACCGGAAAGATTCCCCACGGGATCACCCCCGCGAGGATGCCGCCGTATCCAGTCGCTTGAACATCTTCACAGTGGTCCCCTCACCGGGGGCCGACTCAACCTCGAGTTCGTCCATGAGTGACTGCATGAACATGAAACCCAGCCCCATCCTCTCTGGGTCCCCGCCCCCGCCCGACTTGCGGCAGGCCTCGACGTCCTCCATACCCACGCCCTCATCACGGACGCTTATCCCGATACCCTGCTTCGAGAGCGTGGCGCAAACGCGGATGATGCCTTGACGGTCGGGGTACCCGTGCAGGATCGAGTTCGAAACCGCCTCCGAGACGGCCACCTTCATCTCCTCGATTTCAGCCACACTGAACGAAGCCTGTGCCGCCAGGGTGGCGACCGCGAGCCGGACCAGGCCGATGTTCTCAGCGCGCGAATCGACCTCCATGTAGAGCCGGTTCCGGTTCTCCTCTTCCAGAGCCATTCGACAACCCCCTAGAACGACGCCAGGGCCTCCTTCTCCGAATCAAACAGGGGCATGATCCGCTTCAGCCCGGAAAGCTCCAGCACGGGCTTGACGCGGCCCATCACGCCGCACAGGGCCATCCTGCCTCCCGCCTGGCTGACCCGCCTGTACCTGCCGAGTATCGCTCCCAGCCCCGAGGAGTCCACGAAGTCGACCGATTTCATGTTGACGATGAGATCCCTGGCCATGGTGCGATCGAGTGCATGTTCGACACCGGCCCTGAACTGCGGGGCGGTTGACAGATCGAGCTCCCCGTCAACCCTTACGACGAGGACGCTGCCCACGGTCTCAGTTTCCATCTTCAAAGAACCGAAACCCCCCATATTGCCTCCCTTTTTTTCCCATGGCTGGATTCTCCACCGGCGCCGTTTTCCCTCCCGATCCCGTCATTCAATTGCCGCCGGAGCGTCCAGGCAACAAAAAAGCGCCGGCGCAGGAAGTCCTCCATCCTGCGCCGGGAAACCCGCGGCGCCGCGGTGGCGGAGGCCGGCGCCCACGGTCAGAACGTCATGAGACCCTTCACGACCGTAACCAGGTGCCCGAAGAACCCCTTCTTCTGCACGTCGGCGGCCGCCACCAGATTGACTCTCGCGATCGGACTGCCGTTGCGGATGAAGACTATCTCTCCGAGACGGTCCCCCTTCTTCAGGGGCGCCATGAACTCGGCCCTCAGGTCGATCTTGTGCGTTATCCCCTGCTGTTCACCCTTCCTGACGACCACGGCAAGGTCGGTCTCGGGAACGGCCTCGACGAATTCCTCCGATCCCTTCCAGACCCTGACTTTCTGCTCCGGCTCGCCCTTCTTGACCAGCAACATGGGGTGGTAGTTGGCGAAGGCGTAATTCAGCATCCTGGTCGAATCCGAGAACCTGGTGTTGCTGTCGGTAGCGCCCATGGCCACGGAAATGAACCGCTTGCCGTCCCTCTCCGCAGTGTTCGCCACGCAATACCCCGCCTTGTCGGTGCTGCCGGTCTTCAGCCCGTCGCAACCATTGAAGTACACCAGCATTTTGTTGGCGTTGTCCAGCCCGAATTTCCCTTCCCTGAACGTGGTCCGGTATATCTTGGTCAGGTCGAGCAGGCCGGGGACCTTGACAGCGTACCTCCCGAGGATCGCCATGTCCCTCGGCGTAACCATGTGCCCTTCCTCATCAAGGCCATGGGAATTCTTGAATTCGCTGCCGGTCATGCCGATCTCCCTGGCCTTCCTGTTCATCAGCGCGACGAAGGCCGCCTCCGAACCCGCCACATACTCCGCCACGACCATGCTGGCGTCGTTCGCCGAACCGACAGCCACGCAGGTGAGCCATTCCTTGAGGCTGTGGGTCTCTCCGGGCTCGGTCCATACCTGGCTCCCTCCCAGACTACACGCCTCCTCGCTGGCCGTGACGGGGTCGTCCATCTTCACCTTCCCCTCGGCCACCGCTTCGAGCGCCACCACAAGGGTCATGATCTTCGTCAGGCTTGCGGGGGCGCGCTTCTCGTCGGGGTTCTTCTCGTACAGTATCTCGCCTGTCAGGTAGTCCATCAGCACGCAGCTCGGGGATTTGCACTCCAGCTCAGCGGGCGCTTTCGCCGCGGGCGCGGCCGCGGGGGCCGCGGCCTCAACACCCTCCAGTCCATCGGTACGCGCCGGCGCGGCCGCGAACGTGAGAACCATCACAGTCAGCAAAACGGCAATCTTCCTCACCTGGGCATCGCCTCCTAGAGGCTATACTGCCCAGATGAGGTCCTCGTTTTTCAGGGGTCCGCGCCTGGATTCGCGCCGGGGCCGGCGCCCGGGTCACCGTCGCGGTCCGCGGCGGGCCCGGCCGGTGCGGCCTACCCCGCCCAGATGTCGCCGAGGAACGATTCGCCCGCGAATCCGCCTGTGACCCCGAACGCGCCGGCGACAGTCGCGCCAAGGTCGGCGAAGGTCCGCCTGAGGCCGATGTCCCTCCCCGCGACAACCTTCCCCCCCGCCGCGAGCACAGGCACGTACTCGCGCGAATGGTCTGTGCTGGGGGTCGTCGGGTCGCACCCGTGGTCGGCGGTGATGAAGAGAAGGTCGCTGTCCCTCAGCCCCGCCAGCATCCGCCCGAGCGAGTCGTCGAATTCCATCATGGCCCGCGCGTAGCCACGCGGGTCGTTCCGGTGCCCGTACAGCATGTCGAAATCAACCAGATTCGCGAATATGAACCCCCTAGTGTCGCGCGCGACCAGATCCTCCAGTATACGGCAGCCCTCGGCGTTGGAACCGGTGTGGTACGACTCCGTGATTCCCCTACCGCTGAAGATGTCCTCTATCTTGCCGACGCCTGTCACCGCGACGCGCGCCTCGTTCAGGGCGTCCAATACCGTAGAGCCGGGCGGCTCGAGCGAGAAGTCTCTACGCCTTTCCGTACGCCTGAACCCGCCGGGCCCGCCCAGGAATGGCCTTGCGATGACTCGACCCACCATGTGCTCTCCCACCAGCATCGATCTGGCGATGGAGCATATGCGGTAGAGCTCGTCCACAGGGATGACATCCTCGTGCGCGGCTACCTGGAACACGCTGTCGGCGGAGGTATAGACGATGGGCCGGCCCGTCCGGATATGCTCCGGGCCAAGCCTCTCGATTATCTCCGTCCCCGAGGCGGCCACGTTGCCTATCGTTTTCCTGCCGGTCCTCCGCTCGAACTCATCGATCAGGCCGGCGGGGAAACCCTCCGGGTAGGTCCGGAACGGCTTCTTGAGGAGCAGGCCCATCAGCTCCCAGTGCCCGCCCATTGTGTCCTTCCCCGGAGAAGCCGGCCTCATCCTGCCGTACGCGCCGCCGCAGCCGTTGCCGGCCGGGCGCGTGCGTACGCCGGCGACCCCCGCTATGCGGTCGAACCCCAGTCCAACCATGTTGGGCAGGTCCAGGCCCCCCACCGCGCGGGCGGTGTTTGAGACGGTGTTCGACCCCTCATCCCCGTACAAGCGGGCATCGGGAGTCTCCCCGATGCCCACGCTGTCCAGCACAATTACAATGACCCTTGTAGGTTTCATCCTCGATCAAGCCCTCGGGTGAGTGCGGGCGTATACCTCCTTCAGCCGGCCCTTCGTAATGTGGGTGTAGATCTGCGTCGTCGAGATGTCCGCGTGCCCCAGCATCTCCTGAACCGACCTGAGGTCCGCGCCGTTCTCCAGCAGATGAGTCGCAAACGAATGCCGCAGCGTATGCGGGGTTATCTCCTTGCTGATCCTGGCGTCATGGGCATACCGCTTCACGATCTTCCAGAATCCCTGCCTCGTGAGCCTCTTGCCGTGATGGTTCACGAACAGCGCCTGCTCGTCGCGGTCGGGAACGAGCCTTCCCCTGCCCGACCCCAGGTAGTCGGCCACGCACTTCACCGCCACCGACCCAACGGGCACGATCCTCTCCTTCGAACCCTTGCCGGAACACCTTATGTACCCCATGTCCAGGCTTATGTCGTCCACGTTCAGCGAAATGAGTTCTGACACTCGAATGCCGGTTGCGTAGAGGAGCTCCAGCATGGCCTTGTCCCGGAGACCCGATGCAGTTACGGGATTCGGCTGCTTCAAGAGGGTCTCCACTTCCTTGATCGTGAGCACCTTGGGGAGCCGCTTCTCGAGCTTGGGCGATTCCAGGTTGGCCGTGGGGTCCTTGTCAACGTACTTCTCCCGGAGGAGGAACTGGTAGAACGACCGCAGGGCCGCGAGCCGCCTCGCGATCGTAGCGGTGGCCTTCCCCTGCTTCTGAAGGAACAGGAGATAGGCCACAACCGTGGCGCGAGTCGCCTTCTCGAGAGGGTCCTTCCCGCTCGACTGCAGGTACTCGTAGTACTGGCGGAGGTCACGCCCGTACGATTCGAGCGTGTTCATCGCCAGACCCCTCTCGGTGCTCAGGTAATTCATGAATTCCCCGATCAGGTTATTCAACGTTGACAGCCCCTTCGCCTTGATCCCAGTAAGCCTCTCATTCTACGGTTTTTCCAGAAATTCCTTCCACTCTCATCTGCCGACTCCAAGAACGTTCAGCACACCGTTGACGACGACTCCCAACCTGCTGACGGCGACGGCGCCGGCCGGGACTATGTATCCGGCGAGGACGTTGACAACCCTTGGTATGGCGATCCCGGCCAGGAACAGCAGGGCGAACACCTTCGCGAACACACCCAGCCCGCGCTTCATTCTGGTCAAGGATATTACCACCACGTTACATCCCTTCCCCGGTATTCTTTTCCTGGTCCCTCCAGTTATGCAATCAATATGTCACAGAAAGGCGCGTTATGACCGCTGCCCGGGGTCCAGCCGCCGGACACACAAATGAGCCCTCCGGAGAGGGCTCATCGAGGTTCCGCGGTGTCGTCTCTGCCTATCCAAGGACCTCATCCAGGGGTGTGCACGCGATCTTATGGGCCTCAGCCACGGCCTTGTAGGTCAGCGCGCCCTTGATCGTGTTCACACCGAGCGCCAGCGACCGGTCCTCCTTGACAGCCGTAAGGTATCCCTTGTTCGCGAGGGCCAGCGCGTACGGAAGGGTCGCGTTGGTCAGGGCGAAGGTGGAAGTGCGTGGCACCGCCCCCGGCATGTTCGCGACCGAATAGTGGACCACGCCGTGCTTAACGTACGTAGGATTGGAGTGCGTCGTCACCCTGTCGATCGTCTCTACGGAGCCGCCCTGGTCAATGGCGACGTCAACGATGACCGAGCCGGGCTTCATCGCCTTCACCATGTCCTCCGTCACCAATTTCGGGGCCCGCGCGCCGGGTACGAGCACCGCGCCCACGAGAAGGTCCGCCGTCTTCACTGATTCCGCGATGTCGAACGGGTTGGACGCCCTCGTGGTGACGCGCCCGCCGAAAATGTCATCCAGATAACGAAGCCTCTGGATGTTGAGGTCGAAAATGGTTACGTGCGCCCCCATGCCCGCGGCGACCTTCGCGGCGTTCGTCCCGACGATGCCACCGCCAACGACAGTCACGTTCGCCGGCGCCACACCGGAAACACCCCCCATGAGCACGCCGCGTCCGCCGTTTCGCTTTTCCAGCAGATGGGCGCCTATCTGGGTGGCCATCTTACCGGCAACCTCGCTCATCGGGGTCAACAGGGGTAGCGACCCGTCCGGCTTCTGCACCGTTTCATAGGCGATGCCTATCACCTTGTTCTTTAAGAGCGCCCTCGTGAGCTCGGGTTCAGGGGCGAGGTGAAGATAGGTGAACAGGACCTTCCCCTCCGTAAGCAGGTCGTACTCGGGAGGAAGCGGTTCTTTCACCTTCATAACCATGTCCGCGATCGCGAATACATCCTGGGCCTTGTCCAGGGTCTTCCCGCCCGCTGCCCTGTATTCCTCGTCGGTAATCCCGCTACCGACCCCAGCCCCCTTTTCGATGTAAACCTCGTGACCCGCCTTCACGAAGCTACTGACCCCCGCCGGCGTGATGGCCACGCGATTCTCATCGGCCTTGATCTCACGCGGTACACCGATCTTCATAGATGAACGCACCCCTTTTCTGATACATTGCTGGACAAGCCATCGGAGGAATGGCTTCTCCACCTGGCGCGGAACTCCTGCATCGGTACAGGGCCGCACCCGTTGCGCCTAAACCATCCGGGGTGCGATCACGCCGAGAACCGCGGGGGTAACCAGACCTTCGATCCCGCTGGAAATCAGCAGGACCAGGGTGAGAATGAGGGCGATCACCGTGTACCGCCAGAACTCGCCCAGGAAGTCGACCCCTATGCCGGCCCGTTTGCTTGCTATAAGGCCGAATGAGAAGGAGAGAGACGCTATGCCGAGGCAGAGCAGGGCGGGAACGGCCAGCAGGTTATGAGGTAGTATGGCTGCGGCGGAGAACGCCACGCCCTTGTAGCCGAGCTCCTCAACGAGGAATCCCACGGTGAATCCGAGGACGAAGCCACGGGTGAACAGTATGAGTATCGTCACGGGGATCCCGATGACCGTGACCCCCAGGAACCAGGTGGCGGCGGCGGTCCTGGCGTTGTTCAGGAGCGAGGCATGCAACACCTTTCCCCTGGATACGGGCTCGGTGTACCTGACAATTCCCCGCATGAACGCGTCCACGTAGGCGAGCAGTTCACTCTTCTGATCGGCCGCCAGCGCCTTGACCCCCACAGCCCCGCTGGCTATGCCCGCGAGGAAGGTTATGGCCACGACGACACACGCGCCGGTACTGACCCTGAACATCCCCGAGTATTGCCGGTAGAAGCCTCGCCCGGACACCGCCGCCGCCCCCTTTGCATCCCCAAAATGGATATGCGGGGCGCGACCGGGGTATGTCCCCCGGGCGCGGCCGGCGTTCCAGCCGGGGTCCTAGTACGAGGTGATGGAACCGTAAGATCCCCCCGCGCCGGGCCTTACCTTCAACCTGCCCTCCCTGGCCGCGATGACCCTGCCGGCGACGGCCTCGCCCACCACTTCGACCAGCTCATCACGAGTCGCCTGGTGCAGGGCATTCATCTCGGAACCGAACCGGGCGATCATCCTGTCGAGCGTCTTCGGCCCTACCCCCGGGATGAAGGAGAGGGGCACCTGGTGGATATACGGGGGCCTGTGGGCCGGGTGTACCGGATGATCGTAGGATGCGATCCGCCTCACCCTGTCCCACACACCCCTGACCACCCGAGAACTCCCGCAGGCCGGGCATTCAGCGGCTTCTCCGCCGAGCGCGGGCCTCCCGCACTCCAGGCAGAGGGTCCGGTGGTACTTGCCCAGTCGCGGGTCGAGGCCGTAATTGGCCCCAACCTTCCTCGATCCCCTTCTCCTCAGCGAGGACTCCAATTCGGAAAACCCGGGCGCATTCATCACGAGAAGATTGCACTCCCTCGCGATGGTTGCCTTCGAATGGGCGTCCGAGTTACTCAGAAAGGTGAACTCCGCCATTTCGTCGATGGTGTCGGCCATATCCGTATCGGCGCTCAGACCCAGTTCCACCGCAGGGATGCTATCGAGGCTCGAGGCGTCGAAAACCGAGGCAAGCCGGTCGGCGCACGCGCCCAGCACTCCCCTGTGGGGCGTGAACACATGCGCCGGTACGCAGAACCCGCCGAGCCGCGCAACAGATTCGACCACCTCGCCAGGGTCCGCGCTGCATTTCTGACTGGAGAGGCTCAAGTTCGTGACACGAGGCTTGAGCCACGACGAAAAGCCCTTGGCGGCATCGATCGAGGGCAGGTACGCGATGATGTGGAACCGCGCTCCGTTCGCCGCGAGCTCCACCTCCGACGCCGGAATGACCGTGACGCCGCCGTGTTCGCCGCGCCCCTCCCCGCCCCGCCCCGGAATCCATATCCCTCCTCCGGAGAACTCGCAGGCCCTACCCTCGGCCACCAGTCCCTCCAGGTCGCGTATGACCCCGGGCGAATGGCAATCCACTATTCCCGCGATGTGTATCCCCTTGCGGGCCGAGCATTCCTCGATGACGCCCCGGACGGTCAGGTCACTGGAAGCCGCTATTTTCACGGGGTGGCCTTCCCCGTCCCTGCCCAGATGGATGTGGAGGTCGGCATAATACCCGTTCAACGGCGAGCGCCCCCGTCCCGCATGGCCGACTCTCCAGCCGCCAGTCCCTCCAGGGCCCGCAGCAACCCCACAATGGTTTTCGCGTCGCGTATCTCGCCGCGCCGTATCATCCCGACGGCATCCTCCACGGGCACCCTCCTGACCCTCAGCACCTCGTCCGCGTCCGGCTGCGCCCCGGGACAATGCTCCAGTCCCGTGGCCAGGAACAGGTGAATGACTTCGTTCGAGAATCCCGGCGTGGTGAAGACCGCTCCAAGAGGTGTCCACGAGGCCGCGCTCGTACCCGTTTCCTCGAGGAGTTCCCTCCTCGCGCACTCAACGGGCGTCTCGTGGCCGTCGAGCTTGCCCGCGGGGATTTCCAGGAGGACCGTTCCCGCGGGGTACCTGTACTGCTCAACCAGGAGCACCTCGCCCGCCCCGTCGACCGCCACGACGGCCGATGCGCCCGGGTGAATCACGAGCTCCCGCTCCGCCTCGCGGCCCCCGGGCAGCTGCACGCGGTCGACCCTGAGCGTCAGTACTCTCCCCGAAAAAACGGTGGTGCTCCGTACGGTCTTCTCCTCGAGCGACGCCCCGCCACCCTGCGGCCCAGCCATTTTCCCAACCCCCATCTCCGGATCCCCGTGGCACAGCCTTAACGGGCCAATGGCAACCAAAAAAGGGAGGCCGTCCTCCCTATGTAATCCATGTCACCCTCCGCCGCCACCATACGCCCCACACACCGGCGCCACTACTCGCCGCTGTCGTCGCTCTCTCCCTCAGGCACGCGCTTGGGCTGTAGGTTGCCCAGGCGCCTGTTGGCCGCGTCGAGCGTGGCCTTCACCGCGGCCTCGAGGCCGTCCCCCTTGACCGGCGCCGCGCCGACCAGCAACTCCTCGTTTCCCCTCGCCGTCACCAGGGACACAGCCACCACGGCGACTTCGCGCTTGGACAGGAACATCGTCCCGACGTCTTCCAGCACGAACACGTTGTTCGGCTCGATCACCTGATTCAGAGCCGCCACCGCCGCCTGGCACACGGTCCTGTACGACTGGTACCTGGCGTTCGCGCCCTCCGCCGTGCCCTCGTACGTGACATCCATCTCTTCGAGTTTGGTGAGCACGACCCTGGCGCTAAGCCTGCCCTTCTGCGTGTCGTTCGTCAGGATGACGTTCAGCAGCTTCACTCTGCTCGGCCCCGCCTTCGCTGAAAGGGGGGTCAACTGCGCGACACTCACCTTCTTGTGGTCGATGGTGATGCCCCACCGCGCGGCAAGGGTGCTCTCGACGTCCCTCACCATCTGCTTCGGATTGCGTTCCGTATTGGACAGAATGTGTATTTCCTCGATAGCGCCCCAGTTGTTTACGACGACGCGGGATGAGAGAACCCCAGGCAGCCTCGACAACAGTGATTCTATCTCGTCAACCGACACCGTCGGTCTCGGGGTATCCTGCATCTGTTTTCCCCCCGAGGTAAACAAGGTATGTGCAACCATATTCTAGCATGAATACCTGAATACAACAAGTCGCGCTGCTCCCTCACGCGTTTTCGTTGCTCCAGGGCATCCTCATGAAAAAACGCAGGGGCAAGACGCCTGGGTCGCCGGCCTTCGCCAGGGACGCCGGAACGCACGTGAAAGCCACGGGGACGCCAAGGCGTCCCGCCGCCTCCGTCGATACGGAACGACCTTCGCGCACCATGTCCATCGTGGTGTACGGGCCGAGGTGCGTGTTCGAAACAAGGCCGGTGCATGCCCTGCCCACAGCCGCCTCGATTTCGCGCACGTACGCGAGGATCGAATCCACGGTCCGCGTGAAGGGCCTGTTCGTGTTCACCACGAAGAGCACGTTCAGCCTGCCCCCGGGGACGCGACCCGCGAGCGAACCGAACGCCCGGGACCCTGCGGGGTCCCCGCCGACATCGACCACCACAACTGTGGATTCGTCCTCCATGACGCCCCTCGCCTCGGCGGGGACGATGGGCAGATCGGAAATGGAGATGGGCCCTCCGGGCGCCACCACCCTCAGGCCCAATCCCTCAAGTTCCGCCCTTACCTCTCTGGTCCTGAAGTAAGGGGTCACCACATCCAGATCGACGATCGCCACCGTCTTCTCCGTGCGGCGCCTCTGGAGCGCGTAGTTGATGGAAACCTCCGTCTTCCCGCTCCCGTATGGGCCGACAAAGGCGGTGACCGCCTTCTCAATCCACTTCATCCCGGGCCTCTACCTCGCCAGATACAGCCTGTTGATCCTGCCCAGGTTGTTTATGCGCTCCTCGGCCAGGAGATCGGCTGCCTCGTGCGCGGGGATCTTCTTCGCCTTTGCCGTCTCGAACACCCTGAGCAGCCTGTCGTATATGCGCGCTACCTGCGCATAAGAGCGTTCCTTGTTGTACCCGCCCGGCTTGAACTCGTCAGCGACGTTGGTCACGCCGCCGCCGTTGATCACGAAATCGGGCGCGTACAGTATTCCCTTCTCCTCCAGGAGGGTGCCGTGACGGGGCTCCTTGAGCTGGTTGTTGGCCGCGCCGGCGATAATCTTGCACTTGAACCTCTTGAGGGTGTCGTCGCTGACGACCGCCCCGAGCGCGCACGGGCTGAATACGTCGCAGTCCACGTCGTATATGTCGTCCGCCCTGACCGCGGTAACCCCGAACTCCTTCGCGACAGCCTGCCACACGTCATCGTATATATCCGTGATAGTGACGTGGGCGCCTTCCTCGACGAGGTGGCGGACAACCCCCCTGCCGACGTGCCCGACGCCCTGCACAGCCACTCTCCTGCCCTTCAACGAGTCATCGCCGTATACGACCTTGCAGCAGGCCTTGATCCCCCGGTAGACCCCGAACGCGGTCGCCGGCGAAGGATCGCCGCTGGTCTCCGGAAGACCCGCAACGTACTCGGTCTCGGTCGACACTATGGACATGTCCTGCGTGCCGATCCCGACGTCCTCAGCAGTAATGTACCTTCCGCCGAGGCTTTGCACGAACTTGCCGAAGGCGCGAAACAACTCCTCTGACTTGTCCTTCCTCGAGTCGCCTATGATGACGGCCTTACCCCCGCCGAGGTCGAGGCCCATGACCGCGTTCTTGTAAGTCATGCCCCTGGACAGCCGCAGGGCGTCAGTGAGCGCCTCGTCCTCCGACTTGTACGGCCACATCCTGCAACCGCCCAGGGCCGGGCCGAGAGTGGTGTTGTGGATCGCGATGATCGACCTCAAGCCTGAGACTTTGTCGTAGCAGAAGGCGACTTGTTCGTGCCCGTACTTGTCTATCTCCTTGAATACCTCCACGATACCGACCCCCCGAAGATTAATCTGCTTGACAGCCTTACGCTCTCAGGTAAATCTGGGACACATTCGAGAGCGCCTGTATCCTCTCCTCGACCATTACGTCGGCCGCCTTGTGGGTCGGAATGTTGTCCCGCTTCGATATGGAGAACACCTTCGCCAGAAGGTCCTGGATGCCGGCCGCCTTCTTGAACGCCCTCTCTTTGTTGTAGCCCTGCAACTCGTCGACCACCTGGATCATGCCACCGGCATTGATGACATAGTCGGGGGCATAAAGGATCCCGCGGGCCTTAAGCTCGTGGCCGTGCCTGTCTTCCTTGAGCTGATTGTTGGCGGCGCCCGCGATGATCTTGCACTTCAGCCTCTTGATGGTGTCGTCATTCACCACCGCGCCGAGGGCGCACGGGCTGAACACGTCGCAATCCACGTCGTAGACAGCGTCGGGTTCGACGACCGTGACGGCATACTTGGAGGTCACACGCTCCACGTATGCCTTGTTGATGTCGGCGATCGTCACGGAGGCGCCTTCCTCGATCAGGTGGCCCACGAGGTGGAATCCGACTTTCCCGACGCCCTGCACCGCAATCCTCAGGCCCTTGAGGCTCTCCGTACCGAATACCTCTCTTGCGCAGGCTTTCATGCCCTTCCACACACCGAACGCGGTGATAATGGAGGAGTCACCGCTGCCGCCGTATTCCTCGGGCAGGGCGTTCACCTTGTCCGTCTCGTAGGAAGCCCAGACGAAGTCGCCCGAGACCGTTCCGACATCCGTGCCGGTGAGGAACCGGCCGTTCAGTCCCTCCACGAACCTGCCCAGGGCCCTGAACATCGCTTCTGACTTGTCCTTCTGCGGGTCTCCCCATACTACCATCTTTCCACCGCCGTAGTTGCATCCCGCGGCGGCCGACTTGTACGTCATGCCCTTCGACAACCGCAGGACATCCACCACAGCGTCTTCTTCCGTTGTATAGGGCCACATCCGGCAACCGCCGAGGGCCGGCCCGAGGCTGGTGTCGTGGATAGCGATGATGGCCTTCAGCCCGGCCGCCCTGTTGCGACAGAAAACCAGCTGCTCGTGGCCGTCCTTCGCCATAGCCTTGAATATCTCCATCTACAGCCCCCCTCGAATTTGGACTCCATCAGGTTGTGTCAGCAACTTCTATGCCAACAGGCGGGGGCAGGGGATATGCGCCGGGCCTGATGCTTTGGGCCGGCCGGGGGGTCCCGCGCGGGCCGGAATTCGCGCAGATTCTTTCATATGCGCAGTTTTTTGCGTGCAACGCATGTCAGCTTTTTTGGCCTTTAAACTCGTCTTTCACCCGCAAGCGGTGCATCTTGTAGTACAGGCTCCTGGTGGCGATCCCGAGCCTCCTCGCCGCTTCCGTCTTGTTGCCCCTGGCGCGCTTGAGAGCAGCGACGATCGCGTCCTTCTCCGCCTTCTCCACCACCGCGGCCAGGCTCAGGCCGTCGTACGCCTGGCGGGACGCGGTCCCCCTGGCGCCGTCGGGCCCCGTCCTGGCGCGCCCGAGCGGCGGGAGATGATCGACGGTGATGGTATCGTCTCCGTACTTCATGTTTATCATGGCGCGCCCCAGGACGTTTTCGAGTTCGCGCACGTTTCCGGGCCACTCGTACTCGGATAGGACGCGGATCACCCCGTCGGACGCCGATTTGACGCACCTGCCGAATTCCTGGTTGAACTTGCGCGTGATGTAGTGGACCAGGTGGGGTATGTCCTCTTTTCTCTGCCGCAAGGGCGGGATGAACACCGGCACAACGTTGAGGCGGTAGTAGAGATCCTCGCGGAACGTGCCCTCCTCAACGGCCTGCTCCAGGTTGACGTTGGTCGCCGCGATGATCCGGACGTCAACGTGGATGGGCGTGCTGTCGCCCACCCTCACTATCTCCTTCTCCTGTAGGGCCCGGAGGATCTTCGTCTGGAGGTTCAGGTTCATGACGCCGATTTCGTCGAGGAACATCGTACCAGTGCTCGCCTCCTCGAACAGACCCCTGCGTCCCCTCCTCCTGGCGCCTGTGAACGCGCCCTCAACATAACCAAATAATTCGCTCTCCAACAGCGTATCCGCGATCGCGGCGCAGTTGACGCGAACGAACGGCCCGCCCCTCCTAGGGCTCAGATTGTGCATCGCATGGGCGAAGAGCTCCTTGCCGGTGCCGCTCTCGCCCCTCAGTATCACAGTGGCGGGCGTTTCCGCGGCTCGCCGCGCCTGTTCGATTGTCGCCCGCATCACCGCGCTCTCGCCGATTATGTCATCGAAGGTGTACTTGGCCTCGAGCCTCCTCACCAGATGCTTCATGCGCTCGAGTTCCTCGTTCAGGCGCAGGAGCTCGGACGTGTCGTGGATTACTGCCACGCTGCCCTTGAGCTCGTTCTCCACCAGGATCGGGGCGACATCCACGACGACCTCTCGCCTCGTGGGGCCCACCTTCATCGGGACCCCTTTAACGGGTTGTCCGGTCCTGAGCACCTGAAGGTGCATGCTCTCCCCCTCGGCGATATCGACCGTGGGCGGCTTGCCCAGGACGTCCTCTTCGGTCAGCCCCGTCAGCCGCGTGTAGGCGGGGTTTATCAGCAGCTGGGTACCCTGGGCGTCCACAACGGAGATGGCATCCTGTGTGCAGTCGATTATCGCCTCGAGCATGCTCTGGATGTCTTTGAGGTTGGTGATCTCGGACGCGAGGTTCTTCACTTCCGTGATATCCCTGAACACGGCCACGGCCCCCGCGATGTTGCCCGCTCTGTCCCTGACGGGCACCCTGTTCGTCACTATGACCGTCTTGCCCATGTCCTGCTGCTGATTCAGTTCCGCCTTACCAGTGCGGACGACCAGGTGGAGCCTGGTATTGGGGATGACCTCTTCGGCGGGCCTGCCGATGACGTCCCGGCCCTTGAGGCCGGTGAGCGCCTCCGCCGAACGATTCATCAGGGTGACGACGCCGGACGCGTCCACCGCTATCATGCCGTCGTGCGTGGAATCGAGGATGAAGAGCAGGCGCTCGATGACTGCCTCCTGGGTCTTCGCCATTCCTTCAGTCGTGGCCAAACCACCCCTCGCATGATCGTATGAGGCCATAACTGAATTGATCGATTCTGTACCCGATGACTGATGTCCTTTCGCGGGCCGACGAGACCCGGGCTGAATCCCAATAAAAGAACCGCCTCCATAGGCGGTTCTTGTCGCAGACCCCGACTTCCTTCAGGACAGCCAAGACGCGCCGCCCAAACAGCCTTCAGGAAGCCTTCAACTCCATCCGTAGCTTATCCGAAACCATCGCTATGAATTCCGAATTGGTGGGTTTTCCCCTCTCCTGACTCACGGTGTGTCCGAACATGTTGTTGATCAGTTCGATATTTCCCCTATTCCATGCCACCTCGATGGCATGCCGGATCGCGCGCTCCACCCGGCTGGGCGTCGTCCGGTACTTGGCCGCAATGTTCGGATAGAGCTCCTTTGTGATGGCCGAAAGCAGTTCCACCTTATTGGTCACCATGATTATCGCGTCTCTTAT
Source organism: Ignavibacteriales bacterium (assembly GCA_050260105.1). Taxonomy (GTDB): domain Bacteria; phylum Bacillota; class Sulfobacillia; order JABLXB01; family JABLXB01; genus SM1-B181. The sequence goes on along the minus strand of JBLNBR010000033.1, from coordinate 124,003 downwards.
GTACAGGTACCCCTTGATATGGGCCGGGATGCCGATCTCATGTATGATGTTCGTGACTTCGGCTTCCATGCTCTTGGTCTTCACCTGGGGCGCCCTGGGCGCGGGCGCCATGGAGCACATCTGCCTTATCCGGCTCACGAGGATGTCGAGGTTGAACGGTTTCAACACGTAGTAGTCGGCCCCGAGCTCAACCACCCTGTGCGTTATGCTTTCCTGGCCGAAGGCGGTCAGGATTATTACGCGGGGCCGCGAGGGATACTCACCGGAAGCCAACTTCTCCAGCACGGCGATCCCGTCAACATGGGGCATGATTATGTCCAGAATGAGGACATCGGGGCTGACCTTCTTGATAAGGTCCAGGGCCTCATTCCCATTATAGGCGACGCCAACCACTTCCATATCCGGCTGGTCCTGGATGTGGTTTTTCAGGAGCTCACAGAAATCCTTGTTATCGTCTGCGATAGCGACTCTCACTTGTCCCACGGGACTACCCTCCTCGGGATGACGATGGGGTCTAGTTCTACGTGCACATTTGCTTATCCTTCTAATGAAGGGAGTTTTTTCCTCCCTCCCTGTCCCTGCAAATGAACTGGGCCGGAGTCCGTCCGGCCCACCTCTCCCTCATCGAGCTGCAGTCCCGCGTCGGCTATCATCCATTCGATGAACACACCGTAACCGCGGGTAGGGTCGTTCACGAATACGTGCGTAATGGCCCCTACGAGCTTGCCCTCCTGCATAATAGGGCTACCGCTCATTCCCTGGACGATCCCGCCGGTCCTTCCCAGCAGGCTGGGATCGACTACCCTGATCACCATTCCCTTACTATCCGGCCTTGCCTGCCTGATGATCTTCTGAATCTCGATTGCGAAGCGTTCGAGTCTCTGTCCCTGAACCACGGTGATGATTTCAGCGGGCCCCTCGTGGACCTCGCTCGCCAATCCGATGGGCACCGGGTTGTCGAAGAATGGGTTCACCGGAATGGTATACAAAGATCCCGTGATGCCGAAACGAGAGTTGCTCCGGATTTCCCCCATGACGTCCTTCTCTTCCAGGAATACGCCGATCTTCTCGCCCGGCTGTCCCTTCTTTCCCTCTTCGATCCCTGTCACGGTGGCCTTGACGATCCTGCCGTCACGCACGTCTATCGGCCTGTCCGTCTCGTCGTCCGTTATGACATGCCCCAGAGCACCGAAGACGCCTCGGTCGTTGTAGAATGTCAGAGTGCCGACGCCGGCGGCGCTGTCACGAACCCACATGCCTATCCGGTACCGCTGCGAGTCCCTGCACAACACTGGATGTACGCTGACGCGCACTTCGCGGCCGTCCTTCTTCCTGATCAACATGGGCACGTCGGCGCCATTCGCCCCGCACTGGTCCACGAGGATCGCGATGTGAGCGTCTCCGTTAACCTTGACTCCGCAGACCTCCAGCACCATGTCTCCCACTTCGACGCCCGCGTCGCGCGCGGGATAGGTGGTTGTGCCTGTGAGGCCGGTGACCGGCGCCAGGCCGGTTACGAGTACGCCCTGCGCATGGATCAGCACTCCTATTGAGTGCCCGCCCGGGAACACCTTGATGGGCGGCACCACATCAATCGCCATCCGCCGCAGGGGTATGACTCCGAACAGGCTGAACTCGAGGTTCGCGTGCCCCATGGACATGGGCACCAGCGATACGTTGGATCCGGTCTGCCTTTCGGTGTCCCGCACGACCAAAACGCGGTCATTGCCCGAGCGAACCCGGACGAATGGTATCCCGGCGCGGATCTCGTGCTCCCTGCCCTCACACAGTCTGAGGCTGCCCGGGAGGCTGGCGAGTTCTTTGAATGGTGCACTGGAGCAGGCGACAATGAGAACCAGCAGGATCAGGCCGAGTGCCTTGCGCCTGGTCCAGTACGGCAACTACATCACGCTCCCGCCGTTTTCACCTCCAGCGATCTTTTGTTTCATGTCTTAAAATGCCCGGCGGAAGCGCGAATTATGTTCCCAACGTGTGGCCGAGAAACCGGCCAATAAACAATCATGCCCGGTGTTTCCGGGCATAAATGCGCAAAATCAACGAAATGAGGACTCTATGACTCGATCAGCGATTCGCCAGCAGTTCTCTGGCGTGTTTCAGCGCGATCTCGGACGAGCCGCCGAGCATCCTTGCTATCTCCGTCTCGCGGCCCGCGCCGGTTACCTGTTCGACACGGGTGTGCGTGGTCTTACCGTCGGTCTCTTTCCACACGAGGAAATGCGTGCCTGCTCTGGCAGCGATATGCGCGAGGTGGGTCACGCAAAGCACCTGTCTCTTCTCCCCCATGGAGGCCAGCCTCTTCCCGACCGCCCTCGCCGTCGCCCCCCCGATCCCCGAGTCGATTTCATCGAAAATGACGCACGGCGCCTGCTCGGCGTCACCCATCACCGACTTGATGGCCAGCATTACCCTGGACATCTCTCCGCCGGATGCGATCCTGGTCAACGGCTTCGGGGGTTCACCCGTGTTCGGAGCGATGAGAAACTCCGCGCGATCGACGCCTTTCGGCCCGGCCGACAGGTGACGCCCGTCCACGGGAACCCCCGCCGAGTCCTCTTCGGTGGACAGGTCCACGCTGAACGCGCGGCTACCCACTCCAAGCGCCTCGAGTTCCGAACTGACGAGCGCCTCAAAGCGAGGCGCCATCTCCCTCCTGGCAGCGGACAGTGCGGCGCACGCCTCGCCCAGCGAGGCCCTGAGTTCCTCCCGCCGCCTCTCGAGAGAGGCGGCCAGCGATTCGCTGTTCTCGAGCCTCTCGATCTCCGCGGCGCACTCGCGGCCGAATTCGAGCACCTCTTCTATGCTGTCACCGTACTTGGACTTCAGTTGCTGGATCCTATCAATCCTCGCCTCGACCTCGGCCAGCCTCTTCTGATCGGATTCCAGTCGCTCGGCGTACGCCCGAAGGTCACGAGCCGCCTCTTTCAGGGATTCGGCGGCGCCGACTATCGCCTCAACAGCGGGAGAAAGGCCCGGGTCCATGGAAAGGCCGGCTGAAACCTCCGACGCGGCGGCGCCGATCAGGTCCACCGCGGATGTGTCCCGGCCGTCATAGAGCAGCGCGTACGCCGCAAGGGCGGCCTGCTTCAGCCTCTCGGCGTTCCTGAGTACGAGCGCCTCTTCCGCCAGGGCGCGGTCCTCGCCTGGCCGCGGGGCGACGCCCTCGATCTCTTTCTTCTGGTATCTCAGGATGTCCAGCCGCCTCGCGCGGTCCTTCTCGCCCTTCAGGAGGTTTGTGATGTCGCTTTCGACCGACTGCAGTTCGGAGTAGAGTGAACCGGCAGTGGCCTTCATCTTCGCCACTACGGGACCGCCGAACGCGTCCAGCACGTCGAGGTGCGTTTCGGTCCTGAGCAGCGATTGATGCTCGTGCTGGCCGTGGATGTCCACGAGGTGAACACCGAGTTCCTTCAGGGCCCCCGCCGTCGCGGGTTTGCCGTCTATCCTGGCGACAGACCTGCCGGTGGACGATATCTCGCGCGAAACGAGGATTCTGCCCGTAGCCCGGATACCTAGGCGCGCAAGGCAGGTCATCGCGGGGATGTTGCCGGAAATGTCGAAGAGGGCCTCAACGCAAGCCCCCTCACTGCCCGTCCTCACATAGTCGGACGACGCCCTGCCGCCGAGGAGGACCTCGACAGCATCGATTATGATGGATTTCCCGGCCCCGGTCTCGCCGGTCAGCACGTTGAGTCCGGGTTCGAGTCTCATCCGGATGGAGTCTACGAGGGCAAAATCGCGTATCCGGAGTTCGAGAATCATACCCCGCCCCCTAGCGGCTGAGGTTCCGCAGCCGTTCGGTGGCGGACTCCGCCGCCTCGTTCGACCTCGCTACCAGGATGACGGTATTGTCTCCCGCAACCGACCCCACCAGTTCCTCCAGGTGAAGATTGTCGATCGCCTCTCCCACGCCGGATGCGGTGCCCGACAGGGTCTGCACCACGACGATGTTCTGGGCGTTCTCGATGCTCACGCAGCAATCGGCGAGGAGTCTCTTCAGTTTGTCCGAGACGCGCGCCGGCTGCGAATCCTGGGTCGTGTACCGGTACCTGCCGCCCCCCACGGGCGTCTTCACGAGGTTCAGTTCCTTTATGTCCCGCGAGACCGTGGCCTGGGTGACCTCGATGCCTTCACTGCCCAACAGCTCCGCGAGCTGCTCCTGGGTTTCAATCACCCTGGTGCGAACCAGCTCAAGTATCCTCATCTGCCGGCGCGCCTTCAAATCCTATACCTCCCCGGTCACGGACATTCGGCCTCATGTGGACGAGTTCTTCCCGGCAAGGCCATTTCCTCCTGGGGCCCGAGGCGCCTCAAACCGCCTTACAGGGGCTGAACCCTCCTTCATCTTCTTCCTCAACACCTCGTAGAAACTCCACCCCGCGACCCTCACCAGCCGGGTCGTCTCCCTGGCCGGAGTGAACACGATCTCGTCTCCTGATTCGATCCCGTATCCCTTCTGACCATCGATGGTCATCATCGTATCCTCATGGGGGCGTCTGAGGGCCACTCTCACGCGCTCGGAACGGGACACCACCAGCGACCTGCTGTAAAGGGTGTGCGGGCATATCGGGGTGACTATGATCACGTCGATGGCGGGGCTTACTATGGGTCCCCCGGCGGACAGGGAATACGCCGTGGAACCCGTGGGAGTGGAGACTATCAATCCATCTGCCGGATACGTGTCCACGTATGTTTCATTGATGAACAGATCCAATGCAATCATCCTGGCAAAAGGCCCTTTGGCGATCGCCGCCTCATTCAACACCAGGAATCTCGCCTTGGCCGTGCCGGAGTTGACCACGCTGGCCTGGAGCATCATCCTGTGCTCCACGAAGTACTCACCCTGCAGGAACCTCGGCAAGGCCTCGTAGAGGTCCGGCAGTTCGATCTCGGTGAGGAATCCCAGGTGTCCGAGGTTTACTCCGAGAATGGGTGTTTCCGCGGGGGCAATCTGTTTCGCCACCTCGAGTATGGTGCCGTCACCGCCGAGGGCGATGACGAATTCCGATCCGCCGGCCCAGCCCCCGCCGGGGACCTCCACGCCGGTCTCACCGGCGATTCTCGCGACCCTTGGCGGCAGCACCGGCTCGACCTTGTGGTCCTTCAGCCATTTCACAAGGTCCATCGTGACGGGCAGGGCCATCTCTTTCTCCAGATTCGGCCAGATCCCGATACGCTTCATCGCAGTTCGCCTTTCCGGGGGGATTCCCGTCCCACTGACAGGTTTCTCCGGCTCGCTGCCTTCTCCTTTCTAGTGTTCTCCCATCTCGTGCTGTCCCAGTTCCGCTTGCGCCGCCTCCACCGTCGAGGCCGCGGACTTCCGGGCCTCAAGCCCGTCCATGACCCCCGGACGCGCCGGATCGGCGTACATATGTATCCAGAACTCTATGTTCCCCTGAGCCCCTTTCACGGGCGAGAAACACGTCCCCGCGACTCCGAAGCCAAGGTTGATTGCGTCCTCGCACAGCGACGCGAGCACGTCGAGGTGCACCGCCGGATCCTTCACAACGCCTTTCTTCCCCACGCGGCCGCGCCCCGCCTCAAACTGCGGTTTCACGAGCGAGAGCACTTCCCCGCCGGGCGCCACCAGCAGTCTCACGGCGGGCCATACCTTGTGCAGAGAGATGAAGGAGACGTCGAGCGTAGCCACGTCCACACGCTCGCCGAGCCTCTCCGGAGTCAGGTAACGCAGGTTGGTCCGTTCCAGGACGACAACCCTCGGATCGTTGCGCAGCTCCCATGCGAGCTGCCCGTATCCCACATCCACCGCGTAAACCCTCGCGGCCCCCCTGCCGAGCAGGCAATCAGTGAATCCTCCCGTGGACGCCCCGCAGTCGAGGGCCGTCTTGCCGGCCACCCGGACCCCGAATTCGTCCAGGGCCTTCTCGAGTTTGAGCCCGCCCCTGCTTGCAAACGGTACCGGGTCTCCGCGGACGGTCACTTCGCTGTCCGGGGAAACCCTCGAGCCGGCCTTCGTCACCGTTACGCCGCCGACGAGGACGCGACCCTCCAGTATGTACGCCCTCGCGCGCTCCCGGCTCGGAGCGAGGCCCCTGTTCACAAGAAGAACATCCAGGCGTTCACCCTGCATCGTCTACCGTCTCCTCCGCGGGGGAACCCCTCCTCCTCCTTTGCCGTCGCGGAATACCCTCAAACCCGTCCACTGTTCCCACAGGTATAGAACGTATCCCGTGAAACGGGTTATCTCTACGGCGTTCTCCATTGCGAATCTCTTCGCCGCCGCCTTCGCGCCGACCGTGATCCCCGCGACCAGGGCTATCGCGATGGCGCCCGCCAGCGATTGGTTGACCGGCCCGCCCGCCGACAGCCTGAACACCGTCCCCGCGGCCATCGCGCCGCTCAGCGTCCCCGCGAGGTCGCCCACGATGTCGTTGCAGATTGTGATGACCCTGCCCGCGTTCTTCACCACGAGGATCGACTGCCTGGCGCCGGGTATCTTCTTTGCGGCCATGGCGTGAAATCCGGCCTCCTCCGCCGAGGCCGCAGCCAGTCCGATGGTGTCGAATAGCACCCCCACTCCGACCACCACGAGAGTCGCGGGGATCGCTACCACGGGCGGGAAACTGGAAAGGCCGCCGCCCGTGGGGAGCGATACGAGAATCGCCAGCAAGAACGCCACCACCCCCGTGGAGACGCCTTCTTTGATGGAATCCATCCGTACAAGACCCCCTGCTCGATAAGAGCGCCCGTTCGCCAATGTGTTGCGTTCCTCCTGACAATAAGCTGGCCCGAACGAGAAAACAAAAACCGGCGAGTGGCAACCCCCCGGGTAAATTTTGTGGCTTCAGGTCCAGCAGGCTTTCCCGACAGACCCACCGCGCGTCGCCGCGCCGGCGGTTTCCCATTAGGGTCAGCCGGCGCCGTCACCATGCGCCGTGCTGGACTACCACTTAGCTCACACTGCAATCCCCGGAAGGCCTCGCGACGAACAGCCTAGGAGTTTTCCTCAACAGAACCGGACCGTCCCTTAGCCCCTTTTGCACGCAGGATTTCAGGCGCGGCGTTCCGGCCGTTGAGCCGGCCGCGCCATCCGCCCAGCGCACTCAGGGCAGGCTACGCTGCACACAGCGAAACCGCATGCAGGTACAACTCCAGGCCGTGGCGACGGCCACGCGCCTGGGCCTCCAGGGTAAAGGGTCCACGCCTACATGCCGTTGTAGATCGCCCTTATCCCCACTTCCCCCAGCACCGACCCCCAACTGGGCGTCAGATGCCGGCACCAGGGGCTTCATCGATGTGCCCTTGACGGATTTTTAGGCCCGCCCTCAGGGACGACGGTTCCGACTAGGATACTGCGCCACCCGCCGCAGACTCCGAACATGATAACACGGCGTCCCCGCAGGGTCAAAGGGCGTCACGGGCACCTACGGGCCTCTCCCGCCCGTTACGCCCCGGCGCGGCTATCCCGCAATGAGGGCGATACCTATGCCCAGCGCCGCTCCCGCAATCACCTCTACCGGGGTATGGCCGAGGAGTTCCCTCAGCCTCTCGTTCCTCAAGCCCTTCAGCGCGTGGACCTCGCGCACTATCCTGTTCAGGACGGCGGCCTGCCGGCCCGCGGCCCTTCTCACTCCCGCGGCGTCGTACATGACTATGAGGGCGAACACGATCACAATCGCCAGCTCGGTGCTGGCCAGGCCGTACTCCTTGCCGACAATGACGGTAAGACACGAAACCGAGGCGGCATGTGAACTCGGCATGCCGCCGGGGCTCACGAATCGCCGGAAATCGAGCCTCTTGTGCTGCATGTACGACAGGAGAACCTTCAGCGCCTGGGCGGTTATCCACGACAGCGTGGACGCCAGGAATGCCCTGTTCTGTAGCAGGCCCACTATCCCTCCGTCGCTCCTTCCCTGACCTTCGCGGCAACCAAGCCGGCGATCCCCCGGAAGACCCACGCCCTTTCTCCAAACCCGTCGAGGTGGACGACGGCGCGGTCCAACGCTCCCTCAGCCAGACGCCGGGCCTCCTCGATCCCTGCGGCGCGAACGTACGACGCCTTACCCGCGCCCTCCTCACCAGCCGCGTCGGCGATGTCGTCGGCTATCTGGAAACCCAACCCGAAGTCCCGGGCGAATGCCCTGAGGGCCATGAGATCTCGATCCGTGGCCCCCGCCACGGTGGCGCCCGCCGCCACCGCCCCAGAGAACAGGCATGCCGTTTTCAGCAAGTCCATCCGTTCGATCGCCGCCACGCCGGCGGGTTTCCCCGTGAGATCCACGTCCAGCGCCTGGCCTCCAACCATCCCCAACGGCCCCGCCGCCGCCGCCACTTCGGCTATGACCCTGAGCAGCCGGTCGCGCAGCTCGCCGCCGGCGCCTCCGGCCCGGTTCGCGGCGCCTGCCATGACCTCGAACGCGAGGGTCAGGAGCGCGTCACCGGCCAGCACTGCCAGCGCCTCGCCGAACACCCTGTGGCTGGTGGGCTTCCGCCGGCGGTAATCGTCGTCATCCATGCAGGGTAGGTCGTCGTGTATCAACGAGTAGGTGTGGATCATCTCGATCGCGCAGGCGACATCCAGTACCGCCGCCATCTCCCCGGCGCCTGCCCCCACGGTCTCGCCCGCAGCCACGCACATCACCGGCCTCAGGCGCTTCCCCCCGCTGAACGCGCTGTACCTCATGGCGTCCGCGAGGACAGCCGGGGCCGCCTCCATCCCCGCCCCCGCGGGGATCAGCTCTCCAAGGCGCCGCTCCACAAGGGAAGCGCGGGACCTCACGTACCCGAGGACATCGCCGCCCCGGTCCACGCGACAATTCACCCCTGTGATTCCTCCACCGGCGCCACGCAGGGCCTCCCGTCTTTTCCCTCGAGCAGTTGCTCTATCTTGTGCTCGGCCTCGTCCAGCCGTTTCGAGCAGATCCTCGACAGCCTGACGCCCTCCTCGAACAACCGGAGCGATTCGTCAAGGCCGAGCTCCGTGTCTTCCATCCTGCGGACGATCTCGTCCAGCCGCTTCATCCCCTCTTCGAAGGTCAGTTCCTCCGGCCGGTCCCGGCCCTCTTCATTGCTCGAATTCACCGTGGGTCCTCCTTTCTACCGACCGTGGCCCTGAAACTCCCATCGGCGACTGTCACCGTCACCGGATCGCCCGGTTCCACATGGCCAACGCTGGATACTATCCTGCCGTCGCCGTCTCTCCTGCAGACGCTGAACCCCCTCTTCAGGACCGAGAGCGGGCTGAGCGCGTCCAGCCTGCCGGCCAGGAGCCCCCGCGCAGAGGTCGCGACCGCGAGCCTGGACCTAATCGCGACGCCCATGTCGCGTACGGCATCGTCAAGGGCCTGCCTGCGCGCGTCCAGGAGGTGCCGCGGGCGCGTCATGACAGGCCTGTCGCAGGCCGCCTTGAGCCGCTCCCTGCCCAGCTGGACGCGTCTCTGCGCGACCCGCCTCATGGCTCTCAGCCTGTCTTCGATCCGCAGGCTCAACTCCCTCACGTCGGGGACGACCAGCTCGGCGGCCGCGGACGGCGTCGGGGCCCTGAGGTCGGCCACGAAGTCCGCGATGGTGAAGTCGGTCTCGTGTCCCACGGCCGACACGACGGGGATCCTGGACGAGGCTATCGCCCTGGCCAGTCCCTCGTCGTTGAACGCCCACAACTCCTCGATGGCGCCGCCGCCCCTTCCCACGATTATCACGTCCACGTCCTCGATCGCATTCATCAGGGACAGGGCGGTCGCGATCCTGGGGGCGGCGTCGTCCCCCTGCACGGGAACATCCTTGACGAGGAGTCTGACCCCCGGGAAACGCCTCTTCGTAATCGAAATCATGTCGCGGATGGCGGCCCCCCGCACGGAAGTTATGATCCCGACGCGCCTGGGAAGGAGCGGCAGCCGACGCTTCCGTTGCGGGTCGAACAGCCCCTCGGCATCCAGTTTCCTCTTCAACTGCTCGAAAGCGAGGTGGTAGGCGCCTATCCCTTCCGGCTGGAGCGACTCGGCGTACAGCTGGTATTGCCCGTCGCGTTCGTACACGGATACGTAGCCCGCCGCGATCACCGCCATACCGTTTTGCGGTTCGAAGACGAGTGACTGGGCGCTCGACCGGAACATGACGCACCTTACGGCGGATGATTCGTCCTTGAGCGTGAAGTACAAGTGGCCGGAGGAGTGCCGTTTGAAATTGGAAATCTCGCCCTTGACAAGAACCCCCTTCAATAGGGGGTCCGAGTCCAGCATTTTCTTGATGTGCCTGGTGAGCTCCGTGACGCTGAGCACGTCGATGCCCGGCCACAGCAGACTCGCTCTAGATGAAGCCCGCACCTACTTCGCAGCCTCCATGTTGTTGTTCTTGAGCATCATAATGGTCACCGGGCCGCCTTCCCCTGAATGTATTCGTGAATCGCCGCCGCGGCCTTCTTCCCGGCGCCCATCGCCAGGATGACTGTCGCGGACCCGGTCACGGCGTCGCCGCCCGCGTATACGCCGGGCTTCGTGGTCGCGCCGGTTTCCTCCTCCGCGATGAGACCGCCCCAGTCATGGGTCTTGAGACCCTCCGTCGACCTCGAGAGAACGGGGTTGGGGGTCGTCCCCAGCGCCATCACGACGGTGTCGACGTCGATGACGAAGTTGGACCCCTTGACCTCGACCGGCCTCCTCCGGCCGGAAGAGTCGGGCTCCCCGAGTTCCATCCTCACGCATTCGATGCCTGCGACCCAGCCCTTCTCGTTCCCGATCACCCTTACCGGGTTGGTCAGGAGGTGGAATATGACGCCCTCTTCCTTGGCGTGGTGCAATTCCTCCAGCCTGGCCGGCATCTCTTTCTCGCTCCGGCGATATACGATGTGAGCTTCTTCCGCGCCGAGCCTCAGCGCGCACCTCACGGCATCCATCGCCACGTTGCCGCCGCCCACGACGGCCACCCTGCGCCCGACTTTGAGCGGTGTGTCGTACTCAGGGAACATGTACGCCTTCATCAGGTTGGTCCTGGTCAGCCACTCGTTGGCGGAATAGACACCGTTCAGGTTCTCGCCCGGGATCCCCATGAACTTCGGAAGCCCCGCGCCGGTGCCGAGGAATACCGCGGAGTACCCGCCGTCCATCAGCTCGTCAATGGTGATCGCCCTGCCCACGATGACGTCCGTGATGAGTTCGACTCCGAGGTTCTTCACGTACTCGACCTCGGCGTTCACGACGCGCTTCGGGAGCCTGAATTCGGGGATGCCATATATCGTTACCCCGCCGGGCGCGTGCAACGCCTCGAACACCGTCACTTTGTACCCGAGTTTCGCGAGGTCGCCCGCGCAGGTGAGACCCGCTGGACCCGACCCCACGACTGCGACCTTCTTGCCGTTCCACGGCGGGATGGCCGGCTTCTCGACGCCGCGCGACATCTCCCAGTCAGCCGCAAACCGCTCGAGGCGTCCTATCGCCACCGGTTCGCCCTTCTTGCCCAGGATGCAGTACTTCTCGCACTGCTCCTCCTGGGGGCAGACGCGGCCGCATATCGCCGGGAGGCTGTTCGTGCTCTTGATCGCCTGGATGGCCCCTGTGAAATCCCTTTCCTTGATCCTCGATATGAAGTCGGGGATCTTGACGAGCACAGGGCACCCCTGGATGCATAGGGGTTTCTTACAGTTCAGGCACCTGCCCGCCTCCGCGACGGCCATCTCCTCGGTGTACCCCTGCGCGACCTCGTTGAAGTTACTGATCCGGGCCTTTGGGTCCTGGACCGGCATAGCAGTGCGTGGGACGGCCATCAGCGGTCACCTCCATGGCAGCGGCATCCTCCGGCGTGGACTTCCAGGGCCCGCTTCTCCTCGTCGCTGTACATCTGACTCCTTCTCATCGCCTCTTTGAAGTCCACCTGGTGACCATCGAACATCGGCCCGTCAACGCAGCAGAACTTCGTTTCTCCGCCCACCGTCACCCGGCACGCCCCGCACATCCCGGTGCCGTCGACCATTATGGGATTCAGGCTCACCCAGGTCTTCAACCCGAGCGGCCTCGTCACTTCCACCGTCGCTCTCATCATCGGCAGCGGTCCTATGGCCACTACCTCGTCGAATGTCGCTCCCTGCTCAATGAGCTCCTTCAGCCTGTCGCTCACGAAACCGTGGAAACCCCTCGATCCGTCGTCGGTGCAGATGTGGAGTTCGCTCGAGACCGCTTTCATCTCTTCTTCCATGATGATCAGGTCCTGAGACCTCGCCCCCACCACCGACACCACCCTGACGCCCTTCTCATGCATGGCCTTAGCCTTGGGGTACATCGGGGCGACCCCCACACCGCCTGCCACGCACGCCACGCACCCGGACGCGGGCAGTTCCGCCGCGACCCCCAGGGGACCGACCACATCCGTGACGGAATCGCCCGCCTCGAGCGTGCCCAGTTCCCTCGTGGTCTTGCCGACCTCCTGGAACACAATCGTTACGGTGCCTTTCTCGCGATCGAAGTCCGCTATCGTCAGCGGTATCCTCTCTCCCGTCTCCCCGTTCCTCACGATGACGAACTGCCCCGGCTCCGCCTTCTTGGCGATCAGCGGCGCCGAAAGCACGAACTTCTTCGTCACCGGACTCAGAACCCGCTTCTCAAGGATCCTGTACACTGAATAGACCTCCCCGTGACCTCTCCCACAACAATGGAGCCAAGCCTATGAACTCACTCCTATTGTCTAGTATCCAGATCCTGAACGATCTTGCCAAGTATCCCGTTTACGAATTTTCCGGATTCGGCGTCGCCATACTTCTTGGCCAGCTCTATAGCCTCGCTGATTGCCACGCTGGCAGGTATGTCATCCCTGAACATGAGCTCGAAGCATCCCAGGCGCAGCACATTCCTGTCGATGTTCGCCATTCTCTCGAGCGTCCATTCACGAGACACGGCCGCCAGCCTTGCGTCTATCTCCTCCCGGTGCTCCATGGTTCCCCTCACGATTTCCGTGGCGAAGCGTAACGCCCCTTCAGTGGCCTTCTCTTCCCACAGTAGAAAGGACATGGCCTCGTCAGGGTCCGCCCCAGCCACGTCCACCTGGAAAAGCACCTTCAGAGCCAGTTCCCTTGCCTGCCGCCTCCTCAAAGAGATCCCCCCACGGCCAACAGAAAACCACCTTTCGAGGTGGTAAGGGCCTTACCTGTTGCCCGGCGGCAGCCACCGGTCGAGGATCTCCACGATGTTTTCCTTGTGGTCGTCCATCACCTTGCCGATCCGGTACCCCGCGTACGTGCACATCACGATGAACAGCGTCCAGAGTAACCCGAAATCCATTATCATCAAGCTGATAATGAGACCGGCGGCCGCCCCCAGCACTTTGCCGCGATTGCGCAGGATTTCCTCCCAAATACTACTATCCCGCACCGGGGTCACTCCAATCCGCCTCTCACTCAACCCGGGAACGCCTCGACTCAGTGGTTATCGTCTCCACGAAAACCTGGATTCCGGAGACGCCGACCCCGACGACGTTCTTCACGTAGTTCTGAATTGCGGTTTGCAGCTCGTCGGAGACTTGAGGGATCGAAACGTCGGGACTGACCCCCAATCTGACCGCAACCCTGAGACCGGACGGCCCGCTCGTCACCCTGGGCCTGACCTCCCTTACGCCCTGCACTTGCCTGCCGACGCGGTGGACCAGATCCTCCACTGCGTCCAGCGAGATCCTCACTTCGCCCATGGCCGTCTCGTGCACGACGGTCTGTACTCCCCTGCGTTTCCTGAATCCGAGATACAGCAGCCTCAGGCTGGCCGTCAGTAACACAGCGCTCACGACGCCGGTGCCCCATCTCCCGGAGACCGTCTCGAGGTTCGCGTTCAGGAGCGCCAGCGGGTATCCCCATCCCAGCGAGGTGAGGATCATCAAGATGGAGAACAAGGCCAGAAAGAACGTATATAGGGTCAGAACCACCCTATCGAAGAGACTCACCGCACCCATCCCTCCTGGTCCTACTTCACCCGCGCCTCATCCTGGCCGCCGGGACGAAATGCCACTCCGTGGACGTGGACGTTGACCTGTATGACTTTCAGCCCCGTCATTACTTCGACAGCGGTCTTCACGTTTTCCTGCACCTGCTGAGCTACTTCGGGGATTTTCGCGCCGTAGTCGACCACGATGAACAGGTCGATGGCGGTCTCCTTCTCCCCGACTTCCACCTTGACGCCCTTGGAGAAGTTCTTCTTACCCAGAATCTCTGTTATGTCACCAACCAAGCCGCCCGACATCCCCGCGACACCCTCGACCTCGGTGCACGACATGCCGGCGATCACAGCCACCACATCATCGGATATCCGGATACTGCCGGCAGCCTCGGCGCCACTCCCTTCCGCGATCGACGGCTTATCCATGGGGTCCACCTCCCGGCGCCGGACCAGGCTCCAGCCTGGAATAATCCTTATTATAGCGGAGAAACCAGAGGGTTACAACAAACCACCCGCCGCCCGTCCGGCAACTCACTAGTTCTCCCTCTGGAAGACTATTCCTTTCGCCCCTCCCCCGCGAACGAAAACGCCGGGGTTTCACCCGGGGGCGCTGCCCGCACGGCGCCCACGGGCCCCGGCGTGTCTCCCACGGGCCTCCGTTTCCCGTCCTAGGTCTTCGGAACCAGCGTTATGTTCTCGGGCTTGAGGTTAGCCCCGCGGCTCACGATATCCGCGATCTTGGCCGCGTCCGCCTGCGACAGCTCCTTGGTCTTGACCAGCACCACGGCGTTGTTGTCATAGAGGCACACTATGACGTCCTCGAACCCCTTGGCCTTGATCAGGTTCTCCAGTTCGGCCTCTTTCCCAATGTACTGGGTCAGTTTGAGAAACGTCTGGTTGGCCTCCTTTCTCGCGACGGCTTCGACGTTTGCGTTGTTCATTATCTCTCTGTAGAGATCGAACTGCTGGCTGCGGCTGCGATCCCTGGTCAGCCTGTAGTCCGCGTAGAAGTCCTTGTAGTCGGTTGGCGCCGCGGTCTTGACCGCGGCCTCCTTGTTGACCGGCTGTCCCAAATTGCGCTGCTCGATGTCCACCCTTTTCAGAGACACGTACCACACCACGGCGACCACAATGACCGCGAACGCGACGAATCTGGTCACCTTGCGGCCCCTCGCGTTCATTTTGAACACCCTCACTCACCTGCCTTCATGGGAAGTACTGATACCCTGTGTGCGGGAACCCCCAACATCACCTGAACGGCCTCGAATAGTCGCTGTCTCACCACGGAATCCGAGGCCCCCTCGGCAACGACGACGACCCCGTCCACCGGTGCCCTCTCCACTCTCGCTATTACAGGGGCCTCCTCACTCCCCTGCGGCCTGCGGGCCATGACCGCCTGAATGCTCTCGTTTTCCTCCGTGATCGCCCGGGTTCCGCCGGCTGTGTCCTTCTCCTCGGTTTTCCTGCGCGAGACCGTCCGGTTATCCACATAGCTGACTCCCGGTCCCGCCCGGAGCCTCACCGACACTGTGACCCTGCCCGCCCCCCGCACCTGTCCGAGGACAGTCGCGGTTTCGGCCGCCAGATCCCTCTCGAGTCTCGAAAGCGTGTCCTCGCCGCCGGGGGAAGGCGCGACCTCCGGCCGGACGGCCCCGGTCGCGCCGCCTCCCCTTCCCCCCACGAACGAACTCATCACCAGCAGGATGATTCCGAGAGCGGCCATTGCCACCAGCATCAGGCCGTTCTTCAGTCTCACCCCGCGCAAGCCCAGGGTCCAGAAGCGAACGTCACGTTCCAAGGTACCACCCCACCAGGCCCTTCTACCTCGCCACATTGACGACAACGCGATCACCCGCAATGCCGAACCTCGCCGCCACGACCTCGCGCACTGCGTCCGCCAGTTCGCGTTCGTCCCCGGCCGGGGCCGGGACGACCCCCGCCGGCGCGACCGCCTCTACCTCACCGCCGCTCCCTGCGGACACAGTAATGGTAACCCCTTCCACGACCCCCTCGCGGCGCGGTAAGGCCCATCCGCCCGCGTCCTTCATCTCAACCGCCGCCCTGGCCCATTTGACGCCGGGCACCGCCCTGGCCAGCGTCTCAGCCTGCCACTCGAATGCGCGGGCCGCCTGCTCGTCGAAGTCAGCGGATGACGCGGGCGCCGGAACAAAGACCCCCTGCACCGGCAGGTCCCCGGACACGATCTCCGCCAGCGGCGCCACAACGCAGAGGACGATCAACATCCCGAGCACGGTCCGCGCGTATTTCCTGAGGTCACCCTCGGGGAGCGCCATGTCAACCGCCCCCGCGAAGACCGTCAAAATGACTATCCCCCTAATCCAGTCCTTGACAGCCTCCACGCAAACCACCTTGCCGTCACGGGTGAACCGCCACTACCAGGGCGGTGATCCCTATGACGAACATCATCGCCACCGCCGCGGCGGCCACGGATACCAGGGCCAGGGATCCCGCTATCCCGTTGAGACACTCGGACAGTGTGCCAGCGCCCATCGGCTGCACGAGGGCGGCCGCAATCCGGTAGACGACCACGAGGGACGCGATCTTACACAGCGGGAACGCGGTTGTCACTATGACGGCCGCCGCGCCCGTGAGTCCCACCGCGGTTCTCAGCAGGTGAGACGACGCAAAGACCATGTCCACCGCGTCCGAGAACATCTTGCCGACGACCGGGACGAACGTCCCGCTCAGGAACTTGGCGGACCTGAGCGCGACCCCGTCGGCCACGCCGCCCGCCGCCCTGTTCACCACGACTACCCCCACGAAGAACGCCATCGATAGACCCAACACCAGCGTACTGGCCTGTTTCAGGAGAGCGGCAAGTCCGGACACCCTGAACGGTCTCACCACGTGACCGGCGATCTCCAGGACGGCGGCCAGCATCAGGAGGGTTAGGACATACTCGGACGTGATCACCGATACCGCGTACACCGTGGAGATCATGATGGGATGCAGCAGGCTTGCGCTCACCGGCGCGCCGGAAGCCGCAACCAGGGCCACCAGCGTCGGCAGCAGCGCTTTCATGAGCGTCACCATGTTGGAGATGATCCCCCTGGCTACCCCGACGCTGTAAGAGAAGCTCCCCGCCGCCATTACCACCAGGCTCAGGTAGCATGCCGACTCTGCAAGATTGGCCACCCCCCCGCTGTCGAGAGAGGCGCCGAGGTTCTGAAGGAGCGCCACCGCGACCGCGAGGATCACGAGCTTGCCGAGGAGCCTCATGCTCGCTACGATCTCCCTGAACATATAGCGCCCAAGGCCCCTCGCGATCCCCTGCAGGTCCAGGCCCGCGCCGCCGCCGAGGATCCCCGATGCCACCTCTCTCCACGAGATCATGGGGGCGTACCCCTCGGTGTCGCGGTACATCTGATCGAGCAGCCTCTGGAATTCGCCGTCGTCCAGCCGCCGCGCCTGCTCCTCAACGAGCTCCCCGATCCCGGGGCCCGGTTCATCCGGCGTTTCCGCGGTTGCCCGGGCCGGCGCGCTCGCCCGGCAGGCGATAAGCCCCACGCAGAGCGCCGCGATGAGCGCAAACCGCCCGGCGCTCACGACAGCATCCTCACGACTGTTTCCAGGATTCCCTGGATGATGGGCACCGCGAGGACGAGTATCAACACCTTCCCCGCGAGTTCCACTTTCCCGGCAATGGCGGCCTCGTCCGCGTCCCGGCATACCTCGGCGCCGAACTGGGCGATGTACGCTATGCCGACTATCCGCAGCACACTGGACAAGTAAACCTCGCTTATGCCGGCCCTCGACGCCAGTTCTCGTATTACTCCCAACACCTCGCCCACTTTCCCGACGAGGAGCAGAAAGATCGAGGCGGCGGCCACGATGCTGAGGCCCACGGCGATGTCCGGCCGCTGCGCCCTCAGCACCGCGAGGAGCATCACCGACACCAGTGCGAACCCGAGGATCCTCACCATATCCACGCCGCGATCCCCCCGACGCCCGCCGGCCGGCCCGGGCATGCCCGTCAATACAGCCTGAACATCGTCTTCACGGCTTCAAAGAACTGGTTGATCACCTGCACCACCATGCTCAGCACGATGACAATCCCCGCAAGAGTGGCCAGCCACGCGTACTCTTCCTTGCCCGCCTGTTTGATGACGGTGTGGAGGACTGACACGATGATGCCTATTCCTGCGATGCGGAAGATCAGGTCGACGTTCATCTGCGTCCCCCCGTGACGGCCGCAGGAGGCGGCTCGCGAGCCATTCAGCCTAGAACAAGAGGGCGGCGAGCGCGAGTCCGCCGAACACACCGGCGTACCTCCACAACTTGCCTTCCCTCGATTGCCTGTCCCTGGCCTCCGATTCCTGAATTGAAAGCCTCTCAATCGCGCTTCTCAGGTGGCGCCGCTGGTCCTCCGCTGTGGAAACGCCCAGCGTGAGACCCAGGCTCGCCAACACATCCGCGTCAGACCGCGTCAGGGCCGACTCGTTCATGGCCTGCTCGACGCCGCGCCGCCAGGCGACCGCCGCCGGCACACCCTCCGCGAGTTCCGAGGCGGTGCGGCGGAAGAGCGTCCCGGCCGGACCCCGGCAGCCCGCCGCCGCATTCAGTAGCGCCGGCCCCAGGGGCCGGAGGCTGCAACATATCTCTGTCTCGAGGAGGGCCAGCGTGGTCCTGGCCTCAGCGAGCTCCCTCGCGCGGGAGTAGTAGTTCGAAGCGATCGTGAACCCCGCCCCCGAGAATCCGAACACCAGCATCAGAAGCCCGGCGACCTTCCCGTACATCCCGGAACACCCCCCGGAGCTGTAAATCGAAGACGCCCTCCACCGTGCCCGGTCCAAACCTGCCGCTGAGCACGACGGCGCGTTCGAAGTAACCCTCCCTGAGTATCTCGCCTATC
Source organism: Ignavibacteriales bacterium (assembly GCA_050260105.1). Classification (GTDB taxonomy): domain Bacteria; phylum Bacillota; class Sulfobacillia; order JABLXB01; family JABLXB01; genus SM1-B181. Next base: position 105,241 of record JBLNBR010000033.1, on the reverse strand, counting down.
CCGGGCCGCCTTGCGGCGTCGCTGACGTCCCTCGCGTGCGCCGTGGCAACGACGCTGACCCCCGCAACGAGCGCCTCCGCTATGGCGGCCGAATCCTCGGCCCTGCCTATCTCATCCGTGGCGATGACCTCCGGAGACAGCGACCGTATGCCGGTCATGATCCCGTGGGCCTTTGGGCAGGAATCGAGCACGTCCGTGCGCTGCCCGACGTAATTCCTCGGGATTCCGCCGGAGCATGCCGCCACCTCGGACCTTTCATCGACGAGACACACCCTCGACGGTTTCGCGCCTTCCTCCCCGTCGCTCAGGCACCGGACAAGGTCTCTGAGCAGCGTCGTTTTCCCGCATCCAGGGGGTGAGATGACTATCGTGTTCAAGGCGCGGCCATCGTCCCCCATCAAGGCGGGTATCAACCGCGCGCCCGCGCCCCTGGCCTCCCTGGCAAATCTGTAGTTGACCCCGGAAATGTCCCTGAACGTCCGGACCGCGGCGCCCTCTGTCACGGCGGTGCCGCACAGCCCCACGCGATGACCGCCGGGTATCGTTATGAAACCGAGCCTTATCTGGTCTTCCAGGGCGTACACCGACGAGCCGCTGACGAGTTCCATTGCCCTCGTCAGGTCGGCGGGTTCAACCCGCACCCCGCCGTCCCGCACGGCGTTACCATCGGGGTCAAGGGCGATGTCGCGGCCGGAGGCAACCACCTGAAGGGGTCTGGCCACACGCAGCCTTACCTCTTCCGGCACGGGGGCGCCCCGGCGTGACACGTACAACCCCACCGCCCGCCTGGCCGTTTCCGGCAGGTAGGGAAGCACCTCTCCTTCGAACCTCCCGCGCGAGGACTCATGGTCCACAGGCGGGGGTTTCATCGGAAACGCTGCTCCAGCCACATTACAACCCCTTTGCTAGATCAAAGATATTTGTCCCGCTTCCCGAATATTCGCGACGCGCCCCGTGGAAACAGACAGCGCCGGCTCACTGGATGATTCCAGTGAACCGGCGCCTCAACGTGCGTTCGATGGCCGGGTGGTGTGGATCCGGCTAGTTGCTGGCGGGCGATCCTCCCTTGCCTTCCCCGCCCGCGCCCTCCGGTCCCTGCCCCTGAGACTCCTCCTCGTCGCGATCCGCGGAGAAGATCACCCCACCGCAGCTCGGGCAACACAACTCGGATTCCTCGTCGAGGAGATCCGCGTCGAAGCACACGGTCTCCTTGCAGTGAGGGCACTCTATGTCAACGTAGTCGAACTCGTCCTCATAAAGGTTCTCCTCCACGGCCGCCAGGTCCTCGTCGATGGAATCGAGCCTCTCCTCGTGCTCGGTCTGCCTGCTCTCCATCTCCGAGACCTCGCGGGCAACGTCCTGGAGAACCTCAATGACCTGGAGGAGCACCCTCCCCTCCCCCGCTTCCTTACTTATACCGAGACCCTCAGCGAGACCCCGCAGGTACGCGACTCGTTCGACCAGACCCTTCTCCATCCATATCCCTCCACGGCCGGACAGCCGGCCTATGCTCTTTCGAGGTACGTGCCCGTGCGCGTATCGACCCGGATCTTGTCCCCCACGCTGATGAACAGGGGCACCTTGACGACGGCGCCCGTCTCCAGCTTGGCCGGCTTACTGCCGCCCGTCGCTGTGTCCCCCTTCACCCCGGGATCGGTCTCCACCACTTCGAGTTCCACGAAGTTGGGGATCTCCGCCCCGATGAAGTTCCCGCCGTGGGAGAGCACCCAGAGCGTCGTGTTCTCTTTCAGGAACTTCACACTGTCTCCCAGTTGCTCCCTGGTGAGGTTGAACTGTTCGTAGGTCTGGGTGTCCATCACGACATACTCATCACCGGTGCTGTAGAGATACTGGACCTCCTTCTTCTCCAGGTGAGCGCGCGGCAGTTTCTCTCCGGCGGCGAAGGTGCGCTCCAGAACCGCTCCCGTCTTGACGTTCTTGAGCTTGGTCCTCACGAACGCGGAACCCTTGCCGGGCTTCACATGCTGGAATTCGACAACCGCGTACGGTTCTCCGTCCACCTCAATGGTGACGCCGGTCCTGAAATCGTTGCTCGAAATCACCTCGGGCACTCCCCCTCCGCATTCCTATTCTTGCCGGGATCCACCCAGCGCAACCAGGGCTACAGCACTATCAGGTCCCTGGGAAAATCCGCAAGGGCCTCGACGCCGCCCTCTCCCACCCGGACTGTGTCCTCTATCCTGACCCCGCCGATCCCGGGCAAATAGACACCCGGTTCGACAGTAATGACCATTCCCTTCCGGACCAAACCGCTCTCAGGCGCCTTCGGGCTCACTTTGGGCGACTCGTGCACGCTCAGCCCGACCCCGTGCCCGAGACCGTGACCGAACTGGTCGCCGTACCCCGCGCGCCTGATGATTTCCCTTGCGACCGCGTCGGCCTCGCGAAGGGTCATGCCGGGACAGATCCTCGCGAGCGCGGCCTGCTGGGCCTCTCTCACCACGCCATAGACGTCGATCAGCACGGGCGGGGGATCTCCGACCGCTATCGTCCTGGTCATGTCCGAACAATACAGGTCGAGGACCGCCCCGAAATCGACAGTGACCATGTCGCCCTCTTCGATCACTTTGTCCGACGGCTTCGCGTGCGGGAGGGACCCCCTCCGGCCCGAAGCGACTATCGTGGGAAACGCCGGTCCCTCCGCGCCCATCCGGCGCATCTCCGTATCCAGTTCCAGCGCGAACGCCGATTCTGTGATGCCCGAGGCCATCCTAGGATAAGTCCGCTTGAACGCTTCACAGGCAAGCCGGCCCGCGGCGCGAATCCGGTCTATCTCGCGGTCCGACTTGATTTCCCTCATTTCCTCGACGACCCCGTAAACAGGCGATGTCTCACAGCCCGAGCCCGCCACTGCCTCCGCGAACCCCGTGTACTGTTTGTAGGTGAGGTGTTCGCTCTCGAGCCCCAGCCTCCGGATGCCCCGCCGCGCCACGATACCGGCGACAGCCTCAGCATGGGTTCCAGTCACATTCAGCAACTCAAAAGCGGGGGATTCTTCCCCCGCCTGCTCTGCATAGCGCGAATCCGTGAGGACGAAGGCCGCATCGAGGGCGACCAGCACGTGCCCCTCGCCGGTGAAACCGCTGATGTAAATGCAGTTCTCATGCCCGCTCAGCAGGACGGCGTCAAGTCTCTCCCGCCTCAGACATCCCCTGAGATTGACAAGTCGATCCGAACTCACCGGAGCCGAGCCCTGCCTTCCTACGCCCGCTGACGCATTTCGACACCGATACCTGCTACGCTATTATACACCATCTGGTGGAGGTTGACATTAGTGCCAGCGCGGCCAGCAAACAAGCCCCCACCGGAATGGGGGCTCTCCGCGGGAAACGGTCCCTCAGCGCCGTCAGTCCGCGACGCCGGCGGGATCGGCGCGCTCGATTATGACTCCGCCGCGGCAAGGGACGAACCTCAACTCGCCGCCTCCGGCCAATCCCATTAGTGCCAGGTACTGCCCGGGGATGGTGACTCCCCCCTCCCCGTCAACGGGGAGGACGGGCTTCCGGCCGGTTCGCTTCTCGATCCCTGCGATTATGTGGCACACCTTCGCCCGCCTCTTCACTACCCTGGGTTGCGCATCAACATACCCATCGCACGCGATGATCGCTTTCACCTTCCCTCTGAAAGGTTCTGCTGCGATTCATGGTATAGCCACCGGGTAGCTAATATTATATTGGCGCCCGGGCGCAAACCCGGTCGAAGGTTGGAACGACCGCCATCGAATGATGACGAACGCGCCGGGCGCGTCCTACGCGCCACGATGAACAGGAATACTTCGAAGATGAAAGGGGCACCGGCCATTGCTCCGTCAAAGACCAGCGCGGTGTCATCGCATCCTCGACACCACCCAGGAAGCCGGGGAATGGCAGGCCGTTGGAAACGCCCGCTATTCTTGTATTGTTGACCATACCCTGGAAGTCTATCCGGTCTGGCGGCCGCGCAGGACACAGCACAACCCCCCGGCCCAGCGCTCGGGACAAGGGGGTTGTCGTATTCACACTATGCGCTTCCTACCGCCGTGTTCACATCATACCCTACACTGGATCCCGCACCGGGCCCTGTGCACTACATCTTGTAGAACGGGAACCTCGCGCACAGGTCCTGCACCTGCTTGGCGATGGCATCCAGCCTCGCCTCATCTCCGCGCGAGGCGATCGTCTCATCAATCAGCCGCGCGATCTCGTCCATCTCAGGCGCCCTCATGCCCCTGGTCGTCACGGTCGGGGCGCCCACACGGATTCCGCTGGTAACCTGCGGGCTTCTCGTGTCGAACGGGACCGTGTTCTTGTTGACGGTAATACCCACGCGGTCCAGGAGCTTCTCGGCCTCCACGCCGGTCACGCCCTTATTGTTCAGGTCGATGAGCATCAGATGGTTGTCGGTGCCTCCCGAGACGAGGTTGAACCCCCTCGCCATGAGGCCCGCCGCGAGCGCTCTCGCGTTCTGCACGATCTGGCCCTGGTATTCCTTGAACTCAGGGGTCAGCGCTTCCTTGAAGGCAACGGCCTTCGCGGCGATGATGTGCATGAGCGGCCCACCCTGGATGCCCGGGAATATCGCCTTGTCTATGTCCTTGGCGTACTGCTGGGTGGTCAGGATCATGCCGCCCCTCGGCCCGCGCAAGGTCTTGTGCGTGGTGGTGGTGACGAACTGGGCGTACGGCACGGGCGACGGGTGATAGCCTGTCGCCACAAGACCCGCGATGTGTGCCATATCCACCATCAGATAGGCGCCCACCTCGTCGGCGATCGACCTGAAGGCCGGAAAGTCGATGGTCCGGGGATAGGCGCTCGCGCCGGCCACGATCATGCGGGGCTTCACTTGCCTCGCGATGTCGCGCACCTCATCGTAATCGATCCGCCCCGTGTCCTTGTTCACACCGTAGGCCGCGAAATTGAAGTACTTCCCGGACAGGTTGACCGGGCTGCCGTGGGTGAGGTGACCTCCATGACTCAGATTCATGCCGAGCACTGTGTCGCCGGGCTTCAGCATGGCGAAGTACACCGCCGTATTCGCCTGGGCCCCCGAATGAGGCTGCACGTTTGCATGTTCCGCCCCGAACAGCTGCTTCGCCCTGTCGCGCGCCAGGTTCTCGGCCACGTCGACGCACTCGCATCCACCGTAGTAGCGCTTCCCTGGATAGCCCTCCGCGTACTTGTTGGTGAGGCAGCTCCCCGCAGCCTCCATCACGGCCTTGCTCACAAGGTTCTCGGACGCGATCAGTTCGATGACCGTCATCTGCCGTCGTTCTTCATCGTTAATTGCCTTGAATACTTCAGGGTCTACTACCTTCAGACTCTCCAACCGCTACACCCCCGTTTCAAGATGAACGCCCGGTGACACCGCGAAGAAACTAGCGCCGCTTACTCACGAAATGGATCGGGCTGCCCTGGGCCCCAAGGAACGCCTCGCCGACGGCCTCCGCAAGGGTCGGGTGCGCGTGGATCATCTCCCCCACACTCTCCGCGGTTGCCCTGGTATGCATCGCCGCGGCCGCCTCGTGAATGAGGTCGTCCGCGTGCGGTCCGAGTATGTGCACTCCCAGTATTCGTCCTGCCGCGTCGGAGACCACCTTGACCATCCCTTCGTGCTCGCCGAGGATCAACGCACGCCCGTTCGCCGTGAACGGGAACCGCGAGACCCTCACTCCACCCGCGGGCGCCGAGGCGATCGCGTCCTTCTCGGTGGCGCCCACCCAGGCGATTTCGGGCATCGAAAACACACAGGATGGGATGACGTCGTACGACATCTCGCACTTCTCTCCCATGATGTTCCGCATCGCGACGATCCCCTCGTGCGACGCCACGTGCGCCAGCCATGTCCGCCCGAGGACGTCCCCGGCGGCGTAAATCCCCGGCACGCTGGTCATCATGTGAGAATCGACGCTGATCCCCTTCCGGTCGTGGGCGATGCCGAGCCGGTCCAGGTCGATCCCGCCGTAGTCGGCGCGGCGGCCCACCGCGACGACCACCACATCGGCGTCCACGCCAATCTCATTCCCGGACGCGTCCCTGGCCATCACCCTTTTCGACCCATCCGCCCCCGTGGAGATCCCGTCCACCGACGCCCCCGTGTGGACCTTGACCCCCCTGCGCGCCAGCAGGGCCAGGAGCCTCCTCGACATCTCCTCGTCAACGGGCGGCAATATTCCGGGCAGTTTCTCCAGCACGGTGACATGCGACCCAAAAGCGCTGAATATGCAAGCGAACTCCATCCCGATTACGCCCGCGCCGATCACCGCCATCCTCTGCGGGACGCGGTCGAGGTTCAAGGCGGCCTCTCCAGCGAACACACCCGGGGACCCGGCACCCGGGATCGGCAGGTCTACCGGCTTCGATCCGGTCGCTATGATAACGCTCCTGGTCTCCAGCGTGATGACCGCTCCGTCGTCAACCTGGACCTCCACGTGATTGGCGTCGAGTACTCGCCCCGTCCCCTGGTGGACTTCGACCCCCCACGATTTCAGGAGCAGTCCCACACCCCCGACAAGTTGCGAAACGATCTGGTTCTTCCTCGCGGACACCTTCGACATGTCAAGCGACGCACCGCTGGTCTGGACACCGAATTCGGCGCCCCTCCTGGCGAGATCAAGCACTTCAGCGCTTCGCACGAGGGCCTTGGTCGGTATGCATCCCCTGTTGAGGCAGGTACCGCCCAGCCTGTCCTTCTCGACCAGGGCGATCCTGCCGCCCATCTGGGCGCCCTTGATGGCGGCGACGTAGCCCGCAACGCCGCCCCCGATGATGACCGAGTCAAACACGTCGTTACCTCCCCTGCTTCTGCTCGTTCCAGCCGGGATTCGAATACTTGTCCATCTCAAGCCTGGCAGCGTCCGCTTCCTCTGCGCCAGTCAGGGCGCCTGGCCGCATTTCCAGCCCCAACCCCCGGGCGAACCCGTCGATCAGCGCCGCGCGCACTTCGGCCGCCCCGACCGGCCTCCCGAGCACCTGCTCGAGGCCTGCCGCCCTTTCACTGAGGTTCGCGGCGATCCTTTCCCTGGTCCTTTCGGAATCCAGTTTGAGGACCGCGGCCGCCCTTGCGGCATCGAATCTGAGCGGGATCGACCCGTGCTGGAGTATTATACCGTTGTGCCTCGTCTGAGCGCTCCCGATGACCTTCTTCCCGCCGCAGACCACTTCGTACGACGAGGGAGCATCGAAGCACGCCGCTGAACTACCCTTATGAACGCCTCCCCGCGAGACAACGCCCGCGTCCGCTCCGAGCGACCGGAGGGCGGCCACCAGGCCGTTGCTCAGTACAAGGTAGGTTTCGAGCACCGATCCCCGCAGGACGCTCTCGGGCACGGCCACGCTGTAGGTGACCTCGTTCTCGTGCAACACGGCCCTCCCACCTGTGGGGCGTCTCACCCAATCTATCCCGAGGCGCCTGCATGATTCAAGGTCAATCTCCTTGACGAAATCTTGAAAGTATCCAATGGAAACCGCCGGCGGGCGCCAACCGTACAGCCTGATGGTGGGGGGATTCTCCCCTCTCGCCTGCGCGAGCATTATGGCCTCGTCCACGGCCATGTTCCAGCTTCCCCTGTTGTCACCATCGATTATGAGCCTCCACGCGTGGGAATTCGGTGTCAACCCGCCACCGCCTCCCCGCGCCGGAGAATACCCGCGGCAGCCCGCAACGCCTCGCCGGCCTCGGCGGGCCCCAGGCGCCTGGGGTAGTTGTACATAACGCCCCCGGGTCTCTCATTGTAGTAAGGCCTGTTACAGTGGGGACACCCCGTGGTCATGAATGCCTCACCGGACCCGAGCAATTGCTGTACCTCGGCCGGGTCGATGCCGTACCCAGCGAGCCGTCCACCGCAGAACGACATGTCCTTCGCGCGGGAGAAGCCCTGCCTTATGAGGTAGTGCGCCGCCTGCAGGCGCCTGTACGAATGCACCTCGGGAGGCGGCACGTCCGCCATCACTGTCCCCCTTACGGGCGTCATCGCGAATAGCCCGACGGCGATCCCCGAGTCATGCATCATCTGGATAGCCCGCACCATCTCCTGTTCGGTCTCGCCAAGCCCGGCGATGAAATGCGTGGATATCCGCCCGGGGTATGCGGCAGCCACTTCGAGCACTGCGTTCACCGCCGCATCCCATGAACCCCCTTTGACCCTAGCATACACGCCGGGGGTTGCCGCATCGATAGGCAGGCCCAGCCTCTCGGCCCCTGCCTCGAACAGCCGCCGGGCCTCGCGCATGCTCGTGAGATGGGCGGACACCGATACCGGCGGCTTCCCCTGCCCCCCGGCGTCCCCCCACGCACCCGCTATCCGGCCCAATAAGCGTTCCGCCTGTTCCAGCGCGCCGGGACTGTGCACCACCTGGATGCAGCCACGGCGAAATAGGCCCCGGACGGCGTCTCGCGCGAAGGCGCCGGCAACCTCGACCTCATCGAAGCCGGGCCAGGTGACACGGGAAAGATGATCGCTCGCCGATGACGCGGTCCTGGCCTGCGGGCAGAAGGAACAGTCGAACGAACATCGCTCGCCCGCCATGAGGTACGCAGTCGTCGGGGCTTCGTCCACCCTTGCCCGTACGAGCCCCATCACGCTGGCGGTGCCCAACGACACACGGATCAAAACACACAACACTCCCTTTTCTCAATGACATGCCAGCCGTTGCGCCTCGCCAGATCCCTGGCCTCTCCGCTGGGATTCACGACACCATCCGCTCCGGCCGCGAGGCTCAGCACATCCGTGCGGGATCTGTACCTGCCCGCCGGTCTCATGCATCCCAGCGTCAGTTTTGCGCCCGGGAGAGAACGACGCGCCATCTCAATGACCGCAGCGACCCCCTCGGGATCAGGTGGTGTACGATTCTCGTACGAAGTCCCCCTGGTGGGTATAAACACAATGAACACCACCTGGTCGGGCGGGTTCATCAGTCCGGCTAGATAGTCGACAGCCCGGTATTCCCCGGAAATATTGCCTCCCCTCAGACCGATGCAGATGTGCGGGACCACGCGCACGTGCCTCCGGAGCATCTCGTATGAGCGCCGGTAGTCGTCCGACCCGCGCGGCACGCCGAATACCTCCGCCACCGTCTCGTCGTCGCCTACCAGGTCGAACGAGGCGCAGTCCGCCCACTTCCCGATCTCGGCGGCCTCCGGCTCACTCACGAGGCCCGTGTGGAAGTTGAGGCGCAGGCCCGCGGATTTCATCCCGCGGAGCAATCCCATGTCCCGCAGGACGGGGACCTTCCCCGCAGGGTCGCACCCGCCGCTTATCAGGCAGCTGGAATAGCGCCCCTGAGGGCCTCGCCGCGCCCCGACCTCCCCCGCGGGGTCCCCTCTCCCGGCGCCGCCTGTCAACAGCCCGAGCGCCTCCCCGGCGGGCACCATCCCCTTGAGGTAGTGCCCGCCGCAGTGCGCGCACCTCAGCCCGCATTCGCGGCCGGTCACACTCACGGCCAGCGTCATGCAGGGTTGGGTGAATTCGACTACCCTCAACCGCCCTGCTTCCTCCACCGGACGTTCAGGTTCCTCGCGGCCCCCGCCTCGTCCAACCTGCCAACAGGCGTGGTGTAGGGCGCGCCCTTCACTTTCGCAGGATCGGCATCCGCCTCTCCGGCGATCTCCAGCATGGCGTTCACGAAATAGTCGAGGGTCTCGACGCTCTCGGTCTCGGTCGGTTCTATCATCAGCGCCTCCTCGACTATCAGCGGGAAGTACGTCGTGGGCGGGTGAACGCCGTAGTCGAGTAGCCGCTTGGCGATATCGGTGGTCTTGACCCCCGTCCGCTTCTTGATGCCCCACGGCGCTACCACGAACTCGTGCTTGCAGTGCCTGTCGTAAGGCAGATCGTAGGCTGGAACCAGTCGCCGCATCACGTAGTTTGCGTTGAGCACCGCGTCCTCGCTGACCTTCTTCAGCCCGTCCGGGCCGAGCGCCCTGATGTAGGTGTACGCCTTGACCACGACGCCGAAGTTGCCGTAGAAGGACTTGACTTTGCCTATGCTCAAGGGCCTGTCGCTGCGCAGGTGGTACTTCTCCCCGTCGAAGGAGACGTACGGCACCGGCATGAACGGGACCAGGGCCTTCTTCACGCCGACAGCGCCCGACCCGGGGCCGCCGCCGCCATGGGGTGTCGAGAACGTCTTGTGCAGGTTGAAATGGACGACGTCGAACCCCATGTCGCCCGGTCTTGTGTAGCCCATGATGGCGTTGGCGTTCGCCCCGTCATAGTACAATAGCCCTCCGGCCTTGTGCACGATGTCCGCGATGACGTGGATGTTCTCGTCGAACAACCCAAGCGTATTCGGATTGGTCAGCATCAGGGCCGCGCAGTCGGGACCCACGGCCTTCCTGAGCGCGTCCAGGTCGACGCCCCCGCGTGAATCCGACTTGATGGTGATGATCTCGAGGCCGCCAATCGCCGCCGATGCGGGGTTTGTGCCGTGAGAAGAATCCGGCACGATGACCTTCGCCCTCTTCTCCCCACGATGCTCGTGATACGCCTTGATCAGCAGCAGCCCCGTCAGCTCCCCGTGAGCGCCGGCGGCGGGCTGCAGCGTAATCTCGTCCATACCCGCTATCTCCGCCAGGTACTGCGAGCATTCGAATATCAGCTGCAGCGCGCCCTGCACCGTCTCCTCTGGCTGGTAAGGATGCAGCGCCGCAAGCCCCGGGAGCCTCGAAGTCTGTTCGTTGACCTTCGGGTTGTACTTCATGGTGCAGGAACCAAGCGGGTAGAATCCCACGTCGACGCCATGGTTGAGTTGGGACAGCCTAGTGAAGTGCCTCACTACGTCGACCTCGGCCACCTCGGGCAGCTCCGGAGGGGTCTCCCTCTTCATCGACGCTGGAACGGCATCCGGCTTCGCCGGCACGTCACACTCGGGGAGGGAATATGCCTTCCGCCCCGGCGAGCTCAGTTCGTATATGAGGGGCTCCAGCTTCTTCACTTCAATCCCTCCAATCGCGCGACAAATCCGTCCATCTGTTTCTTCGTCCTCTTTTCGGTGACGGCCACTAGAAGGCAATCCTTTAACTGTGGGTAGGCGCGCCCGAGCGGATACCCTGCCAGGATCCCGTCCCCCGCGAGTTCGGAAACGATCCTCTCCGGATCGACGGGGCACTTCACCGCGAATTCCTTCAGGAACGGCTGCTTGAACGCGACACCGTACTTTCCTGTCGCCTCGAGCCTGTCGGCGAGATAGTGCGCCTTGGCGGAACACAGTTCGCCGACCTCCCTGATTCCCTGCTTGCCCATCGTCGAGAGGTAAACAAGGGCCGCCGCGGCGCAGAGCGCCTCGTTCGAGCATATGTTCGAAGTAGCCTTCTCGCGGCGGATGTGCTGCTCCCTCGTCTGGAGGGTCATCACGAACCCGCGCTGGCCCCTGCTGTCGGTGGTCATCCCGATGATCCTGCCCGGCATCTTCCTCACCAGGGCTTCTTTGACGGCGAATATCCCCAGGTACGGCCCGCCGAACGAAAGCGGGTTGCCGAGCGACTGGCCCTCGCCGACCGCCACGTCGGCGCCGTATTCCCCGGGCGGCCTGAGCACCCCCAGGGAGATCGGGTCGAAGACAACGGTGTACAGGGCGCCCGCGCTGTGTGCCGCCTTTTCCGCCACGCTCAGGTCCTCGAGGCACCCGAAGAAGTTGGGATTCTGCACGATGAACGTGGCCGCACCGGAGACGGCTTCGCCCGCCCGGCTGAGGTCGGTCACGCCGTCACGGCAGGGTACCTCTACCACTTCCACACCGTAGCCGTGGGCGTACGTCCTGAGCGTCTGCCTGTACTCCGGATGCACCCCCTCGGAGACAGCGACCTTCCGCCTCCCGGTGTGCATGGCTGCGATGATCCCCGCCTCGGCCATGGCTGTTGCGCCGTCATAGTGAGAGGCGTTGCAGACGTCCATGCCCGTAAGCTCGCATATCGCCGTCTGGTACTCGTAGATTATCTGGAGCACGGCCTGGCTGACCTCAGGCTGGTACGGCGTGTACGCCGTGTATAGCTCCGATCGTGAGATTACGTGGTCCACAGTGGCGGGGATGTAGTGGTCATACACCCCGGCGCCCAGGAAGGACACGCAATCGTTGAGGTTCAGGTTCTTCTTGCCCAGGGAGTAGAGGAGGTTGTACACCTCCATCTCAGACATCCCCTCCGGCAGGTCTAGATCGCGTTTGAATCTGACCGCTTCGGGGATGTCCTGGAAGAGATCAGCGACCGACTTGACTCCGATCGCCTCCAGCATGTGCCGGCGGTCCTTGTCGGTATGCGGTATGAAGTTCATGTCAGTGACCGCTCTCCTCTTCACAGAACTTGTCGTAGGCCGCCTGGTCCATGAGGCCCGCGGCCTCGCCGGGGTCGCCGGGTTCCACCACGCAGATCCATCCCTCGCCGTGCGGGTCGCGGTTCAGGAGCGCCGGGTCCGCCGTCAGGTTGTCGTTGACCTTGACCACCTTGCCGGAAACGGGCGCGTAGCAGTCCGCCACGGCCTTGACCGACTCCACCACACACAGCTGCTCGCCCTGCTTTACTGTCTTACCGATGGCCGGCAATTCCACGAACACCACGTCCCCCAGGTGATCCTGGGCGTGGTGGGTAATTCCGACGCGTCCTTCCTTGCCCTCAGCCTTGAACCACTCATGGGTCTTGGAATACTTCCTGTCCGCGGGATGCGTCATTTCTTTACCCCCCTCTTGTAGAATGGCAGCGGCACAATCTTCACCCTCATGGTCCTGCCCCTGACGTCCACGCCGAGTTCATTTCCCACCACGGCCATCCCCGGCGGCACGTAGGCCATGCCCATGTTCTTGTCAAAGGTCGGGCTGTAGTTCCCGCTGGTTACTTTTCCGACAACCTTACCGCCGCTGATTATCTGGTAGCCCGCTCGGGGCACACCACCCCTGTCTATCATCTCGAAACCGATGAGCCTCACGGCAGGCCCCCCGGTTTTCTGCTTGAGCAGGGCCTCACGGCCGATGTAGTCACCCTTCGTGAACGAAACGAATCTCTCCAGGCCCGCTTCGATCGGGGTCCTCTCGTCGTCTAGCTCGTGGCCGTACAACGGCATGCCCGCCTCGAACCTCAGTGTGTCCCTGGCCCCGAGGCCGCATGGGATTATCCCTTCGTCTTCGCCGGCCTCCATGATGGCATCCCACAGCATGGGGGTGTCCGCTGCATCGCAGTACACCTCGAATCCGTCTTCGCCGGTGTAGCCCGTTCGCGCCACTGTCGTGTGGACGCCCGCTACTTTCACGTTCTCCCTGATCCGGTAGTACTTGATCTCGCTAAGATTGGTGTCCGTGAGTCGCTGGAGTATCACTTCCGACTTGGGACCCTGTAAGGCCACTTCCCCCGTCCTCGCCGACGCGTTGTCCACCTTCACGTTGAGGCCCGTGGCGTGAGACGTGACCCAGTCGAAATCCTTGTCGATGTTAGACGCGTTCACGACCAGCATGTAGCCGCCGTCTTCGAGGCAGCACGCCATGAGGTCGTCCACCACCCCGCCGCGCTCGTTGCACATCGGGGAGTAGATGACCCTGCCCGCGGTCCCCTTGGCGATGTCGTTGCACGTCACCCTCTGGACCAGCGCCAGCGCGTCCTTCCCCCGCACAAAAAACTCTCCCATGTGCGACACATCGAAAAGTCCCGCCGCGTTCCTGACCGCCAGGTGCTCGTCCTTGATGCCGGTGAATTGCACCGGCAACGCCCAACCGCCGAAGTCGATGATCCGTCCCCCGTACTTCTGGTGGGTCTCGAACAACGGGGTCTTCTTGAGGTTCTCCAAACACCTCACCTCCCTGGAATACGTTCCCTGGACCGCGAATCCCGGCCCTTGAAAAACTAAAACAGGGGACCCGCTCATCGCGTTTCCCCTGTTATGCTTCGGTCGGTTCTCCCGATCCAGGGTGTGTCCGGCGGCAGTGTATTTGCCTGAGAGTTTCGGCTTCAGCCTTGCCCCTTCGGCGCCCCGCCGGTTTCGCGTGCCGGCCGGGGACTCTCCTACCGCTTTCATCCAGGTCCTATCGAGTTGTCACCGGACCGCGGCCTCCCAGGCGTCCGGGCTGCCGCGTTCACCAGTGGACCCTTCGACGCCCAGGCCAATAATCCTGCACGTATGCCCAGAATAATGTTCCGTCATTTGCACCGCATATGGTCATGATGAGAGGCTCAAAACACCCCGCAACTCAGGTATCGCTCACCGGTGTCCGGCAGAAGGGTCACCACGATCTTGCCGTCGCCAAGCCTCTTCGCCAGCTGAGCGGCCGCCCACACGTTCGATCCCGAAGAGACCCCGACGAACAGCCCCTCCTCCCTCGCCAGCCGCTTGGCGGTCGCCACGGCATCCTCGTCCGTAACGACGATGACCTCATCGTAGATGCTCGTATTCAGTACCTCGGGTATCATGCCGTCGCCGATGCCCTGCTGTACGTGGTGCGCCATCTTCTTGCCGCCGGAGAGTATCGCGGCGTTTGCCGGTTCAACCGCTGCCACCAGAGCATCCGGATACTTCGCCTTAATGACCTCCCCTATGCCGGTGAGGGAACCCCCCGTCCCGACCCCCGCGCAGAACGCCGCGATGGGGCCGTCCACCTGCTCCAGGATCTCCCTCGCCGTTGTCCGCCTGTGCATTTCGGGGTTGGCGGGGTTGCTGAATTGCCCTGCTAGGAAGACCCTCGGATCGTTTGCCGCGAGGTCCTCGGCCGCCTTCTTAGCGCCCAGAATGGCCTCCTGGATGTCGTGACCGGCCGGCACAAGTCTCAGTTCGGCGCCGTATGCGCGAATGAGCGCCTTCCGTTCTTCGCTCATGTTCTCGGGCATGCAGATGATCGCCCTGTACCCTTTTGCCGCGGCGACCATCGCGATGCCTATCCCCTGGTTACCGCTGGTCGCCTCGACCACGATGGAGTCGGGGCGCAGCTTGCCGTCCCTCTCCGCGGCCTCGATCATGCCCAGGGCGGTCCTGCTCTTGATGCTGCCGCCCGGGTTCACAGCCTCGAGTTTGGCCAGTATCCGCGCCCCGGTGCCCCGTTCGATCTTGCACAGCTCGATGAGCGGTGTGTTACCCACCGCTTCCAGGACGCTCTTCATCATCCCTGACAAAGGACTTCCCCCTTCGGCACCGCTCGCGGCCGTCCCCCTCCGGATTCCGAGGATGAGCCCGGCCACGCCCGGTCCCGCCATTCTTAGAGTCTGCTACCCCAGGGTAGGTGTGAAACCTCCCCGCACGGTCCGATCCGGAGAATCCGGACGTCATTCAAAAGCACGGACCTTCCGGGCAGCTATTCTTCCGAATCTACGGCCCGTCGGGCCTATTTCCTCCTTGCAACGACCGATGCGTCCGCGTGAGCCGTTATCGTTTCCGGCTTCTTCAATGGCGACAGGAACACCAATCGCGGCCTCACCTCAACGGTGACGCAGACGGTCGGGTCCCTGAGAAGCCTCCCGTCGCCGTGGTGGCGCTCTGTTTCGCCCTCACTCATGTTGAACACCCGCACTCGCACCACGGCGCTTTCAGCGCCGAGAGCCCCGCCACCCCGGGCGAGGTTGTCCCTAGCGACATCCACCGCCCGCTTCATCGCGTCAGGTTCAACGAGCCACCTCTCTCCCGACGCCAACCTGTCCAGGTCGATCTCCTGGACGGCGGCAAGCGCCGCGAGGTCCGCCGCCGACTGAGCTACCGCCTTCGCCCAGATCACCGCCCCCGCGTCGACGACCAGCCCTGCGGCCAGGATCATCGCAGGGACGGCGAGAACGGTGATCACCGACACCGACCCCCGCTGGGAACCGGACCACCGCATCCAGCGCGCCCGCCCCTGCAGGAAGCCCCTGAGGCTCCGCAGTCTCCGGAATCCCCCGCTCACCGCACCTTCTCACTCCTGGTCACGACCTCGGCCTGGATCGGGACTGGCCCGCGCGTTATCGCAGCGATGACTGCTGTGGCAGGTTTGTAGGCGCAGGATACTCTCACGGTGATCGTTGAACCGTACGCGGCCTCCGCGGGCCTTATCAGCACCTCCACGGTGTCCGGATCGATGCTCCCCATCTTCAGGCAATCGATAGCCCTCGATATGGCGGCGGAGGAGGCGCCCCCGTCCACCGCGGCCCGCCTGGCCGCCTCCCTCGCCGCCTGGGTGACCAGTATCTTGGAGTTCATCATAAGGCCGAACTCGAGGATCCCAAATAGTATCGTGATGAAGACGCTGGCTACCAGCACGAACTCCGTCGCGGCGCTTCCCCGTTCGCCGGCCGCCGGCATGGGCCGACTCCGCACCCCGCTCATCCGGCGTTGGAGATCTGCTCTATTATATTGTTTAGCTTCTCGTTGAGCGCCGCGCCGAGCGCGCTCAGCGTGGTTATCAGGGTGACCACCACAAGGGCAAGTATGAGCGCGTATTCAGCTGAGGTTGCCCCACGCTCGTTGCGGGCGATCGCTCGGGCATGCGACTTCAGGCTGCCAACTACCTTCGCCTTGCATCTCTTCACAGCGGAACAGAGACACTCCACGGCAGGTTTCAGACAACACACCCCCCACGAGTCTTCGAATTGGAGCTGTTAGGTCTGCGCACTATCGAATCTCGAGAACCGCGCTATCCGATAGACCCTGCGTCGAAGCGTGCGGAAATGCAGGCGGGACTCGACACCACTGCTCCCAGTTATTGGCAGCTCCATTCTAATTGTCGAGGTGTGTTGGAGTCAAACGAATTCGATCGACAAGAACCACCAACGCCACGGCCACAGGCGAAGACTCCTATTGCGTTTTCGCATCAGACGCGCACGCCCGGAAGGCTTCCGCCACTCTCCGCCCGCGCTCGCCGCCAACCTCCACCCACTGTCGTCAGAGTGCAAGAGGATAAGAGCGACACCCAAAGCAATCTGACAACTTGCAGATTGGGGCGGGATTTCAGTTCTAAAGACTGTGCAAAACGCGGGGCGTGCCAGTGTGTAAATCCACGGTTTCCGTCCGCAGGCCCAATCGTGACGGTACTTTTCCGCACGCACTCTGGTCACCTCTCAGACTTTCCTCCAGGTCTCCACCAGCTGCGTACCCAGACCGATCAGTGAACCTGCTTCTGAGTTCTCTGTTCTGAATACGGCAGCTGCGACTTATAGTTCCCGAATGGCCTTCCTCCAGCGCTGCCGGACTTCCTCTTCCGAACCTACAGGTCTGAACCTAACAGGCATCACCGGCGTCTTCCCCTTGTCACCCCTGGCACAGCGAGTCTTATCAGACCGATGCAAGTCTGAAGAACGGGAGACATGAGCCTTAGTCGCGGACATCCGGACAGGCCCTCTGGCAGGAAACGGGGGCATGCAGCCTGAGCCGCTCGTGAGGTTCCAGGAGGAGACCCCATGCTGATGTAGAAATGCAAGACCAACAACAAACGAATACTCCGCGCAGCAAGCATTCCACTGGGAGGCCGGATCCTTGAGAGTCCGAGACCTGCTGCATTTGGAGGGCCTTAAAGAACACCTCGCCCTTGTAGCCGGCGCCGCCGGGCTCGATAGAACCATCAGTAACGTGACGGTAATGGAAGCACCGGACCTGCCGGAACTGCTTTCAGGACACGAACTCATACTGACGACGCTGTATTCGATGCGTGACGATGCAGCACTGCGAATGCGGCTAGTCATGCGTCTTGCGGAGAAGCACGCGGCTGGAATAATCGTCAAGGTTGGACGTTTCGTCGATTCTGTTCCCCCCGAGATGATCGCACAGGCCGAGGAGTATGGTCTTCCCATTTTCGCGGCACCTTCCCAGACACTATTCCGAGAGGTCATATACAAGGTCGTGGGCGTGCTCCTGCGAGAATCGTCCGAAGGTGATGCGAAGCACGCCCTGGAACCCCACATCTCACAGCGTCTGTGGAAGAGGCTCCTGAATAACGAAAGCCTCCACAACTTCTGCGCAGACCTCGCCAAGGATCTTCCCCACGAGTGCTGCATTGTGTCTGCATCAGGGGCCATTCTCGCTGCTTCTCCCGCCTTTACGCAGGGTTCGCGGGATATGGTGAGGCAAGTGCCGGGTTCGCGTGGCTCGGATGCATATCCACTGCGATTCGGGCGCCTTCTCATCTACAGGTGTGAGGTCTTGTCGCAGACGCTGGCGTACCTCGCCGTGGAGGCCGACGGAGCCCTGACAGAGCTTCAAGACTCCCTGGTGAGGCAGACTGCAACCGCAGTTGCGTACAGTCTACTCCAGAACCAGCGGGCCCAGAAGCCCGTCAGCCCTGCGGTAACAGACGCATTCGAGGAAATACTGTTCAGGAGCCTAGACAGTGAGTCTATCAAGGAGAGGCTGAAGACCTTCGGTTACGAGCTGGGAGCGTACGCACACGTGTCTGTACTAGTATTCGAGCTCTGCGATGCCCCACAGCACATGTGGGTGACCCGCCTTCTTGGCCTGATCAACGAATACTTGCCGCAGTCGCTCAGCTGTGTGCGCAGTACCGAGTTGATCACGGTCACGAGCTCCCGGCATCGTCAGCTGTTGAGCCTGGGGAAGAGGAAGAAGTTTGAAGCCTGCCTGCGCGAGATGTCCGGCCCAGGAAAGGTGCTCGGCATGGGTTTCGGTCTCCCAGTGGATGATCCAACCAGACTGCACAGCTCCTATATACTCGCGAAGCGGGCCATAGACGTGGGCCGCCGGTTTAAGCCCGAACAGCTTGTTCATTTCTTCCAGGACTATGTGCTAGAGGCGCTTATCTTGAACGCCCGCCACACCTCTGAAGGCAGGGTCCTGATCAGTATGGTCCTCGATCCGGTAAGGGAGTACGACAGGTGTCACGACTCATTCCTCGTCCCCACGATCGAACATGTCCTGGCATCCGGGGGTATTGAGGCCTCAGCTGCTGAAATGCACGTGCATCCGAACACCATCCGCTACCGTCTCCGCAAGATTGAGGAACTCACGGGGCTTGATCCGCTTTCCCCTCAAGGGAGTCTCTATTTGAGAACAGCGCTCGTTCTCGCCAAGGGCTCGCAGGTGTGACCTTATCTCGTCTCGAATTTCATACCGTAGCGCACGATGCCTTCTTCCGCATAGATCCGCTTGAATACCCCTCGGACCCGCCTCCCTATCTCGACAGGACCTGTCGCTGCGCTCAGCTGCGCCATAATAGAGGGGCCATCGTCAAGCTTCACGATACCGACCACGTATCCCTTTCTCGTCCTGGCCAGGTCGCCGAACTCGGGCGGCGCACCCGCTGCCGACAGTTCGGTGAAAGAGAATACCTCCCCCTCCGGCCTCAGCCTGAAAGGCACAAAACCGGCTCTTTGACCGCACTCGGGGCAACACCCCTTGGGCGGGAATATGACGCGGCCACACTTGCCGCACTTCAATGCCTGCAGCATGTACCTTTGCGGCAGTGATCTCCTGTAAGACGGAACCGAAACATGTGCTCCCACCGGGATACCCTCCTAGGCAATCCTGTTCCTGATCTTGAGATACGTGAGAAGGTCGATGTATTCGGCCGAGTCGATCGCTTTCTTGAGCCCACATGCCACCGGCATGGAGAGCAGCCGTATCGCCAGCGCGTCTGCCCCGCCGCCCTCGCCGTATGAAAGTAGCATAATGCGATCCCCCGGTTGACTATGTTCCATGGCAGAAATAAGACCCAACAGCCCCCCACATGCTCCTGTGTCCCCTAGCCGTTGAGCGAGGTTCGTAAACGCCATGGCATCAGCAGGGAATCCCAGCCGCTTCGCGACGGATTCCATGAATCTTCCGTTGGGCTCGCTCGCCGCCAGGTGCCTGAACGCGGATGTCGTGAGCCCCGTTACCTTTAGGAGGTCCTCGGCTGCGCTGCACACGACTCGCAGGGCATGGCGCTCTGTGTATTCCTTAACCTCCACATCCTCGAGTGCGGCCTTGCCTGCGGGCCTGAACCTGTCGCCTGGGATATCGTCCGTATGGTGAGCCATGGCTTCAATATGCGCGATATCCCCTTCGCTTCCCAGGACAAGGGCACAGCCAGCCGCGCTGGAAGCATGTTCGAGTGGGCTGTAAGCGCTTGCGACGCGGTTGTCTCCCACAGCCACCAGCGCATACCCGCGGGTAAGATCGGCCATTGCCCGAGCGCATATGAGCGCCTCGGTCCCAGCCTTTGAAGAACCACCGAACTGCAGTCCCGCGGATCCCTGGGGGATACCAAGAGCCCTGGACACCGTTCCGACCTGAAACTTTACCTCATATGGGTACGAGGTGGATGCAAGGACTACCGCGCGGACTGCGGAGGGATCAATCGCAGCGCTGTTCAAGGCGGTGCTTGCCGCGTTTACCGCCATGGTGACAGAATCGTCGTCTACATCCGCGACTGTCTTCTCGAGAATCCCCGGCACCCCAAACGAACCCCAGGCGGCCCTGTAATCCGCCGCCTTAATCCTCATCCGTGGAATGAACACGCCCCATCCAACGATTCCCGCCAAGACAATCACCGCCTCTCGTAGATGAACACAGTCGCCGTTCCCCCGGACCCACCGACATTATGACTGAGTCCGAGCCGGGCGTTTTTGACCAGCCTCTCAGAGGTCTCCACTTTGCCCCTGAGCTGGTTGAATACCTCGTATGCCTGCCCAACACCGGTGGCGCCAAGCGGGTGCCCTTTCGATTTGAGGCCACCGCTGACGTTCACCGGGATTCTGCCGCCAAGGCTCGTAGCGCCCTCGTCCAGAAGCTCGCATGTCCGCCCCTTCAGAGCGAATCCTAAATCCTCGCAGGCCATTACCTCAGCAATTGTGAAGCAATCGTGTACCTCGGCAAAATCGATGTCTCCGGGGGTCACCCCCGCCATGTCGTACGCCTGCCTTGCCGCATCCTGCACTGCCCTGAGCCCGGTGATGCTGGGCCGGTCGTGGATGGCTAGCGCATCCGCCCCGCTGCCGAATCCCCTGATGTACACAGGCGAATCCGTAAACTCGCGGGCGATGTCCCCGCGGGCTAGTATCACAACAGCCGCCCCGTCGGACGTCGGGCAGCAATCATACATGTTGAGAGGCTTGGCCACAGGAGCACCGGCCAGTGCTTCATCGAGGGTAATTGCGCGCCTGAGGTGCGCCTTTGGGTTCATTGAGCCATGCCTGTGGTTCTTTACCGCCACCATTGAAAGATACTTCTTGTCGACCCTGTAATCATGCAGATACCTGTTGGCCATCACCGCGTATATGCCCGCGAAGGTCAGGCCTGCCAGGCGTTCGTACTCAGTGTCCCCAGAGACGCCAAGCCAGTACTTGTTCTTGGTGTTCGATACGTCCCTCATTTTCTCTACGCCGCCAACGAGGACCACGTCGTATAGCCCCGACATCACAGCGAGAGCCCCCGAATACAATGCGAACCCGCCGGAGGCGCAGGCGTTCTCCACGCGCGTAACGGGAACTCCCCTGAGCCCGGCGTACTCGGCTATCAACACTCCCGATTGGCCGAGCTGGAAGCCGCCAGACCCCAGAGTCCCTATGAATGCGCACCCGATCTGAGACGGCTCGATGCCCTTGTCAACACTCGCGAATGCCTCACCAACTGCCTGCGAGAACAGCTCCTTTATTGTGAGGTCTGGGTAGTCTCCATAAGACGTCTGCCCGGCCCCTACTACGGCAACCTCTATCACGGTCTCACCACCAGACTTGGCTCTTCTTTCCGCAAAACGCCCTTCTCCATCTGCGCCATCCTGACCTTTGGAGGGATTCATAGCGTTTCCCCGCTCTTTTTGTCAATGTGCACAACGTGGCTGCTGGGACCCCGTAAAGAGGAACCCCGTTACGGGCTGGCAGCGGCCACCGGGGTTCCTCGTCACTCCTACTCCCCCTGAAATTCGGGTTTCCGCTTCTCCAGGAAGGCCTGTATGCCCTCGAGGTGATCCCTGGTACCGAAGAGTACCGCCTGCCCCAGTCTCTCTATAAGCAGGCCTGCGCCGAGACTGCTATAATTGACTGCGTTCATAGTGATCTTTGCCATTCTGAGCGCCACCGGCCCCTTTGTCATCATCTTCCTGGCTAGGGCCCTTGCCGTCGGCAGGAGTTCCTCGTGCGAAACGACCTTATTGACCAGCCCGATCCGTTCGGCTTCCGGGGCGTCAATGATCTCCCCCGTGTAGACCAGCTCCTTCGCCTTTCCCATGCCGACCAGACGGCACAAACGCTGAGTCCCCCCAGCGCCCGGTATGAACCCGAGTCCGACCTCAGTCTGGCCAAAACGGGCTTTCTCAGACGCAATCCTGATGTCGCACGCCATGGCGAGCTCGCACCCGCCGCCGAGGGCATAGCCGTTGATCGCCGCGATGACCGGCTTTTCGAGATTCTCAAGCTCGTTCAACACCGCCTGATTCTCGCCATTGAGGGTCTCGACCATCGAACGTTCGCGGAGGGCGTGAAGATCCGCCCCGGCAGCGAACGCCTTGTCCCCTGCCCCCGTCAATATGACCACCCTCACCTCAGGGTCGGACGCTGCCTGAACCACGGCTTCCCTCAGTTCCAGCCACGTTTGCCTGTCCAGGGCGTTTCGCACCTCGGGCCGGTTGATGGTTACAGTGAGAATACCCTCATCCTTAGTTATGACCAACCGTCGATAGTCCATCTTGATCTACTCCTTGGGCGCGTAATCGTAGACTCCCTTGCCAGTCTTCCGTCCGAGCCGTCCCGCCTTTACATATTTGATGTGAAGGGGACATGGCCGGAATCTCTCACCAAGTGTCTGGTGCAAATACTCGAGTATCTTCAACCGCGTGTCCAGGCCAACCATGTCGATCATCTCGAATGGGCCCATTGGGTGATTCAGCCCCAGCTTTATGGCCTTGTCGATGTCCTCGGGGGTGCCAACCCCCTCCATCAGCATGGTGAACGCCTCATTGCCTATCAGGGCGTTAATCCTACTCGTAGCGAATCCGGGAGCCTCGTTGACGCGGACGGTCTCCTTCCCCATGCCCTTACTCACTTGTTCTGCAACGCGAGTGGTGTCTTCGGTCGTCTCGAGTCCGCGAATGATCTCCACAAGTCGCATGATGTGGACCGGAATGAAGAAGTGCATCCCGATACACCTGTCAGGTCGGTTTGTGGCCGCGGCAATCTCGGTGATGCTGAGCGATGACGTGTTTGTCGCCAGCACCGTATGCGTCGGGCAGATCCTATCCAGGGCCTCGAAGGTAGCGCACTTCATTTTGACATCCTCAGGAACAGCCTCGATTACGAGGTCCGCGTCTTTCCCCGCCTCTTCTAGGCTGGTAGTGGGCTGTATCCGGGCCAGTGACTGCTCCATTGCTTCCGCCGTAAGCTTCCCGCGGTCCACGCCCTTCTGCATATTCTTCCTGATCTCAGCGAGCGCTCTGTTCAGGATCGCATCGCTGACATCGCAGAGTCTGACCTTGTAGCCGCCTACCCCAGCCACGTGGGCGATTCCGCGCCCCATCTGGCCGGCACCGACTACAGCGAGTGTCGAAACATTGCTCATTACGATCCCTCCATTCTTCAATATTATGTCAACCGCGAATTACGCGCATCCTGCCTTGCCTACCAGTTCCGGGTTTCCGGGCTGACCCCTGTCCTTCCATTCCAGGGCAGCCACGACCACCATGATCGCCAGGCCGGCAGCCTTGAGGGACCACTGGGGCATGAATAGCCCCGCGCTCCCTGCCACCAGTGCCACCCTATGGATGACCGGAGCATGCCGCAGGTAGTAGCCGGTCACCCCGGCTGCAAACGCCATGATACCCAGGACGCAGCTGCCTGTCGTGACCAGGATCGACGGCAGATTCCCTATCATCAGGAGCTCAGGCTGACTGAAGAAGACAAATGGTATGATGAAAATGGGTATGCTGAAGTAGACAGATAGCAGGCCGACCTTCCAGGGGTTTGTCTGGGTCAAGCCCGCTGCGGCGTAGACAGCAACCGCGACGGGCGGAGTTATTGCCGACAGGATAGCGTAGAAGAACGGGAACAGGTGCGCCGCGATGGGCTTTATGCCTATCTGAGTCAACGCCGGCGCGACCAGGGAGGCCACGATGATGTACGCCCCAACAGTCGTCATGCCCATCCCGAGGATCATGCACGCTACCATGACTAGAAATGCGAGCATGTACGGCCTGCCACCAGATATCCTGACGAGTGACGCAGACAGCGTGTAGCCCAGGCCGGACTGCATGATGCAGCCGACGATTATGCCCGCCGCTGCGCACGACATGGTGACCGGAATTGCAGAAACCACGCTCCTCTCGAGCGCTGCGAACACCATTGCGGGGGTGAATTTCGAACCCTTGCGGATACGTCCCGCGATGAGAAGCAGCACCACGCCTATGAACCCCGCGTACATGGGGCTATAACCCATGAAGAGTAGGTACGTCAGGATGATCAATGGGACAAACAGGTAGGCCTTCTTCAGGATCTGGAGCCAGGAGATCTCGCTGACTTCCTCCCTTGAAAGGGCCTTGATTCCCACCCTTTTCGTCTCATAGTGGACTACCATGAACAGACAGAAGTAGAACAGCAGCGCGGGGAGCAGGGCCGCCTTACAGACCGCGATATACGGGATGCCGAGGAAGGCGGCGATCACGAATGCGGCGGAACCCATGATCGGAGGCATGATCTGTCCTCCAGTCCCACCTATTGCCTGCACAGCGGCGATGAATGTCGGCGAGTAGCCGGTCTTTCTCATTCCGGTGATGGTCATGGCGCCGGTCACCATTACGCTCGCTGCCGCGCTTCCCGTAATCGACCCCACCAGAACGCTTATCATGGTGGCTATCTTTGCGGTAGCGCCTATCGTTTGGCCCATGAGCTTGTTTGCAAGCTCCATAAACACTTCGGTAATGCCTGCCTCGTTCATCAGGTCCCCGAATATCACGAATATGATGATGAAGGTCGCAGCCATCCCGAGGGGCACTCCCCAGAGGCCGGACATCTCGATGAACTGGTCGTTGATGATCTGCTTGAACGAATACGGTGCATGACGCAAGAATCCCGGAAAGATCTCGCCGAACCGGGTGTAGAAGATGAAAAACAGGGCTATGATCGCCATGGCCGTGCCAGCGGTCCGTCTCGTGGCCTCGATCGCGAGGGCAAGGAACAAAGCACCGATGACCATGTCAACAGCCGTCGGCGAGCCGGCGCGCAGTGGCATGTTGACGCCCTCATTGAAGACGTATAGACCACAGACCATCGTTACCGCAGCCAGCACGATGTTGATCCCCTTGCGGGAACCCTTCTCCTTGGTGGCAGCTACCAGGAAGCATGCCGTCATCATGAGTGTAAGGTGAAGGGACCTGTGGCGCATCATATCGAGCGCGCCAACGTAGGACGTGACTATGTGGAAGAGCGCTGTGAACGCGCATAATGCGGTGACAATAGTACCCATGAGCCCGGCCTTGCCTGAGGCATTCTTCATGGCCGCTGTTCCCTCCAGTCCTTTGTGCAAAGCCCGCCTCTGCCGGTGGCTGTCCGGTTTCCAGCCATGGGTGGAGCAGCAACCCTCGTTGCCGCCCCACCATACTGGATCCGGCCATCGCCTAACCCCGTCAGTCGATAGGCTTGAGCTCGTCCGGAACCTTGATACCGGCCTCTACGTAGTACTTGTAGGCGCCCTTGTGTAGCGGGAGCCCAAGCCCCTTGAGGGCGTCCTCGATCTTCACGTATGGGGCGAGTCCTGTGGACACCTTGCGAATCTTGTCCGCATTCTTCCACATGGCCTTGGTGATTTCATACACCATATCCTCAGGAAGGTTCTTATTGACAATCACTTCGTTGGTGCCGCACGGGCACACAACGTCCTCCTCCTGGCCCGGGTATGTCCCCTTCGGGATGACGCCGGGGAACATCTTGTACTTTTGGCAGATTGCGTCCATCTTGTCTGCACCAACGCTGATTACGCGTATCGGCATGAACGTCCCGACGTCAACGAACGGCGCCGAAGGGGCGAGCATCTGAATGAACATGGCATGGATGTGCTTGTCCTTCATCAGCAGGGCCGCGTCATCATAGGACGTGAGGTTCATCTTCCCGAGGTCGTTGTATGACATGCCGTACTCCTGGAGCACTCGCTGGGCGATTACCTCACCACCCATCCCTTTGGTGCCGGGCGAGAACGGATGGCCCTTGAGGTCTGGAACGGAGTTGATGTTCGCGCTCTTGGCCGTGATAATGTGCCACTGCGAGGGATACAGATTCCCAATGCTCCGCACATTGGTCATTTTGGACTCGAAAGGCTCCCGGCCGACGAATGCGTCATATTCGGTGTAGTTGCAGCCGAGCGCGATCTGATAATCGCCGGAGTTGCAGTTCTTGACGTTGGTGACCTGTCCACCGCTCGTAGGAGTAGCGGTTACCCCCTTGAGTTCCTGGTTGATTATCTCCGAAAGCGCCGCAGCTATCGTGAACCAGTAACCGCCAGGAGCGGAGGAACCGATTTTGAGTGTCTTAGGCCAGCTGTCCGAGGCCGGCTTCAGCTCGGGCTTTGCCTGAGGCGTCGCCGGTGATCCGGGCGCCGGCGCGGAACTGGGTCCATGCGAGCATGCAGAAAGAGCCACGCTGAGGACCAGAGCAACAGCCACAGTAACGATAATCCTGCTCAATCTCATCCCTCTCACCTCTATACCCCATCTTGAGTGATATTGATGCTGCGGTAACTACTCCCTCACCCCCTATTCAGTCTCCAACACTGCTAGTTGGCCCTCGCCTCTCTCAGGCCAAAGCCAAACCGGGCAACAGCCACAGTGATGACTGCAATACTGATCCCCGCCAGCCTAAGGTGCCATTGCGGGAAGAGCAGCAACAGACCACCTATCAGAGCCGCGCCCCGCGCGGCGAGGGGAGTCCTGCCCACAAACGGGAAGTACCCTTCCAGACCGTAGGCGACCATGGCAACGCCGATTGCCGTGGGTATGAACGCTATTATTGCGTCCACAGCGGTCCCCTGGGCGACGAGGGCGGGGTTATACGCGAACGCGAATGGTACGATGTAGGCCGCGATGCCGAGCCTGACGGATGTCCACCCGGTCTTCACTGGATCGGCCCCAGCGACGCCGGCTGCGGTGATCGCCCCGACAGCTACGGGCGGGGTCAGGTATGAGACCAACCCCCAGTACATCACGAACATGTGTGCGGCCACGATGTTTACTTCGGCCCGGACCATGGCTGGGGCTACGACAACCGCAAGGAACGTGTAACAGGCGGTGACGGTCATGCCCATCCCGAGGATGGCGCTGGTTATCGCGCACGCTAGCAAGAGCAGAAATGAGTTGTCGCCTACCGCTGACACGAGCTCACGGGAGAAGGCCTGCGAGACACCTGTTATGGTCAAACCCCCGATGATGAGGCCGATGCCCGCGAGGATGGCGGTTAGTTCAAACAGCAGCCTACCGCACGTTGAGATGAACTTAATGAATACCTTCCGGCTTATCCGCGTCTCCTTCTTCGCCGCCGCCACGAGGAAGAGGACTATTGTAGCGAAGTAAGGAGCCCTTGATTCGACCTTCACGTATGTCATGAAGTAGATCAGGGTTATGAAGGCCAGCACGTAGTACCATCCGCCCCGCAAGGTGTCTCTTAGCGACGGTATCTCCGAACTGGGCTTGCCCTTCATCCCAACCAGTTTGGCGTGGGCGTCGGATTGGATGAAGAGGGGCAAGTAGTAGAGGATTGACGGCACCAGTGCCGCAATACATATCTGGATGTACGGCACCTTGAGAAACGATGCCATGATGAAGGCGGCAGCCCCCATCACGGGCGGCATCAGCGAGCCTCCGGTCGCCGCGCAGCATTCAATCGCGCCCGCGTACTCAGGTTTGTAGCCGGACTTCTTCATTTCGGGAATGGCGAACGATCCGATCGTTGCTATGTTTGAAATGACGCTGCCACTGAGGGAACCGAACAGGGCGCTGCTCACCACGGCTATCTTGGCCGAGCCGCCGGGCTGACGGCCGAAGAACGAAGTACTGAGGTTGAGGAGGAAATCACTTGCTCCAGTGACCTCGAGGGCCGCACCGAAGATTATGAAGCCGATGAGCTGGGTTCCCACAGTCCGTAGCGGGATTCCGAGTATGCTCTCGAGGCCGAACACGTGTGCTCGCGCGGCGCCAGTGAACGTGGACGGAACGCCCTTCAAAAAACCTGGCATAAGATCAGCGAAAAGAGGGTAGAACGAGAACGCCAGGCACACGATGGCCAGAGGAGTGCCGGATGCACGCCTGACGGCCTCCACCACAAGCAGCCATGTAACAACCGCGAGCACTGTCTGCATGAAGGGAGCGGTGTATTCCCAGCCTTCCATTACACCCTGTATGGCGTGTGTTGCGAAGTAAAAGGACGTACCGACGCATGCGGCGAAGAGGAGGCAATCGTACCATGGAACCTCGTCCCCGGTTTCCCTCTTGCTCGCGCGGTAGGTTATGAAGACCGGGGCCAAGAAAAGGACCAACAGGTATTGCAGGTACGCCGGTTCGACCATATTGAAACCGAACGGCCTGATGTTGAATATGTAGAGTACGGACAGAATCACTCCAATGATACTGAAAACGTTCGTGATCCATCTCCATACTACTCCTAGTTGCTTTCGCCTTCCCATGTTTCAACCTCCTGCCTTGCGGTAGGTGCATGCGACACAGCAGCGCGGCAGGTCGATCGAAACCCTGCCGCGCGGACGGCTCTATTTCTTCTTCATGAAGTCCGGGAGCATCTTGCAGAACCCTCCAACGAGCTCCTGCTTCCGCTTCATCCAGTACGCCTCGAACTCCTCCGGCTTGATGTTTTTGCTTTGAGCCTCAACCTTGACGGTCTGGAAGGCCTCCTGTACCTTCTTCACCCTATCTATAGCCGCGTTGTTCCACGCCTCGTCCTCCGCAGTCCACAGGCCCTTTTCTTTAAGGTACTTGATGGTGCCGTTGTGGAGTGGTGCAGGGAGCGGGGGCTTTGCCGCGGTCTTTATGGACCAGCCCTTCATCTCCGGCAGCGCGTCCTTGTAGGTGTTGAATGATTCATCCAGGGCCTTCACCAACGCGTAGACTTCGTTCTCGTCGCGCGAAGCGAGGGCCACAAGGGTCGGAGCATTGTATCCAGCCATCTCGATGGCTTCGCCCGGCTTGAGCCCCACGAGGTCCTTGGAATCCATTTTCATGGGGAATATCCACGGGGCCCACTCATGCAGCCTCGCCCAGCCCTCTTTATCGTTGTGCGCGTAAATGGGATAGTTCACACCCTGCGGTGTGGAGGCGAGTTCATAAATCACCGAGCTCGGGGGGCAGGCCTGCTGCGCGATGTCACACGTTCCCGCGACCAGGCCCTTCACGCTTTCCACCCAGGCGGGGTACGGCACAGGCTTCACGTCATCCCAGGTATAGCCACCGAACGCAAGTAAAGCGCTCGTCTTGTAGCCGACCGAGGAGTCTCCAGGAACGTACGGCACCCGCTTTCCCTTGAAGTCATACGGGGTTTTGATCCCGGACCTGGCCGTAGTGACCATCGTCAACCCCATGCGGTTTCCGAGAACTGACCGCAGGTCCATTGGACCGAGGTTCATTGTGGCATACTCGGCCATCCCTTCAGTTGACAGGTAGACCTCATCGTACCCAACAAAGTAGCCGACACTTCCGGAGACGAGCTGTGACACCCTGTTGATAGGGTTCCCTGTCGGGATGATCCGCACTTTTGACTTGGTCACAGATTGTATGCCTTCCGCAAGCGCTGAAGTCTGGTTATACCCCGAAGAGCCCGCGCCTAGGGTGGCAATATTCACCATCTCGGGCAGGCCTGTCGTTTTAGGGGCCTGTGTCTCCTGCGGCTTTTGTTCCTGTTGCTTGGGCGGTTCAGCCGGCCTGGCTGGAGCCGAGGAGCAGCCGGCAACCACTGTCACCATCAGGCAAGCCGCCACAGCGAGAAACACCAACCTTTTTAGCATGCTCTCCCCTCCCATGTCCTTCCATTTGGACCCCGCTATTTCACTTGCCATTGGGGTTTGCGCTTTTCGATGAAGGCCCGCTTGCCCTCGACTGAGTCTTCCGAGTTCCAGACAGGGGTAGCCACGTGTTCAATGAAGGATACCGTGCTTTCATAATCCATGTACCTAGTCCGGTACAGCAGCTCTTTTGTTGCCCATAGCGACAGGGGGCCAAGTTCACAGATCTGCTCGGCGTATTCTCTCGCCCCCGCCATGAGCTGCTCCCGGGGCACCACCTTGTTGATCATGCCTGCTTGATATGCCCTCTGCGCGTCTATCGGCTTGCCGGTGAACACTAGTTCCGCCGCGAGCGCCCTCGGCATGTAGTCAGCGAGGAAGGGAGCCAGAAGGGTGGGAATGTTCACCTTTCCTTCGGGAAGGCCGAATATGGCGTCATCGCTGGCCACCTTGATGTCGCACTCCATGGCAAGCATCAGGCCTGCTCCAAACACATGCCTGTGGACAGCCGCCACGATGGGTTTCCATACTCCGTAGTTACGTGAGCTCACCTTGTCGTCGCCGAAAATCAGGCTCTCCCTGAGGCGCCATCTGCCCCTCTCCATCTCCTTCACATCGGCTCCAGAGCAAAATGATTGCCCCTCACCGCTGAGGATTGCGACCCACAGGTCGTTGTCATCGCGGAAATCGACCCACACCCCGGCGAGTTCCTTGACCAGGCTCCGGTTGATCGCGTTGCGCCGTTCTGGATTGTTCAGGCTGATGTAGGCGATGTGCCCTTCCTTGCGGTACAATACCTGCGACACCTTAGTCATCACCTCCTTAGATACTTAGGGTGGGTGCTCATTCGATCGTCAGTCTGCGAGTAGCCGTCGTGAGGTAGTTGAGTCTTGCGGCCTCCTCCTCGAGGTCGGCGCGGAAATCCGGGTGCGCTATTGATATCAGGAGCTTCGCGCGTTCCCAGAGACTTCTACCTTTGAGGTTTACGACTCCGTACTCGGTGCCCACATAGGTCACGTCGTTCCTCGGGTCGGTAACCGCGTCACCCCAGTCGAGCCTGGGCACGATGTTGGAGTGTAATCCGCCTTTCTTGTCGCTGTACGATGACGGGAGCACGATAAATGCCTTTCCACCCGGCGATCTGTATGCGCCTCTGGTGAAGTCGAGTTGTCCCCCGCTGCCGCTGACCTGGTTGGTGCCTATCGTCTCAGCGTCCACCTGTCCGGTCAGATCGATACGAATTGCACTGTTCAGGGAGAATTGCTTGTAGTTCCGGGCAATCACGAAAGGATCGTTGACGTACTCGACCGGGAATGCACCAAGGCCGGGATTGTGATCGATGTAGTCGTATAGCTTCCTTGTTCCTGCGGCGAAGGTGTACACTGCCTTGCCCTTGTCAGACGTCTTGCACTTGCCGTTCACGATCCCGGCCTCGACAAGTTCCAGCATCCCCTCAGTGAACATCTCGCTGTGAATTCCCAGGTTCTTCACGCCACGTTCCGCAATCACTTTACATATCATGTTTGGAATCGGCCCGATCCCGAGCTGGAGGGTAGCGCCGTCCTCAATGTACTCCGCCAC
Organism: Ignavibacteriales bacterium; assembly: GCA_050260105.1. GTDB lineage: Bacteria > Bacillota > Sulfobacillia > JABLXB01 > JABLXB01 > SM1-B181. The sequence continues at coordinate 73,815 of JBLNBR010000033.1, read as the reverse complement.
ATTAGCGGCAATCCGCATCTGGACCTCATCGGGCTCAGGGGGAACTATCTCGCCGATCTTGTGCTTGTGGTTCTCCACGACGTAGTCGACATCGGAGATGTGAATGACCTCATCGTATCCACCACAGGCCCACGGTTGCGACTCATTCACCTCCAGGACGACTGTTTTCGCGACCTCGCACAGGGCCTTGTGGTGAGCACACGCCGCTCCGAAGTTGAAATAGCCATGCTTGTCCATGGGAGTGACAGTGATGAACGCTATGTCGATCCTGTCCTTCAGGTGCTCGCGGTAGACCTTTGCGGCGTCGCCGAACGCGCGGGGAATTGGGATACATGAACCCTGTCTGACGTACTTCCTGAGTCCGTGAGTGATGAAGAAGGAGTTGACTATGAAGTGCTCTTGCCCGGGGTCGCATTCGAGGACCTTGGGGTTCTGCATACACCAGTCTATCCGGAGCTTCACCCGCTCCAGATGTGCCGCCCTCTCGGCGATCGCCTCATCAATGAGCTGGGGAAATCCCGATGCAAAGCCGTACTCGATCCACATGTCGGATTTCACCAGACCTGCGGCTGCATCGGCGGAAATGAGTTTCTTCCGGTACTGTTCCTTCCAGTCCATTCACGCTGCCTCCGTTTCCGTGACATGCTGTCCGATCGATAAATCGAGTCCGGCTGACAGGTTCTCTGCCAGCATGTTCGGTCTTCGACCAATTAGAAAGCCGCTCCTTTGGAGGGAGCGACAGTGTTTGTACCCACGGTTTTGTCGGACACTACAACCACCCATCAGTGCCCCCGCTGGTAGGCGCGAGCCCAGTTCAATCGACGATCTCAACCAGGCGTTCTGGCGATGGCTCGACGAGGACTACCACCGACGGGTCCACTCCTCATTGGGCATGTCTCCCCTGGACAAGCACCTGTCCCAGGTGACCAGCGTTAGGGTAGCCTCCGGTCCCGACGCCGTAAGGAAGTTGTTCTTGAAAAGAGAGGTTCGCCGTGTAAACAAGGACTCCACCATATCCATCATGGGGACCTTCTTCGAGGTCCCTTCCGAACTCGTGGGCCAGCGCATGGATATCCGCTTCGACCCCAACGACCTCGAGCAGGTGTTCCTATACCGTGACGACCAGTTCCTGGTGACGGGGACCCCGGTGAGAATAGCCGACAACGTACTGGTGAAGAGAAGCTGAACCTGTCCGCAGGCGGACATGCCGCTGCTCTCATTCTGCAAGCCGCCGAAGAGGAAGGAGGGAGCAGGCGATGTATAGAGCCTTCTACTGCCTGGCGGCAGGCCGTTCACCAAGGAAATCAGGGCCGCCGACATGTTCCCGGACCTCTACCTGTCTTCAATTTCGCAATTGACTCCGCGAATGCGTTCGTGCTTGTCCTTTGCGGACTGCCTCAAATTGGCGCTTCACCACTACGCATTTCAGCTACTTTTGCGTAGTCTACGTGCGAAGCACTTTTGATGACCTGAGCGGCGTGGAATGGGCGAGAAGACCTGTTGAAGTACTGGCCTCCAAGGGTATCATCAACGGCGCCGGTGCGAACACTTATTCGCCGGCGGCCAGCATCACCAGGGCCGACTATCTGAGCTTGCTGGTAAAGACCCTGGGGCTGACAGCGCAGTTCTACGACAACTTCGACGATGTGGAGAAGAGCGCCTATTACCACGAAGCAATCGGCATCGCCAAGAGGCTGGGCATCGCCTCCGGTACCGGCGAAAACCGCTTCAACCCCGGAGAAGCATCACCCGGCAGGACATGATGGTGCTAACGGTCAGGGCGCTGGAGAAGTACGAGGGACTAAAGGTTGCAGATGAGCCTGCCTTGCTCAGTCGATACCGCGACAAGGGAGACATATCTGGCTATGCCTTGAACAGCCTGGCAACCCTGGATCAAGTCCGATTTGTGGTGTAAAATCCCTCCGGTATCTGCTGGCCAAGGTCAGGCCGCGTGCTTCTCGGTTTCAGTCGGCCGCACGGCATCTTGCATGGTGAGACCCGCCCTCCATCGCCAGTACTCTTCCATGTCGAAGTAACGGTGACCGGTTGACCAGGTTTCGTCTATCTCCATGAGCACGGCACCGATGAGCCGCAGCGCCGATTCCTCATTCGGGAAGATCCGGATTACCCGCTCTCGCCTGCAGACTTCCTGGTTGAGCCTCTCCACGCCGTTCGTGGTTCTCAGGCGCCGGCGGTATTGCTCGGGCAGGTTCATCACGGCCATTGCGTCCTCGAACCCCGCCTCCAGTCGCTCCACAGCCCTGGGAGCCCGAGGCCCGTAGTCCCGCACGATGTCGTCCAGGAGCCGCCGGGCGGTCGCCATGTCTGGCGCGTCGAAGACCAGCCTCAGTCGCCCATGTAGTTCCCCCTGCAGCGACCTGGGGCAGGCATCCAGGATGTTCCGCACAAAGTGTGTTTGGCAGCGCTGCCATGTCGCGCCCTGAAAGTGCGTCGTAATGGCCTTGACCAGCCCCTTGTGGTCGTCCGACACCACAAGGTCCACCCCTCTCAAGCCTCTACCCTTGAGCCACCCGAAGAACTCGGACCAGCTCCCTTCCGATTCGCTGTCGCCCACTTTCAACCCCAGTACCTCGCGGTAGCCGTCCCTGTTAATCCCGGTGGCGATCATGACGCTCTGCAGTCGCACCCGTCCGTCCTTCCTCACCCTGATGACAATCGCATCCACCAGGAGGAACGGGTATTCCTGGCCGCTCAGGTCCCTCTCGTTCCACCCGTGCACAACGGGGTCCAGGCGCGCACACAACTCAGAGACGGTCGATTTCGAGAACTCGGCGCCGCACAGTTCCTCGACAACCGCCCTTACCTTCCTGGTTGAAACGCCGTTAATCACCATCTCCATCATAGCCAGCGCCAGGGCTTGCTCGCTCCGCTGATACCTTTCGAACACGTCCGTCGAAAGTGGGCCGTTCCGCGCACGGGGGACGCTGAACACCAGCCTCCCGACCCGCGTCGTCATCGTCCTGTCCCTATGGCCGTTCCGGTAGCCCTGCCGATCTTCCGAGCGTTCGTACGGCGCCGCTTTCAGTCGCTCGGCCAACTGGGCCTCGAGTATCTGGTTCACCACCTGCTCAACCAGCTTGGCCAGTCCGTCGTCCCTCGTCAACAGTCCTTGTACTGTGCTCCCATCTACTGTAATCTGGTATTGGGCCATCCTCCAAACCTCCGGTGATGTTTGTCTGTCAACCATTCATCTACCAGAGGGAGGGTGGCCTTTCCTGCTGCTACCACCGCCTATTGCCTTTTACACCATGTTACGGACTCTACTCAACCCTGGTCAAGGAGGGTCTCATTGCGGGTTCCGGGGATACGATCAATCCTCGGGCAAATGCTACCCGCGCTGAGGCAGCCGTATTCCTCTGCCGGATATACAACAAGTACCGGACAAAGAAGTAAACTTGAGACCGCAGTCAATAGGATTGCGGCCTCAAGCCTGGGTTCTTCCTTACCGACAGCATCACCACCTTGATACGAGGAACACGAGCACACCCGGTAACACTGTGACCACCAGAATTGGAGGCATGAAAAAGAGTATCGAACAAACCATGATCTTCGTGGGCATCGATCTCACGGCCGCCTCCAGCGCCTGTTTCCTCTGTTGGCGCGCCATCCAGGCCTGGGCCCTGAGCACCTCCGACACGGGGTTGCCACGCAGGTACGAGAATCCGATCGTCGTGACGAAGAACCTCAGCGCCGGGGTCGAATGAGGCCCACACAGTTCCTTCAGAGCCTCGCGCATGCCGCGACCGGTGGAAGCGGCGTACACTGACCGCTTCAGGTCATCCCCCAGCGGGCCTCCCGTGACGTGGGCCACGTACTTCAGGGCGGAAGGCAGGTTCATACCCGCGTCGACGCATACCAGCATGAGGTCAACCACTTCAGGAAAGGACCGCTCAACCTGTCTTCTCATGGAGGCCTCCCGGAAAACCGGACTGACCCGCCTCGCCAGTTGAACCAGTGGTCCCGTGAAGGCCGGCGCCGTCCCGCCGCCACCCTTCCGCCTCAACCCGAGTACCCTCTTTTTTCCCGCGAGCGACCGCAGCCGTTGCGGATACACCAGGGCCCCGCAGTCGACCACGAATAGGTACCCTGCCAGGCTCGCAATGCCACACGCCGCCGAGACCCCCACCGCGACCAGCAAGTCTTCAGTCATCACCAACCCTGGTCACCCTGTTCGCCAGGTACAACCCCGCCACCCACGACGCCAGTCCATAGACCAGTCCGATCCTGCCGACCGGCGTACCCACCAGGGTCCGGAGCATCTCGGGCCTCATTATCGCTGTGAATACCGTCAGGGCGAACGGGCACGCCGCCATGATTACGGCGGACAGTCTCGCCTCCGCGCAGCCGGCCCGGATTTCCCACCTCAGTGATCGCCTCCTCCTGATCGTCGCGGCCACGTTTCCCAGGGCGTTGCCGAGATCCCCGCCGCTCATCAGGTATATCTCTATCACCCGCACGAGGTAGTCCACGTCGGGGTGGCGTAACCTCCCCGCCATGGAAATCAGGCCCGTGAGGACGGGCGTACCGACGCGATAGGCGTCAACGACGCGGCGGATCTCGGGTCCAAGCGGATCGCCGCCAACCTCGGTCACACAGCTTTCGAGGGCCTGGACGAGCGTCTGGCCGGTCGCCATCGCGCCCGCCAGCAGCACCGTGACCATCTCCAGTTGTTCTTCGAGTGTCTCACGCCGGCCCCGCAGCGTCCGGCCGGCCCCACCGTTATTGCCGGTGCCGGCGCGATCCCGTGCATCCCCGCCCGGGCTTCCGACCCTTGCCAGCCTGCCGGCAGTGACATATCCCTGAACGAGCCTGGCCGCGACGTAGCTGGACAAGAACGCGCACACGGCAGCCAGGACGGTCATGGGGGTTGGGCCAGTCAGAGGTCACCGCCTCCAAGCCAGTCTTCAATACTCATGCCACAAAGCCTGAACTTCTCTGTGACCTCAGGGACGCGCGCCGTGGTGTGCCTGATGAACCTCCCTCCGGCCACGCCGCACACCGCCTCAGGTTCCCAGCCGAAAACCCTGCATACCGGATGTTTGCCGCTCCTGCCGCCTGACCTGACCACGAGTGAGACGTCGGTTACCTTCCTCGGTCCAGTAGGAATACGCTCCTGGTGTATCAGCAGATCTACGGCGGACCTGAGCTCTTCCGAAACCACCTCGTGGGGGATCGATTCCCCGGAACTCAGCACCATGTTCTCGAGACGCCTCACCGCATCGGTCACGCTGTTGGCATGGACGGTGGACATCGACCCCATGTGCCCGGTGTTCAGCGCCTGGAGCAAGTCGTAGGCCTCCGGTCCCCTCACCTCGCCGATTATGATCCGGTCCGGCCTCATCCGGAGCGCGTTGCGCAGCAGATTCCTGATGCTGACACTGCCCTTGCCCTCGATATTCGGCGGCCTGCTCTCGAGGGCGATGACATGGGGCAGATCGATCCTCAATTCCGCGGCGTCCTCTATGGTGATGATCCGGTCGCACGGCGAGGCTGCAGAACATAGCGCTCCGAGGGTCGTGGTCTTGCCCGAGCCTGTTCCCCCCGATATGACGATGTTGAGCCTGGCCTGTACGCACGATTTGAGGAACGATGCCATCTCCGGGGTGAGGGTCTGGAGTTCCACCAGGTCCGGGAGGGTAACGACCCTTCCGGGGAACTTCCGCACCGTCAGAACCGGCCCCTTGAGCGAAAGGGGCGGTATTATGGCGTTGACCCGCGATCCGTCAGGGAGCCTCGCGTCAACATACGGTGAAGCCCGGTCCAGCCTCCTCCCGAGTGGCGCAACGATCCTCCCGATGACCTCCAGAAGGTGTTCGTCGTCCTTGAACGTCACGCCGGTGAGTTCGAGGACTCCCGACCGTTCGACATAGACCTGCCCGGCGCCGTTGACCATGATCTCGCTCACACGTTGATCCGCGATAAACGGATCGATGGGACCGAATCCGGCGATCTCCTGAACCAGGGTGTCCGCCAGGGATTCCCGGGACATACCCGGAAGGCCCAGGCCGTCCCTGGCGACAGTCTGCAGGATCACCGACCGGAGCTGCCTGCGTTTCTGTGGATTCCCCCTCGCACCCATCACCAACTCCGCACAATCGGCCAGGATGCGATTTTGTACCCTCCTCAGGATCGACTCCATCACGTCCTCTCTATCCCCGCCCCTTCCATCACGAGCGGGCGTGTCGGGTGTCCTGTCCAACCGTTCCAGTAGGCCTCCCACTCGTCACCCTCCTCTGGATCACTGCCTTGAGGGCCGCCAGGGACACGTGCCCGCCCCTGGTCCTACCACTGTCCACGTCGGGACACAGCTGGGCCGCGACTGCGACAATCGCCCTGGACAACCTGTGACCCGGGTCCGCGGCCACGAGGGGAACGCCCTCATAGATGGAGGAATCCGCCGCAGATCTGTCCACGGGAAGTACGCCGCTGACCCTCGTGTTGAGAAATGATTCAATGTGGGACACTGTGGTGGGCGTGGCATCCGAAACCTGGTTCACGACAATCAGTGTCTTGCGGTGGGCGCCGGTCCGTAGCCTGTTCATCATGTCCATCGCCAGCCTTACCCTCCGCAGGCAGGCAATGTCCTGCGTAGTAACGAGAACGGCCGCGGAAGAGTCCTCGAGAAGATCCCCCAGGAGGTCGGCTGGCGGGTCAGGGGGCGTGTCCAGGAACACGAATTCGAACTCCTTTCTGGCTAGCGCGATCGCGCGTTTGATCTGGGTGGCGGAGACCAGATCCGATAGTTCGGGTTTCCCGGGCGCCGGCAATATACTGATGCCGGTCCGCTTGTCCCTCAACGTGTATCGCCTGAGCGAGCCAACGGCGGCATCGTCCAAGTACGGCAGGGCATCCAGGATCGTCGCCCCCTCGTTCAATCCCAGATGGATGGCCGCATCTCCCCACTTCAAGTCCAGATCCACCAGCGCGACATCGTGAGCCTCCTTCCCACACACGCACGCTGCAAGGTTACACGCAAGAAAGGTTCTTCCGACTCCACCCTTGGGTGACCACACCGTGATGAGTCCCCGGGCGGCCGCCTGGCGTGGGGCCGGCGCCTCCGTGACCCGGCCATCGCCGCATGGGGGCTCGATCGCCGGATTGTCGAAGGGTCGCTGCGCGGCCCGGGCGTTCTCCACCTTCATCGAAGGGAAAGCCGCCTTTGCCAGGTTGAGCATCTCGGTGAATCCCGGCCTGCCATACATCGCGGCGTCCACGACAATTACGTCGGGTTTCAGGGCCGCTATGGTTGAAGCCGCCGCCTCCGCGGTTCCGACGCAACCAACCACGGTGCACCCGGGCGGAACCTGGATCCGCGCTGGATTGGACCCCGGCGCGACTACCAGGACCCTCGACTGAAGGCCGTCTTCCGCAGGCTGACCCGCTCTCTCCACTCTGTCCTCCATAGTTACTGCGAGGCTGGCGCGTCTGCGAGAAACACGTCTTTCCAGGTGACCCCTGCGGTCGCCGACGGCGGTGACCCGTACGGGACAGCCACCAGGTATATACTGCCATTCTCCAGGCAGAAAGCCAGTCTCTCCGCGTCCGCGGGCGTCACTGCGACGATGACCCCGGACACCCCGCCGCCGCCGTCGCGTCCGCCTGCGCCCTTTTGCCCCGTGCCGGCCTGGATGACCTGCACGGACGTCAACAGCCGTTTCGCAACAGACGCACCGTGTTGCTCGGCGGAAACGAACACCACGTCCACCCGTCCGCCCTGCTTCAGGACGCCCCCAACAGCCCGCGACTCGTCTACAGGGACGAACATCGCCCTCATATCCCCGGCCAGTCCGGAGACCACCCCGCCCTGCTCGCCCGCCGCAACACGACGCCTCAGTACCTGCTCCCCTGCAACCAGCGGCTGCGTGGAATAGTTGCCGCATACTTCCTCCAGCCTCCGGAAGGCATCAGGGTGCGCCGCACTCCTGTCCACACGCGCCAACCTCACCGATCCGGGCTCGATCAGGCTACACGCCGCGATATCCACTCCCGCGACCACAACTTCCTCGGATCCCGAACCATGAACCAGGTAGATGAAGCTTGCGGTACTCGAGAGTACCGCCACCACCAGGGCAATCACCATGCGTCTCTTTACCAACCGTCAGGCCTCCCCGGCCGACCCTCTCTCGATGCGGGTCGCCGAAACGACTATCGTAAGAAGGAACCTGGCGAAGGAGGGGTGTCGAAGGGCGCCGGTGGCTCATATTTTTTTTCGGGGCAAGAGACCGTCCCTGGACGGGGAGCCGCCATTTTCCAGCCGCCTCCCTTCCGGCGGGGTTTTCCCCCGGGCCGGCCTGGGTCAGCCTTCTCCTTCGCCAAGGTTTTGCACTTGTTGCCACGTTTTGCCAGTTTCATTCTAAGTGTCGTGTCCTGGCGGAGTCAAAGGATTTCGCTCGACAGATTCCAACACGCCGTGTCATGACAGCCGGCTTCTTGACTGCTGCCATGCCCTTTCGTATGTCGCAACCTGGTAGCCCTTCCAGCCGGCATTGCCAGTCCCGAGTGGTCGTGGTGGCAGGAATTTCCATCACACCCGTTGAATCCCCACCTCCGGACCAGCGAAGGGGCCGTGGCAGGAGGAGGACCCGCCCTGAAGAGCGCTTTGAACACACTGCTCATGACCCTGGCCGTTGCGGTTGTCATGGTGGCGGCTGTCGCAGGCGGGGTCGCGGGCGCCGAGTCTGATCCGTGGTACGAGGACATAGGCAAGCGCGAGTGGTTCTACACATACGTGAGGACCCTCTGGGAGGAGGGCGTCACGGATGGGGACATCAGGACGGTGCGGCGCGACGGGCACAACCACAGGAAATGTTACTTCTATCCTTCCGAGGATTGCACGCGCGCCCAATACGCGATGATGCTCGCCAAGGCATTCCGGCTCCAGCCGTTAGACCAGGAGCCCCCCGTCTTCAGGGACGTTCGCAGCGACTATTCATTCTTCGATAAGCCGGCGTTTGGATACATCCAGGCATCCGCTCGCCGGGGGATGATCCTGGGATACCCTGACGGCACATTCAGACCCGGCTCGCCGGCCACCAGGGAGCAGGCCTTCGCCGTACTCGTGCGAGCGCTCGGGCTGCAACCCTACGCCGAGAACCTGAGTGATGACGATGCCCGCAGGATACTCAAGCAGTATCGCGATCGCAGGAGCATCTCGCCATCGCTTACCAGGGAAATCGCCACGGCAACCAGATTCCGCATTGTGGAAGGGTATCCCGATGGCAGCCTCAAGCCCACAAGTGAAATGAACAGGGCCGAGGCCGCCACGGTAGTCTACCGCTCATGCATGGTGCGCGCCGACGCCAGGCCCCCCGACTTCTCGCCGGACGGGGATGGCCTGGACGATTTCACGACATTTGACATATTCACCTTGCGGAACAGAAACGCCGTCTCCTGGAACCTGTTCATAACCGATTACGGGGGCGCCATTCTGAAGACCATGCGCCCGAGCGGCGTCCGGGAGGCCCCGCCGCCAGGCGTGGTGTGGGACGGCACGTCCAATAAGGGCAGCAGGCTTCCCGACGGCACCTACTACTACAGGGCCCAGGTGTCCGACAGACAAGACCAGGTGTTCTGGTCCGTGATGAAACCGGTGGTCATCAGCTCCAAATCACTCAGGGGAACCGCCTCGCCGCCGGTGGTCCAGCCCGGCGAAGAGGTGTCCGTCACGGCGTACGCGACTGGCGGGCCGGAGGCCGTGTATGTGGCCGGTCCATGGTCGGGATCCGCGCCCATGAACGGCGGCCCCAGTACATGGCGGTACAGTCTCATCGTCCCCTCGTCCGCCCTCGACGGCGACTACGAGATCGCCTTGAGGGCCGTCTACAGGGGGGCTGAACGCAAAGCGACAGCCCGTTTCAGAGTGGAGCAGATCATCCGGTTGGACGGGGCGCTTGAACCGAACCCCTGCCGGGCGGGGCAGTCTGTTTCGATCCGCGCCACGACATCGTCGAATGTAGTGCGGGTCGAGGCAACATGTGCCCGCCTGGGCATGTCGCACCTGTCCCTGGCAGGACCCTCGCAGGGAGGCGTGTGGTCGAACTCGTTCCCTGTCCCACCCGCCACGCAGCCCGGACGGTACATTGTCACCCTGGAGGGGAGTTCGCTCACCAAGTCGGTGAGCCTGGACCTGGACCTGGATGTGGTAGTGAACGAAGACGCCCTGGATTCCGTCACTTTCACCCTGACCGGCTGAGAGGTTGGAGGGCCATGAGTGACCCCGCGAGAGCCGGGCCGCGCTACCTGGACGTGGCCTGGGAGAGGACCTGTTCGTGCCCGCCCAATCACTTGAACTGCATGGACCCGAAGGATTGGCTGAAGGCGCAGATCGGTGTATGGCAATTCTATTACGAGGCCCGCGATATCAGAGACAAGTCCACTCACCCGGCGGCATTCCCGATCTCCCTGGCCGCCAGGTGCATTTCCCTGTTCACCCATGAGGGTGAACTCGTGCTGGACCCTTTCGCGGGGTCGGGCACCACCCTGGTGGCTTCGGCCGACTTGAACAGGAACGCGGTGGGATTCGACCTGAACCCGACATATGCCGCTCTTTGCCGCAGCAGGCTCGCGAACCCGGCCGGCGGCGTCACCAGGCAACTGGTCGTGTGTGACGACGCGCGCAACGTCCCGCTCTACATACAGCCCGGCCGCGTCAGCCTGATACTCACCTCCCCGCCGTACGCCAACCTCCTGAACCGGAGGAGGAAGAACAAGAGCCGGCGGGGCGACCTCCGCCAGAACGAGCAGTACGGAAGGGTGGAGCAGTACAGCCAGGACCCGCGGGATCTAGGCACACTGGGCATAGGGGACTATGCCGCCGCCGTGGAGGGCATATTCGCCGGGCTGCTACCCCTCATGCGGCCGCGCGCGCACTGCGTGGTGAACATTCCGGACATGTGGTGGGACAACAGGAGGATTACTTTGCATATCGAGGTCGTGGAGGCATTGAGGAGGGCGGGTTTCGAGTTGCGAAACACCATAATCTGGGACAGGACGAACGTGGTCAACCGGGTGGGCATCTTCGGCTGGCCGAACAACTACATAACAATGGGGGTCACCTTCGAATACCTCCTCGATTTCTGGCGGCCGTAGATCGCGCGCCCCTACCTCAAGATGCGCAGTGTGGTCAACGCCTGTACCGCCATGGGCCCGAGCAACACGATGAAGATCGTGGGAAAGACGAAGAACACGAGCGGCAGCAGCATCTTCACGGGCGTCTGCATGGCGAGTTCTTCGGCCCGCTGCTTCCGCCTTATCCTCATCTGTTCGGACTGGATCTTCAGCACCCTTGCGAGACTGACCCCGAGTTGCTCGGCCTGGATGACGGATGCGGTGAACGTCTTGAGGTCATCCACGGGCGCCCTCTCCGACAGCGCCCGCAGGGCTTCGATACGTGACTTGCCCAGGCGGACCTCCTTCAGGAATTCGCGGAACTCCTCGCCGGCGGCCCCCCTGAACTTTTCCGACACCTTCTGAATCGCCCCGTCGAATCCGAGGCCCGCCTCCACCGACACGCACAACAGGTCGAGCACATCCGGCAACGCCGCGCGTATTTCGACCTTCCTCGCCTGGGACAAGCGGTTTACGTACATGTCCGGCAGCATGTAGCCGGCAATCGCTGCAAACGCGATTATGTGCACGTTACGGTATAGGGCCGCAACCCCTCCCGAAGCCCCGATCAGCCCGCAGTACACCAGGGCTGCCCCCGAACACCCCACGCCCTTCAGCGCAATCAACCGGCCGACACCGAACGGCCGCCCGGCCTGCTCGAGGCGGGCCGCCATCCGCTGTCTGATCCCGGCCGGCGCCCACCGCTGGACCCGTTCGTACAAGGCATTGAGGACGGGGCTGATGACCCGTTCGCGGAACGGCAACGACATCAGGGGGTTACGGCGGGGGTCTTCCACCGCACCCTTGCGCATGTCACGCACCGTCATGAGCCTCGTCCGGTAGGACGCGACATCTTCCCGCGGGCAGACCAGCCAGTACGCCAGCGAGAAAACCGATGCAAACGTCAAGAACACAATTGCGGTCGTCACAGCCTCGTCCCCCCAACAGCGCCGGCCACTCTCATACCTTGATGTTCACTATCTTCCTGACGATGAGCATTCCGGTCACCTGCATCAGACAGGCCACCCCTATCAGCACCTTCCCGAGAGGGTGCATGAAGAACGTTATCATGTACTCCCGGTTCATCACCGTGAGCGCCCCGCAGAGGGCTACCGGTAGCAACGACACCACCAGGCCGGATATCCGCCCCTGGGCGGTGAGCGTGCGCACTTCACCGAGTATACGCATTCTCTCCCGTATCGTCGTGGAAATCCGGTCCAGTACCTCGGCCAGATTCCCGCCCACCTGCCGCTGTACGAGTATGGCCGTCACGAGGAGGTCCAGGTCGTCGCTCTCCACCCGCTTCAGCAACGCCGCCAGGGAGTCCTCGAGCGGGATATTGAACCCCGCCTCCTGAACCACCCTGCCGAACTCGGACGACACCGGCTTCGGCATCTCCTTGGCCACCGCGTCCAGCGCCTGCAGCAGGGAGTATCCAGAACGAAGGGAGTTGGCTATCATCGTCAACGCGTCAGGAAGCAGCGATTCGAATTGCCTCACCCTGCGGGTCCGCCTGGCTCTCAGCCACACGAACGGCGCCCAGGCCCCCGCGCCCCCGACGGCGACTGCGCCGGGGACCCCCGCGAGCAGCATACCCGCAAGCGCTGAGCCCGCCGTGACCACCGTCACTCCCGTGATGAATTCCGCCGGTCTGAGAGAAAGGTCCGCCCTCTCCAGCGCCAGGACAATGCCGTGGTCGAGATCCCTTTTCTCGAGCGCGCTGTTAAGCCAACCGAAGGATCTGCCCGCGAGGATTGCCCCAAACATCCGGACGCCCCGTGGCGTGTGGCCCGCGTCCCCGGCCAATCCTTCAAGATCAGCTGCTTCACCGGGGGCCGGCGCTGATCTTCGCCTGGCGATCTCTTCGACGCGCTTTCTGACGGCCAACGGATCCCCGGCGGCCATCTGGAGGAAACCCCTCGTCGCCAGCCACAGTGAGAGAAACACCGCCACGGCCACGCAGAAAGACAACGGGCTCGCCGGCCTCGACACAGCGTCCATGAGAATGCGGGCCCAGTAATCCACGGTAGAAGCCACCGCCCTTCCCGGCTATTCCGGAATGAAGAGGTCGTGCGCCAGCCTTATGCCGCTCGACTCGATACGCTCGATGAACTTCGGCCTGATGCCCGTGGCCGCAAACCGCCCGACTACGCCCGTCTCCCTGGAGTAGCCGGTCTGTCTGAACTCGAACACGTCCTGCAGGACGATCACATCGCCTTCCATTCCCTGCACTTCGACTATGCCGGTGACCTTGCGGCTGCCATCCCTAAGCCTGGATTGCTGTACAATCAGGTCGATCGCGGAGGCGATCTGTTCCCTTATGGCCTTGACCGGCAATTCCACGCCCGCCATGAGCACCATTGTCTCGAGCCTGGACAGCATGTCCCTGGGGCTGTTCGCGTGACCCGTAGTAAGGCTGCCGTCATGACCCGTGTTCATCGCCTGTAGCATGTCGAGGGCCTCGCCGCCGCGCACCTCTCCCACGACGATCCGGTCCGGCCTCATCCTCAGCGCGTTCCTCACAAGGTGCCTTATCGTTATCTCGCCGCGTCCCTCGATATTCGGAGGCCTTGTCTCCAGCGACACCACGTGGTCCTGCCTGAGCTGGAGTTCCGCCGCGTCCTCGATGGTAACGATCCTTTCGTCAGACGGTATGAACGAGCTGAGTACGTTGAGCGTTGTCGTCTTGCCGCTACCGGTCCCGCCGGACACTACGATGTTGAGCCTCGCCCTGACGCACGCTTCGAGGAACTCGCCCATCTTTTCCGTAACCGTGCCGAGTCGTACCAGATCGTCGATACCCAGGGCGTTCCTGGCGAACTTCCTTATGGTCAGGCATGGGCCTTTCACGGCCAGTGGCGGAATGATCGCGTTCACGCGTGAGCCGTCGGGTAGCCTCGCGTCGACCATGGGGCACGATTCGTCTATCCTCCGGCCGAGCGGCGCCACGATCTTCTCGATGAGAAGCATCACTTCCCGGTCGTCGGCAAACTCGACGCCGGACGGCTCGAGCCTGCCCCTCTTCTCCACGTAAACCTGGGTCGCCGAGTTCACCATGATCTCGTCGACCTCGGGGTCCTTCAGGAGGGGTTCGATGGGGCCGTAACCCAGGATTTCGGCGAACAGACCCTCCGCGATCGCCTCCCTGTCGAGGGGGCCGACCGACTGCTCCTCATCAAGGAGATCAAGGATCCTGTTCTTGATATCCGCCTTTTCTTTCTCGGGTATTTCGGATGAGGATATCAGGGAGCCGGCGTCTATCTCCTTAATCAGCCGTCGCTGGATCTTACTCTTCAGCCCCCTGTACTGATCCGGCATCCTGGCCGCTGACAACCTGTCGGCGGCCGTGGCCGCCGAGTCATCAATCACCTTTATCCTGCTATACAGCGACACCGGACCATCACCTCCGCCCGCCGCTCGCTATGGCTCCGAGTAACCTCCCCCGGGGCGTCTCCGCCCTGACGACCCGCCCTGCCCCGGCGCGCCCGCAGAGGGACTCGATCAGTGAGTCCGCCATCGAGGCGATACACGACGCTATGGGCGCCTTTGACCTCCTGCTCGTGAACGGCTGCCCGCAGTTCGCCGCCCAGACGGCGGTCTGCCCGTCGCTGGGAATGTGAAAACTCACCGGAAAGTCCAGGCTCCTCGCCACGTCCTCCGGCGGGATCGCCGCGGACCCACCCGACCTGTTGAGCACGATCTTGATCTTGTCCTTCGGGAACTGGAGTTTCTCAACGAGGGTATCCAGGCACTTCGCAGTGTTCTGAAGGGCGGGTATGTCGGGCGTCACGACGAGGAGGACGCAATCGGACCTGTCGATTGCCGACAGCGTCGCCTCCCTGAAGGACGACGGCGTATCGATCACCGTATATGTGAACCTCCCCTTGAGAAGGTCGATTATCTCCCCGACGTAGTCCCTTCCGGTCACCTTCCGCGCGTCCCCGTCCACCAGCGCGGACTGCTCCGGGAGCGGGGGCGCGGCAAGGACCTGCAGATTCGTCACGTTGCTGACCTTTGCCATTGCCCTTTCCACAGAATCCCTGGTTATCTCCGACGTGGTCTGGCACAAGTCCACTATACTGCTCCGGGGACGGATGCCGAACATCGTGGCCTGGCACCCGAACTCGAGATCAAGGTCCACCACCGCCACCTCCGCCTGCGATCCGCGAGCCAGCGAGACGGCCAGGTTCGTGGCTACAGTGGTCTTCCCTACTCCGCCCTTGGTGCTGAACACTGTCACCACGGCCGACTCACAGGATGGGGAAGTCTCCGCGGCGGACTTCTCCGAAGACGCGCGCCTGACCGCGTTGAGCAGGTCGTCGGTCGTGAACGGCTTCATCAGGTAGTCCCTCGCCCCCGCCTGCATCGCTTTGCGGAAGTATTCCTTGTCCCCCTCCACTGAAATCATCACCACATTAGTGGGGTAGCACCTCAGCAACTCGGAGGTCGCCTGGATCCCGTCCATCCCGGGCAAGTTGATGTCCATGAGCACGAGGTCCGGTTTGAGCCTGCCGACTAGATCCAGAGCCTCGCTTCCGTCCCCCGCCTCACCGACGACGCAGATCTCTCGCTCCACACCGAGCATCGCCTTTATGCTCTGCCGGGTCTGGATGGCGTCATCGACTATAAGCACTCTGATCTGACTGCCCAAAGACCATCCCCCCTTACCTGAACCTGTCCGAACTGACTTCGATCTCGCCCTTGACGCTGGTGTCGTTCGGCGCCCTGAGGATGACCTTGAAAGCCCCGTTCTTCTCACCGAACCCCACCAGCACAGCCTGTTCCGGCGTGACGGCAAGCGTGAGCGATGTGTATCCCTTCAGATCCCGGCCCGGAGTGTCCCGGACATCCATCGACTGCACCACCGCTAGTATCGCGATGTCCTCCATCACCAGCATGGATCTGTCCTTTCCCGAGGTCTCCTTGTCAAGGGTGAGCACGAGGTCGACCCTGTCGCCAGGTTCAATCAGTCCGGCGACGCCGGATGTCTCGTTCACAGCCAGGGTAACCGCTCTCAGACCCGCCGGTATGTGGAACGAAAGCGCCGTCTTCTGGTCTTTCGTCGCGAGTTTGGAGCGATAGACAATCTCCCCCTGAGCGAGGGGGACCGTCGTGGTCTTCCCGACAGCCTCGTCGATGGAAGTCACAAACGAGGCGTCCGCGAACTCGCGCGGCAGCGGTTTCGTACCCAGCATCTCGCGGGTCAGGACAGTGCGCGGTGGAACCTGTCTGGTCGTGATCACCACGCCAACCGGGGCGGCCGGCCTTTTCTTCGATTCCAGCGACGACAGATACGAGTATGCGCCGAAGCTCGCGACCAGCGCCACAAGCAACGGCAGGACTACCAGTCGCAGGAACCGCCCCCTCATCTGCCTCTCACCTCAACTCTCAGGAGGAATGAACCGGAAGGCCCTCAGCCCGTAATCCGAACCGCCGGGGGCAATCTCCGCCTCGACGAGGAGTCCCATGAATCTGCCCCGGACGTCCCCGCCTGAAGGCCTCTCGTCCATGAAGAACGCCCCGAATCCCAGGACCCTCACCATGTCCCGCCCGTAGCAGTCGGTGAACGACGAAACGATCGGGACCCTCAGTATTCTCGGCGAATCCGACGAAACGGACTCGAACGTGGCCAACGGGTCCTGGTCGTACCTGGTCCGGAGTCCCTGCAATGTGGGACCCTGCATGTTGCCCGGTTCCGTCTCGATCTCATCGCCGACCCTCACGACCCCGCTGTATCCGCTGATTATCGTACTCCGGTAGTGGCACGCGCCGTGCCCGCCGAGGGAGAGCGCGTGGAAGTTGCCGTGATAAGAGCCTTCGCCGGACCCCACCTTCAAGACGTACGACTCTCCTATCTCGAACGAGGTCATCTCCGCGCCCAACGGCGCCGCGCCGCTTATCGCCCCGGTCGACCCGACCTCCACCATGGATGCCGCGCCCACCTGAACGGAATCCACGTCAAGCGCTCCCGCGAACGTGGTGGCGGTTGGCCTGGCGATCGTGACACCCAGCCTGCTGCCCCCGTGGCTCACGGTTATCGTGGCAAGAGCGGGGTCCACCCCGTTCCTCTCGAGGAACTCGCGCGCAACCTGCTCAGCCGTGGCGGGATCGTCGGGCAGTTCCTGGGCCGCGGCAAGGGCCGCCGCGTCACATACGTCGACGAGCCGCTGTCTGACGGCATACAATCTACCCGCATCAATGCTTATGGCCGCAAAGCCCATGACCGCCGTGGTCGCCAGTGCCGCGAGAATCAGGACCGACCCCCTCTCACTACGTCCCGGACGTCTTCCCACAGCGATCACCTCCTATTCAAACCTTCATTCTGCAGTCTCCATCTTGCACTCTTCATTCGATTCTCATGTCGACTGAACTCTCCAACACGACGCTTCCCCCTACTACCGAGGAAACCAGGGGGGTAAGGAACTCGTGGGTATACTCGACGCTGACCGTCAGGGGCTGCCCGCGCTCCCTCAACGCGGGTTCCGGCAATATGGTGACCCCGATCCTGGCGGGGTCGACGGGATACGCCGCATCATGCACCCTCGCGGTGATCTCGGCGTCGGAAGCGCCCATGATCCCCAACCGCGCGCCCTCGCGCGCCGCGTGCTGGACTGTGACGTAGGCGTTGATTGCCAGCCCGAATTCCATGATCCCGAGGAGGATGAGCAGGAAGACCGGCAGCACGAGGGCCATCTCGACCAGAGCCGTGCCCTTCTCGCCCGAGTGGACGCGTCTTTCCTTGCCGGATGTCACCGTGCTCTCCCTCCTTTCCAGTCGTCCCACCCTGTTTTTGGGTGAAATAAGGCCTGGAGGGCATGCCCGCCGGTATTTTCCCTCCAGGCCTTGGTGGAGGAACACCCAGATTCAGCCGCACATTGGGGGGGTGCTGGGGCAGAACCTGAGCTTCCGCTTACACGATACTAGGAACCACCACCGAGTCCACTGGTGACATCGAGGAACACTTGCCTGATCCGGCCGCCGAGCGGGGACAGCGCGGTCATTGCCACAATCGCAACCAAGAACAGTATCAGCCCGTATTCGGCCATTCCCTGGCCCCGTTCGTCCCTTATGAACCTTCTAAGAACCCAGTATAGAGATGCCACGGTTTCCACCTCCTTGAAGAGATCTGACCCGTCTCAACCCTCGCCGTCTGAAACGGCGCCGGCCTCCCCAGGTGTGGGGAAGCCGGCGAGGTCTTTCTTCTAACCTCCGTCGTTCGGCAACCCGGCCACCCTGGCTCCCTCGAGCGTTAGGTCCGTTGGTTTTGCGCCCCCGCCTTTCAGCGGGTTTGCCTTTTCGCGGCGTTGGTTGTCTTGGGTTCTGACTACATCCTACAGGAGAACGGTGGCCGTTACCATAGATCCATGGTCTCATTTTTCCTAGGACTGGAGTCCTAGAATATCGAGAGGTGCGCAACAAAGCAGGGAGTAAGTGGGGAACTGAAAGCAGCGGTCAATACGGCGATTATGCAGGGACTACACGGCCTTCTCTCCGAGTCCGTGCCTGAGCCCGAATAGTGCCGCCTGGGTCCTGTCATCTACACCGATCTTCCCAAAAATGCTGCTGAGATGGTTCTTGACCGTTTTCTCGGAAATGAAGAGGCGGTCGGCCATCTGCTTGTTGGAGAAGCCCTGAGAGACCAGGTCGAGTATCTCGATCTCCCGCTTGGTGAGCGACTGGAGCTGGATCTCCGCCCCGCCCGGCGTCCGGCCGCAGGCCTTCAGGAGCTTGGGGACAATCGCGGGATGCACGTACGTCCTGCCTTCGGCCGCCGCCCTCACGGCCTTCACTAGTTCGGTGGGGTCGACGTCCTTCATCACGTACGCCGACACCCCGGCCCTGGCGGCCTCGTACACGTACTGCTCGTCGTCGTGGATCGTCAGTATTACTATGCCAACGCGGGGACAGACCCGCTTTATCTCGGATGCCGCCGCGAGCCCGCTCATGTCCGGCATGCTGATGTCCATAATCACCACGTCTGGCTCGAGGGTTTTCGTCTTCTCGATTGCCTCGCGGCCGCCTGACGCCTCGCCGGCAAGGGAAATGTCACGTTCCAGCTCGAGAACCTGGCCGACCCCACGCCTCATCAAAGCGTGGTCGTCCACTATCAGCACTCTCAGAGCCATAACGTGCGCCTCCTGTTCTAAGCCTTCTCCGCGGACGGATCCAGGGGTATTGCGACAGTGATCTTGGTGCCTTCCCCCGGACGGGACTTGACGTTGATCTCGCCGCCGAACATGGTTACCCTTTCCTTCATTCCCATAAGCCCGAATCTCTCGCCTGTAGTCTGCAGCACGGAACCGGGGTCGAAACCCTCCCCCTTGTCCCTGACGACCACCCTGACGCATTTGTCCGTGGCCTCCACATTGACCCACGCCTCGCTCGTGTTGGCGTGCTTGGCCACGTTGGCCAGGGATTCCTGGATGAGACGGTATATGGCGATTTCCAGGGGCGGGGATAGTCTCCTTTCCTCTCCCAGCACCTTCAGCTCCACCCTTACCCCCGTACGGTCCTCAAAGGCCGCCACGTAGGTCCTCAGCGCGGGCACCAGCCCCAGATCATCCAGGGCCATCGGGCGCAGGTCGAAGATTATCTTCCTGACATCCTGCAGACTCGACCTCGCCATTCGCTTGAGATCCGCGATCTCGCTCTTGGCTCTCTCGGGTTCGCTGTCAAAGACCTTCTCACACAGCTCGAGTCTCATGGCCATGCTCGCGAGGGCCTGCGCCGGCCCATCGTGTATCTCGCGGGCCACCCTCCTGCGTTCCTCTTCCTGGGCCCGGATAACGCTGACGGCGAGCTCCTGTCGTTTCTGCCAATCCTGAACCTGGGCGGTTATCTTCTTCAGATCGCCCGCGAGGTAGTCCATGACCACGCCCACCCGTGATAGCAGGCCCTCGGCCTTGGACACCATGTCCTTGAGATGCTTTATCCTGCGCTGTAGTTCGTCTCTCCGCTGCCGGAGCTGGTTCTCCTTGTCCCTCGCCACTTCAAGGTCTATCTGAATGCGGCTGGCCTTCTCATAAGCCTCGCGGATTTCGTCCTCGGTGTGGTGCGCGAAGTCGCGACTGACAACCATCAGAGCGTAGCGGGCCGCCCGGTCCTGCTTCTCGAGGTCGTCCACCACTCTTATCTGCTTCTGCGCTTCCGCCGTGGTGGCATCGAGTTCCTCCTGAATCCGGTTGAACTCGCTCCGGGCCATCTCCGCGATGTTGAACATCTGGTCCCGCGAGCTATGTATGGCCTCGATGGTCCTGTTGAGGATCGCGTCGAGCGTTTGCAGACTGAGCTCATGATTGTTCATATTCGCACCGTTCTCTCGAATTCTGTCCTCACCCTCGAAAGGAGCGACGGGTTCCCCAACAGGTCGATCACCGTCATCGCGAGGGCCTCGACACCCGTGAGCATACTCTCGTGGGCGCCCTGGGTCAGGGTAGCGCGTCCGAATTCGCGAGTGTGCCCGGCCACCCCCCTCGGGCACGTCGCCACATACGCGTGAAGCGACGGCGTGACGTGGCTGACGTTGCCCATGTCCGTCGAACCCGTCCCGGCGTCCAGGCCTTCTTCCACAACGACACCCAGGGCCTTCAGGTTCGCCGTGAATGCCGACGCAAGCTCCTGGTTGGTCACCATTTCCTCGTATGTCGGAGATGTGTGGGCGAAGTCCACCTGGCACCCCGTCGCCATGGCCGCGCCGAGGGCGCAGTCCCGTACCCTCTCTTCACAGTCCTCGAGATCCGCCGTCTCGTAGGCGCGGACGTAGGCGCGCACCTCGCAGTGCTCCGGCGCCCGGTCCGCACGGACCCCAGGACCGTTGTCAGCGCCGATCACGCCGTGCACCCTGGCCCCAAGGCCGAGGTGCTGGCGCAGGGCGTTGATGGCGTTGAAGGTCAGCATCGCCGCGGACTGCGCGTCGCCCCCGGAGAACACCATCTTCAAGGCTGCCCTGGCAAGTGATCTGCTCGATACGACGAATCTGGACGCGGGATGAATCATCATGGCCGCGTCTACTCCATCGAAGTATCCGCGGCTCACCAGCACGACCTTGCCGCCAGCGCCAAGCACCGCTCCCTCCTCCGCGGGGCACCCGTATACCAGTACAGTACCCCTGAGTTCACCGAGCACCCCTTTCACGGCCGCGGCGGCGCCGCAGGCTGCAACCCCTATCATGTTGTGGCCGCAGCCGTGGCCGATCTCGGGCAGGGCATCGTACTCGGCCAGGAGGGCCACCACACCGCCAGGGGACGCCCCTGAAGCGGAGGCCCGGAACGCCGTGTCCATCCCGGCCAGCCCAAGCTCGACCTCGAACCCGCGAGACGCGAGAAACTCCGAGAGCCACTGACTGGCCTTGAACTCGGAGAATCCGAGTTCGGGATTGTGGTATATGCGGTCGCTGAGGGCATGGAGCTCCGGCGCCATCGCCCTCGCTTCAGCGACCGCTCTGGCCTTTAGATCGTTCAGTTGACCTTCAGCGTCATGCGAACGTTCGGTCATGTGGAGAACACCTGTACTGGATCAACCCCATACATAAGCTATCGCTGACGTCACGGCCCACCGTTACGCCGGTTCACGCGGAGACCACCCTGGAGAGGTACCAGGACAACACCGGCGACGCGAACAACTCAGCGATAATGCCGCCCGCGGCGAGAAAGGGCCCGAACGGTATCACGTCTCGACGGCCCTTGAGCCTCAGAGCCATCAGGATCAGCCCCGCCACCGCGGCCATCCCGAAGCCTGTGAATAGGGCAAGCGTGATCGCGGGCCATCCGACGAACCCACCTATCACGAATGAAACCTTGACGTCACCCGCGCCCATACCCCCGCGACTCGCGGCCGCGGCGATGAGCATCACTAGGCCGCCGGCCAGGGCCCCCGCAACCGACGGCCGCAGGGGAAGGAAGCCCGCGGCTGTCAGCGACGCCAGGGCGACAGTCCCGCAAGTCACCAGGCAGTTGGGTATACGGTAGGTCTCGATGTCCACCGCGGCGACGGCCACCATGACGGATGCGAACACTACCGACACAAAGTATTGCCTGGCGAAGCCGTAACGTGCATAGGCCGCCGCGAAGAGGATGAGCGTGATTCCCGTGACGGCCGGTGTTCGAAAGCGGCCCGGTCCGGCTGCATTGCCTCCGGAGCAGTTCGGTCCGTATATGCGGCACAGCGTACTGGATACCCGTCCAACCAGCAGCCCCACAAGTGAGCCGGCGGTTGCCGTCACTAGCCACTCAGCCAGGGCAAGGTCACCTCACTACTCCTTCTCCGCCTCGGAACCGGAACGTGCACGGTATTCCTCCATGCTGATCAGGTGTTTCTCGTAGAGGTCCCTCAGCGATTGCCCCATCGTTCTCATTCCCGACTTGGAACCGGTCTGAATCGCCGATTGCATCTGGTGAATGCGCCCCTCGCGAATGAGGTTCCTCACGGAGGCCGTGCCTGTGAGAACCTCGCAGGCCGGGATTCTCCCCGGTTTATCTATCCTCGGAATGAGCTGCTGCGTCACGACCCCGGCCAGTACCGAGGCCAGCTGCACCCTCACCTGCTGCTGGAGGTGGACCGGGGACACGTCCACTATCCTCGCGATCGTCTGGGCGGCACTCGTAGTAGGCATGGCCGCGAGTACGAGATGGCCGGTCTCCGCGGCAGTCAACGCCAGGCGGATGGCCTCCAGATCCCTGAGGTCACCGGCCATGATGACGTCCGGGTCCTCACGGAGGGCCGAGCGGAGGCCGTCCTCGAATGAAGGCGTGTCCGATCCCACCTCGCGCTGGTTTACGATACTGCGCTTGTGCCTGTGGAGATATTCGATGGGATCCTCAAGGGTGATCACGTGGCAGTTCCGGTTCTCATTGATGAGGTCGACCATGCCTGCGAGGGTCGATGACTTTCCGGATCCGCTGTGGCCCGTAACCAGGACGAGGCCGTTGGGCCGCATGGCCAGTTCGGCCACCACCAACGGGAGTGACAGTTCCCCGAGCGCCGGCACCTTCGGCCAAAGTATCCGGATGGATATGGCCACCGAGCCTCGCTGGCGGAAGGCGTTCACCCTGAACCTGCCAACGCCGGGCAGACTGTACGAGAAGTTGACCTGCCCCCTGAGATCCAGCACGGTCTTGTCCTGCGGTCCCGCCAGCCTCGCGAGCGCATCCGCGGTGTCCGCGGCCCGCAGTATCCCCGCTTCATTCCGGACCAGTTCACCGCCTATCCTGAAAGACGGTGGCGCCTCCACGGTCAGGTGCAGGTCGGACGCATGCCTCGAGACTGCCTCCTTCAAGAGCCCGTCAATGTCCAACTATCAAGACCCCCGATCCTCGCCGACTCCCACACAGGTTCTCCGCTCACCGCATGGCTCACCGGTCCCCACCAGAGACACTCAATACCTATATCGGATGGTCTTGTCCTCCGGTGAACAGGGATCTCCCAAGGACCAGATAATTCGACCAGAAGTTCCCTGCTAATGAAGCGTTCGACGGCAGGAATGGCTTTCCTCCCACGGATGCGGCGGGGGGCTGTGCGTCAGGGCGCGCAGCGGGTCCTGGGGTAAGAGGAAGTCCGGCGCAGCCACGCGGGGCCGGCGGACAGGCTCCTCATGAAATCCTCGAGCAGGAAGGGCTTGCAGAGGTGGACCGACGAACCGGCGTCGCGGGCAGCGACGGCGAGGTGCTCGTAGGCGGGGCTGGAAACACTGACTATCCGGCCGGTGAATCCTATGTTACGGAGGGTCCTTATCGCGGCGACCCCACCGAGGAGGGGCCTGCCCACAGAAGGAGCGATTTCGATCACAACGACGTCGACGTCGAGCGCTGTAGCCCTGTAGACCGCCTCAGAGGGATTGGACGCGGAATACACCGCTTCGACGAGGTCACCCATCATGAGACAGCACGCCGAAAGCATGTCCCTCACGCAGCAATGGGCATCGGCCAGAAGGATCCTCACAGGCAGTCCTCCCGAATCCCGTACCAGCCTGATGCCATTGTATAATACAATTCCTGTCACAAGCTGTCGCATCATGGTCTCATCTTACACGAAATCTGTAAACGCGCCGTCAGCGGGACGGGGGAGCGCGCACAATCAGACCCTGCGCCTCCAGGTATCGCAGTACCGCGCGCTCCAAACGACGCACGAGTCTGGTCCAAGCGTACTCGCGCGGGCTCACCGGCTGCACCAGGATGGTCCGCACGCCCAGCGCGTTTCCACCCAGGACGTCGGTGAACACCTGATCGCCGACCACAGCCGTGTTCGACCGTCCGGTGCCAAGGCGCCTCATGGCGGCCCGGAACGAGGACGGCATGGGCTTCACAGCGGGGCAGATGAACCCCACGCCGAGCTGCCGCGCGAATGCGGCGATCTTCCGGACGCGGGTCGAGTTGGATACAATGCAGCACGATATGCCCGCTGCGACGCACGTTCCGAACCACTCTTTCAGATCGCCGGTGACCTCGTGCTTATCCCATTCCACGAGGGTATTGTCCACGTCCACGATAAGCCCGTCTATGCCCTGCTTCTTCAACAGGAATGGGTCAATATCGAAGACCGAACGGCAGTACGCGTGCGGGCAAACAAGCGCCGCAAGCCCCTTTGCCCTCGTGGACGCGCCATTCACAGTCATGTCCGCCGCATGCCGCGCACGCGCCTGCCCCCTCCCGCACATCTTCCAATCCCTGCCCAAGCTTAGCATGCCGTCTTCCGGGGCGTCAAACGCGACCCCTCGGGGCGATCCACGGCATGCATGTCAGGCGTGCCGCTGGTCCGCACACAGCTCTCTGCTCAGCTTGTGCACCGCCTTCTTCTCTATTCTCGAGACATACGAACGCGATATGCCCAGCAGATAGGCGATCTCCCTCTGGGTCCGCCTCTGGCTGCCGAACAGGCCGTACCGGAGCTGCAGCACCTTGCGCTCCTTCTTGTCGAGTACCCTCAGTTTCTCGATCAGCCTGGCTTCCTCGAATTCCCTGTCGACCATCTCCGGGATGTATTCCGGGTCGGAGCCAAGCACGTCTATGAGGGTAATCTCGTTTCCCTCCCTGTCGATGCCTATGGGGTCGTAGAGTGAGACCTCCGCGCGGATCTTCCGCGTGGACCGCAAGTACATCAGTATCTCGTTCTCGATGCACCGTGCAGCGTAGGTGGCAAGCCTGGTACCCTTGCCCTGGTTGAAAGTGCTGATTGCCTTGATCAACCCCACGGTACCTATGGAAATGAGGTCCTCGGGGTCTTCCACGCAATTGTCGAACTTCTTCACGATGTGCGCCACAAGGCGCAGGTTCCGCTCGATCAGGACGTTGCGGGCGTGAGGATCGCCCTTTTCAAGGAGCCGCAGATGCCTGGCCTCTTCTTCCTCGCTCAACGGCTGGGGAAACGTGTTCGAGCTGTTGACGTACGAAGTGAGAAACGACAGCCACTTCAGCAACACCTGCCCCAGCAGAACCAGGAGCCCCTCCAGCATAGCGCCACCTCCGCACCCGGAATGCCTCCCGCCGGACCCGGTCCCTCACGGGACCGCGCCCCGCAGGATCGCATCCCCAATTATATGGGCGGAGGGCTTTGTCCGTGCGTGTCCTCACAGGGGAATCATCGGGCCGCGGGTGGAGTCCCGCGGCCCCGGGGTTTCCTGGAGTTTTTGAACCCGCGCCTGCTCCCGCGCGTCTAGCGGTGATGCAGTCGCGGCGCGGCGATGAACGACAGCCCGTGCTCCGTGAGCGCGCGGGCGGTATGGTTCGCCGCGTTGTGCTTCTCGAGGTAATTGGCGGTGAGCGCGTCCCAGTCTCCGCTCTCGATGATCTCCTTCTTGTCGCGGAAGTAGTCGAGTATGTCTGAGGTGTGCCCGCCCTTCTTCTCGACGGCCATTTCGGCCTCCACGTCACCGCCCTCGTGTTTCGCCGATATGTTCTTCACCCGGCCGGCGATGTCGACGAGCTCATCCCTCCTGTCGTAGGGCTGGCGCACAATACTCCTCCACGTCTCGGTGATGTGGTGCTCGAAGCGGACGACGTCCTCGAACCCCAACTCCCTGCGGATCTGGGCGGTGATCTCCATCGTCCGGTTGTTCACCGAGTTGCTCCAGTTGAAGCCTATCAGGGGAGTGGTGCCATCCTCCCTCGCAAACAACTTGGCGCCCACGAGGGTCCACAGCGCCGCGTACGGGTTGTCGTTCCCCATGAATACGGATATCTTGAATTCATTGTCGATACCCAGCCTGTACAGCATGTAGCCCAGGAACACCGTGCCGGAGTTCGTATTCAGGACCTGTGTGATCCCATAGTTGGTGTAGTAGTAGAGGAACTCGTCGACCCACTTCAGGGGGTAGTCGTTGGGCTGCCCTATGCCGCCGAAGTATCCCGTTATGGTGGCGGGGCCTCCCAGGTGGACGTTGGAACCGTCCGTCCCCTTGGTATCGAGGGTCTCGACGTAGCTTGCCCCCATGACCTGCATGGCGGCGGCGAAGGCAAGGATGTCCCCGTCATCCTTCTCCTGTTCCTTCATCTTGCGCACGCGGATGAACCGGCCCGGCATCAACTCGCCCCTGGCGATCGCCTGTTCCGCCTCCACGCGAATCCACGGGAAGTATTGCGCCGCACTGACTTCGAGCGTCACAGCGAAGTCGTCCTTGAACGTCATCCCGGCGGCCCTCTCGCCCAGCACCTTTCGCCTGTACTGGTCCACCGTGACGAACGCGCCCGCGTCGCGCCGCTCGATCAACCATTCGATATCCTTCAGGTAAGGAGAACCGCTCTCCTTCAGCCGCGCCATCAGGTTCTCGAGTTTCCGGGCCTCGCGCGCCTTCCGGTTGATCTCATCCGGAGTACCGTACTTGGCCACCACATCGAGCAACGCCGAGATCGCCTCGTTCTCACGATTCGTAAGCAGGTCGTTGATCGCCTCAATCTGCTTTCCGCCAATCCTAAGACGCTCCCTCAGGTCAGCCATGATATCCCCCTTCCTCCAGTCAAGAGCCAGCAAGAGAATTCGGGCGCGATTGAGACCCATCTGGCAATTCGCTTACGCATGCCCGGATCCCTCCCGCCCCGGAGGAAAGAGCTGGCTCAGGACGGGATGAAGTCGAGGATCACCCCTGAGGTATTCGGCCCAGACGGTCGCACCGGACTTGATGAGCGCCGCCATCTCCACGGAACGGCGGACGACGCTCGCGGCCGCGCGTAGGGAAATCTCCGCGTCCCTGTCGTGCTCTCCACACAGGCGCTCCAGCGAGTCTCTCCCCATGTCACCGCCAGTCCAGGCCGCACCGGCGATATACGACTCCGGACGATCGCCCGCCACGGGAACGGAACCCATGAGCACGGCGTGGTGTATTATCGTGGACGCCGCCAGCTCCTGTCCACCGAATAGATGACACCCCTGAACGAGCGCCCCTATGACCTTGAGCGGTCTGCCGGAGGCGACGCCGTAGTACCCCGAGAGGCTGTTGCCGAGCCTGTCGAAGAACGCCTTGAGCTGAGCGGGGACTCCCACGTGGTAGACTGGAACCGAGTATATTATCACGTCGCTCTCGACCCAGGACTGTCTCAGGGCGGCGAAATCATCACTGATCCCGCAATCGCCATCGTGAGTCCGGCAGTGGTGGCAGGACGTACAGGGCAGAAGGCGCTTCCCGGCTAAATCGTATTCCGTGTACCGCACATCCCAGGGGAAATCCCCCGCGCCCGCCAGCGCTTCCTTCAGGAAGAATAGGCTGTTCCCCCTGCGTGGACTGGCGGACACTCCCAGCACTCTGACCTCCAAGTCCCATCACCCCCGTACTCTCGCGGCTAAAGATGGGCTGAGGGGCGGCTCGCCCCTCAGCCACGCATGATCCCGTTCAGCGGAAACCCCGCCGCTTACCCCCGCTTCACTTCTCCTTGAACATGAGGTAGTCAACTGTTGGAATGGCCGCCAGCAGCACGAACACGAGCAACGCGATGGCCATAGAACTCACCTCTCCCGATTCAGAATGTCCTGAGGCGCTTGGCGCGGAACACCTCAACGGTACCACGCATCGCCTCGACTATCGCGGCGTTCACACTCGCCGGAATCCCGTCGACGTACTCACGAGCCATCCCCGACCCGCCATCGATCGAGTTCAGTGGCACAGTCGCCTTTATGAGACTGATCTCGGCTTCCGGCGTGTGCAGCAGGTCCGGGTTCCCGGTTACCAGCGACAGGGCTGCGCAGATTGCATAGGCCGCTATGTTCGAGGTGCACGCGGGGAACAGGATCTTGGTCGCCATCGCCGTTACGATGCCTTCCTTACGCGGGCACAGGCACTCGGCGCCGAACGGGACGATCCTCCTCGCGGCCTCGAATATCTTGCCGAACCCGATCTCGTTGCCCCCGTCGCCCAACCCTATCGTCAACTTGCCCGATTCATTCATCTCATTGAGGAATCCTACGAGGGACGAATCACAACCGGGCCTGTCCGTGCCGGTGACGAGGTGATACACGCCCTCCTTCGTGGCCCCGGTCTTCTCAATGAAGACCGCGGCGTCGAACTCCGCGGCGAGCGCAGTGTTCAGGGATTCGTCTTCCCGCGACAGCGCCCTGCACCGGCACCCGGCGCCGATAACGGCTGCGAGTCCCTCCATGACCCCGGTCACTTCCCGTTCAACTAGGTACGTGACCTTTGCGCCGTGCAGCTCCAGCGACTTGCCGAGGACGACGGCCCCGAGCGGCCCGTCGCTCTCCCCGTTTGGGAAGTGCTTGGGGTCGAACAGTCCTGTGACGACCGCCACGTTGCCTCCCCGGCGGCAGACTTGATCGAGTTCTCTCGCACACGCCAGCGACAGCGGCATTCCGCCTG
This sequence comes from Ignavibacteriales bacterium, assembly GCA_050260105.1. Taxonomy (GTDB): domain Bacteria; phylum Bacillota; class Sulfobacillia; order JABLXB01; family JABLXB01; genus SM1-B181. The sequence continues at coordinate 44,894 of JBLNBR010000033.1, read as the reverse complement.
CGCGGGCGGCTTCATATAGAGGGACGATCACTCCGCGGGGCAAACCCTCTCCCCTCAACTCCAGGGTGGCAATGCGGTCGATGTTGTTACACACTATCTCCATCAGGAATCATCTCCGTGCCTATTCGCTCAGTACTCGTTCAACAACCTTCCGAATCCGGCGATCTTCCTCAGGATTCCGGCCAGCCGGAGCATCTGCCACAGGGTGGCCTGGTTACTCGAAATGACCGGTATCCCCAGGTCCTGCTCCAGGTCATCGATGATGGCGACCGTGGGCATGCCGGTACAGCTCAAGAACAGTCCTTCCGTCCCCGGGACTACCGCATCCCTGGCCAGGCCGTAGACCTTCCCCGCCGGCAGGGCGACGATGTCCGGACCGCTGACTATCCCGAGGCCCGCTATGGACGTCACCTCGAACCCATTGGCCTCGAGGAATGACTTGACCCTGGCGTTGAGCCAGTCCTCGTACGGCGTGGCCACAGCCACCTTGCGTAACCCGAGCGTCTTCAAAGCCTCGATTACAGCTGTGGAGGTGGTAGTCGCCTTCACACCGGCGGCTTCCACCATGTCCCTGATGATCCGCCGGTCATAGCCCATTCCTTTGATGAGGCTGCCCGCCGTACATCCAAAGGCGATGACGCTGGGCTCGATATGCGACAGCAATTCGACCGCGTCCCTCACCTTGTCGTACAACCCCATGATCTGCTCCTCGGTATCGGCCTTCAACCACATCCGGGCGAAATGCGCCGTCACGCCGTCCGGGCACATCATGTTGAACTCGGGTTCCATGACCGCGTTCGCCGAAGGAACAGCGATCCCAAGGCGCGTCTTCCAACTGTACAACCGGTCGTCACCCCTCGAAGAAATTGGTCAACTGCTCCATGGGAACCGGCCTGGTGACAAGACTGACAACCCAGAGCACTATCAGCCCGACCCCGATCCCGAACAGCCCCGACGGTATGGACTTCACGCCGTAGAGCAGCCACAGCCATGAACTCGCAAAGCCGGCAACCGATCCCGCGAATGCGCCGGCGGCGGTCGCCCGCTTCCAATACAAGCCCACGAACAGGCCGGGGAACAGTGTTGACGAGACTACGGCCGTCATCACGTTGTACATCTGCATGATAGTACCGGGAGGGTTGAACGATAGCGCCAGCCCGGCGCCGCCGATGGCCACGAGGCCTACGCGGGTGATGAACATCTCGCGTTTCGGGGAAAGTTTCTTCTCGACGAGGCGGCCCCATATATCGTGCGCGAACATGGCGCCGCACGCCATCAGCAGGCTGTCAACAGTGCTCATGATGGCTGCGACAATGCAGGTGAGCACTATGGTCCCGATCACCGGAGGCAATACCTGGTCGGCGAGGATGGGGAAGATCTTGTCCGCAGCCTTTACATCGGGCGTGAGTACCCTCGCCCCTGTCCCGATTATTGCCAGGGCGATGTAGAACAGTACCAGGAAGGGCGTGGACAGACCGACGGTCGCCTTGGCGAGCTTCTGGGTCTTCGCGGAGAAGAACATCCGGTGGTAGAACGGAACACAATAGATCGTGGCCGCCAAACTGAAAGCGTTGATTACTACGTATGATAGAGTGAACTTACCCCCGGCGAGTGCATCCGCGAAGCCACCGACAGGCAGTTTCGAGGGCCCTCCGGAGGCGCCGGCGAGCTTGGTCATCAGGGCGCTGAACCCGCCGACTTGGGAAAGGATCGTGAAGCACGCCAGGAAAACGCCAACCAGCATAATGGCGGCCTGAATCACGTCGGTGTAGACCACCGACCTCATCCCGCCTGACACCACGTACACGATGATCGTGACGCCGATAATCGTCATGCCGACCTTGTACGGAATACCCAGGAACTGTTCCACGACGTAGCCGATCCCCATGAACTGCTGTATGAGGAACAGGGTCTGCCACACCAGGAACACGACGGCGATCCATGTCCTGAGACTCTCGTTCCTGTATCTCATCGCAAAGATGTCCGGCGACGTGGCGGCGCCCTCCAACCTGCGGAGTTTGGCGCTCGTCAGGCACAGAAGCGCCCAACCTGCCGCGCAGCCTATGCCGTAGATGCTGATCAATGACCACCCGTTCGAATACGCGAAACTCGTATACCCAATGACACTCGATGCACTCACGAAGCTGGCAATGAACGTCCCCATGAGGGGAATAGACCCGAGACTGCTATCGGCCACGTAGAATTCGGAGAGGGAAGTCGACCTAAGGTACGCATAATACCCGATGACATACATGACTACCAGGTATCCCAGGAAGAGACCCCATCTCAATACCATCTGCTGCATTCGCACTACCCTCCTTGAGTTCGTCTGATCTACTGCGATCGCTGTCTCAATTGCCGACAACACGATGAAGGCTCACCCCGCGCTACCCGATTCACCTCCCTCTGAGCCATTCGCACCAGTCGTGAGTCTCGAGGAGTACCTCAAGCCCCTTACGTGTAGACTCGATGCTGTGCGTGTTGTCGGACTAGTATACTTGCGTGCATATACTGCATCGCACAACCCACTGGGTGAGCAAACAAGCGGAAGAAGAAGTTGTCGGTCTAGTTCGCCGTCATTCGTGAAGTTCCTTCCTGGGAAGGGCTCTGGTGGTAGTAGTAGGCTGAAGGCGTGCTACCGGCTCTGGGCCGGCGCGGGGGGACGCCGCAAGAGCTCCGCCATTATGTCGTGGAATAGCGGCGCGGCGACGGTTCCCCCATAGCCGCCCTCCTCCACGAAAACGCAGCATACGTACCTGGGGGCGTAAGCCGGGGCATATCCTGCGAACCATGCGTGAAGCACGTTTTGGCCGCCCGCCCTCTTCCCCGTTTCGGCGGAACCCGTCTTGCCCGCCGATCCGAGACCCTCGATGAACGCGGCGGACGCGCTCCCGCTTCTGGTTGCGTCAAAGAGGGCGTTCCGCAACCAGGCGGCGGTCGACGGGGATATCACTTGTACCGGTTTCGGCCTTGGGAACGCGCGCACCACGCGGCCGCGAGTGTCGCATACCTCCCTGACAAGCGTCGCGGGCAGCATCCTGCCGCCGTTGATGATCGCCGTCACTGCCTGGCCTACCTGCAGGGGAGTGACGGTAAGCCTCCACTGACCTATCGACAGGTTGGCGAGGTCACCCGCCGTCATTCCGGCGCCGGCGGGCACCTGTCCGGAGCTCTCCCCCGCGGCCAGCGCGCCCGTCGGGCGGCCGAACCCGAACAATCCCGCGTACCTCGTGAGTCGCGCCGCGCCGACCCTCTGCCCCACCTGGATGAAGGCGACATTGCACGACTCAGCGAGCGCCTCGCGGAAAGTGATCACGCCGTGCCCGCCCCTGTCGATACTCGCGCACTCGAACCCCAGGGGACCCACCGAGACGCTCCCCGTGCAGATGAACGTCTCCCCAAGACCCACGCATCCCTCTTCCATCGCCGCGGCGGCTGTAACGATCTTGAACACTGATCCCGGCGCATATGCGCACACCGCCCGGTTGAGTAGAGGCGCCCTGCGGTCCGCCAGATAGCCGGAGACCAGCGACTGGTCATAGTTGGGCCGGCTGGCCGACGCAAGGATCTCCCCGGTGCGCGCGTCGAGTACGACCACCGCCGCCCCTGCCGGTGATTCCGGTCCATCCCAGGCGAACTTGCTGTCGAGCAGTCGTTCCACGATCGCCTGCACTCGTCTGTCGATCGTCAGCACAACGTCCAGTCTTCCGTCCTGTCCCCCCGCGCCCTGCAGCCTGTACCCGAGGCCCGGCACGTGTCTCCCCATCGCGTCCACTATCACGGAAAACGTTCCCGGCGAAGACCCGCTCAACTCCCGGTCGAACACCTTCTCGATGCCCGCAAGGCCCTCTCCCTGACCCCCTGTATACCCGATGATGTGGCGGGCGAGCGACGCCGGCGAATACCTCTCCTGCCCCTCGACCACAAACACCCCGTCTCCTTCAGCGGACCTTTGCATCGACCTCAACAGGGACGCCTCTTCAGCGGAAAGCCCGTGCTTCAACACCGCCGGCTTTTCCCCGGAAATGATGTCGAGGGCAAGGTCTCTCTCTATCCCCAGGGCCTGCGATAGGCGGGAAGCGGTGGCCGAGGCGTCCTTTACGAGTGACGGGAACACGACCGCGTTGAGGAGGCGGGAATCCGTCAGGGGAATGCGGTTCCTGTCGTATATTTGGCCCCTCGCGTCCTCGAGGGCGATGCCATGGGCCCGCTGGGCCACGGCAGCGATTGACAGGTCGCGCGAACCGATCACCTGGAACTGGAACAGTCTCACGGCGAGGCCGGCGAACGCAAGCGACGACGCCAGCGCCACAATCCATACTCTGCGCTTCAATGCGAATCCCTGCCTCATGGGGGACTGGGCAGGGATAGTCTTCCGTTACCGGAGGCCGGTTATGCCTTGCCGGACCGCCGGCGGCGCACCCTCGACTCCACCAATCGTACGATGTGTACCGCCTCCTCCACGCGGAGCAGGGCGGTGACACAGAAGTAGGCGGCCGCGCCCAGCCCGACCGACGCGAGCACGGGCGCCAGCCGCCCTCCCAGCACCGGAGTAACCAGCCGGAGCGCGCCCGCAGCCGCCGCCGTCATGACGCCGCAACCGGCCGAGACACGCAGTAGGAACCATGCCACGTCTCTCCAGCGTACCTCCGCCTCAAGCCTCCTGCATAGCACTACACCCAGCGACATGCAGGTCAACGCGGAGGTGACCGACATCGTCAGGGCGATGCCTTGATGCCCCATGTACCGCGATAGGGGAACGGCCAGGGCGGTGTACAGGACTATCCGGGCGACACCGGCCGCCGACGGCGTGAGCGTGTCCCGCGAGGCGTTGAAGGCCCGCTCCAGGATGGGTTGCACGGACTGGAAGAGCATCCCGGCTGAGTACCAGAGGACGGCGGACGCCGTCATAGCCGTGGCCCCGGCGTCGAAGGCGCCCCTTTCGAACAGGGCGCTAACTATGGGATGCCTCAGGTACATCAGTCCGGCCGCGGCCGGGATGGTCATGTACGCCAGCATCCGCATACCCTTCTCAATGGTCTCTCGGAGATAACGGTAGTCCTCCCTCCCGGCGGCCTCCGCCATGCCCGGGAACATCGCGGTCGATACCGCCACCGAGAATAGTCCCACCGGCAACAGGACGAGTTTATTCGCGAACGCAAGTGCGGAGACACTCCCGGCTTCCAGCCCTGACGCTATGTACTTCTCGATCAATCCCGACGCCTGGCTGAAGGCGCTGTAGGCGACAACGGGTACCGCGAGCCGGAGCACCTGGATGGTGCCGGGGTCTCGAAGCCCCAGGGTTGGCGTATAGGATCGGGGCGCACGCGGCAGGAACAACAGCAATGCCACCGCCTGCAGCGCGTAGCCCGCCAGCAGGCCGTAGGCGGCGCTCGCGACGCCGATGCGCGGCCCGAGAACCACCACACTGACTATGGTGGCGGCGTTCACGAGTATCGGGCCGGCTGCCGGTGGAGCGAACCGCCTGTACGAGTGAAGGACCGCGGATGCCACGGAAAACACACCGATGAATACCGTCGAGGGTAGGGTTATGCGTAGCAGACTGGCTGTCAGGCCGGCGGTAGACGCTGAGAAACCGGGGGCCGCCATGCGCGCCACCGGTCCCGCCCACACCATGCCGGCGACCGCCAGGATTCCTGAGACGATTACCGTCATGTTGAGGATGGATGAAGAAACCCTCCAGGCGCGGGCCTCGTCTCCCCCGACCCTCAGGCCGGTGAACACGGGAAGAAGAGCGGCCGCGATGGCGGCGGTCATCATCGTGACCATGAGCCCCGGGAGCCAACTCGCCACAATATAGGCGTCGCACTCGGAACCCACGCCGAATGAAACCGCGAGCGTCCGGTCCCGCAGGAACCCGGCCACCTTGGCCGTCGTCGACAGCGCCGCTATCAGTATCGCGGCCCGTCCCACGGCCACGCCACCGGCCACGGGACCCGGCTCGACTTCTCCGTTCAACACCATCACCCCGACTATTGTACAACCTTCTGCGACTCCTGGACACCGCCGGCGGGCGATAATATACTGAACGTGCCGGCGGCGCAGGGACTGAGCAGGCCTCCCCGCGGGGGTCTCCGGCCCGAGCGGTGGCGCAGCCGGGCCAAAAGTGTGGTGAGCCGGCTGAAGTGAAGCACAGGGTTCTCCAGGCGCTGAAAGACGGCCACGGGAAGTTCGTCTCGGGTGGGCAATTGAGCGGGGAGCTGGACATCTCCAGGACTGCGGTCTGGAAACACGTCGCACAGCTGAGGAAGGAAGGCTACTCGATCGTGGGGCAACCCAGATCCGGTTACGCTCTCGTGGCGGCGCCGGACAAGTTGCTGCCGGAGGTGATCAGGGCCGGTCTCGATACAAGGATAATCGGTTGCAGGATCAGGTATGTGACCACGACTTCGTCCACAAACGACCTCGCCAGGGCAATGGCCATCGAGGGCTCGCCCGACGGAACCGTCGTCGTCGCCGAGGAACAGACGGGCGGCAAGGGCCGCGCGGGTAGGCGCTGGCAGTGTCCCGCCGGGGCGGGCCTGCTCTTCTCGTTGGTATTGCGTCCCGACCTCCTGCCCCCCGAGACCCCCAGGTTGACCCTGGTCACCGCCGTCGCGGTCGCCCGCGGCATATCGGCCTCGACCGGCGTGGAGACCGGGATAAAGTGGCCCAACGACCTCCTGATCGGCGGGCGGAAGGTATGCGGGATACTAACCGAAATGGCCGGTGAGATGGACCGCGTCGACTTCGTCGTCATCGGCATAGGCATCAACGTCAATCTGGGTCTTAAACCCATTTCCCGGGGCGCCGCGGATTTCGCGTCGCTCGATGTGGAGGTGGGGAAACGCCTCGACCGCGCTGCGATACTGCGCGCCGTCCTTCGTGAGATCGAGACCTGGTACTCCACGTACCAGCGGGATGGGTTCGCTCCGGTGCTCGCGGAGTGGCGTAGCCGCTCCGTAACCCTCGGGAACCGCGTGACCGTGACCGGCCCCCGAGAGACGTTCGAGGGCCTCGCCGTGGACGTGGACGACGACGGCGCCCTGATAGTCCGGGTCGACAGCGGCGAGGATCGCCGGGTACTGTCGGGGGACGTCTCCGTACGCCCCGCCTGAAGAATTGTTAACCTTGTGTTCGATTACCGGTTGACATTCCATCGGTCCCAGGTTATTATTGGCACATGCAAACAATGCCTGGATCCAGACCCCGTCCCCGAGCGGGCCGCGTGGCGGCCCGGCTCACGATCCCCGCGATGTACGCGGCCCTGACCGCAGCCGGAGCGGCGATCGCGATCCCCTTCCCCGGCACCACCGTTCCATTCACACTTCAGGTATTCTTCGTCCTCCTGACGGGAGCGCTGGCGGGGCCGGCAGCCGGCGCCACGTCGATGATCGTGTACCTGGCCCTCGGCCTGGCCGGAATGCCGGTGTTCTCCATGATGACGGCTGGACCCGGGATACTCCTCGGTCCGACGGGCGGGTACCTTGCGGCGTTCCCCGCGGCTGCGCTGGTGGTTGGGGCCATCGCAGGACCGCGAAAGGGCGCCGGCACGGTGCGGACGATAGTCGCGATGCTACTTGGTGTCGCGCTCATTCACGCGGCGGGGATCTCGAGATTGTGCTGGTTTACCGGCAAACCCTTAGGATCGCCGGCGATTGCGGCGGTGCTCCCGTTCATTCCCCTGGATGCGGTGAAGGCTGTGGCCGCAGGCATTATCGCTTCCAGGGCGAGGAGGCTGGCCTTACCGGGGTAGCGGCTTCAGCCGCCCCTCCTGGCCTCAATCTCCCTCAACTTGACTTCCACGAACTCCAGGTGGTCCCTCATGGCCTGCCGCGCGTCGTCGGCGCGGTGGGCCTTGACGGCGTCATAGATGCGGGTGTGCTGTTCGAACAGGATGTTCGGCATCCCCGGGAGGCTGTACAGCCTCAGCCGGCTTGAACGCAGCCCCTGGGCGTACAGGTCGGAGATCGTCGCCATCACCCTGACCAGCACCATGTTCTGCGTGGCCTCGGCCAGCGAGTAGTGGAAGTTGTAGTCGCTCACGTCGCCGAGCTCCCCGCGCTCCACCTCGTTCTTCATCTCACCCAGGCAGTCCTCGATCTTCTGGAGGTCCTCGGCGGTGCCCCGGACGGCGGCGAGCGCGGCGCTCTCGCATTCGAGGGATTTCCTCACCTCGAGCAGCGCGAACCCGGAATCGCGCTCCCTCACCACCATGAAGGCCAGCGGCTCGGCTATGGAGTCCAACGTGGACTCGCGCACGAACGTTCCCTCGCCCGCCCTGCTCTCGATGAGGCCCATGCTCTCGAGGACGCTGAAGGCCTCCCGCACCGAAGCGCGGCTGACCTGCAGGCTGTCCGCGAGATCCCTCTCCGAAATGAGGCGGTCCCCGGGCTTCAGGGTCCCGTTGGCAATCAGGTCCTTGACCTGCCCGACGATTTCCTCGTATACCTTTCTGGTCTTCACGGGTTTGAACACGTTACTGCCTCCTGCGCGTTCCGGCGCGTCCCTACACGAAAGAATATACCATGTGGGGAGTCCCCGCGTTAAGATGTAACCCTTGCATATCGTCGCAAGGCCGGAGGGGCGATATGAAACCGGCGACCCCTCCATCTTTCCCGGGATCGCCGGCATCCATCCGCGTCAGTGCTTCAGGGACCTGGAGGCCGCTTCCTTCCCCTTCGCCAGCGCATCCCGGTTGAGCGGTATGAGCGAGTGCCTGTGGGCGGGCAGGGCTTTCTTCAGGGATTCCATTACCGAGTCGACAGAGACGGCGTTGGTCACCTCCAGGAACGCGCCCAGCGCGATCATGTTGGCCACCTTGTCCGAGCCAAGCTCGAAGGCCATCTCGTTTATGGGCAACATCACCACCGTGATGTCCTTCCTGCCGGGGGCGACATTCACCATGGATGTGTTGATTATGAGGAGGCCTCCCGGCCTGAGCCACGACTCGAACTTGTCCAGGGCCGGCCTGCTCATGGCGATGACCGCCGTTGGCTCGGTGACCATCGGAGAGGCCACCGGCTCGTCGGATATGATCACGTGGCAGTTCGCCGCGCCGCCCCTCATCTCAGGGCCGTACGACGGCATCCACGAAACCTTCTTGCCCTCCAGCATCCCCGCGTACGCCAGGAGTGTGCCCATAGACAGGACACCCTGGCCGCCGAAGCCCGCCATGATCACCTCGTGGGCCATTCAAACCGCCTCCTTCGGCGCCTTGAACTCCCCGAGCGGGTAGTACGGCACCATCTTCTCTTCGACCCACTTCAGCGCGTCCACCGGCTTCATCCCCCAGTTCGTCGGGCAGGCCGAGAGCATCTCGACCAGGGAAAACCCAATCCCGGCCAGCTGAACCTTGAAAGCGGTCAGGAGCGCCTTCTTCGCCTTGGCCACGTTCGCGGGGTTATGCAGCGACACCCTGGCGATGTACGCCGCACCGTCCAGGGTCGAAAGCAGCTCCGATACCCTGATCGGGTACCCGTTGACTCTTGGATCCCTGCCGTACGGCGAGGTGGTCGTGACCTGCCCCGGGAGGGTGGTCGGCGCCATCTGCCCCGACGTCATCCCGTATATCGCGTTGTTGATGAACACCACCGTGATGCGCTCACCCCTGGCGGCGGCGTGCACGATCTCGGCGGTCCCTATGGCGGCGAGGTCGCCGTCACCCTGGTAGGTGAACACCGCCCTGTCGGGCAGCACCCGCTTGATCCCTGTGGCCACGGCGGGCGCCCTGCCGTGGGCCGCCTGCTGGAAATCGACCTTGAAGTAGTCGTTTGCGAACACCGCACACCCGACGGGCGCGATGCCGATCGTCTTCTCCTGTATCCCCAGTTCGTCAATTACCTCCGCGACCAGCCTGTGCGCGATCCCGTGCGGACAACCGGGGCAATAGCGCATCAGTACATCGGTCATCGATTCGGGCTTCCCGAAAACCTTCTGCATCACCTAGCGCCCCCCTTCCTGGAGACCGGCCATCCCTACGCTGTCGGCCACCTCTATGAGCTTGTCGAGGATATCCTTGGGCCTCGGAACGACGCCGCCCGTCTTCCCGTAGAAATGGACCGGCCTCCGGCCGTTGACCGCCAGCCTCACGTCCTCCACCATCTGGCCCATGCTCATCTCCACCGTGAGGAACGCCTTCGCCGTGCCCATGACCCGTTCGAACGCCTCATCCGGGAACGGCCACACCGTCACCGGCCTTACGAGGCCCACCTTCAGGCCCTGGGCGCGCGCCTTATCCATGACAGTCCTGCAAACGCGGGAGGTAATCCCGTACGCGACCAGGAACACCTCGGAGTCGCCCTCGTTCACGACCTCGTAGCGCGTCTCCCGGGCTTTGATCTCGCTGTACCTCTTGGCCCTCTCGACGCTCTGCGCGCAGAGCTTCTCTGGATCGATCTCGAACGACGAAATCAGATTCTGCTTGCGGCCGGCAGCGCCCGTGGTGGCCCACGGCTTCACCGGTGCCCCGCCGTCGGCGTCCTCCTTGAAGACGACGGGTTCCATCATCTGACCGAGCAGCCCGTCGCCAAGGATCATGACGGGAACCCTGTATTTCTCGGCCGTGTCGAATGCGTTCATAACCAGGTCGACCATCTCCTGGATTGACGCCGGGGCGAATACGATGAGCCTGTAGTCACCGTGGCCCCCGCCCTTGACAGCCTGGAAATAGTCGGATTGCGCCGGTTGAATGCCCCCGAGTCCCGGGCCGCCGCGCACCATGTTCACTATCAGGCAGGGTAAGTCGGCCCCGGCGATATAGGAGATGCCCTCCTGTTTAAGGCTTATCCCCGGGCTGGATGACGAGGTCATCACCCTGGCGCCCGCCCCCGCGGCCCCGTATACCATGTTGATGGCCGCCACTTCGCTCTCCGCCTGGAGGAACACCCCTCCAACCTGCGGCAGCCTCCTTGCCATGTACTCCGGCAACTCGCTTTGCGGGGTTATCGGGTAACCGAAGAAATACCTGCACCCGGCCCTAATCGCGGCCTCGGCGACGGCCTCGTTTCCCTTCATCAACACGACATCGCCCAAACAACTCACCCCCTCACTTGTAGACCTCGATCACGACGTGCGGGCACATCCTCGCGCACAGGGTACAGCTCGTGCACTTCTCCTGATCCTCCGCCATCGCAGGCCTGAAGCCGAGCCTATTCACCCTGTCCGACAGCTTGATGATCTTCCGCGGGCAGACAGCGACGCATAGTTCGCACGACTTGCACCTGTCCTCATTGAACACAACCCTGTCCAACGCATTACCCCTCCCGTCGTCCATATGATGGGCGCAAGCCCCTCGCCCCGGCACGCGGCCACTGTTGCACTGAGTGACATGACTATTGCACTTGTTGCATTGGATGTGATTCGACGTTGCGGCAGCACTTCCTTCCACATTCCGGCTATCGCCCTCATGCCGCCGGTCCACGGCTTGCAGGAGAGTCGCCCCGGGTGCGGTATTATGTGTATCCATATGCGAGACTGCGACACGAGTGGAGGGCCCGGCGTGGGAGAATCGTACCGGTCTGTGCGTCGGACAACCAGCATTCTGGAGGCTCTGGCCCGCAATCCAGCCGGCCTGGACCTCGGAGGCGTAGCCGTGGAGACGGGGCTCGACAGGAGCACTGCCTACCGGTTTCTGAAAAGCCTGGTCGACGTGGGGGTAATGCGTCAGGTCGCGGGGGGCAAGTACCAGTTGTCGTGGAAGATGTACGAGATCGGGACCAGCCTCCTGCTCTCCCAGGGCATAGACCTCAAGGCGATCTACCCTGTGCTGGAGCGCCTGTCCAGCATCACGGGCCAATCGTCCAATATGGCCGTCATGGACAATCATGAGGTGATCTACGTGGCGGCTGTCAACTCGCAGGGCATCGTCCAGACAGTATTCCGAGTCGGAGGGCGCCTGCCCGCATACTGCACCGCGCTCGGCAAGGCGATACTCTCACAGTGGAGTCCCGATGAGGCGCGCCGGTACGTCTCCAGCACCGAATTCCAGCGCTACACCGACAACACCATCCTGGACAAGAACAGGTTCCTCAAGGAGCTGGAGGACGCGAGGGCCCGGTGCTACGCTGTGCAGAGTCAGGAGATAGTCGGCGGGGTTCACTGCATGGCCGCGCCACTGTTCAACATGTTCGATGAGCCGTTCGCCTCCGTGGGCATCTCCGGCCATTCCGCCGCCTTCCTCGCCACCCCGGCGATGGCCAGGGAGGTAATCTCATCAGCGCGGCAGCTGTCCCAGTACTTCGGCGCCCCCAGGGAACGGCTGTCGTATTTCGACAGGTCTCTCGAGACGCTGGGCTGACCTGTCTGGGCGACCCGCCCGGGTAACCCGTCCGGCCGGCGCGCCGGGACTCCCGCGGTTAGAATTCCTGGGGCAGCGTCCCCATCTGGGCCAGGCTGAACACCGGCCCATCCACGCAGACGTACTTCGAGCCAACGTTGCACCTGCCGCATTTTCCTACACCGCACTGCATTTTCATCTCCAGCGTGGTGTAGATATTCCCGCTCTCAAACCCCAGCCTCGCCAGCGTTTGCAGCGCCAGCCCGATCATCACGGGCGGCCCGCAGGTTACGGCCACGCAATTCGCGACCTCCGGCGCCAGCGACCCGGTGAACTGCGGCACGAACCCGACCGGCCCGTCCCACGAATCGTCTCCCCTATCCACGGTGACGTCCACGCGTACGCCGGGGATTCCCGGCCACACCTCGAACAGGTCTTGCTTGAAGCACAGGTCCCCGGGCGAACGAGCCCCGTACACGATGCGGATCGGCCCGTAGTCCGCCCGCCTCTCCAGGCAGTAGTTGATCAGGGACCTGAGGGGCGCCAGGCCGATGCCCCCGCCCACGAACAGGAGGTTCCTGCCCTTCCACGAGTCGACCGGGAAGCCGTTGCCGTACGGTCCCCTCACGCCGATGTCGCAACCCGGCTCCATCTCGTGAAACACCGAGGTCACGCGGCCCGCGTTCTTTATGGCGAACTCCAGTATGCCATCTTCCCGGTGGGGTGAGCAGACGGATATCATGCACTCTCCGGCACCCAGCACGGACAGCATGGCACACTGCCCGGGCCTGTGGGGAGGCTTCCACGCCCCGGACGCCACCGCCGCGGAGGCGTCCACAAGGAATCTCTTCACGTCCCCGGCCGAAGTCTCGTTGCGTACCTCGAGCACGCTGCCGATCCCCGGTTGCAGCAATTCGACCGCCACCAGCCATACCCCCAGACATCGCTCAGACACCGATTCAGTCAGCCCTGGATCTACTCAGCCCTGTATTCACCCGGCCCCGGATTCACTCAGCCCCAGATTCACCTATCCCGCAATATCGCTAACCACGCAGGCGATGTGAAGGCCGACGGGGCACTTCTCGACGCACCTCCCGCAGCCGGCGCACGCGACCTCCCCGTGCCGCTCCGGGTTATACACCAGCTTGTGCATGAATCGCTGCCTGACCCGCTCGAGTTTCGTGGGCCTCGGGTTGTGCCCGCCCGCCATCTTCGCGTAACCCTCGAACATGCATGCGTCCCAGCACCTGGACCTCGTTCCCTCCGAACCCCTCAACCTGTCCACGACTGAGAAGCAGTAGCAGGTCGGGCAGAGGAATGTGCATATCCCGCAGCCCAGGCACCTCTCAGAGGCCTCCCGCCAGTACGGGAGGTCGAAATCCGCGGCCATTCTCCTGGACGCCGCGCGGACCGCCTCGGCGGGCAGTCTCGCGCTGGCTGGCAGCTTCGCGCCAGCCTGTGGGCTTCCGCGGAAACGCTCCTCGAGACGCTTCTTCGCCTCCTCCAGCTCCGGGGTTCCGGCCGCCCTGAACAGGTCGCCACCGGCCTGAACGGCCCTCTCCCCGTTCGCCGTCAGAGGGACGGCATAAAACGTGTCCCCCGCGGGGTACAGCATCAGGTCCGAACCCCTCGTCGAGCAGGGCCCCTGCCCGAGGCTCGAACAGAAGCAGTACTCTCCCTCTTCCTCGCAGGCGACGGTCACGGCCGTGATCATCGCGCGCCTCCTATCGAACGATTGGTCCGTGAATCGCCCCTCGATCATGACCCTTCTCACCATATCGATGGCGGCCATGTCGCACGGCTTCGCCCCGAGTATCACCAGGGGGGTGACCCCGTCAACCGGCTCGACCGCCACCGCCTTCCCCTCCCTGCGGAACCTCAAGAACCGCTCCGTGTGGGGGAAGAACATTTCCTTTGGAGGGACCGCCGGCTTGGGGAAATCCCAGGCGACGTTGTCTTGTGACCCCGCCTGGACCCTGGACAGGACCGCCACGCCGTCCTCGTAGGAAGGGGCGTACACGTCGCCTATCGCGCCCAGTCGCTCCAGCAACCCGGGGAGGTCCGCCCTGCGTATCACGTAGAGTTCTTCCATTCCCGGCCCCTCCCTTACATGAACTCCTCGGGGTCATCACCCGAGTACCGGCCGAAAGGTTCCGTCTCTTCCGGCATCTCCGGTTTCTCGACCCCGAAGAGGTTCTTGACGTCCCGCATGATCTTGCGGTTTATCGCGGTCAGGGGCAGGCCCACCGGGCACACCCTCTCGCACTCTCCGCAATCCGTGCACCTCCCGGCCACGTGGAACGCCCTGGCGAAGTGGTACATCGCCTGCTCGGATATCGTTCTCTCGGCCGTCAGCCACAAGCCGCCGGGATCGAGCGAGCACTCCCTGCAGTGACAGGCCGGGCAGGCGTTCCTGCACGCGTAACACCTGATACACCTCTCGAACCGGCGCGCCCAGTACCGATACCGCTCTTCGGCGCTCAGCCTCTCCAGTTCGTCTATCTTGCTGAAGTCCCTCCGGCTGGAACCCCCGTCGCCCGCGGGACCACCGGCGCAGTCACTGGCGCGACCAGCGGCGGGAACGCCGGCGCGGTCGCCCGCGGGGGCGCCGGTGGGGGGGCTGGCGCGGTCGCCGGCGGGGGGGCCGCCTGTCTCGCCGATCACCACATCGCAGTCCACCGGTTCGGTGTTGCCGCAACCCGCGCATTTCGTGGGGACGCCCGCGCCCGCGATGCCGCACCTCACGCCCACGGCATACACCGACCCGCGGTCGATCCTCCTGTCCATGACGAGCCGCCGCAGCCCGAGGGAATCGCAGCCCTTCAGCAGGACCGCCACCCTGCCGTCCGGCCCGAGGCGGCCCTTCTGACCCACGAAGTCGATGACGTACTTCGCGAGCGACATCGTGCACCTGTCGTCGAATATCAGCACACCGGCTTCCTCCGGCCTCCGAATGAAGCACGGGACCGGCCTCGACCCGTCCCATCCCTCCCTGTAACCGATGACTACAGAGGTCTTGCCCGACTGGAGGACCTCTCCGGCCAGCCCGCGCAGCGTTTTCACCGTGTCCGCGTTCATGCTTGCTCCCTCATCTTTCTGTTCGGGCCGAGCCCCCGCACCCTTTCAGTGAGCTCGCGGATAGTCTCCTGGAACTTGGGGCCCTCCGATCCGGATATCCACCGCACCATGAACCTGCCGGATTCGATCCCCATGTACTCCAGGAGCCTGGCGGCGACGAGCATGCGCCTCCGGGCGAACATGTTGCCTGTTGTGTAGTGGCAGTCCCCGGGGTGGCAGCCGGCCACGAGAACCCCGTCCGCGCCGCGTTGGAAGGCCCTCAGCACGAACTGCGGATTGACCCTGCCCGAGCATGGCACGCGGATTATCCTCACCGTCGCAGGATATTCGAGCCTCGACGTGCCCGCGAGGTCCGCGCCGGCGTAACTGCACCAATTGCAGCAGAAGGCGACTATGAACGGTTCCCAAGGCACAGCGCATCCACCTCCGCGAGCACCTGTTCGTTCGTGAAGTGCTTCAGATTCATCGCATTGTCCCTGCAAGCGGCGGCGCATGCCCCGCAGCCCCGGCAAAGCGCCGCGTTCACCCGTGCGACGGTCCGCTCCACGGCGATTCCCTGGACCTTCTCCGCGACCGTTTCCGGGCCTATGGCCTTGTACGGGCAGACGGGTTCGCACCACATGCAGCCGGTGCACCGCGAATCGTCCACGAAAGCGACCGCGGGCTCGCCCTCCATGGAGTCCATGGAGAACAGGGCGCACACCTTGGCCGCCGCAGCGCCGGCCTGCGCGACGCTCTCCGGGATGTCCTTCGGACCCTGGCACGCGCCGGCCAGGAACACGCCTGCGGTATTCGTATCGACCGGGCGGAGCTTGGGGTGCGCCTCGGTGAAGAACCCATCGGCCCCCACCGAAACATGGAAGATCCTCGCAAGGTCCCTCGCGTTCGCGTGCGGGACGAGGCCGGTCCCGAGCACCGCCATGTCGACGGGGATCTCGATCAGCCTTCCGAGGAGGGTGTCCTCGGCCCTGATAACCAGGCGGCCGTCACGCTCGAGGATCTCCGCTGCCTTGCCCCGTATGAAGTGCACTCCCTCTCCCTGGACCCGCTCGTAGAATTCCTCGTAACCCTTGCCCGAGGCCCTCACGTCGATGTAGAACTCGTACACCTCGGCCCCCGTCTTTTCCCTGGCAAGGTGCGCCTGCTTCATGGAATACATGCAGCATACGCGCGAGCAGTATCTGTTGTTGTTCGTGTCCCTGCTGCCGATGCAGTGCAGGAACGCGATTGACTCCGGCTGCTCGCCCTTGTCCGTCAGTATCCTGCCCCGGGTCGGCCCCGACGCATTGACCAGCCGTTCGAACTGCAGACCATCGATGACGTTCGGCAGGATGCCGTACCCGTACTGCGTCAGCCCGGATGGATCGAACAACTCATATCCGGTCGCCAGCACTATTGCGCCGGCGTTGATTTCGATATCCTCCGCCTTCTGGTTGAGGTCTATGGCGCCTCTGGCGCAAGCACTCTCGCACTTCCTAGTGCACTTCCTCCTGGTCAAGAACAGGCAGGTCTTCGCGTCGATGACCGCCTTGAGCGGTACCGCCTGTGGGAACGGGATGTAGGCGGCGCCGCGCTTGCTGAGGCCCCGGTCGAATTCGCCGGGCACGCGGTTCTTGAGGACGCAGGCACTTGCGCACTCACCGCAGCCGCTGCAAGCAGCCTCATCAACATACCTCGGTTTCCTTCTGACCTTCACGGTGAAATTCCCGACATAGCCGCTGACGTCCACCACTTCCGAGTAGGATAGCAGCTCGATGTTCGGGTGGTGCGCCGCGTCCACCATCTTCGGCGTGAGTATGCACGCCGAGCAATCCAGGGTCGGGAAGGTCTTGTCGAGCTGGGCCATGTGACCGCCGATGCTGGGATCGCGTTCCACCAGGTACACCTTGTGGCCGGCGTCCGCTATGTCGAGCGCCGCCTGGATCCCGGCGATCCCTCCCCCTACAACCACTGCCTGGTGATTGACTGGAATAACCGGGACATCGAGGGCGTCATGGAGGGCAACCCGCGCGACTGCGGCGCGTACCAGGTCCTTTGCCTTGCGCGTCGCTTCTTCCCTGTCCTTCGTGACCCACGAGACGTGCTCCCGGATGTTGGCGACCTGGAGGTAATAGGGGTTGAGACCGGCGGACTTCACGGTCTCCCTGAAAGTAATCTCGTGCATCCTTGGGGAGCAGGCTGCGACGACTATCCTGTCCAGGTTCAATCGCCGTATGTCTTCCCTGATCATTTCCTGCCCTGGATCGGAGCAGGTATAGGTGTAGTCCTTCGATGTCACTACCCCGTCGAGGCCCGCGGCATACCCGGCGACGGCCCCGCAGTCAACCGTCCCCGCGATGTTGGATCCACAGTGGCATACGTATACGCCTATCCTCCTCAAATCGAGTCACCCTCTCACGCCTATTCCCCTGAGACCGCCTGCAACAGTATCTCGGCCACGTCTTGCACCTTGATTCTCGCCTTCTCCTTCCGGGCAGCCCCCTGGAGGGTGCGCTTGCATTGCTGGCAGGACGAAACCACCACGGCGGCCCCCGTATCACAGGCCTGCGCCAGTCTCGACTTCGCGACCTCGCCGCTCAACGCGGGATCGTTCATCTCGAGGTTCCCGCCGCCGCCGCAGCACTTGGAGTCCATGCCGTGGAACCTCATCTCGATCAACTCGAGGCCCGGGATCGCCTTCAGAACGGCCCTGGGCTCATCGAATATACCCGACTTCCTTCCCAGGTCGCACGGGTCGTGGTACGTCACCGCGATCTCGCGCGGCTGGGGGTTCAGCCTCTTGCCATCCAGGAGTTCAGTGAAGAACTGAGTAGAATGGACGATCTCGAATCCCAGCCCGGCGCCGTAGACCTTCTCATAGGTGTGCTTCCAGGTATGGTAACACGAGGGGCAGGAGACAAGGAGCCTTGCCGCGCCGGTCCTCTTGACTACCTCCACGTTGTGCCGCACCAGGGTCTCCAGGCGGTTCACCGGGGAACCGTCCGCTGCGCCGGCCCCGATGAGCGGGAATCCACAGCACCACTCCTCCCCCGCCATCACGGCCAGATTGACGCCCGCGGCGGCCAGGACCCCGGAGACACTCCTGGGGATCGAGTACACCGCGGGGAAGAGAGACGCCACGCAGCCGGCGAAGTACACGGCATCGACCCTGACTCCGGACTGTACGACCTCGACCACCGCAGGCGGCCTCACATCCATATCGTCGCACCACAACGCCCTGTTCTCGTTGGCGTCGCCAGTTATGTTCCTCGCGCCGTCGACGGTGGACGCGAGCCTGGCCATGCCCTCGGGCAATCCCAACCGCCTGCCCGCCTCCCTGCGCAGGCCGAGCATGCCGCCGGTGATTTCGATACCCCTCGGGCACCTTGCCTGGCACGAGGCACACGTCAGGCACTGCCAGATCGAGCGCCCGGACAACATCTCCTTCCACAGTCCGAGGGAAGCCATGCGGACGAGCCGCCTCGGCGGATCATCCATCGCGTGGGCCGATGGACACGATGCCGTACAGGCGCCGCACTGAATGCAATTCGCGAAATCGGCGCCCACCTTCGTCCCGAGGTGGTTACCCAGGCTGCCCAGGAATTGCGAGTCCATGTCGTCCAAGGTGATACGGCCCGGGCTCAACGATAGCACCCCCAAACAATGGAGCGGCCCTGAGGCCGGCCCCATGGGACAGATCTAGCCTTTCTTCTCCGCTTTCTCCTTCTCGATCCTGACTATCTCCGCGTCGATGAACTCCTTCAGCCCCTGCTCAGCCGTCAGGAGCGCGGGCTTCTCCGCGGCTGCGACAGAGGGGTCGACCCGGACCTTTATTATCCAGCCGTCGCCGTACGGATCGGAATTCAGGGGGGAGGCGTCGTCCTCGAGCGCGGAGTTGACCTCCGCCACCTCCCCCGTAAACGGGGCGTAAACCCTGCCGACCCACTTCCCTGATTCTATCGACAAGCAGGGCTTATCCCGTTCGGTCTTCTTGCCTTTCCTCGGGATTTCGACATATACTATCTCTCCCGCGAGCTTCTGGGCGAAATCGGTGATGCCGCAGGTCACGGTATCGCCCTCCACCCGCGCCCACCCGTGATGCCTGTCATACAGCAGGTCCTCCGGGAACACGTATCCCTTGTATTCCACCGCCAGTCCCTCCCTGAGGCTCAACGCTCCGCGGCGGCCCGGCCGCCCTCGAACAGCGAGTTGATGTACTCCGATATGTTGTACACTTCGACCCTGTGCCTGGACCCAACCGCATTCCTGAGGTTATGCAGGCAGGCGAAGCACTCTGTCAGCACTACATCGGCCCCTGTGTCGTCGAGTTCCTGGACCCTGGTCTTCGCCATGTTGATCGAGAGCCTCGGGAACACGCCGCGGACTATCGAGCCGGCGCCGCAGCACCGCGAGTATTCCCTCGACCTGAACGGCTCCACGGTCTCCGCCGCGATCCTGCCGATGAGGTCCCTCGGCGCCTGGTAGATGCCCTGCGACCTGCCGAGGTGACACGGGTCGTGATACACGATCTTCGCGCCCGGCCCGGCAGGGAGTTCTTTCGCGGCGAGCAACCCGTTGAGGAACTCGGTCATGTGGACGATCTCGAATTCGTTGAAGGCGGGCGAGGCCTTGAAGAACCTCATGCACCTCGGACACGTCGTGATGACCCTCTTCGCGCCGGTCTTCCTGAACCTCTCGAGGTTGTGCGCCACGAACTCGGGGTTTGGGTCATAGCCTATGTCCTGGTACACGCCGCCGCAGCACTTCTCGTCTATTGTCGCGAAGTCCACGCCGAGCCTGGACAGGAGCCTGAGAGCGGCCTCCGCGGCCTCCCTTTCCCTGAAGGCGCCCACGCACCCGACGAACACAACGTTCTCGGTCTTCGCCTTCTCATAGCCCCACGGCGTCCTCTGCTCCCCGTACGGGTTATCGTACCTGTCCATCTGCGCCTTGGCCTCGGCGTACGAATCGAACTCCGCGCCGGTGCAACCCAGCTGCGCCTGTTTCCTGAGCCTGGTCACCATCCTGGGGGCGTCTATCTGCGCAGGGCAAACGGCCTTGCACGTCTCACAGGTGGTGCACAGGGGCAGGCCCTCCGCCACGGCCGTCTCGAGGCCGGCGTGGAACGCGGTGAACGTGACGCCGCGGCCGCCCAGGTACTTGTAGCCATACTTCTCGCCGATGGACCCGTAGACCGGGCAGAAGTTCAGGCAGCTGCCGCAGTTGGTGCAGTAGAGCGACTCCTCGAAGCCCTGCCTGATCGCCTCCATACGGCCGTTGTCGAGCAGGACCACGTGGACCTCCTTCGGCCCGTGCATCCCGAGGGCCACCTTGTACTCGATGTCACCGGTCCTGGACGGCCCCGAGATGCACGAGACATACGTCCCGAGGTCCTGGCCCAGACCGTATACCGACGCCGCCTGGACCACAGTCAGGGCGTCCTGGGGGGTTGGCACGATCTTCTCGATCCCCGCGATCACCACGTGGGTGTACGGGAGGTTCGTCACGGCCCTTATGTTGCCCTCGTTCTCGATGAGGAAGATGGCCCCCGAGTCGGCCGCTATCGCGTTGGCCCCCGACAGGCCGTACTCGGCCTTCAGCATGTACTGCAGCAGGCCTTCCCTCGCCGCCGCGATACACGCGTCGAGTGTGGGCGCGACCGGCTTCCCCGCTTCCTCCGAGAATATCTGCGCTATCCTGTCCAGCGGGATGTGTAGTGCAGGAACGAGACAGTGGCTTGCGTGGCTGTTCGCAAGCTGGACAATCCTGTCCCCGAGGTCGGTCTCGACCACATTGATCCCGGCGGCTTCGAGCGCCTCGACCAGGCCGATCTCCTTGCCGGCGTTGGTCTTACTCTTCACGACCGGGCCCTTCGTGATCACCTTCAGGATATAGTCCCTGGCCTCGTCACCCGTCCTGGCGTAGAACACCTTGCACCCCACGGCCTCAAGGCTCTTGATCGCCTTCTTGACCAGGGTATCGATGTTCGCCATCGAATAGGATTTGATCTCCCTCAACCGCCGCGAAAGGCCTGGGTACTCCTTGACCTTCGCGACATGCTTGGGGCAGATCACGTCCAGGGCGACGTTCCTCCCCCTCGTCGAGTCGCGGTCACCCAATCCCTCGGTGATCTTCTTCGTCAACGCCTCATGCGGGTTGCCGGTATGCTCGCGGTCTGACACAGAAACCCCCCTCCCTCGATTCGGCGGACTACCGGCCGGAAGCGCCGTCATCCGCCAAGCGACTTCACGAGGACCTCGGAGACATCCAGCACCTTGAGTCTCGCCTTCTCTCTCTTGACTGCGCCCTGGATGGTGCGCTTGCACTGCTGGCAGGACGACGCGACGAGAGACGCCCCGGTCGCGGCAAGTTCCGCGACCTTCTTGCCGGCGAGGGCATGGACCATTTCCGGGAAATTCGCCTCCATGTTCCCGCCGCCGCCGCAGCAGACCGTGGCGTCGCGAGAAGCCTTCATCTCCCTGAGATCGATCCCGGGGATGCTCTTCAACAGTCTCCTGGGCGGGTCGTATACGCCGCTCTTCCTACCCAGGTCACACGGGTCATGGTACGTCGCAACAGCCTCCCATGGTCCCGGCCTGATCCGGCCCCGTTCGACCAGCTCAAGCAGCATCTCCGACGAATGGACAACCTCGAAACCAAGGTCGCCCCCAAGCAGTTCCGGGTAGTCGAACTTCCAGGTGTGGAAACAGGACGGGCACGCGGCCACGAGCTTTTTTGCCCCTATCTTGCGCATAGCCTCGACGTTCGCCGTCGCGATGCCCGCCGCAGCCCCGGGCATCCCCCCGATGATGAGGGGGAAGCCGCAACACCATTCCTCGCCCCCCAACGTGGCGAACTCCACACCGGCCGCGTCGAGGAGCTGCGCCACCGCCCTGGGTATTCCATATACCTGGGGAAACATGGAGCTCACGCAGCCGGTGAAGAACACTACCTCAGCCCCCTGCCTTCTCCGGGCCGCTCTTTCCGTCCACGCCTCTCCCTCGGACCATAGATCCCTATTCGCATTGGGCTCCCCGGTTATGTTCTTCTGATCGAGCACGGCCCTCGATAGGGCGAGCATGGTCTCGGGGGCAAACCCGCCGCCGGCGAATTCCTCTCTCGCGGCCTTGATGATCGTGTCCACCTCGATCCCGCTCGGGCAGGCGGTAACGCACTGCTTGCAAAGAAGGCACAGGAATATCCTCGAGGCAAGACTCCTGGTCAACGGGATTTCCTTGCGGAGAACGCCCTTGATCAACCTCAGCCTTCCGCGCGCCAGGTTCGACTCGATCCCCGTCTCCTTGTATATGGGACACGCGGCCCTGCACAGGCCACACTTCATGCACCGGACGAGTTTCTCCTCGATGGATGCGAGGGGCGATACCGCTCCCGTCATTCCGCGTCACCCCTTCCGTCCAGGTCGAGTTTGCCCGGGTTGAGTATGTTGTTGGGGTCCATCGCCCTCTTCAACCGCCTCATGACACCCACGCCGCCGGGTCCGAGCTCCCACTCGAGGAACTTGGCCTTCGTTACACCGATGCCGTGCTCCCCGCTCAGCGTGCCTCCCATGTCGAGAGCGCGCCTGAACAGGTCGTCAACAGCCCGCTCGACCCTGTGCATCTCCGATGCGTTCCTCTCGTCCGTAAGGAACGTCGGGTGGAGGTTGCCGTCACCGGCGTGTCCGAAAGTCCCTATCTTCAGCCCGTACTCCGCGGCAAGCCCGTTGATGACCTCGATGATCTCAGGGATCTTGCTGCGAGGCACGGTGGCGTCCTCGAGTATTGTCGTTGGGGCGACCCTGGTCAATGCCGCAAGCGCCGCGCGCCTCCCCGCCCAGACGGCCGCTTTCTCGGCCTCGTTCCGTGCCTGGTCGACCCTGGCGGCGCCGCAGTCCTTCATGATCTGCGCCGCAGCGGCAGCCTCCTTCTCCGCCGCCTCGCGGACTCCGTCGCACTCGCAGAGGAGCACCGCTTCAGCGTCCCTCGGCAGGCCGCACGGCTTGAAGTCCTCGACCGCGTTGACGGTCACCCTGTCGAGGTACTCCAGCGTGGCCGGAACCACGCCGGCCTCGATTATCCTGGATACCGCCTTCGCAGCCTTTTCAGTCGAATCGAATACGCCGAGGAGCGCGCGGCCGAATTCCGGCATGGGGATGAGCTTCAGAACTGCCCTCGTAACGACGCCGAGCGTCCCCTCGGACCCCACGATCAACCTCGTGAGGTCGAAACCGGTGACGCATTTCACCGTCTTGCTACCTGTCGTGAACACCTCTCCCGTCGGCGCCACCACCTCGAGTCCCATCACGTAATCCTGGGTCACACCGTACTTCAGGCCCCTGAGACCCCCGGCGTTCTCGGCGATGTTCCCGCCTATCGTGGAGGCGCTGTTGGAACCCGGATCGGGGGGGTACAGGAGGCCGCTTCCTGCGACAAGGTTCTGCAGGTCAAGGGTCACCACACCGGGCTCCACGATGGCGTACAGGTCCTGCCTGTTGACCTCGTGAATCGCGTTCATCCTCGTGAGGTCCATGATGATTCCGCCGCGAACCGGAACGGAACCACCGCTCAATCCCGTCCCCGCCCCCCTGGGGACCACCGGGACCTTCGCCTGGTTGGCGAGATTCAATATGCCGGAGACCTCCGCCGTCGTGCGGGGCCTGACCACGAATTCCGGGAGGTGCTCGACGTGGGTCGAATCGTACGCGTAGCAGAACAGGTCCTCCGGTTCCGTCAAGACGTTGCCTGGACCCGTGATTCGCGCCAGTTCCTCTCCGAGTTCACTCAAGTCCACTCACACCTCCTGACTGAGGGAAGGGCGGCACGGCGACTGACCGCAGCCCAAGGCGAGTCCCCGTGCCGCCCTGTGAATCCCCGCGGCCCCTGTCAGCCCTTACAGGAGCCCGGGAAGCAGAACGTAGGCCATCAAGAGTCCCATGATCCCGGCCGCCAGCGCGTACATCACGGTCGGAACCAGGTTCCTCTTGATGATCACACCCTCTGAGGCCTGGATGCCCACGGTGGTGCACGCGGCGACGACGTTGTGGACGCAGATCATGTTGCCCACCGCGCCGCCCACTACCTGCAGCGCGACCACGATGAGCCTGGATATCTGCAGTTGCTTGGCGACTTCATACTGGAACCCGGAGAACAGGATGTTGGATGTCGTGTTCGATCCGGCAAGGTACGCCCCGAGAACGCCCACAAACGGCGACGCGATAGGCCACGCCTTGCCGAACAGGGAGGCGGCGGCCTTCGACATCGTTATGAGCATGCCGTCGATCTTGAGGGCGTTGTTGCCCGAGGCCTTCATCACCTCGACCGCCGCGACCGCGAACAAGAGCGAGATCGTCGCTGGAACCAGCTGCTTGAACGTCTGGTTCCAGGTCTTCCTCACGGCGTCGCCCTTCATCCGGTGCAGTAGTATGGTCAACAGGGCAACCGGAACGAACGGGAACAGGCCCGGGAGGTTCAGGGGCTGGACTGTGTATGTGATACTCGTTCCCATGATCTTGGGCACCGTAATGACCCATGCCGCCTTCAGCATGTTGCCGTAGGGAAGATTCCTGAGCCTGGTGAGCACGAGCAGGGCGACGATGAGTATGTACGGCGTCCATGCAAGCCAGAGCGGCATTTTGCTGGCGCCTGCTTCCTCACGCTTGCCGGGTTCGAGGCTGCCGACCCAGTTGCTCTCCCATTTCCCCCGCGCGGGGAAGTCCCACGGTTCCTTGGGGCACAGGAAGCCCTTCGACGCCGCGTACATGGTGACGGCCAGTCCGACCGTGGCGCCGGCCAGCGACGGCAGTTCGGGGCTAATCTGCGCCAGCAAGACGTAGGGCACCGTGAACGCGAGGCCGGAGAAGATCGCGAACGGCCATATCTCGAGCCCGTCGGCGATGGACCTCTTCTCTCCGAAGAACTTCGTGAGCATGCACACGCCGATCAGGGTGATGAACGTTCCGCAGATCCCGTGGATGATGGATACATATATCCCCTGCATCCTGAGGTAGTCAACCGGGAGTTCCTTCCCGATGAGGTTGCCGATGGCGCTGTTCACACCGGCAAGGATGGGGGTCCCGACGGCGCCGAACGAGACAGGAGTGCTGTTGTACACGAGCGCAACCATCGCCGCAGCGAGGGGCGGGAACCCGAGGCCGACCATGAGCGGACCCGCCAGGGCCGCCGGCGTTCCGAATCCCGCGGCGCCCTCGATCAACGCGCCAAAGAGCCAGCCGACGATGAGCGCTTGAATGCGCCTGTCAGGAGTTATGCCGTAGAATCCGAGTTTGATCGCGGTCATAGCCCCGCCGTTCTGGAGAGTGTTCATGACGAGAATCGCGCCGAAGACAATGACGAGGATATTCACTGCAGAAAGGAAACCGTTGATGGTCGAAGCAGCGATCCATGTGCCGTTCATCCGCCAGAAGAGCGCCGCGATAATCACTGCGACGAGCCACGTGACCGGCATGGCCTTCTTGCCCGGCCACCTGAGGTTCGCCATGAGGAACACCGCCGTCAGAATTGGCAACAACGCTAAGATAGCCATGATACCCAACGGAAGTGGCATCTCGAGAATCCTCCTTTCGATGAACGAGGGCCCCTGAACCAGATGCCGTGTGACTCCAACCGCTGGCCCGGCTACGCCATTTCCCACCCCCTTCACAGGCTTCCGCTTACCGGCCACCGCCGGCCGGCGCAAGCCGGTGGTGGCCTGACCACTACACTTGTCAGTACACTACGCCATGAGAGCCGAAAAACCTTCGATTTCGTTCACTCGATCGCCGGAAAAATTGGAGGGCTGTCCCAACCTGCGGGGACAGCCCCAACCTATCCTGTCAATGACCGCCTTGCGTCACTCCGCCGGTGTTACCCGGCGCTGCTTCCCCTGGCGTTACTCCTCGACCGTGATCTGCACCACCAGGTTCCCCGCCAGCTTCAGGGTAACCTCGTCGCCCTCCTCGAGCTCGCTGAACGACAGGGTGTGCGCACCCTTCTTGATGGTCACGTCGCCGGACACCTTATAGGTCACGTCGCGACCGGACGAGTTCTCGACGCTGATCGTCCGCCCCGACGTGGAACTCGGGTTCAGGGCCTCTATCGTCCCCTCGACCTCGGATTCAGGCCGGTCGGTCACGGTGATGTCCGTCACCTTCGAGTCGGATATCTTCAACTCCACCTCGTCGCCCGGCACGATGTCCTCGAGATCCAGTTCATCGTCCTCGTAATCGATGTCAACGCTGGACGCGACCGCGTAGCTTTCCACGGAACTGCTGCTCACGCGTATCCATATCCTCGCGTTGGCGCCGGTTTCGACCTGAGTGACCACGCCTTCCCTCTCAGTGACCGCGCGCTCGGAGATGTCTATCCTGGTCACCACCGAGTCCTCCACGGTGATGGTCACTTCATCTCCGTCCCTGACATCGCTCAGGCTCGCGGTGGAACCGTCGTACTTCACGACCACGCTCGAAGAAATCGTGGCGCTCATCGTCCTATCGTCGTCGAGCCGCAGGCGTATGCGCTTCGACGACCCGGAGGTGTAGATGTCTATGACCGTGCCCTCGTATTGCTGAGCGGCCGACTCCTCGATCTCTATTCTCACCACGTATCCGTCGCGGAGCTCGAGGTGTACCTCGTCACCCACCTTGATGTCATCGAGGTCTACGGTGTCACCGTCTTCCTTGACGACAACGCTGGAGGAGATCGCCGCTGTGAAGGACGAGCCGTTCGACAGCTTGATCGTGATCCTCTTCGGGCTGGAGGTGAGCCTCAAGTCGGTAACCTCGCCGTCCTTCTCGGACTCGACGACCTCATCCTCCACGACTATCTTCGTGACCTTGGAATCAACGACCCTGAGGGTGACGTGGTTCCCGACCTCGACCTCATCCAGGTCGACTTCGTCGCCGTCCTTCTGCACGACGCAGTTGGACGCAATGCGGTATGTCCATTCGTCGCCGTCGCTGTCCTCGATCGTTATCTCGGGCGTGCTGCCGGTGTCGATCTCCTTAACCTCGCCCTCTTTCGTGACCACTCCCGAATCGGGCCAGTTCGGCGTTACCCCGTTGGACTGGGCGTCCACGAGCACCGCTTGCCCGCTGGAGTTGCGGAGGACAGTGACCCGATATCCGGCCTCTAGGTCATGGATCTCGGCAAGACTCTTGTTCAGGAGTATCAGGGCGTCATCCGACACCCGGATCGTGACGGTGGTCGTGAACAGACTTCCCGTGTAGCTCTTGCGCAACGTGGTCTGCCAGTTCCACCACTTGCTGTCATAAACCCTGACGGTGATCGAGTTGCCGGATTCGTTGACGCCGCTGATGACGCCCCTGACCTCGTAACCCAATGGGGGCAGGGCTTCCTGGAGCCTGTCGAGCACCGCGGCCACTTCGCACCGGCGGATCGGGGCGTTCGGCCTGAAGGCGTTGCCGTCGCCCATCATGATCCCGCGTTCCAGCGCAAGCGCCACGTAGCCGATCTTGTCGTCGGGGATTTCCCGCTCGTCCGAGTAGGGAAGGTCTTCGTCCATCATGTCCTCGGCCTCATCCTCGAGGCCCATCGCCTTGATTAGGACCTCCGCCGCCCACAGCCTGGTGGCAGCCTTCTCGGGCTGGAACCGGTCGGTGTCGGACGGGAGCAAGTCAGCGCGGTCCGCTGTCGCGAGATAGCCGACCGCCCACGGATACCTCTGGTAGATGGTCTCCGAATCGCTGAACGGAAGCACCGCATCGTTCCTGCTCTTCGCCTCATCCTCGAGGCCCTTCACGCGGACGGCCAGCACAACCAGTTCCACCCGGGATATGGGGGTATTGGGCATGAACTTACCGCCGGGATAGCCCTGCATCAGACCGTTCAGTTTCATCTTGGCCATGTAACCCGTCGCCCATGGCGCTTCGTCTTCATCGACGAAGACCTTCTTCAGGACGCCGAGCTTCAGGCCGCGCTCCCACGGGTTATTCTTGCCTTGCGCCGCCGCCACGCCGCCTCCCAGGGCCACCAGAAGTGAAACGACGACCCCGATACAAACCAATCTCCTGGCCCACTGCATTCCAAGAACCTCCTCCTCGTCTCCCGCCTTCTTCCAAATAGTTCGCAGTGGGCGGCGGCTTTCTGGGGGTTGCTAGCCGGGTCACAGCCGGGTCACAGCCGGGTCGCTGGCAGGCCAGGGCCGGGTCGCCGCGGATTCACGGTGACGCCACAGCCCTGAGTATCGCTGCGGTCAGGTCCGCCGGCGTAACGCCGGGGGAATCGACCTGGTGCTCCGAGTAGTAGCGGGCGATTGCCCGTTCGACGTCGTCTTTCGTGAACGAAACACCCGAGAGCGAGGGGGCGAGGCCCAGCCAAGCCTCCCTCGGCCTGAACGTGAAGTCGCCGGCCAGCCACACTCCGGTCAATTCGCCGCCCGCGACCTCCACTTCCGCTGTTATCAGGCCGCCCGGGGCCTTGTGGTCGAAGCGGCCCACCTTGACCCCCTCGCGGATGACCACTCCCCGTGGCCTTCTGCCCTTCCGCAGGACAAACTCGGGGGATGACAGGTAGCGGCCGATCTCGTCTATCGCTGGATGCATCGACGCGGGTATCTCGGCCTTCTCAAGGGGACCCAGAAGTCGCTCGAACTCCTCGATGAGAACGTCCTCCACGGTCTCCCGTGAAGGCGCCTCCCCCAATTCGCGTCTCAGGGTGGTCAGGTTGTCCTTCATGGACTTGTGGATCTTGTCGCGGAACTTCTCATCGGGTACGCGGAGGGCCATGACCATCGTATCGTAGTCGAAGTCCAGGATGATGTTGCCGACAAATACCTGCGACGGGCCGATATCAGCCCCGCCCTGTCCTGAGACCTTGCGGCCGTCCAGCGCGACGATGTCGTTCACGGGCCTGTGTTCCGCCGGAAGGCCGAGGCGCCCGTACGTCCTCACGGGCGGTTCGGAGAACTTGGCGAACATCGCGGCCACGCTCGCCGGCAGGATGGGGTTGTCCCTTCTCAGGATGAGTTGGTAGAACACTTGGTTAGAGTCGAGCAGTACTACGCCGCCGCCCACCTCGCGCCCGATCACAGGGATGTCCTGGCTGGCGCAGAACTCGAGGTCCACACAATCGCGGGCGTTCTGAAAGTATCCAACGCATACATACTTGCTCTCGGGCGAGAGCACGACCAGGCACTCCACGCCCTCACGGGCGAGCGTGTGGTAGACGGCCTGGGAAAACGACGGCGACACGAGGCCCAGCCTGAACAGCTTCATCGTAATTCCCCCTGTTCCGTGCGATTTGTTTGCGGATCATTTCGCGGTACAGTGGTCAGGCCACCTGGCCAATATCTTACCAGGAGCTGTTCGATCCAGCAACAGGCAGGTACGGTGAATGTTGTCGGTCCGTGGTATTGTCAACCTGTGAGCATGACTGACCGAGACAATGTGACCATGACACGAGCATCCACCGCCACCGCCACTGGGGCTGCTGCTGCCAGCGGGGACCGCCACTGGTGCTGCCACATCCACTGCCGTACCCGTCTCACAACCCCCACTCGCAACGTCCGCCGCCTTCCCCACGAAGGACATGTGCCTCCAGGCACACAAGTCCCGGTTTATTGTGTGCCTGTGCACGTGACATGGAATTTATTGTGTGCCTATGCACACGACTGGCCTGACGTGTGCCTGTGCATACAAGTCTCCGTTTGTCGTGTGCCAGTGCACACAAATCGGGATTTGATGTGTGCCCATGCAAGTGAAGCCAGCGCGTAGTCGGCAAAATGAGGACAACTCGCGGGGATTCCCACTACATCAACCGGGGTGACATTCCCTTGATCCAGATCAACGCTTCTAAGGTGACACTCCCACTCACCAGTTGACTGAGCCGGATAGGTGGAACGGGGCATTTCGTCGAAGAAGCTGGTGTCACAATCGTTCGAAGTCGGGGGCTGAGGAGGGTATCTGGTGGACACGGACCGCGCGGCAGCAGCCAGGATCATCATCGAGGACACAGTACGGAACATGGCCAGAGAACATGTAGGCAGGACCGCATATCGAGAACCTCTTTTCGGTTACGCAAGGGCTGACGATCCCGCCTGGAAGGAATTGCGGGAGCGACACGTGCCCGGTCACCTCCTTCCATCAGACATCCTGCCCGGCGCCCGTTCGGTAGCATGCCTCTTCCTGCCGTTCGAGCGCGAGGTGGTGGCCGCGAACGCCCGCGCAGAGGTGTGCGCGGATGAGTGGGCCACGGCGTACGTCGAGACCAACAACCTCCTCGCCTCCATGTGTTCCGAAATCCAGGCCCGTCTGGAACCCGCCGGAGTGAGGGCGTCCTGGGAGCTGCCCACCCACAACTTCGATCCGGTCCTCCTGCGTGCCAAGTGGTCTCACAAGAGCGTCGCCGTCATAGCCGGGATCGGCGCAATCGGCCTACACCAGATGCTAATAACCCGCAGCGGCTGCGCAGGCAGGGTCTCGAGCATCACAGTGGATGTGGACCTAACACACGGCTTCGGCGGCCCTGCGCAGCACGGCCTCCATGAGCAGCACAGCCTCGCCGCGCAACGCGGCGAGGCGCTGTACTCAGCGGCAGACCTCTCCTCGGAGGGTCACCGCGCGCGGTACTGCGGCTTCTTCGCGGGAAAGCGTTGCACAGTATGCATGCGGAGGTGTCCCGTTTCTGCCATCAGCGAGAACGGGATAGACAAGGCGGCCTGCTACCGCCACCTCAACGAGGTGATGGCCTACTTCGCCGGCAAAGGCTGGCCCGCCGGCGAGGCCGACGTCTGCGGGAAGTGCGTCACTGGACCGTGCGCCCTGGCGCCCTACCGGCGGGCAACAGGCCGCAGGGCTGAGGCAGGCCGAGACTGACGGCTCCGCAAACGCTTGATGCGGTCCGCGACCCCCGGGCGACTCGTTCTCAACACTGACCCCCACTCATACCTTTCTTAATGGATGCCGCGGGGCAAGCCCGCTCGTGGGGGTTGTGACTGAATGGCGTTCCGTCGCTGGCGCCCGGCTGCTGTTCTACTCACGCTCGTTCTGCTCGTGTGGGTGTCCGTACCTGGTTGCGTTTCCGGCGCTCAGCGCCGCGTCCAGCCGCCCACCGTGCCATCACAGCAGCCCGCGGACACGATCCGAGTATGGGCCTACCGCTGGCCGCCGCCAGTCGGGGGGCCGGAAGGGGACCTGGCCGGGGTAGCGGCCAAGTTCGAGTCATCGCACCCCGGCGTGAAGGTCGAGGTGACAACTCTCGGATACCAATCCTGCGGCCAGGCCATCGCCAGGGCAATAGGCATCGGCGAGCCGCCCGATGTGTTCCTGCCGCCGCCGGGCGGCCTCGCGCTGTATAGCCGAAGTCTACAGCTCGACATGAGGTCCTACCTTACACCACAAGAAACCGGCGCGTACCTTCCGCAGGCCCTCGACGCCTGCTCGAGCGAGGGCGGTCTCTTCGCCCTTCCCAGATGGATCGAAGGCCGCGCATGGATATGCAACCCTGGACTTCTTCTCAAGGCGGGGATCGAACCAGGCAGGACCCCCGGCTGGACGTGGGGCGGGTTCGAGGCGGCTTGCCGCGCACTCAAAGCGACCGGATGCTTGCCTGTCGTGATCGACCCGTCCTCTCCGGAGACCCTTTCCGCCCTCGGTTACAGGCCGGTCTCGAGCTCGGCTGGGCCAGCGGGGCCTCCAGCCATCCTGTCGGCGCCGCCCGCCGAGTTCGCGAGGTCGCTGGTGCGCCAGGGTCTCGCGGAATCATCGATCCTGGGGAATCCCGACGACAGTCCAGTCGATTCCTTCCTGAGGGGAGGTGTGGGATTCGTCATTGGTATGAGCCCGCTCATGACCGGCGAAGTCCTCGGCCATCGGTCCACCGCTCAGGCTCCCGGCCAGCCTCAGGACCACCCTCAGAACGACGGGTTCGTGCCCCTGCTCGTGCCCGTGCCCTCATCCGGAGTCCCGCAGTCTCCGCTACGGGCGGGTGGGGTCATCGTATTCAGGCAGGCGCAGTACCGCGGGGATGCCCACACCAGGCTCGCCGTGGATATCGCGAAGGCCATTTCCATCGCCCCGCCGGATCCCGGTTTCCCACCCCTCCTGGTCCCGGCGTACCGCCCGAATCTCGGGGATTGGACGGCGGCCCACAGGTGGAACGCGGTCGTCGCGCTGGCCTCAGTGCAGGGCGGAGTGACGCAACGTCTGCGCACGGACCGGGAGGTGAACGAGGCCCGCACCCTGGAGGAAAAGGCGAGAAGGGATCTCAAGAGGGGTTTCAGGCGGCCCTGACACTATCGCGTTGTGTGGTGTGCTATCGCGTCTTGTCGCGCCCTATAGCGTCTTGTCGCGTCTTATCGAGTGTCACGTGCTATCGCGTCGTGCCCCGCCCACGGTCGAAACGCCCGTGGACCTGCGCCAGTCGATAGTCCGTCCTATCCCCTCCTCCAGCGGGCACTTCGCAGACCAGTCAAGGGCCGCGTTTGCGCGCCGCGGATCGAGGACACTCCGGTGAATGTCGCCGGGCCGGCGGCCCGCGTAGACGGGGGCCACCGTGGCGCCACAGGCGCGCCAGATCATCGCCCAGAGGTCATTGACCGAGGTCTCGGACCCCGTCGATATGTTCATGACTCCGGATCCCCGGCCGAGCGCGGCGAGGACCGTCGCTTCCGCCACGTCTCCCACGAATACGAAATCCCTCGTCTGAGACCCGTCCCCATAGATTACAGGCGGCTTTCCCTCGAGAACGTGCCTTATGAAGACCGCGACGACCCCGCCCTCTCCACAGGCGCCCTGCCTCGGGCCATATACGTTGGCGAATCTCAGCATGACGTATTCCATCCCCCGGGCGCGGGCGAACGCCGCGGCGTACGATTCGCCGGCCGCCTTCGAAACCCCGTAGAACGACAGCGGCGTCAAGGGGTGGTCTTCGTCCACCGGCAGGCGAACCGGGGCGCCGTAGACCGCCGCTGACGAGGCCATGACGAACCTGCGGCATCCGGATTGCGCGGCGGCTGTGAGCATCCTGACCGTCCCGAGGACGTTCGTCCGGCAATCGGCGACGGGATCGTCCATGGAAGCGGGCGCTGACGGCTGCGCCGCCAGGTGCACGAGGCACCCGGGCTTGAGGCGGGCGACGACTCCGGCCGCGCCTTCAGCCGTTACATCCTCGACGAAAAGCGGGACACCGGCGGGCACGTTCGCCGCATCGCCGGTGGACAGGTCGTCGATGACGGCGACCTCTATGCCGCGCTCAAGCAGCCTCTCGACAACGTGTGACCCTATGAAACCCGCCCCGCCGGTAACAACCGCCAGCAACGCGTACACCCCTTCGCATCTTCGTCACAAGGAAAGTTGAATGGTAGAATAGAAAAACAAGGTATCCATCCCAAGGGAGCACGCATGGGACTTCGCTCAGAACATAAGCCTGTCCTTCTCTTACTGCTCGGCGCGGTACTCGTGATCGTGGCGGGCCTCGCCGCCGCCCAGATCGCGCTTTCGCTTCGTCCGGCCTCCCCCGACCCCGTCGCCCCCGAGATCATAGAGATACCGCAGGGAACGACCGCGGCGGGCGTCGCCGAGATCCTCCACTCCAGGGGTCTCATTAGGAATACGCTCCTGTTCAGACTGCTGGCGGAGTACAAGGGACTCGACGGGAAGCTGAGGGCGGGCGAATACGAGATAAGCCCGGCGATGTCAGCCCTGGAGATCCTGCAACACCTCGTGAGCGGTCCCATCCTGACGCACCCGTTTACCGTCAGGGAGGGCCTGACTGTCGAACAGATCGCCGACTCGCTGGCGGCCCAGGGCGTCGTCAACAGGGAGTCCTTCCTCAAGGCGGCCCGCGATCCGGCCCTCGCGAAGGGGCTGATCCCCGCCGGCGCCAATGTGAAGGAACCCCTGGAGGGCTATCTCTTTCCCGAGACGTACCGCGTGCGGAAGGGAACGACCGAGGCCGAGATCGCGAGCATCATGCTCAAGCGGTTTCGCCAGGTGTTCTCCCCAGAGTTCGAGGCGCGTGCCGCCGAACTCGGGATGACCGTTCACCAAGTGGTCACCCTGGCGTCCATAATCGAAAAGGAGGCCATGGTCGACTCTGAGCGCGCCATCATATCGGGCGTTTTCCACAACAGGCTGAGGATCGGGATGAAGCTCGACGCGGACCCGACGGTGAGGTACGCGCTGGGCAAGTTCAACGGGCCGGTGCTGACCGCCGACACGAAGGCCTCCTCGCCGTACAACACCTACAGAAACCCCGGCCTTCCACCCGGGCCCATAGCGGCGCCGGGCGCCGCCTCCATTCGCGCGGCCCTCTACCCGGCCGAAACAAAGTACTTCTACTTCGTCGCCAAGAACGACGGGACCCACCAGTTCAGCGTCACATTGCGGGATCACATCAACGCCATCAACAGGTACAAACCGTACGGGCAAAGGTAGCGCGAGCAAAGGCAACGGACAGGCGAAAGCGATTAAACGCGCAGAGGCGGTGAACAGCCGAGACAGCGAGTAGACAGAGACGGCGAACAGGCGGAAGCGGCGAATAGGCGGAAAACCAACGCCCCGGGGATACCTCCACGGGGCGTCACTCTACGGGACGACATTCTACGGGACCTCGCTTCACGGGGTGTCGCTTCGCCCAGCGCCATTTCGCCGAGCGTCGCCTCCCGAGGTCACGCCTCACCGTCCGAGCCGCTCAGGACTCTCCTTCCTCGTCAGCGATCTCTTCCCAGGCCCCGGCGACGCGTTCCCACTCGTCCTCGTCCTCTATCTCGACGAGCACGTCTTCGCCGTCTTCATCGCTCTCGACGCGCAGGATGACGGCCTCCTCCTCGCCTTCCTCATCCGGTTCCTGATCCATCGGAAGCAGAATGGCATATTCGTTGCCATCCACCTCTATGACGTCCACGACAGTGAATTCGTGCTCCACATCGTCCTCGTCCGTAAGCACCACTATCTCGTCATTCTCCTCCTCGGTCAATCCACTTCACCTCGATTTTCCAGCGGATAGACATATTGTAGATTGGGAACGGGTGGGTGTCAACGAACAACCCTATGAGCGCCGACCCACTTTGACTTCACTCTACCCCGCCGGAGTCCACCCAATAGTTCTTCCCACCACGTGCGATTTAATGCCGCTCTGTGCCGCTTAATGCCGCGCCTGTGCCCTCTGTCGCTCCAGATATCCCTGGAGGATGAGCGTCGCCGACGCCATGTCGACGACCCGTTTCCTGCGACCGCGTCTCACGTCCAGCCCGATGAGTACCCTTTCCGCCTCCATGGTGGTGAGCCTCTCGTCCCACGGGGTGACCTCGAGGCCGGTCTCAGCCTTCAACATCTCGATTATGTCGAGGACCTTCCGCGCACGCTCGCCAGCCGAGCCGTCCATATTGAGCGGCAGCCCGACGACGATGACGCCGGCCTCGTGGCGCCCGGCGATTTCGGCCACCTGCCTGACGAGGGACGACGGCCCGCCCGCCTCGATCACGCATAACCCCTGCGCTGTGATGCCCAGGGGATCGCTCAGCGCGACCCCCGTCCGTCTATCGCCCACGTCGAGCGCCATGATCCTACGCATTCCAGCCACCGGCCTGAGCCACCCTCCGCCTAGACTACCTTGATGAAGAAATCGCGGCACCTGGCCGCGCAATATCCGCAGAGCGTGCAGCGCGACGGGTCGACCATGGCCCGTCCGCCCTCCAGCCGCAAGGCCCCGAACTGGCATGCGGCCACACACTCGCCGCATCCCCTGCACCAATCCTCGATCAGCAGGCGCTTCTCCCGCCTGCGGGTGGCCAGTCTCACCGACTCCGGGACCTCTCTCCCGCCGAGAACGAGCGCGTCCATGAGGAGTTCAGCGGGATTCACCACACCTACCGCTATCGCGTCGACGAATTCGAGGTCGCGCACCCAGGCGAGGCTGCGTTCGAGGTCCTTCAGCAGGTGACCGCCGCCGAGCGCCTTCATCGCATAGACGCCCTTGCCCGCCTCCCGGGTCGTTCTGACGGCCTTCAACATGTCCTCCAGGGTCCCTCCCTGGATTCCGATGCCCTGCATGTTGATTATCGGGTGGAGCACGTCCACCCCCGGCATGCCCGCCACAGCCGCGGCCACCTCGACGAAATGGGTGGATACTCCGGTCGCCCGCACGATGCCGCGGGCCTTCGCCTCAAGCAGATACTCCAGCGCGGGCCTGTGCCCTTCCAGGGTCTTCGTGGACTCCTGCTCGTGCAGCAAGAAGATGTCGATCACGTCGCGGTCCATGCCCCGCCTGGCCGCCTCGACGCACTTCTTCATCCCCGCCCATTCATAGGCGAAGGACTTGGTGGCCACCATGAACTCCTCGCCGACGCCGCGGAGCGCCCGCTTGATGTACGGGTAGTTGTCGTACACCTCGGCGGTGTCGAGGAGGTTCACCCCGAGGTCCATCGCCTCACGGATAAGGGCGGCGCCCTCATCCAGCCCCAGGTTAGCCTGAAGGGGACCCATCGTAAGGGTCCCCAGCACAAGCCTCGATACATTCAATCCCGTGTTTCCGAGTTGACGGTATTCCATATGCCCTTCAGTCGAGGTCCTCGAACCTTCCCTCGAGCTTCTCCATCACGTCCGGGAGGGTAGTATACTCCATCTCGTCGAGGGGCAGTCTCCCGGGCTCGAACGGCCCGAGTCCCCTGATATAGTGCGCGATGTCGTTGGCGATCTGTCTCGCCTTGTCGAAGCTCTTGTCTGCGAACATATCGCGCGGTCCCACCAGACTGCCGTTGCATAGCTGGAAGCCGAGCGCCACCGCTCTCGGCGGCCCATCGAACCTGGTGGGAGTGGCATCATCGGTCGAGACCGGCATGAGCGGGCCATTGTTGGACCCTCTCATCCAGCCCGCGACGAGGTGCGGGTTGGCGAACGGCTCGAGCGCTTCGCCCACTGCGGGCATTCCGCTCTGGCACCGCACGATCATCGCAGGGTCGTCTTTACCCACATATCTCCCGGCCATCAGGTTGAGCCGCTGGGTGGTCGACGTGGCGCATATCTCGTCGAGCGTCTTCGAGTACACCGACTTGATGCAGTACCTGCCCGGCGCTCCGATGAACACGAGCATGTCGTACAACTCCTCGGGGCAACTGAAGGTCACCTTCTTATGGCCTATCAGGTCATGCACCTCGAATCTGAACCCCATGTGCATCTTCGGATCGATCACGAGGCCGATCGTAGTGAACGGATCCGCGAACATCTTGTACAGCGGATAGTTCCAGGCCCCGGGTTCCGTCTTGTCGGCCATGAAAACGATAATCGGCTCGGCCTGCCTCTCGACGAACTCCATCTCCGCCACGCCCGGGCCCATGCCCTTGACGTTCCCGGAGAACGCGTCCGAAAGAAGGTCCTGGCCGGCGCCGTACAGTTTGAGTTCCTTCGCAACGGCCGTGCACGCGAGGAATGTTTCCCACGCGAGCTCGTGGATCGCGGGGCTATCGACACCGTTGCGGTGGGTCATGATCAGGTTGATGTCATCACCACAGTGCCCCACGTGGAAATCGATGAGGGTTCCGGACCCCTTCTCGTCGAGGGTTTCCGCAGCCTTGTCGATCAATCTCGGGTGCACACTGGAGTGCCCGACGTAGCCGCCGATGTCCGCCTTGATTACGCTCACAGTCACCTTTTGAGGCAACCAGACCGCCTCCCAGCCATATTTCTAAAGCCAGATATAGTTTCTTGGCTGAGGAAGATAGTCCTTCTAAGCACGCCTCCTCGTGCCACATTTAGATGGTGGCGGTGAGCGCCGGGCGCGGCAGGCTGGCGCGGGTCCGAATGCGAAGGCGCGCACGCCCTGGCGCGGGCTGAGGCGCGCGGGCTGAGGCGCGCGCCTGCGGGCTCAGTACGGCCGCCAGGCCCTCCGTGTCCGGAATATCCTGATGAGCGCAGCGCCGGCTACGAATCCACCGATGTGGGCCCACCATGCGACGCCCGCCCCCACTTCGGTGGACCCCACGCTGGCTACCCCGCTTGCGAGCTGCAGCACAAACCAGAGGAATAGGAATATCACCGCAGGGACCTCGGTAACGCTCCAGAAGATGACGAGGGGGATCAAAGCGAGGATCCGCGACCGCGGGAATGACATGAAATACGCCCCGAGGATCCCCGCCACCGCCCCCGACGCGCCCACCGTCGGGACCCTGGAGGAGACGTTGAACATCACGTGGGCCAGCCCGCTGATGCAACCGAGGAGCAGGTAGAACACCAGATACCTGAGATGACCCATCCTATCCTCGATGTTGTCTCCGAAGACCCAGAGATAGAGCATGTTGCCCCCCACGTGAAGGGGGCCGCCGTGGAGGAATTGCGAGGTGATCAGGGGGAGAAACGACGCCACGCCCGTCATCGCGAACTTGGCCGGTACCAGGCCGTACGTCCTGAACAGCACGTCCACCTGCCTCCCCGGCAGGGTCATTTCGTACACGAATATCAGGACGTTGGCAATAATTATGAGCACGTTGACTATCGGAAACCGCCTGGACCGGACACTGTCGCGTAGGGGTATCAAGGCCGTCCTTCCTCCCTCGTATCTCGCCTGTGTATACTATTCCGGCATCCGCCCTTTGGTATGACCGATCGCCCCATGTGATCGAGCCATATGATGAAGGCCACCTTACGGTGGCCTTTCTTCATGGCCAGAAACCCTCGATTCCGGCGCCGCGTGTTGTCATTCACCTTGTCTGCGGCAGCCTATCCCTCAAGGTAGTGCTTGACGAGCTCCTCCAGCAACTCATCCCGTTCGAGCCGCCTCACAAGGCTCCTCGCGTTCTTGTGGCTGGTGATGTACGCGGGATCACCCGAGAGCAGATACCCCACTATCTGATTGATGGGGTTGTACCCTTTCTCTTTCAGCGCCTGATATACCTGCGTAAGGACATCACGAGCGTTGTACGTTTCTTCCGGCTTGACCTTGAACATCCTCGTGCTCTCAACAGGCTCGACCATAATGAAGCCTCCCCAAGGGATATTCAGGCGGACATACTCTTCGGCGCACCGGCTTCCTTCTCCTTCAGCATCGCTTTCCTTTCAGTATCGCTCAGTATCGCTCTGGAGTCGCTGGTGCGGGCACCGCCTGCGTCCGGCGCGTCTTCTGCGTCCGCCGTGGTTCGAGACGCTGCAGCCCCCGAGTGGGTTCCTATTGTCGCAGCGCCGTCGCTATTTGGTTTCGTGCAACCTCAACAGCCTTCCGGAGGGCGGCCTGTATCATGGCCGGGTCCTTCGCGCCCGCCTGCGCCATGTCGGGACGGCCACCCCCGCCGCCGCCGGCCTCACGCGCCGCCTCGCTGACTATTCTGCCCGCATGCACTCCTTTTCCAACCAGATCCTTGGTCACCATTACCACAAAGCTCACCTTACCGTCCACGACGGCGGCCAGCGCGACCACTCCCGACCCGATCCGTTCGCGCACGGAGTCGCCAACCGATCTCAACGCGTCCGCGCTGGTCGCGGCCACTTCACCCCAGGCAATCCGCGCCTCGCCCGCGCTGACGGCGGAGGCCACGATCTCGTCGACCCCCTGTTGCGCCATCTTCATCTGCAGTCGCTCAACCTCTCGTTCGAGCGACTTAACCCTGGCTGCCATGTCGGTCACCCTGACGGCGACCTCCTCCGGCGATACGCGGAGGGCCGCCGCGGCTTCTCCCAGCGCCTTCTCGACGGCGCGCAAGTGATCCAGGACCGCATGTCCCGTCACAGCCTCGATCCGGCGGAGGCCCGCCCCTATCCCCGACTCGGAGACGACCTTCAACAGCCCGATCTCCCCCGTCGAAGAGGCGTGTGTGCCGCCGCACAGCTCCTTGCTGAAATCCCCTATCTTGATGACGCGCACCCTATCACCGTACTTCTCCCCGAACAGCGCGATGGCGCCCGAGGCCTTCGCCTCCTCCAGGCCCATTTCAGCCGCCTCGACCATGAGGTTCTCGAGGATCTTGTCGTTGACGAGCCGCTCAACCTTCGCAATCTCCTCCTCGCTGAGGGGCGCGAAGTGAGTGAAGTCGAACCTCAGCCTGCCGGGAGACACCAGCGATCCGGCCTGGTTGACGTGGTCGCCGAGCACCGTTTTCAACGCCCTGTGGACGAGGTGCGTGGCGGTGTGATTCCGCCTGATCGCGAACCTCCGCTCAGCGTCCACCACCGCGGAGACGGCGTCGCCCTCCGCCAGGTGCCCCTCCTCGACCGTGACCTCATGGGCTATCCTCTCACCGGCTAGCTTGCGTACCCCTGTCACTCTGCCCCTTCCCGCCGGCCCCTCAATCGTCCCCGTATCTGCGACCTGGCCGCCGGACTCGGCGTAGAACGGGGTGGAATCGAGCAATAATTCGCCTGTCTGCCCCTTCACCAGGGCGGCAGTCCTCTCACCGTCCTTCACCGCGGCACGCACCCTGGAGGCGGACGAGAGCCCCTCGTAGCCCGTGAAAACCGTGCGCGGAACGTCATCAAGCACGGCCGATATGCCGGCCTCGTACTCCCGTCCCTCCGCCTTCCTCGCGGCGCGCGCCCTGTCCCTCTGCTCCCGCATAGCCCGCTCAAACCCTTCGCGGTCCACCTGGAGGCCGTTTTCGCCCGCGATGTCCCTCGTAAGATCGAACGGGAAGCCATAGGTGTCGTACAGCATGAACGCATCCGGCCCGCTTATCCCGGCCTTGCCTTGTCTCTTCGCGTCCTCGATCAGGCCGGAGACGATGCGCTCGCCCTGCTCCAGCGTCTGGAGGAATCGCTCCTCCTCGAGCCTGATCACCTTCGCGGAGAGGCCCGCCCTGTCCAGCACCTCCGGATAGGCGTCTCCCATGACCCTACCCACGACGGGAACCAACTTGTACATGAATCCCCCGTCGATTCCGAGCACCTTACCGTACCTGACAGCGCGCCGGAGGATCCGCCTCAGGACGTACCCCCTGCCCTCGTTGCCCGGTATGACGCCGTCTGAGACGAGGAACGTGCACGCCCGCGCGTGGTCGGCGATCACGCGGTACGGGAACACACCCGCCCCGCCGGCAGCCTGCTTGCCCGCCAGCTCCTCGATGGCGCCGATGATGGGCGTGAACAGGTCCGTATCGAAGTTCGTGTCCACTCCCTGCAGCACCGACGCGATCCTCTCCAGGCCCATCCCCGTGTCAACGCTGGGTTTCGGCAGGGGGGTCAGCGCGCCGTTCTGATCCCTGTTGAACTGCATGAACACCAGGTTCCATATCTCCAGCCAGCGGTCGCAATCGCATTTCCCGATGAAGCATTCACGGGCACCGCAGGAGTATTCCTCGCCCCGGTCGATGATGATCTCGCTGCACGGCCCGCACGGTCCAGTGTCTCCCATCGCCCAAAAGTTGTCCTTCTCACCCATTCGAATGACCCGGTCCGCGGGCACGCCCGCAGTCTCCTGCCACAGCGCCGCGGCTTCGTCGTCGTCGCGGAATACCGTAAACCACAGCCTGTCCTTCGGTAGGCCGAGCACGTCCGTCAGGAACTCCCACGCAAAGCCAATAGCGTCCTTCTTGAAGTAATCCCCGAACGAGAAGTTGCCCAGCATCTCGAAGAATGTGTGGTGCCTCGCCGTGTAGCCAACGTTCTCCAGGTCGTTGTGCTTCCCACCGGCTCTCACGCATTTCTGAGATGTGGTGGCCCGTTTGTATTGCCGCTTGTCCGTCCCCAGGAAGACGTCCTTGAACTGGACCATCCCGGCATTTGTGAACAGCAGCGTGGGGTCTTTCTCGGGAACCAGCGGCGAACTGGCCACGATGGTGTGGCCGTTGCGCTCGAAGTAGCGCAGGAACTGGCGCCTGACCTCGGCGGCGGTCATGGCGGCCATGCCGGTCGTAGAGCCGGTGGTCGCCGCGGCGGTCGTAGCGCCGTGCGCGGCAGAAGTCGTGGCGTTCGCCTGCGTCGTCTCGATTCTCTCACGGGTCATCTCGTTACTCCTCCCTACTACTCCCGACTACTCCAGACTAATCCCTACTACTCGGACTACTCCCGAGTACCTCACTATTACTTCCGACTGCCTTCCGATTGCGTCCGATTGCTTCTGACTATTTCCGACTTGCTCACTGCTACTCCCTAATGCTCCTCACTACTCCTTGCGGTGCTGCCAGCCGCTTTTCGTGCATCTGTCAGCTGCCTGTCGGGCGTCTGCCGGGAGCTGCCAGGCCCACCATACAATAAGCCCCCCGTCCTCCAGGGACGAGAGGCATCTCTCGCGGTACCACCCTGATTCGCCAGCCCAGCCTGCCTGCCACGCAGAAAATCCGCCGGCGCATCTCATGCGCGCTGTACTGGGCGCGACCCCGTGCCTTGTCGAGGATTCTTCAGCACCTGCTCAGGGGCGGCATCCAGACTCCGCCGCAGGGACTTCGCACCGCCGTCCCCTCTCTGCGGCCGGCGAAAGCCGGTTGACCCCCTCATCGCGCTACACTATGGCGAAACCTGTATGTCCGTATTCTGCGCAGTATATCTAAATCCTGGGCAGCGTTGTCTTCGACATATCGAAGTCCTGGGCAACATTATCGCCGCAGTCGAAGGCGCTGTCAACGACCGGACTCCACGGCAGCTGCGCGTGCGCAGACACTCCGATGATCTCTCTGCGCGTACGCAGACACTCTAGCGAACTCTCTGCCTGGGTGCAGAGTCTGCAGACTCTCTGCCTGTACGCAGCTACTTCCGTAGTCTCTCTGCACGTACGCAGACACCGGCGCGATCTCTCTGCCTGATCGCAGACACCACGATGGTTTCTGCATGTGCGCAGACACTCCGATGATCTCTCTGCGAGTATGCAGAGACAATAACGAACTCTCTGCCTGGGCGCAGACTCCGCGCGCTCTCTGCCTGTACGCAGCTACTTCAGCAATCTCTCTGCGCGTGCGCAGACACTCTAGCAAACTCTCTGCCTGGGTGCAGAGTCTACCGCCTCTCAGTCGGCTGCGACAGGCATCTGGGTCACCATGGCAACGACCAAGACTGAGCATATCAGGGTGATTGCGCAGTCTTGTCAAGATAATCCTTGCACAAACGCGACAACGCCTTGACATAGGGGCCTTCTCTGTCAACGACGCTCCTGGGCAGCACATCCGGTATCTTCTTCTCCATGTTCTCGAGAGTCAAGTCAGCGCTCGTGACCTCAACTAGTACGATACCCTTCTCCTGGCTCAGCCCCTTCTTGAGCAAGTCCCTCGCTCGGCGCTCGCGGAACGTCTGTTCGTCCGGATAAGCGCTGGTAGGTCTGTAATGCTGGCGACCGTTGAACTCGAACGCGACCCCCTCCAAATAGAAGCGATCGAACTCCAGAGGCTCTCCTGTGAGAGGATTGCATAGGAAACCAGGCCGACAGTTGTCGATTAGGTCATCACTGGCCACAAGAACGTCGAGCCAACACTTCATGAGGAACTCACCCTTCTGTGAGGCGATCCCGACCAGCGTCTGCAAGCGGGAGGCCTGCTCGTGTTGCAGCGACTCGGGCACCACCGGGACAGGTGTGCGTCTGTACCCATTTCGTTCAATGCGCATCCAGCCAGCCTGCACAAGTTCACGACACACTCTGCTCGCATGACCCGAGTCCACACCTGCAGCTATCCCGAGTTCTCTAACCGACCCTGGACGCGTCGACAGTGCTGTCAGGTAGAAGATCTTCCCAATGTGGCTTACGTCGCCAGATTGCGTCAGTCGTCGCAGAATCGATATCCCAAACCTCAAACCTGAAGATGACCCTCCCCCGTCCGATCCGCATTCGTGCGAAAACCCGGATCCGTGGCCAGGCGCATTGATGTCCGTGCCTACCACATTTTACCACATCACCGACCAGTCTGCATGGATTGCGAATCCACAGCTCTCTCACGAACAAAGGCAGCGCCGGGTACAGATTCACCCGGACCACCGGCAGTGTACCAGCGATTCAGCTTCAACGGCTGAGTGCTGCTCGTAGTGGAGCCGCTAAGATACGGGAGGAGAGACTCCGAGCCTGAACGAACATGCATGTAGATGCGGCTGCATCTACGCGGCGAGTAGGGGGTATCTGAAAGTGGCGACAGCCATCCCACTGAAACCGGCCGGCCTCGAACTGTGGCTTCTCGAGGCGGGCGAGGATGTCCAGGAGAGCCTCACGGCGCCGGCTGAGGCGCGGAAAAGTCCACAGCGGCTTGCTCGTCTCGGGAATCGGATCGCTGTCAACGCTGTCGGCGGCGAACCCCGCAGGGCCGGAGTTCCCTCCTCCAATGCAGCCCACCGAGGCGATCGGGCCGTTCGAGATAGTCAGCATAGCCGGCACCATAGGCGAGGTCGCCGTCAGGGACGACAGGCTTCACCCGAAGGTACACGCGCACATCTCGGTCTCAGGGAAGGACGGCAAGGTGCCGGGCGGATCCCTGAGGCCGGGGTCGAAGGTGTTCTGGAAGGCGCAGGTGCTGGTCCAGGTGCTGGCTGCAGAGTAGGGCGCGCGTGGCATGAGACACCGCG
The DNA here is from genome assembly GCA_050260105.1 of Ignavibacteriales bacterium. Taxonomy (GTDB): domain Bacteria; phylum Bacillota; class Sulfobacillia; order JABLXB01; family JABLXB01; genus SM1-B181. Next base: position 147 of record JBLNBR010000033.1, on the reverse strand, counting down.
CAGTGCCCCTACTTGGCGCCAGCTCTGTGTTCGACTTCGGCCAACCGTTCCAGCGCCTCCGCCAGGATGTCCCTGATAGAGGGGTCGGCGCCCGCACCGACAACAGACGGACCGCGCTGAATCGAGTCGATTAGACTGCTATATGCC